>JAGHUP010000013.1 GCA_018064755.1 Candidatus Crickella equi | reverse complement strand
AATACTGTTGAAGCCATGGAGTTAACCTGAGTCATGTTACCAATTCCGAAGCAAGCAAGTGCACCGAGTACAGCGAATACGCCGCCGAGCCACTTGAACTTCTCGCCCATACCGTTCTTGATGTAGTACATAGGTCCGCCAACCCAGTCACCGTACTGGTTCTTCTCTCTGAATCTTACAGCGAGAGTTACCTCAGCGAACTTAGTGCACATACCGAAGAGTGCGGAAACGAGCATCCAGAATACTGCTCCAGGTCCACCGAGTACTACAGCAGCAGTAACGCCGGCAATGTTACCAGTTCCTACTGTTGAAGCGAGGGCAGTGGATACAGCCTGGAAAGGAGTGATTTCTCCTTCACCAGCCTCTGTCTTCTCGAAAATTTTACCAACTGTGTTCTTCATTGCATGACCAAAGAATCTGAACTGTGGGAAGCCGATTCTCAGTGAGAAGTACACGCCAGTACCTACTAACAGTGTGAGCATAATAGGACCCCAAATAAATCCATTAAGCACACCATTAACTTGCATTATAGTGTCCATAAATTAGTCTCCTTTCTGAGAAAAATAATTCCATGGGTATATTCTATTCTTATGTACTTTTATCAACAATAAAACGAGCGTCCTTTGAACGCTCGCTTAACACAATAATCTTTTTTCTAAACAATTTCTTAACGGCTTGTTAGATAATTGTTTGACTATCTATAATTGCCTATAAATCGTCGCCTTCAGCAAGTCTATAACCAACACCAGCTTCGGTAAATACATACTTAGGCTGAGCAGGGTTCTCCTCAATCTTGCGACGAATATTTGCCATATTTACACGGAGAATCTGGTTGTTATCTCCAGCTCTTGGACCCCACAGTTCCTTGATAATGAAATCATATGTCAGCACCTTGCCTGCGTACTTGCCGAGTAGGGCCATAATACGGAATTCGCTGTGAGTTAGCTTGGCATTTTCACCATTAATAAGAACTTGATGCTTATTGTAATCAATTGTAAGATCGCCGACAGCATAGATGCCTTTACGAGCTACTTCATTATCACCTAGCGCAGTTCTGGTATGTCTTAGAGCGGTTCTAATACGTGCCAGAAATTCCTCTGTACCAAAAGGCTTGGTGATATAGTCATCGGCTCCGAGATCAAGCGCCTGTACCTTGTCATTCTCGTGACTGCGTGCGGATACTACAACAACCGGAAGGCTGGACCATTTGCGCAGATTCTCTAAGATCTCAAGACCGTCCTTGTCAGGAAGTCCCAGGTCGAGAACTATTAGGTCAGGGCAGTGTGACAGTATCATCGCCTCGGCGTCGCTCGCGGTGTGCGCGATTTTGGCATCGTAGTCGTGAGACTCAAGGACTGATGACATAAAGTTGCATATTCTCTGATCGTCTTCAATAATTAGAACCTTGTCTCTAATTTTCATCGTTAGACTCCATTTCTTTCACAGGAAGAGCGAAGGAGAAAACAACGCCTTCTCGGTCTTCCAAGTTATATGCGGTAATAGTACCGTCGTGAGCATCAATTATAGTTCTGCAAACTGCAAGACCTATGCCCATGCAGCGCTTGTTGCCTTTGTTGATGATTTTGTCCGACTTGAGCCTGCCTTCGAAGAGGGTAGGAAACATATAGTCGGGCATACATGCACCATTGTCCATTACTGAAAATACTGCCATATTATCCCGTGATTCCAGGCTCAATACTATTTTGCTCAGGCCTGTTCCATGAATAAGAGCATTTTCCATTAAATTTAGTAAGACCTGTTCAATCAGTATCATGTCCATTGGAACAATGAGTGGCTGGTCAGGAAGATTTACTTCAATTGGAACGGAATCCGGATGACGCTTGTTAAATTTACGAATCGCGGTTTCAAACAGTTCTTCAGCAAGTTCATCAGTTTTAACAAGCTGATTATTTCCATCAATACGTGTGATAGAAAGAATATTCTCAGTTACTCTTATCAGCCACTGACCGTCATCCTGAACATCTTGGAGAAGCTGTCTCTTATGTTCTTCGCTGAGCTGACAGTCTTCATTGAGCAATACTGATGTTGAACCGATAATACTGGTAAGAGGAGTTCTAATATCGTGCGATATAGCTCTTAATAGATTAGCACGAACTTCCTCATGTTCGGATTCAATCTTGAGCTTCTGATGCAGTTTGATCTGAGTTGATGTGGTACTCGTAATAATCGAAACAACCAACATTGTAATGAAGGTAATAGGGTAGCCTTCAAGGAAGAAGTTTAGTTTCATATACGGATAGGTGAATATGAAGTTTACAACAACTACTCCAATGAACGACGCTCCGATTCCCCAGATATAACCATTGGTCATACGCGCTATGACAAGAATCGCAAGGATGAAAATCATCAGGGCAGGGGTACTACCGTTGTGGTTCTGCTGGTGAATTACCGCACATATGATTGTTGCTAGGATGAGAATACCCAGTGTAAATATGAAGTTTACAAATGCACTATCCCAGTTGAATTTGTACTTGTTGGTTGAATTATTCATTGCAAATACCTCTTGTAATTTTAACATTATACGCCGTTAAGATTCTGACAAGATTATTATATATGAAAGGAGACGTAAGTATTAAAAGAGGCTCTCATAATTGAGAGCCTCTTGTTTAATAACATTATTATTTAATTGTTATTATTTTGCCTTCTTCTCAGCCTTAACGCCGTTGAAGTACTCCTTAGCCAGTCCAACAACAACTGGTGAAAGTACGAGCAGAGCGATCAGGTTAGGCAGTGCCATGAATCCGTTCAGAGTATCAGCGATATCCCAAACAACGGATACTTCTGCAACAGCACCGATGATTACTACGATGCAGAACAGAATCTGGTAAGGCTTAATGATCTTGGATCCGAAGAGGTACTCAGCGCAACGAACACCATACAGTGACCATCCGAGGATAGTTGAAAGTGCGAAGCAGAAGAGTCCAACTGCGAGGATCAGTGAACCAGCCTTGTC
>JAGHUP010000002.1 GCA_018064755.1 Candidatus Crickella equi | reverse complement strand
AGGATACACCTGTTCCCATCCCGAACACAGAAGTTAAGCTCTTTAGCGCTGAAGATACTTGGGGGGTGACCCCCTGGGAAATTAGGACGTCGCCGGTTTTTTCTTTTTTGTTTTTTTGATTATTTAGTGTGTTTGTGTGGCAATTGCTACTAGATGTTGTTATAATTAATACAACTATATGTATAATTGAAGGAAGTGTTCTTAAATGGCTGAATTAAATCAGAAAGATGCCAACAATCGTGGCAAATTTGCTTACAAATTAGACGTTATCAAGGGCGCAAGCTTTGGTAAATTCAAAGAAGTAATCGACGAGCTTCATAGACGTACCGGCAAGAGCAAAGCATGGCTTACAGCTGACGTTCTTCGCTGTATGAAGAAGTTTGATGCAGGTTACTATGATTATCTTATCTTCCAATGGTATAACCTGAAAGACTGGCAGAAAGATACATATTTTACAAGATTTAGAAATAAGAAGTTCATCATGCAGATGAACGATCAGTCATATTCTGATTGTTTTGATGATAAGATCAAGTTCAATGAGCTTTTCAAGGACTATATCGGAAGAGAATTCTGCGATGTAGAGCATGCCAGTAAGGAAGATATCATCAACTATTTTAATGGTAGAGAGAAAATCTTCTGCAAAATGATTAACCTTTCATGTGGTAAGGGTGCTGAGCTTATCTACACTAAGGATTTTAAGGATGGCGAGGCTTTCTACAACTACGTTATGGAGAAAGGATTCGGTACACTCGAAGATGTTATCGAGAACCATCCGGATCTCGCAGAGATGTATCCATGTGCAGCTAACTGCATGAGAATGATCACATGCATTGATAATGACGGAGTGCCACATCTGATCTACTGTGTTCAGAAGTTCGGTAACGAGGGACGTATCATTGATAATTTTGGCCTTCATGGTCCAGTTGATCTTGAAACAGGAGAGTTCCTCTTCCAGGCACATCCTGGTGATACAACTTCCGAGTTGCTTTTCACTGAGCATCCTTATACAGGAAAGAAGTTGATTGGATTCAAGACTCCTTATTTCAAGGAAGCTAAGGAAATGATTCTGAAGGCAGCTATGGTTGTGCCTCAGATGAGATATATCGGTTGGGACGTAGCAATTACTCCTAACGGACCAGCAATCATTGAGGGTAACGATTATTGTGCTCATGATTTCTGGCAGCTACCAGGACAGACTCCAGATGGCATCGGTGCAATGCCAATGCTCGAGAGACTGATTCCTGATTACAAGGTAAGAAAGAAGGCTGGCACACAGGGCGACCTTCTTGATAAAGTAGACAATAGAGGCTATTTCAAAGGTTAACAAGGAGACCACTAATGAAAAACATCTTTATTGATGAGAGAGAGATTAAGGAACCAAAGCTAGCACATGCGATTTTTTCATTCTTCGCATTAGTTGCAGTAATGTCAGTAGGCATTATCATTTTCAAAGTTGATCCGCATATTCCAATGTTCGCAGGCGTTATCGTTGCAGCAATTGTAGCAATGACACTGGGATACAAGTGGGAAACAATCGAGAAGATGATGATTGATGGTATTGGAAAAGCAATGCAGTCAATTCTCATTCTGGCAATCGTTGGTATGATGGTTGGTGTATGGCTGCTCTCCGGTACAATTCCAACAATGATTTACTACGGACTCAAGCTACTTTCACCTAAGATTTTCCTTGTTGCAGCTGTTCTCATTTGCTCAATTACATCATTAGCAACAGGTACATCCTGGGGTACAATGGGAACTATGGGTCTTGCACTGATGGGTATCGGACATGGACTCGGAATGCCTATCGGACCAACAGCAGGTGCTGTACTTGCCGGAGCTTATTTTGGCGACAAAATGTCACCACTGTCAGATACGACCAACCTGGCACCAGCTATGGCTGGAACAGACGTGTTCTCGCATGTTAAGTACATGCTGAAGTCAACTATCGTAGCATATGTGATTTCACTGGTATTCTTCGGAATTTATGGATTCCTGCATGCATCAACAGGCGATGTAGATACATCACAGGCACAGATTCTTATGGATGGACTTGCACAGAACTTCAACATCAGTCCAATTCTGTTGCTACCACCACTGGTTGTAATCCTTGCGATCGCATTCAAAGTACCGGCTATTCCTGGTATTACTCTGGGACTCATTACAGGAGCAATCCTCGCACCTTTCTTCCAGAGCGGAGCTAATTTTGGAGCTATCCTTGATTGCTCGCTGAATGGTTTCGTATGTGAGACAGATGTTGCTGCACTTAATGACCTCTTGTCAACAGGTGGCCTGATGAATATGGCTAGTTCAATCCTGATGACCGTAATAGCTATGATGTTCGGCGGAATAATGGAAGACACTGGTCAGCTGGCTGTAATCATTGATGCAATTACCAAGCGCATCAAGACAGCTGCTGGACTGGTTGGGGCAACAGAGCTTACTTGTATACTTTCCAACGTAGTAATGCCTGAACAGTACATTTCAATTCTTGTACCGGGAAGAATGTACGCACCAGCTTACAGAAAGGCTGGACTGCATCCTAAGTGTCTCTCCAATGCACTTGAGTCTGCAGGAACAGTTACATCCTGCCTCGTTCCTTGGAACACTTGCGGAATGTTCATCATGGCTACTCTCGGAGTATCAACTCTGACTTATGCACCTTGGGCAGTATTTAACTATCTCATGCCAATCGTTACACTGGTGATGGCTTATATGGGATTCACTGTTACTAAGATGACTGACGAGGAGCAGGCTAGAGCAGACGCAGGAAAGATCGTAAGCTAATTAAAAGAATACACAGCCTGTCAAACAAAATGTTTGACAGGCTGTTTTTATTGTGTTATTATAGTGCGGTATGAAAGAGAATATAGGTACAGTTCAATATGCGAGCATGCTGTATGATTTCTACGGAGCGCTCCTGAAGGAGAGCCAGTTAGAAGTTATGACCATGTATCACGAGGACAATCTGAGTTTGTCTGAGATTGCTGAGGAACTTGGTATGACTAGGCAGGCTGTACATTATACACTTAAGAAGGCTGAGGCCAAGCTTGAGGAATATGATAGCAAACTAGGACTAGTGGCCAATTACCAGGAGAATCAGAAGCGCGCCGAAGAACTGATAACTAAGATCAAGGCTTTGGACGTATCAGAAACAGAACTTGAACCTATAGTAAAGATGATAGAGGAATTAGCTGAATAATGGCATTTGAAGGATTATCTGAAAAATTACAATCCGCATTCAAGGACCTGAAGGGACAGGGAACAATTTCCGAGAAGGATTTTGATAATGCTATGCGTGCTGTCAAGATGGCACTTCTTGAGGCGGACGTTAACTTCAAGGTTGTTAAGGAGTTTGTAGCAACAATCAAGGAGAAGGCGATTGGTCAGGGCGTTATGTCCAGCCTGTCACCAGATCAGATGGTAGTCAAGATTGTTAAGGATGAACTCATCGATATGATGGGTGGTTCCGGCAGCAAGCTCACATATTCACCTAGTGGTTTCACTGTGCTGATGCTCGTGGGACTTCAGGGTACTGGTAAGACAACTACTGCAGGTAAGCTCGCTAACTATCTCAAGCAGTGTGGCAAGAAGCCTATGCTTGCGGCATGCGACGTTTATAGACCCGCAGCTATTGATCAGTTAAAGGTAGTCGGCAAAGCGGTCAACGCACCGGTCTTCACTATCGAGGGATCCAAGGATCCTGAGAAGATTGCGTCTGAAGCGGTTAAAGATGCTCAGCGTAAGGGCTGTAATGTACTGATTGTCGATACAGCTGGACGTCTGCAGATAGATGAACAGCTGATGGATGAGCTGAAGGTTCTTAAGAAGTCCATCAAGCCACACGAGATTTTGCTCGTTGTCGATGCACTCACAGGTCAGGATGCAGTTAATATTGCATCCGGATTCAACGATGCACTCGGCGTTGATGGCATCATCATGACTAAGATGGATGGTGACTCCCGTGGCGGTGCTGCTCTTTCAGTTAAGGCAGTTACAGGCAAACCTATCAAGTTCATGGGAACAGGTGAGAAGTATGATGCTCTCGAACCTTTCCATCCAGATAGAATAGCATCCCGTATCCTCGGAATGGGCGACATGCTGTCCTTCATCGAGCAGGCAGAGAATGCATACGACGAAGAAGAGGCTAGAAAACTCGAGGCTAAAATCAGAAAGAACAAGTTCGATCTTGACGACTTCCTCGGACAGATGAAACAAATCAATAAATTTGGCGGACTCGGCAAGATCATCGACATGATTCCAGGCATATCAGCAGCAGACAAGAAGAATGTCGATCTCGAAGAGGGCAAGAAAGAACTCAAGAGAATGGAGTGCATCATCACTTCGATGACCAAGCAGGAACGTCAGGACCCAACAATTCTGAATGCTTCAAGACGTAAGAGAATTGCAGCAGGTAGCGGCACAACAGTGCAGAACGTTAACCAGCTCATCAAGAAGTATGAAGACATGAAGAAGATGACCAAAATGTTAAGTAATCCTAAGAAAGCGCGCGACATGATGCGTAATCTGGGATTGTAGATAAACTAATAATTATTAATTAACAATAAAGGAGAACAGAAATGGTAAAGATTAGACTTAAGAGAATGGGAGCACACAAGAAGCCTTTCTACAGAATCGTAGTAGCAGATTCAAGAACACCTAGAAACGGTAAGTTCATCGAGGAAATCGGAACTTATGATCCACTGAAGGATCCAGCTGAGATTAAGGTTGATGTTGAAGCTGCACAGAAGTGGCTTGGTAATGGAGCTCAGCCTACAGATACAGTAAGAGCACTTCTTAAGAAGGCAGGCGCTATCAAGTAAGAAAGGACGTAACAATGGCTAGTCTAGTAGAAATAATTGCTAGAGCGTTGGTGTCCAAGCCTGACGAGGTCAATGTTACCGAAGAAATTGACGGCAAGAATATAGTTGTTAAGTTGCGCGTTGCGGACGATGATATCGGCAAGATTATCGGAAAATCGGGACGAATCGCCAAAGCTTTGCGTACAGTCGTTAAAGCAGCCGCAATTAAGCAGAATCTGAGAGTCACGGTAGAAATTGTTGAAGACTAGAGACCAATCAGAGCTAGTAAATATCGGCAGAGTTACTTCCGCTGTAGGCCTCAGGGGAGAGGTTAAAGTCAGCGGTGATTCTGAAAATTTGAAGGAGGGCAAGAACCTCCTTCTTCGTCGTGGCAAACAGGAAATCGAAGCAAGATGCACAGGTGCAAGATATCAGAAAAACACTGTCGTAATTAAGATAGAAGGTGTTACAGATAGAAATGCAGCTGAGGAACTAGCGGGATACGAAGTATTCCTTAGAGCATCTGAACTCGATGAGTTACCAGAAGGTCAGCACTATGTTAGAGATATTGTGGGATATTCTGTATATGACAGAGCAAGCGATGAGACAATCGGTACACTGCGCGATGTAATTCAGAATACTGCCCAGAATGTTCTGGATATTGAGGCAACTGATGGTAGACAAATAATGATTCCCGCCGTTGATGCCTTCATGAGGGGCATTGATGATGATAAGGAAATAATTGAAGTCGAATTGATCCCGGGATTTCTGTAATGAAGATTAATATCCTAACGATTTTTCCGGAAATGTTTGAATCATTGAATTCAAGCATGCTGGGAAGGGCAATTGACAATGGAATAATTGAGCTGAATCTCATTGATATCAGAGACTACACAACTGACAAACACAACCGTGTTGATGACACACCTTATGGCGGTGGCGCAGGCATGGTAATGCAGGTGCAGCCTATTCTTGACGCGTACAAAGCGCGCGACTGCGCGGGTCCTGTGCTCTATATGTCTCCGAGAGGAGAGATGCTGAGCGGTGATATCGCGAAATCACTGTCAGAAGAGCAGGAAATCACTATCCTCTGCGGACATTATGAGGGTGTTGACCAGAGGGTTCTTGATAGTCTCAATGCTAGAGAGATATCAATTGGCGACTATGTATTAACAGGTGGCGAGCTGCCTGCTATGGTTACTATTGATACTATGGCAAGATTTTTAGATGGAGTGCTGGCTAGTGAGGAGTCCGTTATGGATGAATCTATCTACTCAGGATTGCTCGAATATCCTCATTACACCAAGCCTCGTGATATAGAGGGGATGTCAGTACCAGAGGTTCTGCTGTCTGGCAACCACCAGGAAATTGATCTCTGGAGATGGGAGCAGGCGCTCGCATTGACCAAGGAGAAGAGACCGGATTTATTCGAAAAATACCTCGCTGGAGTCGGAAAACTCTCGAAAAAGGAACAGAAGATTTTGGACAGGTATAAATAAAACGCAAAAAGCAATAAAAAATCGCAAATAGCACAAAATATGGTAATTATAAGGCCTTTCGGTAAATATATATTGTACCCGAAAGGCTTTTTATTGTATAATATTATGGTATGAAGAGGAAGTGGCTAGTCGGAATAATTGCATATTTTGGGCTGATTCTATTATGTATATTAGTCATATATGTAATCCCGTCTGTACGCGGGATGCTGGTTAGTACTTACCTTGCAGAACAGGGTGAACTCAGCCTAACAGATGAGGTTGAGGCCTATGTTATCAGAGACGAAAGAGTCTATGTTGCCGGCAAGCAAGCAAGTGTTAAGCACATTGCTGAGGAAGGCAAGCTTTACAAGGCAGGCACCAAAGTAGTCGAGATGACAGGTGAAGGCGTTCCATCAAGTGGCCAGGTTTATACTCAGATTCTGACTTCGTTAAATGGCAAAGTCAAAACGACCGAAGAAGGCTATACCAAGTATGCCGGATATATTGTATATAAGGTCGACGGACTGGAGCGCAAACTCAAGCCTAAGAAGATTAAGAAACTTACACACGAAGAACTTGAGGATTACAGTTCGGCAGTAATAAAGAAAACAGCTAAGGGAGATTGTGCCCAAGGCGATCCAATCTTCAAGGTTGTCCAGAACGGCAAGTACTATTTAATCTCTTATATCGATAATGAAGATGCCGATAGATATTACGAGGGAGAGACGGTTACCGTTACTGTAGATGGTCAGGACATCAGAGCCAAGGTTACCACTGTTAAGAAAGACGAGACAGAGACCAAGGTAGTGCTGAAATGTGGCATGATGTATGAGGACTATCTCACAGACCGTAAAGTAGATATAGTAATTACCACAGCAGGAGCCAAGGGCCTGAAGCTCAAAGATAAGAGTATCATTGAGAAGGATGGCAAGAAGGGCGTGCTGGTTAAGAATAAGATCGGTAAATATATATTCAAGCCTGTATGTGTCAAGGCAGACGATGGCAAAGAATGCATCGTATATCAGGATATATACATGGATGAGAAGAGCAATTTCGTTGAGACCATTTCAATCTATGACGAGGTAATTGCCAAGCCAAGCAAGAAGGATATAGAAAACGCTGAATAATGAGTATTCAAGAGAGATACAACGAAATACTGGAGAGAAAGAACGCGGCAGCAATTCGTAGCGGCAGGAAGCCTGAAGATGTAATACTGATGGCGGTAACTAAGACTCATCCTGCTAGCCAACTGAATGAGGTTATCGATGCCGGTGCTACAGACATCGGAGAGAACAAGGTTCAGGAAGTTCTGGAGAAGTACGATGATGTAAAACCTGTTCGTTGGCATTTGATTGGTCATCTCCAGACTAACAAAGTTAAGAGTATCGTAGACAAGGTTGTAATGATTCACTCTGTTGATTCGCTTCACCTTGCCAAGGAAATAAATAAGAGGTCGGCTGCGATTGGCAAGACAATGGATGTGCTGATTGAAATCAATTCAGCAATGGAGGCGACGAAATCAGGCATTGCAGCAGATGAATTCAAGAACCTCGTGGAGGAAATCGTAAGTGAGTGTCCTAATGTTCGCATCTGCGGACTGATGTGCATTCCACCGATGGCAGCAACTCCCGAGGATAACAGACCTTACTTCCGTCAGGCCAGAGAAATGTTCGAGGAAATGAAAACTTGGGATTTGGCTGAGGAACAATTCGCACCAACAGTATTATCTATGGGTATGTCTGGTGACTTCGAGGTCGCGATTGAAGAAGGTGCAACAATAGTCAGAGTAGGTAGTTCGATATTCGGACCACGTAATTATAGATAGGGAGGAAGACGCTATGGGCGCTAAGGATATTTTTAATAAGCTGATCGGAATTGAAGACGATCCTAGCGAAATTGAAATCACACAGGAAGAAATCGATAGAGAGAGAGCAAGAATGGCAGCAGCTAAGGCTGAGAGCTTTGCACAACCTATTGAACCAATGCCAACAGGAATTAGCCACAATGCTTTCACTGAGGTAGTCCCACCAATCGATCTTACTCAGGCCAAGCCAAGCACTAACACAAGGGCAAGCATGAATCAGTCCAGCCCATTCAAGATGGTTGTAATTGAGCCTAAGAGCCTTGAAGAGTGCAGAAGACTTGTTGATAACCTGAGAGCTCGCAAGCCTGTTATTATCAATCTCGAGAGAGTTGAGACAGACCTGGCTCGTAAGATGTTCGACTTCCTTGGAGGAGCAACTTATGCACTGAATGGAAATGTTCAGAGAGTAACTCAGAATATCTTCATTTTCGCTCCTAACAATGTTAATATTAATGCAAAACTGGACAGATCAACTGAGGCTAGTGCTAATGATTCATCTAGCCCATGGTTATAAGAAAGGGTAGGTATACACACTATGATTATGCCAATTGATATCGATAAGAAAGAGTTCTCCCGCGACAAGAGGGGATACAATTCAAGAGAGGTAGATGAATTCCTGGATCTCATCGTTGTTGACTATGAAAAGGTCCTGAACGACAACAGATCCATGGCACACAAGATTAAGGCACTTGAGAAGCAGCTCGAAGAGGCTCAGAAGTCAGATACAGAAATGGTTGAGACACTTCAGACTGCTAAGAAGCTCATGTCAGATATCAGCGCAAGCGCTGAGAGAAGAGCTGAACTGATGATGAGAGACGCTGAGCTCGAGGCTGAGAACATTCTGATGGATGCCAAGGTTAGCGTTAAAAAGCTCCAGGACGAGCATTCAATTCTTACAACTAAGGTAACAAGACTTAGAAAGAACCTAAAGAGAATGCTCGAGACAGAGCTTGCTGAGCTCGATAATGACGAGTATGATCTTCTTCCAGACATGGATCTTAGCAATGCAAAGCTTGACGAGCCTAAGGTAGAGGCAGCTCCAGCTAAGACAATCATCGTTGCTGAGGAAGATAAGGTTGAGGTTGAGAGAAAGGCAGCAGCTGAAGATTCATCACTGCTGGACGAGCTCTTCCAGGAAGGCGAGAACACAGATGCTGGATTCTCCGTTCCACCTGTAACAGACCTCGAGCACGCAACAATTTCAGATCTGTCAGACAGCCTGAAGAAAATGGCAGAACAGCCAGCTTCACTCAACGACACAATCATTCTGAAGTAATGTAAAACGTACAACGGACAGGCGTTAAGCCTGTCCGTTTTATTCTGCATCTAGTTTATCCAATATTGTCTGAAGCTCTGTTGGTAGCTCTGAATGGAACTCCATGTATTCGCCTGTTCTAGGATGTTTGAATCCCAGGGTTCCAGCATGAAGGAATTGTCCATTCAGTTCAACACCCATAACTTTACCTGGTTGTTTCTTAGGTCCGTAGAGTTCATCGCCCACCAGTGGATGCTTAATGTAGGCCATGTGCACTCTAATTTGGTGTGTGCGTCCTGTCTCCAGTCTTGCTTTTACCAAAGTGTACTTGTTGTATCTCTTCACAACGCGAATATGCGTAATTGCTTCTTTCTGTCCCGAGCCCCATACAGCACGTCTTAGTCTATTGCGTTCATCGCGTCCGATTGGCTCGTTGATTGTAACCTCGTCTTCCTTAAGGTTGTCATAAACGAGCGCGGTGTATTCTCTTGTTACGGAGTGCTCCTTAAGTTGTGCCGCTAATGACTCGTGTGCCACATCATTCTTGGCTATCATAAGAAGTCCGGATGTATCCTTATCTATTCTATGAACGATGCCAGGTCTTACAACTCCGTTAATTGAGGAAAGTGAATCTCCACAGTGGAACATAATCGCATTGACCAAAGTTCCAGTCCAGTTTCCTACGCTAGGATGAACGACCATGCCACGAGGTTTGTTTACTACGATGACATCTTCGTCTTCGTATGCGATGTCCAGCGGAATGTCTTCAGCTACAACATCAAGAGTTTCTGGTTCAGGCAGTTCGAGCTGTATCTCATCTCCGGTCTGAACTTTCTTCTTCTTGCTGTCTTCTGTCTTATCATTAATAGCAACGCAGCCTTTCTCAATTAGCTGAGCTGCATAGCTACGAGACACTTCTTCAAGTTTGCCACCAATGAAGGCATCAAGTCTCATACCATTATCTTCAGGAGATACAATCAGATTAATAATTTCATTATTCATGATGTGCCTCCTTCTTATATCCAACGAGAATCAAGAAAATTGCAATGATGCAGCCACATGTTACGAACATATCTGCAACATTAAATATTGCAAAGCTACCACAGCTAATCATATCTGTTACATATCCGAAATAAATACGATCAAACATGTTGCTAAGACCACCACCGAGCACGCAAGTCAGACAGAGCGCGAGGCCCTTGTCGTTAGCTTTGATTTCGTAGATGATAAGAGCAACACAAAGCACGAGAAGCAGCGAAGTTAGTACAATTGTAACTAACACGTTGCCACTGAACATACTGAAAGCTGCGCCCTCGTTGCGAATGTATGTGAAATTCATCCAGTCGCCAATGACTGGAATTCTCTCGCCGAGCGCGATGTTGCTGCGTACTAGTATTTTGGTTGCTTGATCCGCAGCGATAATGGCTACGATGATTAGTGGGTATATAAACATATAGGAATTGTACCATAAAAAACAATCAAATGAACCCCTGTGTAATGCTATAATACAGAAGAGGAGTTAATAAATGGCATACGATGGCATTATTACATATGCAATAGCGAAGGAACTCGAAGATCGCATTGTGCTGGGCAAGATTGAGAAGGTCTACCAGCCAGGTCCGGAAGAGTTACTGTTGCACATTCACACTAAAGCTGGGAATGTGCGTCTTTTCATGTCCTGTAATAGTATGTCCGCACGCGTATGCCTGACTGAGAATAGATACGCTAACCCTGATCAGCCGCCAACATTTTGCATGCTGATGAGAAAGCACATGCAGGCTGGTCGAATTACGGCCGTAAGGCAGAAGGATAGCGAGCGAATTATTGAGATTGATATCGAGGCTCAGAATGAGATGGGATTCAGTGTTTGCAAGCGCTTGATCGTTGAGATTATGGCCAAGCATTCGAACATCATTCTGGTAGATCTCGAGAGCGGCAAAGTAATTGACAGCATCAAAAGAATCAGCATTGATGTCAATCGCTATCGCCAGTTGCTACCGGGCATTGTTTATCAGTATCCGCCACAGCAGGACAAAATTGGATTCCGCGATGTATCGGAGGATTGCGATTTGCCGCATGACGAGAAAAGCTTGATGGGAGCAATTGGTGGAATCAGTCCAGCTATCGCAAGAGAGATTGCAGATAGACCGGTCGAGAGACTTGGCGAAATAATGAAGTCCATAGAAGAGGGAACTTACGTCCCAAGAATATATATGGATGAGAATGGCGCACCAAGAGAATTCCATATCGCGGAGCTATCCGAACTTGATGGCGTTGAAACTATGGAGTTCGAGACCATCAATGAGTGCGCTGAGTATTACTACGCTAATAGAGATAGCAGCAATATGGTAAGACAGAAGAGTACACCTCTTCTGAAATCAGCACAAGCGGCTCTAGACAAGGCTCTTCTTAAGAAGAAGAAACTGTCGGAGGACCTTCTGAAGGCAGAGAATTCAGAACAGTACAAGCTCTATGGCGAGCTGCTGACTGCCAATATTCATCTGGTTAAGCCAGGTGCTAAGAAGGTTACGCTTATCAATTACTACGATGGCAACCCAATCGACGTTCCGTTGGATGAGAAGATAAGTGCAGCTAAGAACGCACAGAAATATTTCAAAAAATACTCCAAAGCCAAGACGGCAATCCACGAGAAGCAGTCGCAGCTCGCGGATAACGAAATGGATATAAAGTATCTTGAGTCTGTCGTTCAGAACATTGAAGCTGCAGATACAGAAGAGCAGCTGGAAGCAATAAGAGATGAGCTTCAGGAGACTGGTTATGTAAGACGCAGAGCCAAAGCAGCTCAGCGCAAGAAGAAGTCCAAACCGACTCCAATCAAGTACACTTTGTCGGATGGCACAACAGTGCTAGTTGGACACAATAACATCGAGAATGATTATCTCACTTTCAAGTTGGCAACCAAGACTGATGTGTGGATGCATGCTAAGGATATTCCTGGATCACATCTTATTGTTAGACTTGAGAATGGCAGAACAGTGGATGACCTCTCGGCAGAACTCATATACGAGGCGGCAGCAATCGCAGCGGCTCACTGTAAGTTCAAGACATCCGAGAATGTACCAGTCGACTATGTTCCGGTTAGATACGTGAAGAAACCTAATGGCGCCAAGCCAGGATATGTAATCTTTACAAACAATAGAACAGTTTATGTTACACCTAAGAAATAAAAAAGAGCCTTGCGGCTCTTTTTTATTCAATATTCTGTACTTGTTCTCTAATCTTTTCGATTTCAGCTTTAAGCTGGAGCATGTAAGAGGTGATTTCCTTGTCGTTGGACTTGGAACCGATTGTGTTGGCTTCTCTGTTCATCTCCTGAATCAGGAAGTCAATCTTCTTGCCGATTGAGTCTTCCTTGCCCTTGAGGAATTCTCTCAGCTGATCGATGTGTGAACCCAGTCTCACGAGTTCCTCTGTAATATTAGCCTTGTCAGCAAAGATAGCAGCTTCAAGAGCAACTCTCTCATCTGGCACCTCGGCAACTCCGTCGAGCAGCTCCTCGATACGAGCCTTGAACTTGGCAGCGTATTCTTTCTCAAGTTCAGGTGCACGCACCTCAATCTTACTACGTATGTCAGCGATGATATCTGCTCTCATAGCGATATCACGGGCTAACTTCTGACCTTCGGTCTCACGCATTACTGTGATGTTTTCGATTGCCTGATCTGTAGCCTTGAGTAGGGCGGCCAGCATAGCATCCTCGTCTTCCTCCGCAGAAACGCCCTTGATAACATCAGGCATTTTGGCAATGAGTCCCAGTGAAATCTGATCCTCGAAGAGGCCAAAATCCAATGTATCTGACAGTTCATTAAGAACGTCATAGTAGCGTTTAGCGAGGGCAGTGTCGAGTCTGATATCGGTATCGCTAGTGCCAAAGTTATCAACGTTAACGCTAACCTCGATCTTACCGCGGGAAAGGCCCTTCTTAACAGCAGCCTTCAGTTTCTCCTCAGCGAAGGAGTAGCGGCGTGGCATTTTAACGTAAATATCACAGTATCTGTGGTTAACTGCGCGGATTTCTACGGTGATGTTACGGACTTCATCCTGGTACTCACCACGACCATATCCTGTCATACTTCTGATCATACGAAAGCCTCCTAACTTGTTTTCTAACATTGATCTTTCGGATGAATAAATTTTACCA
Organism: Candidatus Crickella equi; assembly: GCA_018064755.1. Classification (GTDB taxonomy): domain Bacteria; phylum Bacillota; class Clostridia; order Peptostreptococcales; family Anaerovoracaceae; genus Crickella; species Crickella equi. The sequence continues at coordinate 66,588 of JAGHUP010000002.1, read as the reverse complement.
CGAAAAGCATTTTTATGGTATATTATATTGTATGATGCTATATACTGCGATAATTGTAATAGTTGTGTTAGCGGTAGCTGCATTACTGCTACATTCAATGAAACTTCGTAAGAGTGGCGCATCTGACAAAGGGGAGGCTCAGATGCTCATGGATGCTGTTACGTTGTTGTTTTCGCGTACAGTAGATGTAGATCTTGCCACTGATAATTACTATATAAAATCAAACGAGGATGGCGTAATTCGTGCATTCTCAGATTATGATCGCGGAATAGTAGAGATTGAGAAAATGGCCATTGCTGAAGGTGATGATAGAGACGACTACGTGAACACTTTTAGTAGACTTGCCCTATACGAAGCTTACAAGCAAGGCGTCAAGAAAATTACTCGCAGATACAAGACCACAGCCGAAGGCTTGATTGATAGATATGTAGAAATATCTGCGGTATTCCTGGACAGCGAGGGACAGCAGAATGCTAATGTTATTATCCTTGTTCATGAGGTAGAGCCGGACGTTGTAACTGAAATACTTGAGCAGGAACTCTTGGCTAAAAATGCTGAGATTAACAAGCTCAACGAAGAGAATAGAAAAATGCAGAAGACTCTGTCTCTGACAAGACAAACTAGTCAGGAGAGTAGAGATAAATTCTATAGCAGAATTAGAGAAAATGAGAACAAGTATGCTGAAGAATCCAAGAAGCTTGAGGAAGAGAATGACGCTCTAAAGAACAGGCTGAAGGAAATCTCACAGTATACTCAGGAACTTGATCAGAAGTTTGTTGAACGCGCAGTCCTTATGTCTAAGGAGAATAAGAAACTCAGGGAGCAACTCGAAGTACAGAGAGAAGAACTGGCTGAAGAGTTCCAGAAAGAGAAGAGACTGCTTGTAATAGAAAAGCAGCATCTCGAAGATGAAATCGAGAAAGAGAAACATAAAATCGCCCAACTGGAGGCTAAGAAGTCTGAACCTCAGGCACCTCTGTCTGCTGTTGCTCAGCAAGAGTTAGTTAAACAGAGACAGCTGTTTAATAAGAAGCTTGAGGAGAGCAAGACTATTGCTTCTAATTATCTCGATAACGCATATGAAGAGATGGAGTCCTTCATTGAGAAGGAAAGAGTTCAGCTCGCACACAAGCATGATGTTCAGCTGATGGAGCTGGCTAAGAAATTCAACTCTGAGAAGACAGAATACAAGAAGATGCTGGCTAATCTCGATGAAGAGAATACAGCACTTGAGAACATGTTAGCAGAAGAGAGACTTGACTATGCAAGAAAACTTTCTGACGCTAAGAAGAATTTTGAAACTAAGATGAATGTTCAGAGAATGAAGAATGCTGAACTGGTTGCAGCTGTCGCAGCCAAACTAAGTGCGGCTGCTGAAAAGGCAACACCAGCGCCTGCAGTAATCGAAGCTGAGCCTGTAGTAGAGGAGACAGTTAAGCATGCAGCTAAACCAGTGAAGCTATCACAGGATCAGAATATTCCGACAGCAAATACCTTCAAGGAAAGTGTTGCACCGGAAGTTGAAACTGCGGGAAGGACAACTATCATCTTCAGCAGGACTGGTATCACCAATCTCAAACTTGATCTGAAGAACGTTATCCCGGAGATTCAGAAGATCTGTCTCGACGCCAATGTTGGTATCTCACTTAAGTTCGGTGAAATGGCTAACCCGGTTGTTCACGTCGATACTGATGAGATTAACAAAGTAGTAGTCGGTATGGTTCGCGACGCAGCCGTATATGCACGCAAAGGATCCTCTATGGTTTTGGCCATAAGTCAGGTTAGCGAGTTCAAGTACGGATATGCGGAGTACGAATACAAGATTACATATATCGGCAATAGAATCGTCTTCAATGAGAAGCCAGTCAACCATCTGGGCGGCTCCTACAAGGAAAGCGACAATGATGATGGAACTAGGTCGATTACTGTAAGATTCAGATGGGAATTAATATAGAGAGGTAAACACATGGGTAATAATCCGGGTAAGCTGTATGTAATCAGTGGTCCGTCCGGTACAGGCAAAGGCACAGTGTGTGCTGAACTACTGAAAGACCGTAATAACGAGTTCTCTGTCTCCATGACGACGAGAGAGCCAAGAGTTGGGGAAGAAGATGGTAAGCACTATTTCTTCGTCAGCAAGGAGGAATTTCAGGCAAATATAGATAAAGGCAACTTCCTTGAGCACGCCGTTGTATTCGATAATATGTACGGCACACCTAAGGATGCTGTTATGAAGAAACTCGATAGAGGACGCAATGTCATTCTGGATATCGATGTTCAGGGCGGCCTTCAGGTTAAGAAGGCAATGCCTGAGGCAGTAATGATCTTCCTGCTTCCACCTAACATGGAAGTTTTGAGAGAGAGACTGGTAGGCAGACAGACTGATGCGCCTGAGGTTATCGAGAAGAGACTCGGCAAGGCTTTGAACGAGATTAAGCTGATTGGCGAGTACGACTATTACATTGTTAATGACGATCTTGAACAAGCAGTGGCTGAAGCTAAGAGCATTATCACAGCAGAAAGCCGTCGCTTGCCGGATCATGTTAAACCTATAATTAGTAAATACGAGAAATAAGGGGGATTGGAAATGTTACTTTATCCATCAATCAACGAAATGACAGAAAAGGTAGACAGCAAGTACACACTGGCTATCCTTACAGCTAAGAGAGCAAGAGATATCATCGATGGTAAGCCATGCCTGACAGAAGAGCAGAGTGAGAGACCTGTTAGCCAGGCAGCTAAGGAAATCGATGCAGATCTGATTACTTACACAAGACCGGAAGGACTTGAATAGAGTTGAGAGGACTACTTTTTTGTAGTCCTTCTTTATGAGGAAAGAAATGGAAGACATTCGTTACAAGGAACAACTGCTGTGCTCTAGAGAGAGCAAGGCAGAAGATACTGTGATTGAAGCAGGCGGCGTAAAGCTGGGTGGAGGCGAGCTGGCAGTTATTGCCGGTCCTTGTTCTGTTGAAACAGAAGATCAGATTGTTGCTATTGCCGAGCAGGTTAAGGCCGCTGGAGCAGATATGTTAAGAGGCGGGGCTTTCAAGCCGCGCACATCGCCGTACGATTTCCAGGGACTGGAAGCGAGCGGACTTAAGCTGCTCTTAAAAGCCAAAAAAGAAACTGGTCTTCCGTTAGTTAGCGAGATTATGGATGCATCCAATCTCGATTTGTTCGAGGATATCGACGTGCTTCAGGTTGGAGCAAGAAATATGCAGAACTATGCTCTTCTGAAGCAGCTCGGTAGAACTAATAAGCCAATTCTTCTGAAGAGGGGAATCTCTGCTACATATCAGGAACTCCTGACAGCAGCAGAATATGTCCTGTCAGAGGGCAATCCGAATGTCATTCTATGTGAGAGAGGAATTAGAACGTTCGAAACTTATACTAGAAATACACTTGATGTGGCTGCAGTTCCTGTGTTGAAGGGGCTGAGCCATCTGCCGGCCGTCGTTGATCCAAGTCATGGCTCCGGCCGCAGCGAGCTCGTGAGCTCGCTGTCCCTCGCAGCGGTTGCTGCGGGTGCAGATGGCCTCATGATAGAAGTCCACAACAATCCAGCAGCAGCTCTTAGTGACGGCAAGCAATCCATCACACCAGAGGAGTTTGCTGAACTGATGAAGAAGATTAAGAAGGTTAAATCTGCAATCAAGTAGGAAATAGACATGAGTAGTATCGTAGTTGACTGTAAGAAATTAAAAGGCGAAGTTATTATTCCGGCTTCCAAATCAATTCTCCATCGTTATCTGATATGTTCATATCTTGATGATGATTATGATGCAATCAGAGATGTAGAGAAGAGAGTTGGTGTGCTTTCAGATGATGTAAGAGCAACAAGAGACTGCTTGCTCGCAATCATCGATGGAGAGGACAAGGACGAGGTTCTAAAGCTGAATTGCCATGAAAGTGGAACAACTCTTAGATTTATGGTTCCATTGGTAGCTGCAATGGGACTTGCCGCTGATGTTATCGCTGAAGATAGCCTTGTTAACAGACCTATGAAGGCTTTCACAGATGAACTCGAAGAGCACGGCGCAGTCATTACAGATACAATGTCAGAAGACGGCAAGTCCAGAACATTCCACGTTGAGGGCAAGCTTGAAGAAGGCGACTATATGATTCCAGGCAACATCAGCTCACAGTTCATCAGTGGACTTATGCTCGCCAGTGACAAGGTTGAGGGCGACGTATGGGTATGCATTGAGGATGAACTCCAGTCTTCTGCTTATGTAGATATGACAGAGAAGGTTATCAAAGCCTTCGATATGGGCCGTGGTGACAAGGTTATTGAAGGCGACTGGTCCAACGGTGCGATGTGGGTTGTAGCTAACGATATTCTCGGCGGCAGACTCAAGGTTAAAGGCCTTGCATCAGACTCAATTCAGGGAGACAGACAGATTATAGATATCCTGAATGAGTATGCAATTGAGGAGTCAATCTTCGAGATGTACGGAGATGAGAAGCATCCTCGTACAGTTAAATTTGATGTAAGCGATTGTCCAGATCTCGCACCAGTCATTGCTCTTAGAGCAGTAAAGTCGGGTCTGGTTACAGTAATAGATAATGCTAGCAGACTTAAGAAGAAAGAGTGTGACAGACTCCAGGCAATCAACGATATTCTCTTTAAACTCGGTGCAGATATTCACATTGGAGTTAACAAGGAAAGCTTGGTTATTAGAGGAACTAATGGCGAAAGTATTCCAGGAACTGATGAAGCAATTGATACCTATGGCGATCACAGAATGGTAATGCTGGCAACAATGGCATCGCTTCTGACTAATCAGCCTGTCAAGGTTGATGGAGCTGAGGCTATCAGCAAATCATATCCAACTTTCTTCGAAGATATTAAGAAACTCGGTGGCATAGCTGAGTAATAAAGAATGAAGTTAAACTTTAACAAGATTCAAGTTAATATAGAGGGCGAATCTCATTCCAAGAGAATCGATGTTGAGATTGCCGGACTGCCTAAGGGTGCAAGATTCGATAGAGAAGAACTGCAGGCCTTCATGGATAGACGTCACGGCGATGGCAGCTACATCTCAGAACTGGTGGGTACGGGCAGACACGAGCCTGATATTGCCGAATTCGATGAGATTGGAACTACCATCAAGGCTCACATCGACAATAAAGATGTCAGGAGCCAGGACTATGACAAGCTAAGAACTGTTCTTAGACCTGGTCATGCAGATTTGGGTGCTTATCTCAAGTATGGGGCTGAAGGCTTAAAGCCGGGCGGCGGAGAATTCTCCGGAAGAATGACAGCAGCCATGTGTCTCGCTGGCGGAATCGCCAAACAGTTACTTGAGCAGCAGGGTGTTGAGATAAATTCATACATCCTTCAGATGGGGGGGATGACTACTGCTTTTCTTGATGAAGAGGATGAAGCAGAGTTCGTCCAGCGTATAGAGGAGATTGCATCAGAAGGCGATTCCTGCGGAGGCATCGTCGGCTGCGTGGTTAAGAATTATCCAAGAGGCATCGGCGGTCCTGGAATGGATGGGCTCGAGGGTGACCTCGCCAGAGCAATGCTCGCAATCCCATCAGCCAAAGGCGTGGAATTTGGCAGCGGATTCGAGGGCACTTATTGGAGAGGTTCAACCAATAACGATGAGTACTTCTTAAGAGACGGTGAGATTGTAAGCAGGAGCAACAAGCAGGGCGGAATTAGCGGTGGCATCAGCACTGGTATGAATATTACGCTGAATGTCGCTTTCAAGCCAGTTCCAACAATTGCTCTTGAGCAGAAGACCGTAGATATTGAGAAGATGGAAGAAACTGTAATTAGTGCAGGTGGCAGGCACGACGTTTGCATAGTCCCAAGGGTAATGCCTGTTGTTGAAGCAATGGCGGCTTTGGTGCTGTATGACCGACTGATTGCGGAATAGGAGGCTGTAATGGCTGATAACAAATACGAAGGAATGAATCTGGAGCAGCTGCGCGAGGAAATCGATGCAGTAGACAAGAAAATCTTGGATAGCTTTAGAGAGAGAATGGCACTGTCCGCAGAGATTGCCAAGGTCAAGAAGGCAAGCGGCAAGTCCATCTTAGATGTCGACCGCGAGAAAGCGAAGCTCGACAAAATTGCGAAGAATGTTGAGGACGAATTATCGGGATATACGAGCAAACTCTATTTGACTTTGGCAGACCTATCGAAGTCATATCAGAGCCAGCTCTTCGGAGATGACGCCGAGTAAATTTTTTCGGGGGAAGACAATAATAAATGTCTAAGTACGGTTTAATAGGCAAGAATATATCGTATAGTCAATCTCCATTTCTGCACAAGATAATTGGAGACTATGAATACGACCTGATTAATGTTCAGGACAAAGAGGAACTTAAGGCAGTCCTGGCAGATACTAGCTATGACGGTTTTAATGTGACAATTCCTTACAAGGAAACAGTACTTCCAATGCTCGATGAGCTTTCGGATAAAGCTAGACAAGTTCACGCAGTCAACTGTATCAAGCGTATGCCTAATGGTATGTTGATTGGTTTTAATACTGATGTTCATGGATTTAAGGAGTCAGTAGGGGATAGAGTAAATGGTAGAAAGTGCATGATCTTCGGTACCGGCGGTGCTGCCAAAGCGGCCGCCGTCGGTCTTGCTGATGCAGGAGCTCGCGAGATCATCTTTGTATCCAGAACACTTGAAGCTTTAAGAACAAATATGCCTGAAGGCATCCAGATCATCTCGTATAACGAGCTCGACAAGCACTGCGACACACAGGTAATTATTAACGCAACACCTGTCGGTGGCCTGGATACTATCGACAAGTCGGTGCTGAGCGAGACAGGCAACTCGGTTAGAGTTTTTGCGGCACTCGAGCTAGCAATGGATATGGTTTACAATCCTTATAGAACTAAGTTCCTGCAGGATGCGAGAAGGCTGACAGGATGCAAGACAGCCAGTGGCCTTGAGATGCTGATTCACCAGGCAATTGGTTCTAGAAATATATGGAAGAGTTCCAATAATATTTCGCTGTTCGAGAAGGTGGCAACCAGTGCTATCAAGAGAAAGATGCTGGCAAGACAGCTGAACATCGTTGCAATTGGAATGCCTGGAAGTGGCAAGACAACTATCTTCAGAAGATATGCTCATGAGCTCAAACTTAAATTCATCGACATCGATCAGATGACAGAGGAACTGATGGGAGATACAATCGAGAACGTTCTAGCTGAAGGCGGCAAGGGCGAAGAATACTTCCGTCAGATAGAGCACCAGGCAGTTCTCGAAGCTAGCAAGAATAACCGCGCTGTAATCGCTACAGGTGGCGGCTCAATTCTTAATCCTGTTAATAGGGATTTGCTGAAGTCCAATGGTATCGTTGTATATATGAAGAGACCTCTGAATATGCTGGCAACCAAGGGCCGTCCAATCAGTCAGGAAACTGGAGTGGAGGAACTCTACAACCAGAGAGACAGCATCTATCGCAGAGTCGCTGACATCTCGATTCCAAACAATGAGACTTTTGGCACCAGCGTGGACAAGAAGGGTGGTAAGAATTCTTACGGCTACGACATGAAGGTGTTCGTGTTCCATGTTAAGGCCATCATCGAGAAATACATCTTCGATATCGCAGGAAATAAGTGGGTATAAGGAAGGCGCAAGACTAATCGACGCATGAAGATTCTAGTAATTAATGGACCAAATATGAATATGCTCGGCGTGCGTGAGCCTGAGATCTATGGCGCGAAGACTTATGATGATCTACTCTCGTACATCAAGGCTGAGAGAGGTAGTGAGCACGAACTCGACTTCTTCCAGTCTAATATAGAAGGCGAGATTGTTGATGCAATTCAGAAGGCTTATTACGACAAAGTTGAGGGCATCGTTATCAATCCGGCTGCCTATACACATACGAGTATCGCGATTCTAGATGCGCTGAAAGCAGTTGGTATTCCTTGCGTTGAGGTTCATATTTCTGACGTCGATGAGAGGGAAGAATATAGAAAGATATCATATGTTAGAGAGGTTGCGATTGCGACAATCTCCGGACACGGATTTGACGGCTACATTGAAGCCATAGATATGCTATCATCAAAATAGTGAAAAAATAGGAAGACAGTTACCGCTTGAAAAATTCAAGGCACAGCGTTGTGAGGTAACTGTCTTTTTGGTAGATTTGTATTTTTTAAATGGGAAAATCGCAGAAAAAGCATTGTTTTATTGCGTAATATGTCGCGATTTTCTTCATTGTATGAAAAAAGACAGTTACCAATGATCTGAAACGATTGATCATGCTTGTTGGTAACTGTCTTTGTTGTTTTGTTAGATAAGTACGTCGCCTTCCATGCCGGATGGTACCTCGACGCCCATGAGGGTGAGGAGGGTTGGCGCGATGTCGGCGAGTTTGCCGGTTGACTTCTTGAATGGTACTGGCTCTTTGCAGATGTGGCAGAGAGGTACTAGGGAAGTTGAATGTTTAGTTACAACGTTGCCGAATTCGTCTACCATGTAGTCTGCGTTGCCGTGGTCGGCAGTGAGCAGGATCTGGCCATCGTGAGCGAGGATAGCTTCCTCGATCTGTCCAACAAGTCCGTCGAGGGTTTCGATAGCCTGAACGGCTGCATCGAATACTCCTGTATGACCAACCATATCTGGGTTAGCAAAGTTCAGGATGATGACATCGTAGATGTCCTCGTTGATTTTCTCGATAACAGTCTTAGCAACTTCTGGAGCAGACATCTCTGGCTGCAGGTCATAAGTTGCAACTGATGGTGATTTGATCAGTATACGATCCTCGTTCTTGTTAGGAGCTTCAACACCGCCGTTGAAGAAGAATGTTACGTGAGCATATTTCTCTGTCTCAGCAATTCTGAGCTGCTTGAGGCCGAGATCTGCGATAGTCTTGCCCAGAGTTGGGTCAACTTCTTCTGGTGGGAAGGCAACTGTTACGTTAGGCATTGTTGCATCGTATTCAGCCATGCAGACATAAGTGAGTCCGCTGACTTTCTTCTTGCGCTCCATATCAGCAAAATCAGGATCTACGAGTGCACGAGTGATCTCACGAGCACGGTCAGGTCTGAAGTTGATGAATACTACGGAATCGTTGTCCTTGATAGGAACAGCGTTAACGATAGTTGGTAGAACGAACTCATCGAATTCGCCCTTGGCATAGGACTGATCGATTGCGTCCTTAGCATCCTTGGCAGTGAGGCCTTCGCTCAAAGTGAGTGCGTCGTAAGCCTTAACGAGACGCTCCCATCTCTTGTCACGGTCCATCGCGTAGAAACGACCGGAGATAATGCCGATTTTGCCGAGACCGATTTCCTTCATATAGTCCTCGAGAGGTCCGAGGTAGTCCATCGCGCTCTGTGGTGGAACGTCACGTCCGTCGAGGTAGCAGTGAACGATTACTTCAGGAACATTGTTCTTCTTAGCCATGTCGAGGACGGCTTTCAGGTGCTCAAAGTGACTGTGTACTCCACCGTCAGATACGAGACCCATTACGTGAAGTGTGCGACCCTCGAGCTTGGCGTTGTTCATAGCTGCGAGAAGTCTCTCGTTCTCGAAGAATGTGCCGGACTGAACGGCTCTTGTGATCTTCAGCAGGTTCTGGTAGATAACGTTGCCTGCGCCTATGTTAAGGTGACCAACTTCGGAATTTCCCATTTGTCCAGCAGGAAGTCCAACAGGTTCACCACTTGCTTCGATTGTAATAAATGGATAGTTGGCAAAGATGCGGTCAAGGTTAGGTTTTTTGGCTGCAGCGATTGCGTTACCATCGTTGTTCTCACGGATTCCGTATCCATCGAGAATCATTAACATTGTAGGTCTATGTTTCATATTTCACCTCGATTAATGTCTAAAAAATTACTCAATTAGTATATCACAATATGGTAAAATTATCTCGTAATGGGAGTTAAATTTACAGAACAACAGAATAGGGCGATTGAGACGCTGGATAAGTCGGTACTGGTCAGTGCGGCTGCCGGTTCGGGCAAGACCGCAGTGCTGATTGAGAGGATCATCAATATCATTCTGAAGGGTGAGGCTGATGTTGATGAGATGCTTGTAGTGACTTTTACCAAGGCAGCCGCTGCGGAGATGCGTCTTAAGCTAGCAAGGGCTATTAAGAAGGAAATGAAAGAGCATCCTGAGAATAGAGCTAAGATGCGCGAGCAACTCAACAAGCTCTACAGGGCTTATATCTCAACCTTCGATAGTTTTGCTGTGCGCGTTATCAAGGAGTTCTTCTATGAGATAGATATTGAACCTGATTTTAAGGCCTGCGATGAGGTCCAGAGCGAGCTCATGCAGAGGGAGGCTCTGGACGGCCTCTTTGAAGAGGCCTTTGTCTCAGACAATCTCATCGCAGGCGGTTCGTTCCGTTCCTTCCTGCGTCTATATTCCAAGGAGCGCAGTGAGAATGAATTTAAGAATGACATTCTAAAGTCATATGCCAAACTCCGTTCAATTCACAACTACTGGGATTGGGCCGAGCAGTCAGCCGAAAACCTTCGCGTCATGAGGGATGGTTTTGGCCAGAGCAAAGTAGCCGAAGCAATGCTCATGGATATGGAGCGCACGCTGGATACTGCACTGAAGGCAATTGAAGAGATTAAGAATCTCTATGTGATAAATGGAATCGAGAACAAGTTCTATCAGATGCTCGGAAGCGAGCATGAGCTGATTAGTGCATTGAAGGCTAAGGTCTCCAAGAGGGAATGGACTGATGCTTTTGCAGACCATCTTGAGGGTATTGAGTGGATTGACCTTAGATCTTTCACTAAGTACTTCACCAAGGAAGAAGCGGGGGCCAAGGAGGCTTACAAGAGTTTCAGCAAGGAGATTACTCCGCTCCGCAATGTTTACAAGAGCGCGGTTAACAGCATAGTGAATCGTTACTTCCTGCCGGACTTCGATACAAGGTTGCAGGAGATGAATGCGACTTACGAGCACACTATCTATTATCTTAACCTGATGAAGGCTTTCGAGGAGAGATACCAGGCTCGCAAGAAAGAAGCTGGTGTTCTTGACTTTGCGGACATGGAACATCTGGCTGTTCAAATCCTCGAGAAGGAAACGCCAGCCAAGACTCTCTATAATAGATTTAAATACATATTCATTGACGAGTATCAGGATACTAACAATATTCAGGAGACCCTGATTAGTTGCTTTGCTCACAAGGATAACATCTTCAAAGTAGGCGATGTTAAGCAGAGTATCTATAGATTCAGACAGGCTGAGCCAGCCATCTTCGAGCGTGTTTATAACGAATACTCAGGTGAGGCGAGCGAGGACGCTGTTGCAATTGACCTCAATATGAACTTCCGTAGTAATGACGGAACTATTAGATACATCAATGAGGTTTTCGCAAACATCATGGAAGGCTATGACAGCCGTGCCCAGTTATACACTGGACTTAGCAAGGGCCCTGGTTATCAGGATGAGTACGACTTCAAGCCTGAGGTGCATGTGCTGACCAAGGCCTCGCTGGATGATGAAGAGGCCGAGGCTGTGAACGAAGATGCTGCGAGCGAAGAGATTGAGAACCTCAGCGTTGAAGAAGCCGAAGCTAAGTACATCGCTGAACTGGTCCGTGACACAATCGGAACAGAGTTCTGTGATACCAAGACTGGCGAGATTAGAAAAGCGGCAGCTCGTGATATCGTCATCCTATTCCGTGCTACCAAAGTCCGCGGTGAGGTGATGGCGAGAGCTCTCCGAAATGTCGAAGTTCAGTCCCATATCGAAGAGGCTGATAATTATTTCGATACTATCGAGATCGGAGTCGCATTATCGCTGTTCACTTGCATAGATAACATGAAACGTGACGTGCCGCTGATTGCGACACTTCATTCTGAAGTTTTTGGCTGGACACCGGCGGAACTCGCGAGCGTTCGTATCGCTCACAGACAGCACGTGGCCAATACCGAGATCGGCTACCGCAGACCGCCTTATTGGGAGGCTGTTGCTTGGTACGCTGAGAACGGCGATGACGCGGCGCTGAAGGAGAAGGTTAATTACGCCTATGAGAAGATTCGTGACTGGCGTGATAAGTCCAATATGATGGCGACGCCTGATTTCATCTGGAAGGTGCTCGTTGATTCCGGTTACTATCTGAGAGTCGGTGCGATGTTCGACGGCGACCGTCGCCAGGCCAACCTAAGAGTCCTCGTGGATAGGGCGCGTCAGTACTGCGAGGGAACTGTTGCTTCGCTGAGCTCATTTCTTAGATTCATCGAGGTCATGAAGACCAAGAACATCTCGAATGGCCAGGCGAGCATGGTCAGCCAGGAAGACGATGTCGTTCGTATTTCCACAATTCACAAGAGCAAGGGTCTTGAGTATCCTTTTGTAATTGTTGGCGGACTTGGCCACCACTTCCGTATGGATAATAATGAGATGAAGCTTTCTTTCGATAGTGAGCTAGGTGTTGCTATGCCTTATGTCAGTCCGGACCGTCGTTACTGGAGATCGAGCATCATGCAGCGCGCTATCAATGCGAAGGGCAATGCAGAGAGTTACAAGGAAGAACTTAGAGTTCTCTATGTTGCTATGACTCGTGCACGCAACAAGTTGTTCTTAGTTGGAACAGTAGATAGTGAAGAGAAACTGCTCGAGTTCTCAGCTAATCCTAACAATTTCCTCAAGGTAATGAGAGAAGTCCTGGATACTGAATATAACGACTATTATGTAAAGCCACTTGAGCGCACTGAGCCAGCTCAGTCCGCAACAAGAGTTCAGCAGCTCTTGGCTTCTCGCTCCAAAGTGATGAGCCCAGAGACCCTCAAGATATATGAGGAAATAGATAGAAGACTTAGCTACGAATATCCTTACAAGGAAGAGCTCGAAGCCAAGTCAAAGTATTCTGTAAGCGAAGTAAGACGCGAGGAACTGAAAGCTGAACGCGAGGCAGAAGCTACTCAGGGAGATAACGAAGTAGTAAATCTCTGGAGAATTACAGATAACAAGAAGAAGGCGAGCGCCGCCGATATAGGCATCGCTTACCATAGGATAATGGAATACCTTGACTTTACTAAGATTAGCTCAAGCTACATTGATGATGCGGCGCGAGACTTATTGGACAAGGGTGCCATTGAAGAAGATGTGTTCAAGACACTTGATCTTGCCAAGATAAGAGCATTTTTCGGATCTGAACTTGGAATGAGAGCTATTATGGCAGCCAAGGAAGGCAAGCTGAAGAAAGAGAAAGCCTTCACTCTTAAGACCAACTGGCAGGGCAGAGACATCTTGGTTCAAGGTGTTATCGACTGCTGCTGGGAAGAGGACGGACAGATGGTTCTCGTCGACTACAAGTCCGGTCACGTAAATCCTAGCGAGTACAAGACGCAGGTCAATCTCTACTCGCAGGCTATCGAGGAGGGCACTGGCGTTTTGGTCAAGGAAGCCTATCTGTATCTATTCGAGAAGGCTGAAGCTATCGCAATGAAATAAAAAATATTTAACAAAATGTAATATATATTTGACATTTAGTAAAATAAGATATATACTCCCTAATGAAAAGAGAAATATTTCAGAAGGGAGTATTTATTATGGCATATACATTGGGAGTAATCGTAGGAATTATCGTCACTATTGTGATGGTAGGAGTATTGGTTGCACTTTTCTTTAAACTGGGCAACAAAGATAAAAGAGTGAAGACTGAATACGACGAGAGACAGAAAATCGCAATCGGAGAAGGATATAAGATTGCGTATTGGACATTGGCAGCATTACTTGTTGTCGTTCAGATGTACAAGACTATCGCTGGAAGCTTTGGAACTGACTATCTTGCGAAGACGGACTTCGGAGTAATCGCATTTGGTATGATAATTATCAGCATCATGGTATTTTGCGTATACTGCATTTTCAATGGCGCTTACTGGGGAATTAACAACAATAAAAAGAATTATGTAATCATTCTCGGAGCAATTGGGGTGCTTAATCTGGGTCTTGCGCTTGCATCTATCATTAATGGCAACTTTGTTGTTGATGGCGTTATTTCAGGCTCGGTAGTTAATCTGATGTGTGCAATTTTGATGTTTGTTGTTCTTGGAGCAGCTGGCATTAAGGAAATGAAGGACAAGAGAAATACCGATGAAGAGGGAGACGAGTAACGATGAAGAATCTTAAGATGAAAGCGGCAAGAGCCGGCAAGGATCTATCGCAGGACGAACTCGCTCGCATTGTCGGAGTATCCCGTCAGACCATTAATGCGATAGAGAAGGGCGATTACAATCCGACCATTTCGCTTTGCAGATCAATTTGTAAAGCCCTCGGAACGACTTTGGACGAACTGTTCTGGGAAGAATAGATTGGACGCAAAGGAGAAGCAAGAAATATGAAAGACTTTTTTATGGCGGCACTGCCATGGATATGTATGGGACTGCTGCTCGCGATATTCTTTGCACGTAGCGCTCATAAGAAGAAGGAAAAAGATAAACCTGAGAATTACGGTACCGAAGGCATGTGTCTCGGAATGTGTTTTGGCACTGCATTGGGCACGGCACTTGGCAACAATACCGGAATAGGCATCTCTGTTGGAATGTTATTGGGACTGGCAATCGGCTCTTCAATTACAAAGCAGAAGTAGGGCCATTGTTTTGCGCTGGTTGTCGCTATACACAACAAAGCAATAAAAGTACATGCTTTTTCACCACAAATTCAGAATGAGTTGTCGCTATATGTAGTCTGATACCAAAAGTACATACTTATTTTAGTAAATAACGTGAAAAATGAGTATGTAGTTTTTGATTGAAATCTTGTATAGCGACAAAAAGAGTAAAAAATGACACGAAAAAACATGTACTTTTACTACGAAAACTCGAATAGCGACAATTAGAAATTGAGTGTTGACAAGCGATACAAAAATGATATCATATTGATATCAAACAAGCGGCGGGCGAAAGTCCGCCTTCATTATATACAAATTGAAAGGAGCTTATTATGAGTGAAAAAGAATTAAGTGGAAAGAAGAACGGCATCGGAATGATGGTGCTGTCAATCGTATTATATATTGTCGCAATTCTCTTAATTCCGATTGGAGGGATCTGTGGTATGCCGATTGTAACGGTGGTAGGAATTCTGTACCTCTGCGTTGGCTGGATTTTATTCCTTGGACTTAAGGTTGTTGGTCCACAGGAAGCGCTGGTTCTGACTCTCTTCGGTAAGTACTACGGTTCAATCAAGGAAGAGGGTTTCTACTTCGTTAATCCATTCTGTGTTGCTGTTAACCCAGCGGCTGAGACCAAATTAAATCAGAGCGGTGATGTAGAGGTTGAGAAGAAGCCAAGCATTCTGTTCGGTAGCAAGAATAATGTGAAGCCAACGGTTAGCAAGAAGGTTTCACTCAAGGCTATGACTCTTAACAACAGCCGCCAGAAGATCAACGACTGCCTCGGTAATCCTATTGAGATTGGTATTGCAGTTATCTGGCGTGTTACTGATACTGCCAAAGCTGTATTTGACGTAGACAACTACAAGGAGTACCTCTCACTTCAGTGCGATAGTGCTCTTCGCAACATCGTAAGAGTTTATCCTTATGATGTAGCACCTAATATTGATACAACAGGTGACGGAATTGCTGATGAGGGATCACTCAGAGGATCCAGCGAGGTTGTTGCCAACAGAATTAAAGAAGAGATTCAGACCAAAGTTGCTTGCGCTGGCATCGAAATTATCGAGGCTAGAATTACTCATCTTGCCTATGCACCTGAGATTGCAAGTGTAATGTTGCAGAGACAGCAGGCCAGCGCAATCATTGATGCTCGTAAGATGATAGTTGAGGGAGCAGTCGGAATGGTGGAAATGGCACTCGCTAAGTTAAACGAGAACGACATCGTTACATTAGACGAGGAACGCAAAGCCGCTATGGTTAGCAATATGATGGTCGTGCTGTGCGGCAACCACGACGCTCAGCCAATCATCAATTCAGGAAGCCTCTATTAAGGAGAGAACTATGGCAAATGACAAGAAACAGATACCGCTAAGATTATCAGCCCAACTATATGCGCAGATCATGCAGTGGGCAGAAGATGATTTCAGATCGGTAAATGGTCAGATTGAATACCTTCTGACTGAATGCGTCAAACAGCGCAGGAAGAACGGGGCATATGTTGGAGAAGAAATCGACATGCCCTTCGAAATAGAAATTGGAGATAACATTAACTAGTTGGAGGAAACATGTTAAAGATAGAACATTTAACCAAAAAGTTCGGCGATTTTACAGCGGTTGACGATCTGTCGCTCGATGTAGAGGCAGGAAAGATCTATGCTTTCATCGGACACAACGGTGCAGGAAAGACAACAGCCATTAAGTGCGCAGTTGGTATTTCTGACTTCGATAACGGAACAATTACAATCGATGGCAAGGATATCAAGAAGGACGCGCTCGCTTGCAAGAGGGAGCTGGCTTACATTCCTGATAATCCGAACATCTATGAGTTCATGACTGCAATTCAGTATCTGAACTTCATAGCAGATATTTTCGAGGTGCCTGCAGATGTTAGAAGCGAGCGCATCAACAAGTGCGCTGAGATGTTCGAGATAAGGGAGAAATTGGCACAGCCAATTTCATCATATTCCCACGGTATGAAACAGAAGCTCGTCATCATCGGAGCACTGCTGCACAACCCAAAGCTCATCATCATGGATGAGCCTTTTGTGGGACTCGATCCTAAGGCGACCTTCTTACTGAAGGGTGTAATGAAGGAGATGTGCGAGAACGGTGCAGCAATTTTCTTCTCAACTCACGTGCTCGACGTCGCTGAGAAACTCTGCGATATGGTTGCAATTATCAAGCAGGGCAAGCTGATTAAGTGCGGAACTATGGAAGAGGTTAAGGGCGACGAGTCACTCGAGCAGGTATTCCTGGAACTGGAGGATGACCAAAATGCTTAAGACTTTATTGCGTAAAAATCTGCAGGAAGTCGGAGCGCTCTACTTTAGGGATAAGAAGGGCGGTGGCAAGAGAACTGGTGGTGCACTCATCGGCATGATTATTCTCTATGTCATCATATTTCTCGCACTGGCACTGTCGTTCGGCGGAATGGCTGCACTCTTCTTGAGCGCGGCACCTGCTGGTTCGGAGTGGATAGCTTGGGCTGTAATGGGAATTCTGAGCGTTGTAATGGCATCGGTTCTTAATGCAATTCTCAGCTATGTTCAGCTCTTCATGGCACACGACAACGAGATGCTGCTGTCTATGCCAATTCCACCTGGCACATTGGTGCTCTCAAGAATGGTAAGCGTCTATGTGATGGGTCTGGTTTACGCTGCTCTGGCTTGGCTTCCAACTATGTTCGTGGGATTTGTTCAGGGCAAAATGACAGCTCTATTGTTCGTATCACAGCTGCTGATGTTCTTCGTTCAGGGCCTCCTGATACTGGCGTTAACTTGCCTGTTCGGATGGGTGGTTGCTTTCTTCGCAACCAAGTTTAAGAATCAGAAAATCGTTACAGTTATTGTATGTTTGCTCTTCCTGATTGGCATCTACGTTCTGCAGTTCAAGACTAATGCTCTGCTGAACAGATTGTCAGAAAACATGGGTAGGGCAGGAGAAGTTATAAAGGAATCAATCTGGCCGTTCTATCAGCTCGGACATGCAGCCTGCGGCAGCATCTCCGCAATCCTGCTGTTCACGGCATTCTCGGCCGCCATTCTGGCCGCCGCTTACTTCTTGGTAAGCAAGACATACATCAAGATGTCAACAACCAAGAAGTCTGGAACCAAGGCTAAATTCAAGGAAAAGCAGATTAAGGCAACTTCCGCAAACAAGGCGCTCCTTAAGAAAGAGGCAACTCATTTTGTTAACAGCGTTACTTGCATGCTGAACTCAGGACTTGGAGTAATCTTCATGGTAGCTGGATCAATATTCCTCTTTATCAAAGGAGATATACTTGCTGACAGAATCGGCCCTCTCGCTGAGGCGATTCCAGAATTGGAACAGATGCTGCCACTCGCTGTAATCGTTATTGTCTGTATGATGGAATCACTTGGCACTATCACTGCAGCAAGCGTTTCGCTCGAGGGCAAGCACATCTGGATGCTACAGTCCATGCCGGTTGATCCATTGGCTGTTCTTAATGCAAAGATTCAGTTCGGAGTATATCTCCAGGCAATACCCGGAACAATTCTGGCTGTTGCACTCGCAATAGCACTTGGCATTAACGATAGCAATGCCGTACTATTGGCTGTATTCGCAGCTTTCTTCGGAAGAACCAGCGCAACACTCGGTACTGTTCTGAACCTCAAGCACCCTAACCTTGACTGGACCAGCGAACAGACACCGGTGAAGAGGGGCGCGCCGGTAGCATTTCTGCTATTCGGTGGATGGATATTCGGAATGGCAGTCGCAGTACTCGGATTCTTCTCGAGGAATCTCATGCCAACGCATATCTTTATACTCGTGCTGGTAGTCGTACTATTTGGCGTTTACGCTTATTCAAACAAATGGCTCAAGACCAAAGGCGCAGCGATATTTAGATATCTTTAATAAGCAATAGAAAAGGGACAGGCGTTAAGCCTGTCCCTTTGTTGCAATTCTGCAATTCGGGTCAGACCTGTTGTTGCAATCTTGCAATTTAGGTCTGACCCGCTGTTGCATTACATTATTGTGCCACCGCCGAGGACGTAGGTGTCGGTGGCGAGGTCGTAGAGGACGAGGGATTGGCCGGCGGTGATTGCACGCTGCGGCTCGTCGAAGACGACTTTGACGCTACCGTCGTCGTTAACTGTTACGGTGCAAGGGGCTTCCTTGTGACGGTAGCGGATGCGGCCGAGCGCACGGAAGGAGTCGCCGGTGCCTGGGTTAGCGATGGAGAGCCAGTTGAAATTCGTGGCTGTTAGCTCTGTAGTGAAGAGGTCTTCGTTATCAGCGAGTATGACTTCGTTCTTCTCCATGTCCAGTTTCCAGACATACATAGGCTTCTTGAGCGCGAGGCCAAGACCTTTTCTTTGTCCGAGTGTATAATTAATGATTCCTTTGTGGCGTCCCAAGATGTTTCCATCTTTATCTACGAAATTACCGGCAGGATAGTCTTTACCGGTAACGCCTTTGATGAATCCAGCATAGTCGCCATCTGGAATGAAGCAGATGTCTTGACTGTCTTTGCGTTTGGCATTAACGAGACCGTTAGCGTCGGCAATTTCGCGAACTGTAGTCTTATCCATATCTCCGAGAGGGAAGATGACGCGTGCCAGAGTATCCTGACTGAGTGTGTACAGGAAATACGACTGATCTTTCTCTAGATTAGTTGATTTCTTCAATTTGTAGCGACCATCTGAATGCTCGATTATCGCATAGTGACCGGTTGCAACGAGAGGTGCATTGGCCATATCACTTTCGTAACCCTCATCGCTATCATTCATCAGCATATCGAATTTGATGCAGCGGTTGCATTCGATGCATGGGTTAGGCGTCATGCCTTTTTCATAGGTTTCGATGAATGGATTAACCACGTATTCACGGAATTCATCCTCGTAGCTTAGCGTCATAAAATCAATGCCCAGTTTGTCGGCAACAGATCTAGCTAGGCGGACATTCTCGGCATCATAGGAATGCACAAAACCTTCGCACAAGCGCATAGTAACTCCGACTACGTCGTAGCCTTGTTCTTTGAGCAGGTATGCTGCGACGCTGGAGTCGACACCACCGCTCATTCCAATCATTACTTTGCGTTTCGAATTAGCTGTATTGTTTGGTTTCATAGGGTTATTGTACCCTTTTTGGCTGGAAAATCATAGAAGTAAGGAGTATAATTTGTGTATCTGTTTTTGAGACAGATTTTTCGAATTTTGGGAGGAGAAATATGCCCACAGGAGTAGAAAGATTACTTACTATCGCAATTATTTTTGCAGTAGCAACCTCGGCACTATACTTCTTTGATAGATTAAAACTCAGGAAGACTATCAGCAAGAGGAACTATTGGATTAAACAAGTTGCCTATGGTCTGATTTTTGGTGCATTGGCTGTTTGTGGAACAGAATTTGGTGTTCCAATTAGCGGCGCTGTAATGAACATTAGAGATGCAGCACCACTTAGTGCAGCTCTGTTCTTTGGTCCATATGCCGGAATTATTGCTGGACTAATTGGCGGTATTGAAAGATGGTTCGCTGTATATTGGGGCGCTGGAGCATATACAAGACTTGCATGTACTTTAGGTACAATCTTTGCAGGTGTGTTTGGTGCGTTTGTAAAGAAATTTATTCTTGAGAATCGTAAGCCGGGATTCATCTATGGCGGCATGATTGGAGTGGTAACTGAGGTAGTTCACATGCTGCTCGTTTACTACACTAATGGAGATGATCCAGTTCAGGCACACGCCGTAACAACACTGTGCTCACCAGTAATGATTCCTCTCGTAGGATTGGCAGTTGCACTTCCAGGATTCATCATTACT
Source organism: Candidatus Crickella equi (assembly GCA_018064755.1). GTDB lineage: Bacteria > Bacillota > Clostridia > Peptostreptococcales > Anaerovoracaceae > Crickella > Crickella equi. The sequence continues at coordinate 46,236 of JAGHUP010000002.1, read as the reverse complement.
TTGGTATTTAAGGAAAACCTCCATCCGCGCAATGAGGAGAAGCGAATTACTCAGCATATCGAGGCTGGATTGTTCATAGCGGTAATACTTGCATTCATTACAACTAATGTTATGCAGTACTTCATACAGGATACAATTGCAATTAAGGCTGCAAGGGATTCCATTAACACTACATTGGAAGATGTAAGAGGAGATATTAAGGCATCTGGTATTGATGCTAATGATAATGAAGCTTTTGAAGAATTTATTGCAGATGATATCTACAGCTGGCATATTGGCGCTACTGGATATCTGGTAGTTCTCAATAAAGACGGCTATGCAGTTGCATATACTAAGGACGCTCTTCTTGAAGAAGAAAGAGATTGTTCTGATGTAATCGACTCCTTGCTGGAACAGGGTGCTGGTGAATGCCGTAAGAGAACATATGATGACATTAGCTATTACAGTGGATTCTTTACATATAACGATTACATCATCGTTGCAATGTATCCTTGCAATGAGGCGGACTTCAGTAAGGATCTGACAACGCTGCTGACAGCACTGCTCGAGGTAGTAATCCTCGCCGTAGTATTTATGATGATATATATCCTTATCAGGATTGTTATTGTTAATAACCTCGATAAGGTTAACGAAGATTTGGCAAAAATCTCTAGCGGTAATCTCAATACTGTTGTTAAGGTAAGGACAAGTTCTGAGTTTGCTAGTTTGTCGGATGATATCAATGAGACAGTAGATACACTTAAAGATTACATTGATATGGCTGCAGCCAAAGTTGAGGAAGAGCTGGCCGTTGCTAAGAACATTCAGCGTTCAGCACTGCCAACAATGTATCCAGAAGATAATAGATACGAGCTTTACGCAAACATGCTGGCTGCCAAGGAAGTTGGAGGCGACTTCTACGACTTCTACGAATTAGATGATGACAGAGTAGTATTCCTGATTGCTGACGTATCCGGCAAGGGTATTCCAGCAGCAATGTTTATGATGACAGCTAAGAGCGTTATCAAGGGCTTCGTTCAGCAGGGTGCATCACCAGGTGTTGCATTTACTAAGGCTAACGAGAGACTCTGTCAGGACAATGCGGCAGAGATGTTCGTAACAGCTTGGATGGGAATCATGGATGTCAATACGGGTCATGTAGTTTATACTAATGCAGGACACAATCCACCTGTCATCAAGCAGAAAGACGGCACTATTGAATTCTTAAAGTGTAGACCGGGATTCGTACTGGCTGGTATGGATGGAATCCATTATAAGGACTTCGAATTTGATCTCGCTGAGGGACAGTCACTGACGCTTTATACTGACGGTGTAACAGAGGCTACAGATGCGCATAACCAGCTCTTTGGCGATGATAGACTGCTTGAAGCTGTTCGTGAGTCAGGTAACCTGAACATGAGATATACTTGCAAGCTGATCAAGCAGAGAGTGGACGAGTTCGTAGGCGAAGCTCCTCAGTTCGACGATATCACAATGCTGGGTATCAAGAGAAAGACCGACGAAGATAGACTTGGCTATATTGCTCTGGACGCAACTCCGGAATCAGCAGACGAAGTAAGAGATTTCTTCGATGCATTCTGTGAGCACTACGATGTTCCATTCAAAGCATCGACCAAAATCATGGTAATGGTTGACGAGATATACTCGAACATTATCAACTATAGCGGTGCGACACATTCTGTTATTACCGCAGAGTACGGTGATGGAAAAGTAATCATGTCATATCAGGATAATGGTATTGCTTATGACCCTCTGGCCAAGGAAGATCCGGACATTACACTTTCTGCAGAAGAGAGAAAAATTGGTGGTCTCGGAATCTTTATGGTTAAGAAGATGGCAGAGGATGTAAAGTATACAAGAGTCAATGGAACTAACATTTTAGACGTTGTTCTTGAGATATAAAATTAGCAAAGTTTTTAGTAGCAATATAAAAGAAAATATTATATAATAGCAAAGTAGTTAATTATTATTAGGGAGGCACTAAATGGATATCATTAAGAACCTTGATGGAAACAAGTTAGTAATCGCACTCGAAGGTAGACTGGACACTTCCACAGCACCTAATCTTGAAGCTGAGCTGAAGAGCTCACTGGATGGCGTTGAAGAGCTGGTTCTCGATTTCAATAAGCTCGAGTACATTTCATCAGCAGGACTGAGAGTAGTTCTTGGAGCTCAGAAGACTATGTCCAAGCAGGGCGAGATGAAGCTCACAGGCGTTAATGATGAGGTTATGGAAGTTTTCGAAATCACTGGTTTCGTAGATATTCTTACAATCGAGTAATACATTTAGTATTTTAATAAGATTTATGAATTGGGCGGCATGCCTTGCCGCCTTTTCGTGTGCAATAATTCACACTAATATCAAATAATAGTGCTACAATATAAATGCGAGGTAATAGCATGAATATAGCTGTATATATGGGCGCACATTACGGCAAGAATCCTAACTTTAGGACCAAAGCCAACGAGCTCGGCAGATGGATAGGAGAGAATGGTCACTGCCTTGTTTATGGTGGCGGAAGTGTCGGCTTGATGGGCGAAGTAGCAAGATCTGTTCTGGATAATGGTGGAGAGGTAATCGGTATTACACCGGGTTTTTTTATTACGGCAGAAGAGATACTTGAAGAGTGCACACAGCTGGAAGTTGTTCCTAATATGTCTGCAAGACGTTCGAGAATGATCGAATATGGAGAGGCATACATTGCATTGCCTGGCGGAATGGGAACACTGGACGAAATATCGGAGTGCATGGCACTGAAGAGACTCGGACTTTTTGGCGATATCGATAGACCAATTATTATCTATAATATTGACGGCTATTACGACAAGTTCATCAGCATGATGGAAGTTATGGTGATGGAGGAGCTGTACAAGAAGGAGGACTGGGAGAAGGTCCAGGTGTGCTACACGATTGAGGATGTGGCGGCTGCGCTTGAGAATGCCGGCAATATTGACCATACAAGAACTAAATTATATTCAGAGGAATAGATGAAGAACTTATTCAGAAACCTGATACCGTACAAGAAAATAGCGGTTATTATCTTATTGCTTACAATAGGACAGGCTTTCTGTGACTTAAATTTGCCTCAGTACACGCAGAACCTCATCGACGTCGGCATTCAGAACCACGGTGTTGAGCACATCATCCCAGCGGAGATAACGGCGAATGAGCTTGATGCTCTGCTGGAGCACATAGAAAATGTACCCGTTAGGAACGGGCTGAAAGGTACATACAAGAAGTCAGGGGATAAGTATGTCCTTGACGAGACGCTTGATAAGGATGCGGTTGCCAAGATGGATGAGACGTATCTGTCCGCAGTTTTGGATAGATATGTAGAGAAGAACGAGGCAACGATGAAGGCTGAGGATATTAAGGAAATCAAGGCTAGTATTGAGTCAGCTGAGATACTCGGTAATAACGATACGCTCGTTGGAATGGGTATTGCTTATGCGGTGCAGTGTGATGAAGAGGCTGGCGTAGATGTCGAGAAACTTCAGCATGATTACATGTGGAAGTGCGGCGGACTGATGCTGGCAATGGCACTTGCTTCGCTGATACTGGTTGCACTGATTTCATTCATGGCAGCAAGAGTAGGTGCCGGTATCGGAAAGAACCTGCGTGGCAAGCTTTTCAAGAATGTAATCGGATTCTCAAGTGCGGAGATTGAACAATTCCAGACTTCATCTCTTATCACTAGAGCAACTAACGATATTCAGCAGGTTCAGATGACTTGCACGATGATGCTCAGAATGATGATATACGCACCTTGTGTATGTACATGGGCCATCATAAGAGTTTATCAGGCACACGCACAGATGAACTTTATTATCATCATCGGAGTTGTCGCAATTTTGATGCTGATGGGACTGCTGCTCTTTATCGCGATGCCTAAGTTTAAGGTTATGCAGTCACTAATCGACGGACTGAACGCTGTCTCCCGTGAGATGTTGACCGGAATACAGGTAATCAGAGCTTTTGGCCGCGAGAAGACCGAAGAGCAGAGATTCGACAAAGCAAACAACAACGTATACAGGAACCAGCTATTTGTTAATAGAACAATGACGCTGATGTCACCTGTAATGATGATAGTAATGTATGGCCTGACAGTATGGATTACTTGGGTTGCTGCACACCGTATCGATATGGGCACTATCCAGGTTGGTGCAATGACTGCATTCATTTCATACTCTATGGAAATCGTATTCTCATTCCTGATGATTTCCAGCATGTTTATTTTCCTGCCAAGAGCGGGAGTTGCTGCTGATCGTATCTACGAAGTTATCGAGACTGAGACAAGCATTAAGAACAAGGAAACTGCAGTTGATCTGCCTGAAGATACTAAGGGCGTTGTTAAATTCAACCACGTTTCATTCACATATCCGGATGCAGAGGAAAGCGTGCTCTCAGATATTGATTTTGAGGCTAAACCGGGCGAAACCACAGCAATCATCGGTTCGACAGGTTGCGGCAAGTCCACAGTTATCAACCTCATTCCAAGATTCTATGATGTAACTGAGGGTAGCATTACAATCGATGGAATAGATATCAGAGACATCAGCCTGCATTCACTTAGAGATAAGATTGGATTCATTCCACAGAAGGGCATTCTCTTCAGTGGAGATATTGAAAGTAATATCAAGTTCGGTAGACCTGACGCCAGCCATAACGAGATGCACAAAGCGGCTCTTATCGCACAGGCTGCAGAGTTCATCGGCGACAAGGAAGATGGCTACGAGAGCTATATCGCTCAGGGAGGCAGCAATGTTTCCGGCGGACAGAAGCAGAGACTTTCAATTGCAAGAGCTCTGATCAAGAAACCGCCAATTCTAATTTTTGACGATTCATTCTCGGCTCTCGACATGAAGACGGATATCAAGCTGCGTAAAGCGCTTGCCGACCATGCCAAGGAGTCAGCTAAGATTATCGTTGCACAGCGTGTCGGAACCATCCTCCACGCCGAGCAAATCATCGTACTCGAAGACGGTGCCATCGTCGGCAAGGGTACACATCACGAACTTATGAAGAACTGTGACATCTACAGAGAGATTGCTGAGTCACAGTTGTCACAGAAAGAATTAGAGAACGCTTAATGGCAGAACAGAGAAAAGACCCAACAGTAGATGAATATGGTCGCAAGAAGCGCCGTAAGGGCGGCCGCGGTCCGAGCTCAACCTTAGCTCCGGGCGAGAAGGCTAAAAACTTCGGCAAAGCGATCAAGGATACGCTGAGTTATCTTGGAATTTACAAGATAGCCATCGTTGTTGTGGTTATTTTTGCCGCACTCGCCACTATATTCGAGACGCTCGGACCGATGGTTATGGGTCAAGGTACAACTCTTATTGCAGAGGGCCTGATGGCTAAGATTCACGGAACAGGCGGCCTTGATTTTGGTGCAATCGGCAAGGTTCTGTTAATTACAATGGGTCTGTACACTATTGGAGCACTTGCTCAGTTCGTACAGGCTTGGATAATGACCAATATCACTCAGAAGGTCATTTATAAGATGAGAAGAGATGTAGCTGAGAAGATTAACAGAATGCCTATCAGCTATTTCGAGAAGATGCCAACCGGTGAGATTCTGTCACGTATCACTAACGATATCGACACTATCGGACAGGGTATGAATATGAGTGTTTCCAACTTCATCTGGGCTGTCATCAGCGTAGTCGGAATTGTAGCCGTTATGCTCTATATGAATGTAACAATGACGCTGATTGCTCTAATAGTTGTTCCGCTTTCGGCAATCCTGATGGCAGTGCTGATTAAGGTTTCTCAGAAACATTTCCAAGCTCAGCAGGAATACCTCGGTGTTATCGACAGCCAGGTAGAAGAGAACTTCTCCGGTCACCTTGTTATCAAGGCTTTCAATAGAGAAGATGCAATCACTGAAGAGTTCGACGCTGCCAACGAGAAACTCTATGAATCCGCTTGGAAATCACAGTTCCTGTCAGGATTGATGAGACCACTCCTTAGAGTTGTTACCAACCTCGGATATGTTGCAGTTGCAGTTGCTGGAGGAATCCTCTGTGCAGCCGGAACCATCGGAGTTGGTGCTATTCAGGCATTCATTCAGTACGTTAAGAATCTGGGTCAGCCTGTACAGGAAATCGCTCAGATTATGAACCAGGTACAGTCGATGGCAGCAGCTGCTGAGAGAGTGTTCGAGTTCCTGAACGAGTCAGAGGAGTCTGATGATATAGAGGCTGCACTCGATGCAGACAATCTCACAGGCGAAGTTGAATTCGATCACGTTTCATTCGGCTACAACCCGGACGAGCTGGTAATTCACGACTTCAGTGCCAAGGTTAAGCCTGGCCAGAAGATTGCCATCGTTGGACCTACCGGTGCCGGCAAAACCACTATGGTTAAGCTGCTGATGAGATTCTACGATGTAACCGGCGGCTCAATTAAGGTCGATGGTCACGATATCAGAGAGTACAAGAGAAAAGAGTACCGTGAGAATTATGCTATGGTTCTTCAGGACACATGGCTGTTCCAGGGTACTATCCACTCTAACCTGAGATTCGGTAAGGCTAATGCCAATAATGATGAGATTATCGAGGCTGCTAGCGCTGCCAAAGCCCACCACTTCATCCGTACGCTCTCACAGGGCTACAAGACGGTACTGAACGAGGAGGCGACCAACATCTCGGAAGGTCAGAGACAGCTGCTCACAATAGCGAGAGCGATTTTGGCAGACAAGAAGCTCTTAATACTTGACGAAGCGACATCGTCGGTAGATACTAGAACTGAGGAAGAAATTCAGAAAGCTATGGACAACCTGACTAAGGGTAGAACTAGCTTTATCATCGCACATAGATTATCAACAATCAGAAACGCAGATCTAATCCTGGTAATGGATCACGGAGACATCGTTGAGCAGGGCACACACGAGGAACTGCTCGCTAAGAATGGATTCTATGCAGATCTGTACAACTCACAGTTTGAGGAGGTTGGTTAAATGAGAACTTACAGAGAGGAATACGAATATTGGATGAATTCTCCAGTCGTTGACGAAGCTAGCAAGAAGGAACTCGCAGCAATCGCTAATGACGAGAAGGAAATCGAAGGAAGATTTTCCCAGATGCTGACTTTTGGAACTGCCGGACTGAGAGGAATCATGGCAGCTGGTCTGAACAACATGAACGTTTATGTAATTCGTTATGCGACTCAGGCGCTTGCCAACGTAATCATCCAGAACGGTGGACAGGAGGGCGGCAATTCCAAGGAAGGACACGGCGTTGCTATCGCATACGATTCACGTAACAACAGCCCGCTGTTCGCACAGGAAGCAGCTTGCGTACTCGCTGCTAACAATATCAAGGTGCATCTGTTCGATGCTCTTAGACCAACTCCGGAGCTGTCATTCGCAGTTAGAGAGACTGGTTCAATCGCCGGCATCAACGTAACAGCAAGCCACAACGCCAAGGAATACAACGGATACAAGGTTTACTGGGCTGATGGCGCACAGACAGCTCCTGACAAAGCAGACGGTATCTCATCCGAAATCGACCGCATCGACATCTTCAAGGACGTTAAGACAATATCCTTCGAGGACGCCAAGGCTAAGGGCCTGGTAGAGATGCTCGGTGCTGAGATGGACGAGAAGTACCTCGCCAAAGTAATCGAGCAGTCTGTTGGCAAGAAGTATATCGATGCTGCTGCCAAGGATATGTCCATTGTTTATTCACCATTCCACGGAGCTGGTTACAAGCTGGTACCGGAAGTGCTGAAGAGAATTGGCATTAGCGAGATTATTCCTGTTGATGAGCAGATGATTCCTGATGGCAACTTTCCAACAGTTAAATCACCTAACCCAGAGAATACAGAGGGATTCGCTCTCTCAATTGAATATGCTAAGAAGCACAACGCAGAGCTCGTAATCGGAACTGACCCTGACTCAGACCGCTGCGGTACTGTAGTTAAGAACGGAGACGATTACATCGTTCTCAGCGGCAATCAGGAAGCTTGCTTGATGCTTGATTACCTGATTAACGTTAAGAAGGAGCAGGGCACACTGCCGGCTGACGCAGCGGTCTGCAAATCCATCGTTTCAACTACGATGGCAGACGCTATCTGCGAAGCCAACGGCATCAAGTGCTTCCACGTACTGACTGGATTTAAGTTCATCGGTGAGAAAATCAAGGAATTCGAAGAGAGCGGAGACTATTCATTCCTCTTCGGATTTGAAGAAGCAATTGGCTTCCTCGCTGGAACTTATGCAAGAGATAAGGACGCAGTTGTTGCAGCAATGCTGATGGCTGAAGTAGGATGCTACTACAAGTCCAAAGGTATGACTGTTTACGAAGGCCTGCAGGAACTCTATAAAAAGTACGGATACTTCGTTGAGAAGACTGAATCATTCTGGTTCGAAGGATTCGATGCTCAGGAGAAGATGGCCAACGTAATGGTTAAACTGAGAGAAAATCCTCTCAAGAAGATTAGCTCAGATGTAGTTAATACAATTGACTACATGGACGACATCCCAGGCTTCACTAAGAGCAACGTTCTTTCATACGACCTGGCAGACGGTTGCACAGTAATCGTTAGACCTTCAGGCACAGAGCCAAGAGTTAAGTGCTACGTAATGGCTAAGGGCGATACCGCAGACCAGGCACAGGAAAGATGCCAGGCTATGCTCGCCGAGATGAAGGAAATCTTGAAGTAAATAATGAAATGGCGGTCAATATGACCGTCATTTTTATTGTGTATTGAAGTATAAAATGATATAATTTAGTGTCAAAAATAAGTGGCAAATTAATGGCTTTCGGAAGGAAGCGTTAGATATATTCAGGAGGCTCAAAGATGAGTAATGAGAGATTAGTTGGAACTATTTCAAGAGGAATCAGATGCCCTATCTTCCGTGAGGGAGACGACATTGGTTCAATCGTAGTTGACACAGTGCTGGCTGCAGCTAAGTCAGAGGGATTCGAACTTCGCGACAGAGATGTTGTTGCAATGACTGAGTCCATCGTAGCTAGATGTCAGGGTAACTATGCTACTGTTGATGCACTCGCTAAGGACGTTAAGAATAAGCTAGGCGGAGAGACAATCGGAGTTATCTGGCCAATCCTGTCCAGAAACAGATTCGCTATCTGCCTGAGAGGAATGGCTAAGGGCGCTAAGAAGGTTGTCCTGATGCTGAGCTATCCTTCAGATGAGGTTGGTAACGCACTGCTGACTATGGATCAGATTGATGAAGCTGGAATCAATCCATACAGCGACGTACTCACTGAGGCAAAGTACAGAGAGCTGTTCGGCGAGAACAAGCACGAGTTCACAGGCGTTGACTATGTTAAGTACTATGGCGACCTGATTAAGGAAATGGGAGCTGAGGCTGAGATTATCTTCGCTAACCACGCAGAAGAAATCCTGAAGTACACTAACAACGTAATCAACTGCGATATTCATACAAGAGCAAGAACTAAGAGAATCCTCAAGGCTAAGGGCGCTAACGTATACGGAATGGATGAGATTCTGAATACTAGCATCGACGGCAACGGATTCAATGAGAAGTATGGTCTGCTCGGATCCAACAAGGCAACTGAAGACACTATCAAGCTCTTCCCAAGAGATTGCCAGGGTCTCGTTGAGGACATGCAGGCTAAGTTCAAAGAAAAGACTGGAAAGAACATTGAAGTAATGGTATACGGAGATGGAGCTTTCAAGGATCCACAGGGTAAGATTTGGGAGCTTGCAGACCCAGTTGTATCACCAGCATACACTTCAGGACTGAAGGGAACACCTAATGAATTAAAGCTCAAGTACCTTGCAGACAATGATTATGCTGACCTCAAGGGAGACGAGCTGAAGAAGGCTATCTCTGAGGCTATCGAATCTAAGGAAAGCAACCTCGTTGGTAACATGGCTTCCGAGGGAACAACTCCTCGTCAGCTGACAGATCTGATTGGATCACTTTGCGACCTGACTTCAGGTTCAGGAGACAAGGGAACACCAGTAGTTCTCATTCAGGGATACTTCGACAACTATACTAACGACTAGTTAAAACGATTAACCGGAAAGGCTTTTGATGGTCAAATCAGCCAGACTACAGTTAATAATTACGATGATGCTCTTCGGCACGATTGGAACGTTATCGCGTTTCATCAATATGCCGTCGAGCATTATTTGCCTAGGAAGAGCGTTCATAGGAGCGCTCATTTTGGCAATATACCTGAAGTTTAGCGGTAAGAGCCTGGACAAGGAAGCGGTCAAACGCAACTTCGGATGGCTGCTACTGAGTGCGGCGTGCATGTGCGTCAACTGGGTATGCCAGTTCGAGGCGTTCAAGTACACGACGGTAGCGACCGGAACGCTCTGCTACTATATGCAGCCGATATTCTTTATTATTATGAGTGCCGTAATCCTGAGGGAGAAGGTGCCTGCTAAGAAGTGGCTGTGCGTACTCGTGGCTTTTGGCGGAATGGTGCTGGTCAGCGGTGTTCTGCAGGTGGGATTCGACCTAGCAGAGCTGAAGGGAGCGTTATTCGGCATTGCCGGTGGATTCTTCTATGCAGTTGTTGTTCTCATTAACAAGTACATGAAGAACATTGGAACCGTTGATACCACAGTAATGCAGATGGCTCTTGTAACCATCATTATGATACCATATACATCAGCGACCGGAGCATGGACAGCAATCAGCCTGACAAGCGTTGGCATTATCTGTCTCATCGTTCTGGGAGTGCTGCACACAGGTATTGCATACGTATTCTATTTCGACTCAGTTAACAAGCTGCCAGCTCAGACCGTTGGAATTCTGAGCTACATCGACCCAGTCGAGGCCTGCCTGTTATCTGCACTCTTCCTCAAGGAAGAACTTACAATATTCGTATTCATAGGAGCTGTTCTCATTCTGGGAGCAACTGCTGTCAGCGAATTCAGCGGAAAGAAAGAAGCATGAAACAAGACAAATTCTTTACAATAATAGGATGGTTTTGCGGATTCTGCGGAGTAATGGAGCTCGTTATCGGCAAGATGATTGTCGGTGGAGCACTGATTGGAATCGGAGCAGTAATGCTCTTCGTTAGAGGTTCCGGCAAATCCAATCAGCGTAGTCTCTACGAGAAGATTGTCAAGACCAACGGTCTGACTATCGAAGACGTTTACGACAAGATCAAGACAGTAAATACTCCTCTCGGCAAAGCATGGCTCGGTGAGCACGAAGGCTTTCCGGGAAAGTCAATCATCTATGGTCCTACTCAGTATAACGACATGATCACCATCTCGATGGATAAGAAGAAGCCTGAGTTCAACATGAGGCATATCAACAAACTCGAGAATGTTCGGACGCTGGACGCAGAAGATGATAAGCGTTTTGACCACTGCCTCAACCTGACAGAGACCAAGGTTACGCCGAAGGCATACGCGGAGTTCGTGTCATTCAAGATTGCGAGCGTAGTTATGCTGAATTGGCTGGTAGGCGAGATTACCAAGATGACTCAAGGAAGTACCGACAAGGTCGGCAAGCCTGGCAAGTACAAGGTGTACCAGTGCAACAGCTCGGACCGTTACGTTAAGGACATGAAGGGCAATTGCTACATGAGAGTTATCGGTGAGTATAGGCCTTTCAGAGCGATGGTTTTCGACGCTGATGACGAAGAAGAACTGATGAACGTTGTACCAAGAAAGTGCGATAGAAAGAATCAGGTTATCGATAGCTACGGATTCGATATGTACTATGAGGGCGAGCAGTACGCGACTGTTGTTAGAAAGGCAATCGACGGACACGACGCTTTCAGGATCAACACAGATGACGAAGAATTCAAAGTAATTAGTTTTGCGGCGGTACAGAGAGCCAACGTTAAGAGTAATTACTATATCTATAGAAACGATGAGCTTAAGGCCATCGTAGCAGGTATCCCGAACATTCAGTTTGAGGACCTTGGACAGTGCAGACAACAAATTATCATGAGCTATGATGATGATTATCTGGTACTGTATGCAAGCATTGTTAATTTCTTAATGACGTTGAATAATTTCATCAAATAGTAGTACAATAGATACACTATTTAACAGATTGGAGATCAAAATGAGAAAAATCGTATTACCTCTCGTTGAGACAGAGAGAAGTCTGCTGGCATTACAGTATGTCAAGAAGCATTTCTCACCAACCCAGGCAGAGATCATCATCGTAATGGTAGATGAGAGTCTGGCTATTTCTGCTACCAGAGATGATGAGGCTGCAGCTCAGGCAGTAATCGATCAGAAGTTGGAACTCATCGCTAAGGTGCTGGATGGATACCAGGTTGTTACTAAGGGTTATGTTGGCAAAGCAGGTCCTTGCATCGTCAAGACAGCTCGCGAGTACAATGCCGACTATATCGTAATGACCAAGTCTGCTCAGCCAGACATGCTTAGCATGGTAGGAAGAACTACAGACTATGTTCTCAACAATGCATACTGCAACGTTCTCATCGTATCTGAGAACAAGCTGAATGCAGGTGAGTATAAGGGTCTTATTTATAAGAAGGCATCTGCTGTAGTTAACCTGAGAGGTCAGATTGGAGATAAGCAGAGTGAGTGTCTGTTGCCAAGCGTAGACGCTGACTGCAATTATCATTTTGAGGTAACAGTTGGAAAGATTAGATTCTTCCATACAGCATACAACCCAGAGACAAGCAACTGGGATATGCCACCAAGTGGAGATCAGATTGCCAGCATTGACGTAGCAGCAGGTGAGACTGCTGATCTGCTTGTTAAGGCTAACAGTGTTGATGGCAAAGCTGATAGAATTCGTATCATCAACCGTGGCATGAAGCAGGAAGCTGTATTCAGCTATAAGATTACAGCAGCAGAAGCACCTGAACCTCTGGATATTCCGGATGCACCTGGAGCAATGCCTGCACCTGCTGTTATCAATCTCGAGAGCGGTGAAGTTGTAAGCGAGGCAGAGCCTGTAGCTGAGGAACTCGCAATGGGACTCGAGGCGCTTGCTGAAGAACCAGTTGTTGTTGAGGAACCAGTTGTTGAAGAACGCTTCGGACTGCCAGAAGAAGAAACTGAATACATCATCGAGGAGCCAACAATTGAGATTCCTAGCGTAGTAAAGGAACCAACAATTGAACTTGCTGAATCCGAGATTGAGGACCTGGTTAAGGAACTTGAGAGCGAGATTCCTGAGGATGTCTTCGAAGTGCTTGAGGATATTGCTGAAGAGGAGATCGACCCAGGCGTTGAAGAAGCAGTAGAGGTTGCTGAAGTTGATCCTGCGTTCGAGGATCTCTTCGAAGAAATGCCAAGTCCGGAACCAATCGATGAAGTATCGGTTGCAACACTCCAGCATGATTTTGACGAGATTATTAACGAGTTCAGAACAGGACAGATGAACTACATCGTAGAGGAACCTGATTATCTTTCAGACCTTGAAGAATACAAGGAGCCTGAAGATCAATACGAGTAATGTGGTTTGTATTTACGATTATAACAACTCTAATATGGGGGGTTGCGGAGCTCTTCTATAAGAAGGGCGCAAGACCCGACGAGAGATTTGCACATCTCAAAACGTGCGTATGCGTGGGTGTCATTATGGGCGTCCACGCTTTTTTTACATTGCTGACTCAGGACATAGGCTATGACCCGGTCAACCTCATTCGCTATCTGCCGGTCGCAATGTGTTACGTACTGTCGATGGCGCTGTCCTTCTTCGGCATGAGATTTATTGAGGAATCAATTTCTGACCCTGTAGAGAATACGTCCGGAGCGATTTGCTTCCTGCTGTGCGTTGTATTCATGGGACAGAGGTTTTCAGCGATTGCAGTTGTTGCGGTTATATTGATAGCAGCTGGCATTCTGGGGCTTGGATTCCTTGAGAACAGGGGAGCGACGGACAGAAAGAAGAAGCTAGGCAAGAAGATGGCGATTGTCGCCTTTGCGATGCCATTCTGCTATGCGATTCTTGATGCTCTCGGAAGTTTTCTGGATATCTTCTATCTGGATATTGAGACAAGTCCCCTGGCCGGAGTTACCGAGGCGACAATTGAGGAAGTTGCGAATACTTCGTATGAGCTAACTTTCTTCGCTTGTGCGGTAGCGCTGATGATATTCATGAAACTGCGTGGTGCGAAATTCGGAAGCCTGCCGGATCAGAAGGATAAGATTTTGGCCGGAGTTCTCGAGACGGCGGGACAGTTCACCTATGTGTATGCGATGAGTGGCAACGGGGCAATCGCGGCACCGATTATTTCGTCGGTATGCGTTGTATCGCTGTTGCTCTCTAGAATAGTATTGAAAGAGAAACTTACACCAATGCAATATGCCTGCTTGACTTTGGTAATAGTTGGCATAATTGCAACAGCGGGTCAGACCTAAATTGCAGAATTGCAACTTGGGGACAGGCCTGATGAAGGAGGTTCGAATGAAGTTTAGTGTTACAGGAATGCTCTGCGTTTAAACGCAGTCCAAATGTAAAAAGGGGACAGCCCTCGACTGACCGTTTCGTCAGTTCTGGGCTGTCCCCTTTTTGCATTTTTATATATTTTCTTTATACGTCAGCCTCAATGATATCTTCGATATCGTCGTGATCGTTAGTCAGCTTGAGCTTGTCAAGGATGTAGAACAGAAGACCAAGGATCATTCCTGTTACTGCAGCCAGGCTCATTCCTGTGAGTGTGCAAGCCTCGCCGAGCTGGATGGAAATTCCGGAAAGTCCTACTACGAAGATTACGGAAGTCAGTGCCAGGTTACGTGGCTTTGCATAGTCAACCTTGGAGTCAACCATCAGTCTGATTCCGGATGCTCCGATCATACCGTAGAGCAGGAAGGAAACACCGCCCATAACAGGACCAGGGATTGTTTCGATCAGTGCGGAAGCTTTACCGATGAATGAAAGTGCGATTGAGAAAGCAGCAGCTCCGCCGATTACCCATACACTGTAAACCTTAGTGATAGCCATAACTCCGATGTTCTCGCCGTAAGTTGTTGTTGGGCATGAACCGCAGAAACCTGACAGCATTGTTGAAAGTCCGTCTGAGAACATTGACTTGTCTAGACCTGGCTCCTTGAGGAGGTCTCTTCCAACTACTTCGGAAGTTACTACCTGATGTCCGATGTGCTCGTTAACAACTACCAGGATAGCAGGGATAATTGTTAGAATAGCCTTAGTGCTGAACTTTGGTGTCTGGAATGCTGGGAGTGCAAATACGCTTGCAGAACCTACAGCTGAGAAGTCAACCAGACCCATAGCCAGAGCAAGAACGTAACCAACAATGATTGAAATCAGAATTGCGATTGCACTAGCAAATCCTCTGTAGAGAATCTGTCCGATGATTGCAAGTCCGAGTGTTACGCAGAATACGATAACAGCCTTAGGATCGATTGGAGCGTCTCCAGCGAGAACGCCACCAGTTGATGCAGCGTTGCTAGCGAGCTCAAGTCCGATCAGGGCAACTACAGGACCCATAGCAGCAGGTGGGAGGATTGCATCAATCCACGCTGTGCCTACGAACTTGATCAGGATAGCGATTGCCATCATCAGAAGTCCTACGACTACGAATCCACCGAGTGCATACTGATAACCGAGGTTAGGATCGGCTATTACCAGCAGAGCCGGTGAGATAAATGCGAAGGAGGAGCCCAGATAAGCAGGTGCTTTTCCCTTTGTAATAAAAATAAAGATAAGTGTTCCAATGCCGTTCATCAATAATGCAATGGAAGGACTTATCCCTAAAATATATGGAACTAATACTGAAGCACTGAACATTGCGAATGTGTGCTGAATGGAAAGTGGAATACCCTGACTAAGAGGTACTCTTTCCTCTACTTGGATGATTCTTCTTGGTGCTGACATCCTGTTTTCCTCCTCCTTAATAAGATTGTTTAGCTAATTCGAAAATTTCCTATCCCGCTAAATATAGCAATATGAGATACAAATTACAAGAAAAAAATAGACTTTTTTTGATATCAAAAAAACAATTTTTGCAAAGCCTTGAAATTACAATTTGTTGCCGTCGTGTACGTTATGTAGTACAATATGTAGTGTAAAGAATTGGCTAAGAAATTGCCTGAAAAATCCGAACGATAGCACTCAAACAGGAGGTAATTGTTATGAGAAATAACGTCGAAATCACCGAAGCCAGACCTCTTCTCGACCTGAACGGCGACCTTGCGCAGGTCGGTTTTGCACGCAAACTCCTGCCGGTTTATGACAAGTCCCGCGTCAAGGGCGGCCTGATGCGTCTCAAGGAGTGGGATTACTATTATGTAGGTAATGATCATTACGGCGTCGCGCTGACGATTGCCGACAATTCATATATGGGACTCGACTCGTTCTCGTTCCTGATGTTCGACGGTGAGCCTTGGGAAATTACTAAGAGTCCAATGCGTTGGCTAACTATGGGCAAAACAGGTCTTCCTGAGTCGTCAGATGAGGGAGTGTCTGAGATTTATGGTAAGAATTACTTCTTGAAGTTCGTGGTAGGCAATGGTCAGCGCCATCTGACTGGACATATCGAGAAGTTCCAGGGCAACCATGACCTGACTGTAGATATTACACTGAAATCCGAACCAGAGGAGTCGATGGTAATTTGTACTCCGTTCAACAAGCCTGGACACTTCTATTATAATCAGAAGATAAATTGCATGCCTGCTGAGGGATTCGTTCAGCTGGGCGGCCAGAAATACTACTTCAAGCCGGAAGATTCGATGGGCCTGCTCGACTGGGGAAGAGGAGTGTGGACTTACCATAACACTTGGTACTGGGGCTCGGCATCCGGACGAGTATACGGGGCTGATTTTGGCTTCAACATCGGCTATGGATTTGGCGACACCTCCGCAGCAACAGAGAACATGCTCTTCTACAAGGGCAAATCGCACAAACTCAGCGAAGTGTACTTCAACATTCCAATGAAGAATGGCACCGAGGATTACCTCGCCCCATGGACCTTCACCAGCGATGACGGCAAATTCGAGATGGATTTCGTTCCAATCATCGACCGTGCATCATGCACAGACGTCAAGCTCATCAAATCTGACCAGCACCAAGTATTCGGTAAATTCACCGGTAAGGCAACT
Organism: Candidatus Crickella equi; assembly: GCA_018064755.1. Taxonomy (GTDB): domain Bacteria; phylum Bacillota; class Clostridia; order Peptostreptococcales; family Anaerovoracaceae; genus Crickella; species Crickella equi. The sequence goes on along the minus strand of JAGHUP010000002.1, from coordinate 29,225 downwards.
CTGGAGGACGGCACGGTCATCGAAATCAAGGACTTCATGGGATTCGCCGAGAAGGTCGAAAACAAGTGGTAATGTAAAACCGGGCCGGTCCATTTCTGTCAAAAACGTCAAAAGCGGGACACTCCGCAGTGTCCCGCTTTTTTTACCATAAAAGTGCACCTTTTAGCCCGTTCCTAACGGGTACATTTTTGATTAATGTACCCGTTAGGAACGGGCTAAGAGGTGCATTTTTTTCTTTAATCGTGGAGCTCAATAAAGCTCGATTTCTTATCTTTAAACTGTCCGATGATTGCTGTCTCGCAGCCCTGTTCTCCGAGAGCTTCCTGCAGATCCTTCACATGCTTCTCATCAATTGCAATCAGCAGTCCGCCGGAAGTCTGAGGATCGAAGAGACAATCAATTCTAGCTCTCAGCAGGTGGTCCTTCTCAGGATCCTTGCTCAGGAACTCCAGCACATCATCACCGATATACTCGCGGTTTCTGTATGCACCGGCAGGAATGATACCCAGCTGAGCCATCTCCAGTGCCTTTTCGAACATCGGAACCTTACTAGTGAACAGTTCCAGCGTCACATCGCCAGCCTTAGCCATTTCGCCCGCATGACCGAGTAGGCCAAAACCAGTAATATCAGTACATCCATCGATTACGGCTCCGGCGTTGCGAATTTTCTGCATCGCCAGCCAGCCATACTTATTCAGCGTTGCCATGTTCTGCTCCATAGCCTTAACATCGTCTTCAGCAAGCAGACCGCCCTTGGCAGCTGTCGACAGAATACCGGTACCAATCTTCTTGGTAATCACGAGCAGGTTGCCCGCATTGGCACTGTTCGACAGAATATCACGAGGATGTGCGAAACCAGTTACAGACAGGCCGTATTTTGGCTCGTTGTCTTCGATACTGTGACCACCCACGATGGTCGCGCCACACTCGTTAACCTTGTCGTTGCCGCCCTCAAGGATTGCTTTGACCGCATCAAGTGGCAAGCAGTTTGGGAAGCACAAGAGGTTCATAGCGAGTTTTGGCTCACCGCCCATAGCGTAGACATCGCTCAGCGAGTTCGCTGCCGCAATCTGTCCGAATGTATATGGATCATCCACGATTGGTGGGAAAAAATCAATAGTATTAATCATAGCGACATCGTCGCTTACTTTGTAAACGCACGCATCATCGCTGCTCTCAAAACCAACCAGGATTCGCTCGTCCGCGATCTTAGGCAGTCCGGAGAGAATTTCCGATAGGACACCCGGCCCTATTTTGGCTCCTCATCCGCCCGCCGTAGTCATCTCGGTGAGACGAATTGGCTTGCTCGGATCTATTAACTTTACTTCACAACTTTCTTTCGACATATTTTTCCTTCCAAACACATCTATACACACTAATAATACTCCATAGGAGCTTGCTTTTGCAATAACTTGTGAATCAGTGTATATTGATGGCATGAAGAATAAGGAATCAAGAAAAATAATACTGATACGCCATGGTGAGCTGGCCAAGCCTGACGGACCGTTACGCTGCGTTAGCGATACCGATTATCCGCTGACAGATTATGGTCGCTTGGAGGCTGCCAAAACTGCCAGCTGGTTACGCGAGAATGGTTACGACAGAGCGACAATTGTATCAAGCCCGTTGACAAGATGCGTTGAAACCGCAGGAATTATTTCTGCAGAGTTTGGGCGCAAGGGAGAAGACATTCGTATCTGTGAAAATATTAGGGAAATCAGTTGCGGTCATTGGGAGAATATGACCTTCGATGATATCAGGAAACAGTATCCCGAGGAATTCGAGGCTCGAGGAAAGGCGTTTTCAACTTATGAAATACCCGGCGGCGAGAACTTTGTAAATGCAGGCCGAAGATTTGGGAAGGCGTTGGCAGAGCTCGCAGACGAAATAGCAGGTGATATTATCGTGGTGGCACATGCCGGTGTATTCAGAGGCTTCCTGATGGAATTGCCACTGGAAGAGAGAGCCGACCTCTATGAATACCATGGGCCTGATAGTCTCTTTGCAATTCCACAGCCGTACGCAGGAATTACAATTCTAAATGACAAATTGGAGATAGAGCTACTTGGATACAAGCCGCTTTCACATCTGGATAACTATGCTATAGGCTATTTCTATGAGCAAAATAATGTTCCGGCACATATAATAAAGCATATGAATGCGGTGGCCGATTATCAGGATGTGCTGCTTGATAGACTTGAGTCACACGATATGCATTTCAACAGAGAACTGCTTCACAAGGCAGCTGTTCTGCATGATATAAGAAGACTTGATTACAAGCATGCATATGCGGGAGCAAAATATATAAGAAGTGAAGGCTATGCAGAACTTGCGTCTCTGATAGCGAATCATCACGAGGCCTTGTCTGTTAATGGAAGACCAAGCGGCGGCGACGATCCTCTGACGGAAGCTGACATATTATATTATGTAGACAAGCGCGTTCAGGAGGACAAGCTCGTAACAATTGAGAAGCGCTTTGCGGACAGCCGTCATAAGATTCATGGTCAGGAGGCTGAGGCAGCGTTTCAGGCTCAGCTTGAGCGCAGTTATGCAATTGAGAAATCTCTCCGAGAGATTCTTGGAGATGAAATGATATAGGAGATAGAATATATGAGAACTGTTTTTTCCAAAATCCCATATTTAATGGAAAAGAATATCGATTTGATGCTGGTCACAATAGTTGAGCAGGCAGGATCCAGTCCAAGAGGAAACGGATCTCAGATGCTGGTTTGCCCTGAGGGTCAGCTCTGCGGAACTATTGGTGGCGGATCGGTTGAGAAGACGGCTGAACAGTACGCGATTAAACTGATAGCTGAGAAGAAATCGGAGCTACATCTGTATGAACTGCGCAAAGGTGTTAATGAAGATATCGGAATGGAATGCGGCGGTGACGTCAAGGTTCTCTTTCAGTATATAGATTCATCGGATGCCAGATGGCTTGAGCTTGCGCGTCAGATTACAACAAGAATTGCGGACAAGCAGGCCGGCTGGTTGGTTCTTCATCTGGATGGTTCGATGCCGAGCCTTGAGAATGAGCGTCCGGAGGGAGATGGTATCTTCGCAATGTCGCTAGCGATCGGAGAGAGGGTACTGCTTTGCGGTGGCGGTCATGTGGCCAAAGCACTTGCGCCTGTTCTCGCAAGTGTAGGATTTCGAATCTGGGTTATGGATATCCGCGAGGAGTTCGTGACTGAGGAGCGGTTCCCTATGGCAGAGAGAAGAATTGTAGGTGACTACTCTAAGCTGAATGATTATATAGACATATCAGAAGACGACTATGTAGTTGTTATGACCAATGGTCACGCGCATGATTTTGATGTAGAGGAGCAGGTTCTGAGAACCGAGACTGCTTATGTTGGAGTTATCGGATCGGCCAAGAAGACAGCATCTGTTAATGAGAGACTTCGTGCGGCCGGTATTGATGAAGAGACAATTTCCGGCGTTCATACACCGATTGGATTAAACATTAAGGCTGTAACACCTGAAGAAATAGCTATCAGTATCACTGCTGAAATGGTACTTGTTCGTGCCGAGCGCAGAGATAGCGGGGAAGAATCCAAGGCTTGCCCAATGCAATAGATGGACAAAAAAGATATTAGGAATAAGAAATACAGCATAACAGACGGGAAGATTCTTCCCGCTTTTGTTATGTTTGCGCTTCCGCTGATGGCGGCAAGCTGCCTGATGCAATCCTATGTAATAGCAGATGGACTTATTCTGGGAAATGCAGTCAATGAAGAGGCGATTGGCTCGGTAAACACGGTTGGCCCGATTATTGATTTGTGCACGCTTGTCCAGATTGCCATTGCAGGTGGTTGTTCCATATGCATATCTCATCTGTTCGGTGCCAAGAGGTACAACGAACTTGATAAGCTGATTGATGACATGTACAGGATTATTGCTGTTATGTCACTTGCAATAACAGCGCTTGCTTTCATTGGCGCACCATGGATACTATCGCTGATCAATACGCCTGACAGCCTTATGGCAGGGGCGACGACCTATCTTAGAATAGTCTTTATTGGAGTTCCGTTTACTTCGTTGTATGCATTGCAATCCGGCGCTCTTAGGGGAATGGGAGACAGCAAGAGACCACTCGGCGGAATCGCCGTCTCGAGCTGCGTGAATATAGGACTTGACCTGCTATTCGTCATTGTATTCAGATGGGGCATTGTAGGTGCGGCAGTCGCAACGGTTACAGCACAGATTTTATCTGCGGTATATCTGTATATCAAATTAGAACAGAGACGTAGAACATACACACTTGATCCGGAGCACACAACGCACTCGATGCTCGGCGAATGTGTCAGACTGGGAGCTCCTCAGATCATTCAGTCGCTGGCAACATCAGGCGGAAATGTTCTGCTTCAAAATGTTACCAATCTGCTTGGAGCAAGCGTTGTAATTGGTGTTACAGTTGCGTTCAAGGTCGATGCAATTCTGGTAATACCGCTAATGTGTCTTGGCCAGGCAACGGCAGTTTTCACCGGACAGAATATGGGCGCGGCCAAGGATGAACGTGTCAGAAAAACACTTGAGATTTCGATTGCCATGTCTATTTCAATCAGCATTGTAATGGGCATAGTATTATGGCTGTGTGGATATTCTCTTATGGGGCTTTTCGGACTTGGTAGCGAGGCAGCTTTATATGGCTACAAATACATTAAAGTATGCATGCCTTTCTACTGGATTTTCGGATTGCAGTTCGCACTCAATGGATTTCTTAATGGTGCTAAACATACTGCAATAACAGCATTTGCTTCGATTGGCAGTCTGGCATGTAGAGTTGCGATTGCATATCTTGGATATCTCAGTATAGGTGCGACTATACTGCCGATTGCAGAATCTGCTTCGTGGATTGTATGTGTTATTGCCGATGCGGTTGCTATAATCTGCTTCAATAGAAGAAAGTAAAGTTATAGATTTGTTCTATAGTGCCAATAGGTCAAATATACAGCATCAATTAGACAAATAAATAACGTAACAATAGAATGGTACTGTGAAATGGCGTGTTATGCGTACGTCTTGAAAACAGTGCCATTTTTTTATTATTTAATTAACGGCGAAAAACTACTGAAAAATCACTGAAAATGTCTGAAAGAATACTGATAATTAATCTTTCAAATAAGACTTGTGAAGAAATCCCATACTCATATGACGAATCTCATGTGTATGGCAGAGGCTTGGTGCTTGATTTGCTCAGGAAATATGTTCCGGATAATGCCGGAAGATATGACGCGGATAATGCAATAATCATTGCTCCGGGATTCTTTGCAGGCAACAAGGCGCCGAGCGCTGTTCGTATGTTCGTTGCTACAGCTGAGGACAGAGGTAAAGGCATTCAGATATGCAATACAACAGGAAACCTTCCACAGAAAATCGGCAGCCTCGGAATTGCGGCAATTGTAATTACCGGTATTGCTGAAGAGAAGGGCAGCGTTATTCGTATAGACAGTCAGGGCGTAGAGTTCACAGTTAAGCCGGAACTTAATGGAGCAAGCGTCAAGGATATCGTTCATGGACTCAAGGCTTGCTACAACGATGATATCGGTATTGTAGGAACAGGTAAATGCGGAGATATGAGAATGTCACTTTCTTCGATGTTCCTGACATACCCGCATGGAATTCCTGAATACCATAGCCCGAGAAGCGGATTCGGGGATGTATTCGGTGCTAAGAATCTTAGAGCACTTGTTATCGACAGCAAGGATTATTTTGGTAGAGATAACAAGAATCCTGACGAGTTCTGGACAATTGGAAAGGAACTCACACAGAAGATTATTAACGATGAGGTTTGCGGTGGAGCGCTACCAACATACGGATCCATCACAATTATGAAGATTCTGAAGAGCAAAGCCAGTCTCAAGGAGCTTTCTGAGATGGACCGCAAGAAGTCTCTTGAATCCGATAAATTCACGGATAAACAGCCGGAGCAGCACTGCGATGACTGTGACAATAGAAAGAACAATAAGACTTGTGCGCCAATGTGTGTAATTGGTTGTCTTAACAGACATTCGAGCAGCGATGGTAAGAGATACGAAAGCCCGTCGCAAGTCGAGGTCGAGGCAGCGGTGAAGAACTGCTTTGACATCGAGGACTATGAGATGTCGAGAGAGATTCAGATTAGAGCAACCGAGATGAGTCTTGTGAGTGTTGAATATGTTACGGCAGCCAAAGCTTTCGCTGAAGCGAATGGTATTGAGCATGGCGAGGCACATCTTCTCGAGTGGCTGGATGAGATCGAGCGCGGCACGGCGATTGGTCGAATTATTGCATCAAGAACCTATGGCATTGGAAAGCTCTATGCTGATACCGGTATTGAGGCGCTGATGGACAGAAGGGCAATTCAGGATGAGAAGCTCTTCGACATTATGATCGATAGCAGATATCCAAGACTTAGGGGAATGACTGCAATCGACCTCCTGTATGCACAGATATTCGTGCTTGAAAATCTGGGATTCTGCATCTTCACATCGTTCGCACTTCTGGACGATGACGAGACCTTCGAGAAGCTGGCTCAGATGTTCACGGCAAGAACAGGAATTAAGACTAGCGGTGAGGACCTGATAATTCAGGCTAATGAATGCATCGCGGCAGAGAAGGATTACGAAGTACAGAGATGGGAAGCGGCGAGAGAAACCAATATCCCGCCATTCACCAAAGTTCTGTATAGATATTTTGATAAGAAGGAGCAGGATTAACAAGTGACTGACGCGAAGAAGAGAGTAACGGTAATAGTTATGGCAATCATGGTGGTTGCCGGTGTTATTGTATCCTTCTTCCTGGGACAGTTTGACATTACAGTTAAGGAACTTGGTGGAATTATTATCAGTCAGTTCACAGACATTAAGCCTTTTTGGACAAGTCAGCAGGAACATATCTTCCTGACAGTAAGACTTCCAAGAATCCTGGTTGCATGTCTCGTTGGAACAGCCCTTTCAACAGCTGGCTGTGTATATCAGGGAGTGTTTGAGAACCCTATGGCTGCACCTGATTTCCTTGGCGCATCCAGTGGAGCAGCGCTGGGAGCAGCTTTTGCAATCATTATGGGAATGGGTGACTGGATGATAACCGTTATGGCATTCATCTTCAGCCTGGCAACTATCTGGCTGGTATACATCATCGGCAACAGAACAAGAGGCAACAAGACAGTTGGCCTTGTTCTGGCAGGCCTTATGGTCAGTGCTCTAGCGCAGGCAGGAACGAGTTTCATCAAGCTTGTAGCGGATCAGACCAATGAGCTTCCTGAAATTACTTATTGGCTGATGGGAAGCCTGACCGGAATCACTATGAATGATGTCCTATTCTCAGGCGTTGTTATTCTCATAGGAATTATCCCTCTTGTGCTACTGAGATGGAAAATCAACGTTCTCACAGTTGGTGAGCAGGAAGCAACAACAATGGGAATACACGTATCCAGAGTAAGACTGGTATCACTGGTATGTGCGACTCTGGTTACAGCAGCGGCAGTATCTGTCAGCGGAATGATTGGCTGGGTAGGACTTGTTGTGCCGCATTTCTGCAGGAAAATAGTCGGCAACAACTATAGATATTTACTGCCTGCATCAATCTTTACAGGAGCATTCTTCCTGCTGATGGTAGACAATATTTCAAGAAATCTATTCGCTGTTGAGATTCCAATCGGAATTCTGACAGCAATTATCGGAGCACCTTTCTTCATATATCTGATAACGAAGGGAGGCGAGTCCGCATGATAAGTGTTAAGAATCTTAAATTCTCGTATGGCAATCATGAGGTTCTCAAAGGAATCTCCTTCGATGCCCATCCCGGTGAGTTGCTTTGCATCCTCGGACACAACGGAGCCGGCAAGAGCACACTCTTCAAGTGCATGCTCGGACTCCTCAAAGGATATAGCGGCAATATCGAAATTGATGGCATCGATATGTCAACTATGAAGCCGCGCGAGAAAGCGATGCATGTCGCATATATACCGCAGGCAACCAAGCCTGCTTTTGCCTACAACGTAATGGATATGGTTCTGATGGGTACCACTTCTCAGTTGAATGGAGTTGGAAGTCCGGGTGCCGATGAGCGCCGCGTTGCGACAGAGGCTCTCACCAAAATGGGAATCGAGCACCTCTCGAATCGCGATTATACAAAGATATCTGGTGGTGAGCAGCAGATGGTGTTGATTGCAAGAGCACTTGCGCAGGGTGCCAAGATACTCGTAATGGACGAGCCGACATCGAGCCTTGACTATGGCAATCAGATGAGAGTGCAGAAACAGTTGAGACAGCTGGTATCGGAGGGATACACCATTATTCAGAGCACTCACAATCCCGAGCAGACCTATGTATTTGCAGACAGGATTATCTGTATCAAGGACGGAGTGGTTCATAGAGAGGGCAAGCCTGAAGCTGTAATGGATGAGCAGCTGATACGCGATATGTACAATATCGACGTTGAGATGATAGAGAGCGAAGATCACAAGGTGAGGTTCTTCGAATTAAAGGATATGTAAATGAAGAGATTATACTCGCTGTTATTAATACTGGTGATGATTGTCACCTCAATGAGTTTGACGGGATGCAGCGGCAGTGATGTAACTTATCCTGAAGGGGTTGAGACATACACATATACTGATGATTACGGCAGAGAGGTTGAACTCCGCAAGGACATCAGCAAGATTGTGGCTTCGGGACCTAACGCACAGATGATACTTGTAACTTTGGCACCGGAGATGATGGTTGGCCTTGCAGAGGCGCCATCAATGGCCAAGGCAAAATATTTCCCGGATTACTATATTGATCTGCCTACACTCGGACAGTTCTATGGTAAGAAGATGAGCCTGAACCTCGAGAATCTCATGCAGACGGATACTGAGATTATCATAGACGTCGGTGAGATTCAGGAAGAGGGTAACGAGGATATGGATACCATCCAGAAAGAGACAGGCATAGCGACTATTTATGTCGAGGCAAGCTTGGAGACATATCCTGAAGCGTACAGAAAGCTCGGCAAAATCCTGGGCAAGGAGAAAGAAGCAGAGGAACTCGCAAAGTACTGCGAGGAGACTATAGCAAGAGCCGAGAAAATCAAAGGAAAGCTGAGCAACAAGGATGTTAAATCAATTCTCTTTGGAGTCAGCTCAACAGGTTTGAATTGTAATATCGAGGGAAGCGTGCAGGCTGCTGTTATCCCATTCATTGGTGCGAAGAACGCTGTTCAGGTCGATGATGAAGAGGTTAACGGAAGAGACGGCGGAAATCCGCTCGATTTCGAGCAGGTATACAATGTCGATCCTGATGTGATTATTGTTGCACAGGGTGGACCTTTCGATACTATGAGCAACAAGGACTCACAGTGGTGCGAACTCCGTGCCGTTAAGGAAGGAAAGTACTATGAGATTCCGTGTGATCCATATAGCTGGATGTCAGCCCCTCCATGCGTAAACCAGGTACTGGGTGCACGCTGGCTAATGAGCGTTGTATATCCAGATCTCTATGATGGAGATATTTATAAGGATGCCAAGGAATACTACAAGCTCTTCTGGCACTATGATTTATCAGACAATGAGGTAGACAAATTCCTGAAGAATTCAGCAGGAAGATAGAATAGTGAAGGGACGAATGCGAATTAAAGGCAGTTTGAAGAAAATATTAATAATTATTCTTAGTCTGGTTCTGACCTTCAGTGTGGGCATACAGAGTGTTAATGCCAATGCTGTGGACAAACTGACAATCAAGATAGGATATTTCGGTTGGCCAACCTCAGATTACGTTGAGAAGAAGGTTTTCAAGGCTTCGGATCTGTACAATATGGGCACCATCAAGCGTGACTATACTTACTGGGACGGAGGCAAGAGAGTAGCAATTGATTCATCTATCGGAGTTCAGCTTACGGACATCATCGATGCAGCCGGTATAGATCAGAGTTCGATTGCACAGATGGACTTCTGGACAGCAGACTCGGGCAATGGAGCTTTCACCAGCTTCACATGGCAGCAGTTACTGGGAACCAAGCGTTATTACTTCAAGAATCTGGCAGCTTGTTTTGAGTATGCTGATGAGAAGGATAAGGACGACAAGAGCGACGACAAGAGCGACGAAAAGAAGGATGACTCCGGCAAGCAAGAGGAACAACCGAAGCAGGATGACCAGGACAATCAGGATGAAGATGGTCAGGATATAGAGGTTGAAGTATCAGGACTGGATCTGGATATGGCACCAACCGGAGCTTCAAGCACTAATGGCAGAAAGGTTGTAATCAACAAAGATAAAGCCTGGAAGAATGCGAAGAGGGTGCCGGCTATGATGGCTCTCGAGGAGAATTGGACCTGGTACGAGATAGGAACGTCGAACGCAAGCGGTACGGACAATCTCGGAACTTCCAACCGATTCAGATTGAATTTTGGTCAGGCAAAGCCGGATGAGAAGAGGACCTTCAATTCGGCCAAGCAGGTTCACACGATATACATTATGTTTTCGGGTACTCCAAAGCTGACATCCAAGGAGACCAACATCAATGCCAAAGTCGGAAGCAGCCACCAACTCAAGGTGTCAGCTGCGGCGGCTGATGCAGCGCTCGAGAAGAAGATAGAAAAGAGTATCACATGGTCAACGAGTGATGAGAGCATCGTTAGTGTAGACAGCAACGGCAATCTGCAGTTTAACAAGGACGGAACGGCCAAGGTCTATGCTAAGAGTAATGGTGCAGTCAAGGAATTCACAGTCACGGTCGGCGACCAGCAGGGCGGTGGCGAAGGCAACGGTGAAGGTAGTGGAACCGGTGGTAAGGGCAATCCTGACAAGGATAAGGGCGCCAATACCAAGAAGGAATTAGTTAAAATCGATGCCAAATCCAACTCATTCATATTATCTGATGCAGCGTCACAGAGGCTCAAATTGGCATTGAACAGACAGGCCGATGCAGATGAGGCTTCGATGAATACGCATCAGGAAGAAATGGATAATGATGCTGAACAGCTCAAGGTAAAGAAAGATATTAACAGCATGGCGTTCGCTCTGTTTGGAATAAATGGAGCGCTTGCGGCAGCTGGAGCTGCGTTCGGTGTATACAGATATAAGAGACAAAGGTGGGGTAAGTTAAATGGAAACAACAATGAACATATTTAGTAAGGCAATGAGAGCAATTGCAAGCTCTATGGAAATTCCGGTAATTATTTTACTGCTGATATTGATTGCAGTTTCAGTATTCTTGATTGGATGGCTGATTTCAGAGTTTGTTACAGAACATAAGTATCTTAAGGCAAGTATGCCTAAGGTTGTTGACGACATTAACTCGGCTAAGGACAATGCAGGCCTGGTTGAAGTTATTAAGAATAGTGAATTGCTCGTAAGACAGAAGGAGGCCCTTGAGGAACTTACTTCACATCCGGATATTACTCCGCTGATGAGAGAATCACTGGCTGTTAGACTGATTCAGCAGGAGCAGTCTTTCTATGACAGACGAGTTAAGATTTCTGATTTGATTGCTAAGATCGGACCAATGCTGGGTCTTCTGGGAACACTGATTCCTCTCGGCCCTGGAATCATTGCATTGGGACAGGGCGACACAATCACTTTGTCATCATCACTTCTTACTGCATTCGATACAACAATTATGGGACTTATCGCGGCAGCAGTAGCACTGGTTATTTCAACCGTTCGTACAAGATGGTATAACAACTACATGTCGGTACTGGAAACACTGATGGAGTGCGTTCTGGAGGCAGAGAAGAAACATGCTTAGAAGAAGTGGAAGTGGAAGGCTTGGAGCTCAGAGGCAGCAACAGGTCAGAGAAGAAATCAATCCGATGGCACACGTCGCCAATCTTGTTGATGCGATGCTGGTTCTGGCAGTTGGAATTATGCTGGCGCTCATTGTCAGCTGGAATCTTAATATTGCCGAGAACGGACAGGTTAACGATAATGCCAGCAAAGAAGATGCCGTAACGGATTTCACTGAGGAGGATATCGATAATGCCGAGACTCCAAGTGAAAATCTCGAGAAACAGGGTTCTGTTTACTATGATCCTGACACTGACAAGTATTATGTCATCGCTCAGGACGGTACACAGATGATGTTCGGTGACTAAGTTATATAAAGACAGACGTTCGCAGCGAACTGCGGATGATTAAGTCTTATATAAAATAAAACTAAAACTTTTAATTAATTAAGGAGGAATATCATGACAAAAGTTATGAAGAAACTTGCGTGCGTTCTGATGGCAATCATGATGGTTGCTGTTATGATGCCTGCAATGGCATTCGCAGATGAAGGCGCATCAGATGGTATTACTGTATATTTCAACGGTAAAGCCGTAGGCAAGAAAGTAAGTGTTGAATGGATGCAGAATCATTCAATAGAGCCTCAGATTTTCGCATATGCCGGTAAGCAGGGCGCAGAATGGGGATACAGAATTGCTGTAGGTCCAGAATTTGAAGATGTCCTGATTGAGGCTCTTGGAATCAGCTCACTGAAGGACATTGATGATAATACAACTATGGTGTGGACTGATGAAGCTGGTGAAACAGCGCAGAAGTTCCCTCTTACAGTTAAGATTCTAAAGTCTGCGACTGTATGCTTTGGATTACAGGATGACAAGGGAAATATGATATATGGACCTTTTAACAAGCTGGAGGGTGCCAATGAAATCAAGGCAGTAAGCATTGGTAAAAAAGATGTAACACCAGTATTGTCCCTTATGCAGAGCGGCTATTACAATACATATGAAGAAGCTACGGCAGCACTTAAGGGCGATGCATGGAAGAACGATAAAGACACAACCAATAATATTAAACTCTTCGTTGGAGGAAATCTGAACGCAGATCCAGTTAAGGCAGGCGGTGAGATTAATATGAAGTCAGATAACTTCAATGGAAAGTTTGCAATGGATAATTATTCGCAGCTTCGTTGCGAGGGTTCATTTGTTGTCAAGGCTGGTAAGGTTAAGAGCCTCAAAGCTACTAACGTAAAGGGAAAGAAGCTGAAAGTTACTTGGAAGGCTGGAAGCAACAATGAAAAGTACATTGTAAAGGTTTACAAGGGCAGCAAGTGCGTTCAGACTAAGAGCGGTCTTACTAAGAAGTCATTCACAACAAAGAAGCTTACTAAGGGACAGAAATATAAAGTTAAGGTTTGGGGAGTTTCTGCTTCCGGAAATAAGTCCGCAGCAGTAACATCCAAGGCTATTAAGATTAAAAAATAATCATTAAAATGAAAGATGGAGGTCCATCATGAAGAAAACAATTGTAAGCATTATATCACTTGCAATGGTATTAAGTATGGCACCAGCCGGAATGGTATGGGCTACAGATGATGGCTCTGTTATGGCTAACAAGGCAGAGGTTTCGGTTAACACCGAGGCCTCTGCTTTAGCAGAATCAGAGCTTAGCACCATCGCAAATAACGATGGTGCAGAAAACAAGTTGTTAATTAAAAACGAAATAAATACAGTTGCTCAGCCGCTTTCGTCGGCGGGTGTTGTAGTGGATTCTGCAATTAAGAACGGCACAATTTCACTCAATGGAACTAGCGGAACTGCAAAGCCTGCAGGTGGCTATGATCTGGCGGCAATTAAGGTCGGATCAGGAAGTAATGAGCAATATGTTGAATATAAAGGAAATGTAAGTAGTGGATATAGCTTCAATCTTCCTTCAGGTGCAAGTGGCACACTAACCGCATATTTCTATAATCTGAAGAAATGGGATGGAGCGGTTGACGTAAGTTGGTACGACCCTGACAAAACAGAATTTGATATTTCAACACCTGCACAGTTGGCCGGATTGGCAGCAATCGTAAATGGTGCAGTAGATACCAATGTTACCAAGGAAATCATGATTAAGGATAATGATGGCAGAAGTGGTAAAGGTGGAAGCTATAAGCACGAATACATTAATTGCAAGGCAGCAACCGCAGATCTTCTGACTCCTAATCAGGGTGGTCAGGTAAGAGATACAGTATACAGACTGCCTGAGGTTAAGCACAAGAAACTGGCAGAAGATGATGTGCTCAATGACTTTAAGTACAGAACTGTAAGACTGACGGCAGATATGGATATGGGAGATGTGAACTGGACCCCAATCGGAGGAAAGTATGCACTCAATCCTACATCCAAGGACGGCAAGAAGGCACACGTGGTTGACACAAGATTCCAGGGCGTATTCGATGGTCAGGGACATACTGTAACCATAAAGTGCGACAGAATCGCAACTAAGGGATTTGCTTATGCGATGGAAATTGCACTCATCGGATATCTCGGTGGTGGAGTTGACTACAAGAATGGTTATCCGAAGGATACGTATATGGACTATGCCAAGGAGTGGGTCCCAACGGCAAGAAATGTTGTTGTAAAGGGCAGCGTTCGTGGAATGAGAATGTCTGCAGGTGTCGTAGGACGTACCGGAGAAACAAATTATGGAGTTGTTGTTGAAAATTGTGCAAACTATGCAAGTGTTTATTCAACAGACATGAGAGGCTGTGCCGGCATTGTCGCAGCAGCATGGGGTAAAACGATTATTCGTAACTGTTTCAACGCAGGAACCATACACTCCTGTTACTGGGAATTTGGTGGAATTTGCGGAAGTAACGGATATGAAGGCAGCGAAGGCCGCAACCCTGCAGGCGCAAGCATCTATAATTGCTACAATATTGGCGAAGTGGCTATTAAAGATTCAGGTAAGTTCAAATATGATGGACAAGAAATAGGTGTTGATGGACAGGCATTCGCAAGTTATGAAGTAGAGAATTGTTACTACCTTTCACCAAGCAAGACAGTAAAGGGAAAGACAGGATACAACGTAGGTACCAGCAATGTTAATCGAAGAGCTAAGGTTAAGGAAGTAAGCGGCGTCAATCTGAAGTCTGCAGAGATACTGGATAAGCTGAACAGAAATGGTGCTGTGTTTATGGCAGATAGTGCCAATGTTAACAAAGGATATCCGGTACTATTCTTCCAGACAAGTGAGTACAAGAGCAATCCGTCTAAGTTCGGTACTGCAAGTGTAAGCATTGATTCAACTCAGCACGGTAAGGTTACAACGACTGACAAGCTCAGCGGATTGGCGTTCGGAAGCATTGTTGATCTTACAGCGACTCCGGATAAAGGATACAAGCTTAGTCATTATGAGTTTACGGTTGATGGAAAGACTATTGAAGCTAAGACTGGATCTTTTGTTACGGTATGTGGCAAGAATGTTAAGGTCAAGGGCGTTTTCGTAGAAAACACAGGCGTTAAAGTAGCGTTCCCTGAGAAGGAAGACGGAGAGCATTACTATATCACTGTTACCAAGACCTACGATGTTAACACCGGATCCAAGAGCAAGACAACTCTACATAATGGAGACACACTCGTTGAGGGAGATATTATTAAAATTGTGCCGCACATGAAGAGTGGCAAGAACCTCCATCCGGATATTAAGTCATTGGAATATACAGGTGAATTTGCTGATCCTGTTTATACTGAGAATTCATTGTTGTCCGAGGACAAGCTTGATAAAACTTACAAGGTTACAGGCGAGACAACTATCTGTGAAATAACTTTCAAGCCGGGAACGCAGGGCAAGAGATGGACAAGTGTAGCCAGCACGTCGTGGTATAAGAAGAGTAAGAAGACATTCACAATTACTACTGCAAAGCAGTTGGCAGGACTCGCCAAGCTCGTTGAAAGTGGCAAATCCTTTAAGGGAAAGACTATCAAGCTGGGCGCAGATATCAGTCTCAAGAATACCAAAGCTAATAGTGGTGACACCTTCAGCTCTGAAAGAAACTGGACGGGAATTGGAACAGATAGATATCCATTCGAGGGCACATTCGATGGACAGGGTCACACAGTAAGCAATATTAACAGAAACTTTGCTTTCGGTTACTGCGAGGGAGACAATGCAGGTCTCTTTGGTGTAACTGAAGGTGCTGTTATTAAGAATGTTAATGTCACATGTGGATCCTATGTCAACGATGACAATGCCAAAATGGAGTGTTCATTCTCGAATGGTGCCAATGGTGGCGGCATTGTCGGTGATGCAACAGATACTACTATTGAGAACTGCAGTGCAGATGTTGTAATGAACTTGGCGTTTAATGCCGGTGGCATTGCGGGTATTGCTGAGGGTTCAACAAGCATATACAACTGCACCAGTACAAGTGTAATCGATGGTGACGGATCCGGAGTTGGCGGCATTGTCGGTACAGTTAAGGGATCAGGCATAAGGATTCAGAAATGTCGTAACGATGGTAAGATTACTTCTATCAGCAACAAGGTTGGAGGTATCCTCGGTGATGGCGGATCATATACAGTAGCTGTTTCTAACTGCAAGAACTATGGAGATATCACAACTGAAATGAGAGGGTCCTCATACAAGTATTCCGTTGGTGGAATCATCGGATTCTGTGAAGGTAATACAACATGTTCCGGTTGCGTTAACAATGGTACAGTTACTGCCAATGGTACAACATGCTCAGTTGCCGGAATCGCTGGTAATATGAGTAAGGGTACAATTGAGAATTGCTACAATGCAGGTTCAATCGTATCTAACACAAGCAATGATGCAGCGGAGGTTGCCGGAATTGCCAACCTCGGTAGCACTAAGTCATACAACGTAACTGTTGAGAACTGCTACAATATTGGAAAGATGAGCAAGGGCGCTGCAAACAAGGCTCATACATTCGGCGGTATTGTTGCTGGCGGATCAATTGACTGCAATAAGATTGAAAATTCATTCTGCTCGACAAGTTCAGTAGCTGCTGTTGGCGGCTCTGCAGGTATTGCCGGCGAAGTTGTAGCTGATGATATGCTGAAGACTTATGCGGCAACCCTTGGAAGCGCATATCTGGATGATACAGACAATGCTAATCAGGGATTCCCTGTTCTTGCGTGGGAGTCGGTTGCTGAGATTACCAAGCTGAGTGTTGCCAAGAGTGGAAAGACTGCAGCCAAACTGACTTGGAAGGTTAGTGGTCCTGCTAAGGGATATCAGGTATATCGAGCAACTTCATTCAATGGAAAATATAAGCTGGTGAAAACTTTAAGCAAGAAGACTTTCACTAACAAGTCTCTCAAGAAGGGTAAGACTTATTTCTACAAGGTTAGGGCGTACAAGAATATTAACGGCAAGAAAGCTTATGGTGCATTCTCTGCTGTAAAGTCAATCAAAATCAAGAAATAGTTCTAAGTGCGAGGCGTTAGCCTCGCACGCTTTATAGGAGTTAACATGAAAGACTTATTCAAAGTTATAAGAGATGTTGAGCTGTATTCGCACAGTGTAATGGCGACAATTCTTGAGGACGGAATCTCGACTAAGACGCTGTTCTCAGGCCCTGAAATTACCGTATGCGGGGGCAATCTCAAATTTATGAAAGAACACCAGTCGGAAATCGTAAACGTGCGCAAAACGGGAATTTACGGTTTTGGCGGTAAAGAAGTTTACTGCGAAGTTGTGGAGACTGTGCCGGATCTTATCGTATGCGGTGCCGGACATGTCGGCCTTGCTTGTATCAAAGCTGGCAAGATGATTGAGATGAATGTGACTTGTTATGAAGATAGAGATGAGTTTGCGGACCTGGCCGAAGAAGCGGGTGCTGATAAAGTGATTCGCGGCGAGGTTGCGAAGAATCTCGAGGATCTCGAAGCCGGCGAGAATACTTTTATCGTTACAATGATGAGAGCTCACGCACTTGACGAAGCCAATCTTGAAAAACTGTTGCCGCTGGATGCTGCTTACATCGGAATGCTCGGATCGCCTAAGAAGGTTAATGCAATTAAGGGCAGGCTTGATGAGAAGGGTTTTGATCTTACTCTGTTTGACAGGCTGCATACACCGATCGGTCTGGATATTGCAGCGCAGACGCCTGAGGAGATTGGAATTGCTATCATTGGCGAGATTATTAAGTGCAAGAATGAGGGCAAGGATCATAGTAAAGCGTTTACAGACGAACAGTTCAGTGCGATAATAGATGACAAGGAACCGGCAGTTCTGTGCACACTTGTAAGAAAGTATGAGGCGTCACCAAGAGAACCGGGAACTAAGATGGTTGTCAAGGCCGGTGGAGAGAAGATTGGCACAATTGGTGGCGGACTTGCAGAGGCTGAGACGATTAAATTCGCACAGAAATTCCTTGAGGATGATTCGTTCAAGACGGCAGTCAGAAAGGTTGGAGAAGGCAAGATTACAGCTGTGAACAGCGGTATGCTGTGCGGCGGAATTGTCGATATTTTGTTTGAAAGAGTATAGAAGGAGTTAGTTGTGCAACAGTACAAAGTAACAGGAATGTCCTGCGCGGCTTGTCAGGCTCGCGTTGAGAAGGCTGTATCACAGGTTCCGGGAGTGGACGTGTGTGCGGTAAGCCTTCTGACCAACAGCATGGGCGTTGAAGGCAGTGCCTCAAGTGCGGATATTATTCGTGCCGTTGAAGACGCAGGATATGGCGCAACAATTAAAGAAGAATCAGACGATGAGGACGCGCTAGCCGACCGAGAAACGCCGGTTTTGCGCAGGAGACTTATAGCGAGTCTCGCGTTCCTCATAGCGTTAATGCTGGTACATAATGGCTGGGCTCAGATGGGACTGGCTCTTGTTGTTATGCTAATAAACAGGAAATTCTTTATTTCCGGATTCAAGAGTGTGATGCATGGTGCTGCCAATATGGACACGCTGGTAGCTCTGGGTTCCGGAACTTCTTTCCTGTGGAGCGTATATGCACTGATCAGCGGTGCCGGGGATCTGTACTTTCATTCAGCGGCAATGATACTTGCGCTTATTACTGTAGGCAAAATGCTGGAGGCTAGGAGCAAGGGTAAGACTACCGATGCACTCAAGTCACTGATGAGGATGGCGCCTCAGCAGGCAACTGTAATTAGAGATGGTAAAGAAGTCAACATTGATATAGCTGATGTTGTCAAGGGCGACATATTCATTGTCAGACCCGGCAACAGCATTCCTGTTGATGGAATTGTACTTGAAGGTAAGACTAAGGTTGATGAATCCGCACTTACCGGCGAGAGCATTCTGGTAGATAAAGAAGCCGGATCGATTGTTTCGGCGGCAACGATTAACCAGTCAGGATTCATTCGTTGTGAGGCAACGAGAGTCGGTGAGGACACAACATTCTCACAGATTATTCGCATGGTTAACGACGCGGCGGCAACCAAGGCCCCAATCGCTAAGATCGCAGATAAGGTATCGGGAGTTTTTGTCCCGGCGGTGATTGGAATTGCGGTAGTTACTCTGGCGATATGGCTGATGAAGGGTGCGGCATTAGACTGGGCTCTTGCGCGCGCAATCTCGGTACTGGTAATAAGCTGTCCTTGTGCACTGGGACTTGCGACACCGGTTGCGATTATGGTTGGTAATGGAGTCGGAGCCAAGCACGGCATCCTGTTCAAGACGGCGGTATCACTGGAGCAGGTGGGCAAAGCGGACATCGTTGTGCTGGACAAAACCGGCACGGTCACGCGTGGCGCGGTTGACGAGAATGGCGTTGTAGTCGGTGACGAGATCAAGGAAGATAGCGCAGAGGCAGTTGCGGATCTTAAATTGATGGGACTTGCTGTTGTATTATTGTCCGGTGACAAGCCTGATCGAGCAAAAACGGTTGCTGACGCGGTTGGAATAGATAATGTAATTGCCGGAGTAAGACCGGATGGAAAAGAATCTGTTGTAAAGCAGCTGAAAGAACAGGGCCGCGTTATTATGGTAGGGGACGGTATTAATGATGCACCGGCTCTTACAACTGCGGATATGGGAATTGCAATTGGCGCAGGTACAGACGTTGCGATTGATGCAGCTGACGTAGTTGTTATGAACAGCGGACTTGGAGATGTTGCGGCGGCAATAAGATTATCCAGAGCAACTCTCAGAAATATTCATCAGAATCTGTTCTGGGCGTTCTTCTACAATGTGCTCTGCATTCCACTGGCGGCAGGTTGCTATATTGGACTGCTTGGATGGGAGCTGAACCCAATGGTTGGTGCGGCTGCGATGAGTTTGTCGAGCTTCTGCGTGGTGTCCAATGCACTAAGACTCAACCTGTTCGATATATACAAGAAGAAAAACAGTAAGAAAGATATTAGAGAAATAGATTTAAGTCTGATTGAAGTAAAGGAGAATGTTATGACTAAAACTATGACAATCGAAGGTATGATGTGCCCACACTGTGAAGCAAGAGTTAAGAAGGCTCTTGAGGCAATTGATGGCGTAGAAAACGCAGTCCCAAGCCATGTGGCCGGAACTGCGGTTGTAACACTTTCTAAAGATGTAGCGGATGAAACCCTGAAGAGCGCTGTTGAGGCTCAGGACTATCCGGTTAAGGGAATTGAATAGTTGCTATGTATTGATAGAAGGCTTCGGCGGTTGGTGAAAGGGAGGCGTTCTTCAGTTTGATGAGGTAGAAGGAACGCTCTTCGCCGAAGTCGTCGATGTTGAGTGCAGATACTCTGTCGCCGAGGCGGGATGCGATGTTTTCGGAAATTACCGCAACGCCGAGGCCGGATTCAACGGCACGAACGATGGAGTCGATGTCATTGAAGAGGGCAGCGACCTCAAAGCTCGTTTTGTCGAGACCGTGAGCTACCGCAGCGGCTTCGAACGTTTTGCGCGTTGCAGAACCGGTCTCACGCCATATGAACGGAAGCTCGCTGGCTTTGTCGAGAGAGATGTTACCCGACAGACCGAAAGACTTCGGCGCAATCATGACCGTTTTGTCATGCGCAATCTTGGTGGATTCGATTGCACTGCTGACAACCTTATCACCGATAAATCCCAGCTCGCCACGGCGGTCGATGATGTTGTCGACAACCGTCTCTGTGTCGGAAACCGAAACATAGTACTTGATCTCCTTGTGTTCCTTGCGGAAATCAGCCAGAAGGTCAGGGAGGAAGGTTACGGCAGGAATCGAAGATGTCTGGATCTCGAGAATTCCGGAAACGGAGTCCTCGCCAGCGCCCATTGCATTGAGAGCTGCGGAACGAGCGTTGATCATCTCGATTGCGTATTTGTAGAATTCACTTCCCTGAGTTGTCATTTCAACGCTGCGACCATTACGGTTCAGGAGCTTAACATCAAGCTCTTTCTCCAGATTCTGAATGTGCGCGCTGATTGTTGGCTGCGTGAAGAAGGTAGCATCTGCTGCCTTACTAAAACTCTTGTACCTTACGACATTTACAAATGCCTCTATTTGTTTAAAATCCAATTAATTACCTCCTAGGTCTGTCCCTTTGTTGCAATTCTGCAATTTAGGTCTGACCCGCTGTTGCAATATTAATCGATGCCGAGGAGCTGGATCCTTGAAAGGCCGGCTACCTGGGCGATTTCTTTCAGCATGTCATCCAGAGAGTCTGCATCCTCACCGAGGTCAAGTGTGATGACCACGTTTGCTTTGGAGTCTACAGGCGGATTCTGAGTGATTGTCCACACGCTGTAATCATAGTTGGAGATGATGCGGAGCACAGTCCAGAGAACTCCGACTCTGTGAGACATCATCATTGAAATTATAGCATGACGGCCCATAGAAATGGTACTCATTTCGCGAACCATATCTTTGTATTTGTAGAAAGTGCTGCGGGAGATGCCGACTTTCTTAACGGCTTCGCTGACGTCCTTAGCCAGGCCGTCGTCCAGCAGCTGTCTTGCCTCGATTACCTTCTCGCAATAGGAAGGGAGGAGGGCTTTGTCTACAACCATGTATTTACCTTGCATATTAGCACCTCTTAATTACATAGTCCTTCATATCTGAGATCTCGATTACGTCTGTGTGATGAATTGGACGCTCGAAGATGCCTGCGAGGCCGCCTGGGATAGGAGCTCCAGTTGCTTCGTGGCATTTTGCCATGTTCTCGCGGTCAGAAGCTGTTGGCAGTTCGAGAGCCTTGAGAACGCTAGCGCAGAATTTGTAAGGGGAAGCTGTGCTGAGGACAACGTTGGCTACAGAGCTTGATGCGGCCGAGCTGTACTTCTCATAGCAACTCCAAGCGATGGAAGTATGTGTATCCATCAGATAATTCTCTTCATTATATATGCGTCCAATTGCTGAGGAGCCTTCCTCGTCACTAGCAGCGAGTCCAACGAAAACGGACTGAATCTCTGCGAGCTCAGCTGGAGTGATCTGGTACTCACCGTTTTCGGCCAGCTCCTTCATATATTTAACAGTGTGTTCCTCACCGCAGATGTAATACAGCAGACGCTCAAGGTTGCTGCTGACAAGAATATCCATGGATGGGGAAGTAGTCTTGTAGAATGTACGCTTTCTATCGTAATGGCCAGTCTCCAGGAACTCAGTCAGAACGTCGTTCTTGTTGGACGCGCAGATGAGCTTGTTAACAGGGAGTCCCATCTTCATAGCGAAGTATCCGGCCATGATATCGCCAAAATTACCAGTAGGTACTGTGAAGTCCACTTTGTCGCCATCAGCGATTGCGCCGAGATCTACGAGCTGCTTGTAAGCTGCGAAGTAGTAGACGACTTGTGGAACAAGTCTTCCGATATTAATCGAATTCGCACTCGATAGACTAACGCCGGCTGCCGGCTGTGGAATCTCCTTGAACAACTTCTTGACGCCAGTCTGGGCGTCATCGAAATTGCCCTTAATAGCACAAGCGCAAGTATTAGCGCCCGCAGCCGTCACCATCTGGAGCTTCTGTGTCTCGCTAACTCCGCCATCAGGATAGAATACGATGATTTTGGTACCTGGAACATCGCTAAATCCACAGAGGGCAGCGGAACCAGTATCACCGGACGTTGCTGTAAGAATCAGAATCTCGTCCTTGAAATCATTCATCTCTCTTGCTTTGGTTAAGAGGTTAGGAAGTGCCGAGAGGGCAACGTCCTTGAAAGCAGCAGTTGGACCGTGATAGAGCTCGAGAACATAGCCCTTATCGCCGACCTTGGCCAGCGGAGTGATGGCATCACTACTGAACTTATCCTTATAACTCTTCTCGACCAACTCGTCGATAACGGCTTCCCCGTAATCCGGGAAGAATTTATTCCATACCACCTTGGCCATTCCACGGAAATCCTTGCTAGTTACCTCATGGTAATCCAGCTTGATAGCCTCCAGATTGTCCGGAATGTACAGTCCGCCGTCCGGCGCCTGACCATTCAGAATAGCCTTGGATGATGTAATCTTGTGATTTGAATTTCTTGTACTAATATAATTAATCATGTCGTACTCCTCTTGAAAAACTTGTGTTTTTATGATACATTATTCATTGTGAAAAGACAAGTGTTTTTATTTTGCGGACACAATAAATAATCTGTTCGCGAGAGAAGAATTTAGTTTTGCAACAACGGGTCAGACCTAAGTTGCAATCCTGCAACTTAGGTCTGACCCGTTGTTGCAGAGGAAGGAATAACAGATGAAAGTTGGAATTATGGGATTCGGAACCGTTGGTTGCGGCGCTTACAAGATTGCCAAGAACACCAAGGGTATTGAGATTGTAAAGATTTTCTCGAGAAGACTTCGCCCTGAGTATGAACCTATGCTCGTAGAGGACGGCAAGATCGGTTTGTTTACAACCAATCCTGAGAAGATCTGGGAGGACGAACGCATCGATTGCGTTATCGAGTGCATGGGTGGCGTTGAGCCAGCTAGAACCTATGTCCTTGCTTGCCTTAATGCGGGCAAACACGTAGTCACTCCTAACAAGAATCTCATCAGCGCTTGCTATGACGAGCTGATGTGCGTTGCTAACGAGAACGGCGTTCAGCTCAAATATACTGCAACTGCAGGCGGCGGAATTCCATGGCTATATAATTTAAGTAGAACAACTCGTTGCGACGACATCCTCGAGGTTCGCGGTATCGTAAACGGCACCTGCAACTACATCCTCGATGCGATGCACACTGACGGCGTTGATTACGACGATATCCTCAAGACCGCTCAGGAGCTCGGATACGCTGAGGCTAATCCAGCTGCCGACGTTGAAGGAACCGACACTTTGCGCAAAACAGTCATCTCCGCTAATATCGCTTTCAGCACAGTAATTAGCGAAGAGAGTGTACCATGCGCAGGCATCGATGGCATCACAGCCAAGGACATCAAGTGGTTCAACGACAGGGGCTACACCTGCAAACTGATGATGAACGTCAAGAAGGTAGGCGATAACAGAATCGCTGCATACGTTGAGCCGACGCTCTTCGGACCTGACTCGCTCGAAGCCAACGTTAAGACTAACAACAACCTGATTACGCTCGTAGGTGAGAGCATCGGCACTCAGAGCTTCTATGGACAGGGAGCTGGAATGCTGCCGACCGGTGAATCTGTAATTCAGGACTGCATCGACATCCTCGAAGGCGGTCCGCAGCACCACATTTACACCAGTCTGCCAATGATCGTTGACAACAATGCCGAGGAACATAGATATTACGTTCGTACCGCTGATAGCCAGGGCATTACCAAGCCAACATCGGTTCTGGAAATGCACCACCTCGCCAGCGCAATTAAGGAAGGCGGCGTAGATATCTTCTTCGCAGCAATTAAGTAGAATAAAATGCACCTCTTAGCCCGTTCCTAACTGGTGCATTATCAAAAATGCACCAGTTAGGAACGGGCTGAGAGGTACAAAATGAAAGTTTTAAAGTTCGGCGGCTCGAGCCTGTCAGATAGCTCGCAGTTCGCCAAAGTTAAGAATATAGTAGAGTCCGACGGGAGCCGCCAGATAGTGGTTGTTTCTGCGCCGGGCCGTCGCAATTCAGAAGACAGCAAGATAACAGATCTGCTGTACCTCTGCCACGCTCATCTGAAATACGATGTTCCATTCGACAACATCAGAAAGATGATCGTTGACAGATACGTTGAGATCGAGCGCGAGTGCGGTATCGACATTGGCATCGAGGCCGAGATCAACAAAGTTTTCGATGAGATGAATAAGAGAACCAGCGTCGACTATATCGCTTCAAGAGGTGAGTACTTCAACGCTATGCTGATGGCCGAATACCTTGGCTTCAAATTCGTCGACGCAGCAGATTGGCTGGTCTTCAATTTCAAGGGCGAGGCCGACCTGAACAAGTCCGAGGACAACCTCCGCGAGCTGTACGAGGTGTACGGCAAGATTGTAACGCCTGGTTTCTACGGCGCTATGCCTAACGGCGAGATTAAAGTCTTCAGCCGTGGCGGTTCGGATATAACCGGAGCCATTGCGGCAGCTGCTGTTAAGGCTACCGTCTACGAGAACTGGACTGACGTCAATGGCATCAAAATGGTCGATCCGCGTATCGTCGACAATCCTAAGACTATCGAGCACGTGACATATGACGAGCTGCGTGCGCTGTCCTACATGGGCGCAGCGGTTTTGCACGAGGACACAATACTGCCAGTTCGTATCAAGGACATTCCGGTCAACATCAGAAATACCAACGAGCCTGACAATCCGGGCACCATCATCCGCGAGGATTTCGAGCAGGACAGCCAGGAAGAGAAGGACCGTTTCATCACCGGTATCGCCGGCAAGAAGGACTTCTCAATCGTCAACATTTACGAATCCAGCCTGGGCGAGGATAAGATCATCCTGATGCGCAAAGTTCTGGCTATTTTCGACAAGTTCGACGTGCCGGTTGAACAGATTCCATCCGGCGTGGACAGCCTTTCCGTAGTCGTTCCAAGCGACGCCATCGAGGGCAAAAAGTACGAGATTATGGCCGCCCTGCGTGAGGAAACTCAGATCGATAGATGCGACATCACAGAAGGCGTCAGCATCATCGCAATCGTAGGTCGCCAGATGGCTTACAGGACAGGCGTTTCCGGTCGCATCTTCGGTGCACTCGGAGACAACAACATCAACATCAGAACAATCGAGCAGGGCGCTGACGAGATCACAATCATGATCGGCGTCTACACAGACGACTTCAACAAAACAGTCAAAATCTTGTATGACAGTTTCGCAATGTAAAACCGGGCCGGTCCATATCTGTCGAAAATGTCAGTTTTGGGACAGTCCTTGAGAGGAGAACAATAATGAAAGTAGGAATTATGGGTGCGACTGGTGCAGTCGGCCAAGAAATGATAAAGATTCTGGGAGAGAGAAATTTCCCAATTGATGAGCTGAGATGCCTGGCTAGTGAGAGATCAGAAGGCAAGAAGCTGCAGACACCATTCGGTGAGGTGACTGTCCAGCGCACTTGCCCTGAAGCTTTCGAGGGGCTGGACATCGTTCTCGGCGCAAGCGAGAACGACATCGCACAAGCGATGGCACCTCACATCAAAGCAGCAGGAGCTGTTTTCGTTGATAATTCAAGCGCTTTCCGTCTTGATCCGGATGTTCCACTGGTAGTTCCTGAGATTAATCCTGAGGACGCACTCAAGCACAACGGAATCATTTCCAACCCTAACTGCTCAACAATCATCACTTTGGTTGCTGTCAATGCAATCAACCAGCTGAGCCCAATCAAGTACATGTACGCTTCAACTTATCAGGCAACAAGTGGCGCTGGCGCTGCCGGCCCTAAGGAAATGTACGCTCAGTCAGAGCAGGTAATTGCGGGCCGAAATGCTGGAGAAGAGGGCGTTTATTACGGCGTCAAAGCCGAGCCTAAGGTATTCCAGCATCAGATTGCTTTCAACCTGATTCCACAGATTGGTGGATTTGGCGAGAACGGCTACTCAAGTGAAGAGATGAAGCTCCAGAATGAGGGCCGCAAAATCATGCATCTTCCAGAGCTGAACGTTAGCTGCACTTGCGTACGTGTTCCTGTTGAGCGTTCCCACGCGATCAGCGCCTGCGTAATAACAGAAGAAAAACTCGAGCTAGATGCCGTTCGCAAAGCAATTGCCGATGCGGCCGGTTGCAAGCTCTATGATGACGGCGATAACCATATCTACCCAATGCCACTCGAGACATCCAACCAGGATCTCGTCTATGTCGGCCGCATCCGCCGCGATCTGGCCAACGAGAACGGCATCAACCTCTGGTGCTGCGGCGATCAGGTTAGAAAAGGTGCTGCAACTAACGCAGTCCAGATCGCCGAGCTGCTGATTAAGTAATACGAAGGCAATTGCCCAGAATATTGATGCAATTGCCTACCTTTTATGCTAAAAAAGAGTACCTATTTCGTCAAATTAACACGTGTTAGTCATCGTTTTTATTAAAAATGAACTATTATTCATTGAATAGCACATAAAAATAGTTCGTTTTGGGTAAAAAGAAGATACCTATCTGCTAAAAAACAGTAGATAGGTATCATTATTTCTTGCCATGTTATCAAAAATGCGTACTAACCGCTGTTAAAAACGGAAGATAGGGTAGCATTTTTGGCATAAAACACGTTTTATAAAGCAGTTTTAGATTGTTTAAGCTTTTTACTCTGCTGAGCGTGCTGCTTTAAGTGCCTTGCACATCTGGTCAGCACATGATGTCGGCTTAAAGCCGCAGCGGATGCCTTCCAGCTTCTCACAAGCCTCATCTACAGTCATTCCAACTACCAGTTTGGATACCGCCTGGAGGTTTCCATGGCATCCGCCGGTAAATTTAACTTCTTTAATTACGTCGCCGTCAAGGTCGACTTCAATCATCTGTGAGCAAACGCCCTGTGGATAATATACGAACATTACAGGCCAATCTCCTCTGCGATTTCAAGCATTGATTCAATTGCGATATCAATGAACTCATCCCAAGTAATTCCAGTCTTCTCAATCTCCATCATAAACTGTCTATTTGCGCCGGCCGCAAATCTTGACTCGTTGTATCTCTTAGCAACGGATTTGTGCTTAACGCTAGCCAGTTTCTTATCCGGATAAATCTGAGCAACAGCCTTAACGAATCCTGACATTGGATCAGCTGCAATCAGAGCATACTCCAGAGTAGTCTCTGGGTTCTTGCCGCAAGTTGGGTTGTGAGCCATGATGGCATTTGCCATTCTCTCATCATCGTATCCCTCATCAATCAGGATCTTCTTGGAAGTTGGGCCGTGAGTTGACAGGTCCTCTCTCCATGGACAAGTTTCCTCATCGAGGTCGTGGAGCAGTCCACAAATTCCCCAATACTCTACCTCGTCCGGAGCGAGTCTCTTAGCGAGTCCCTTCATGATGGCTTCAACTGCCATGCTGTGTGTGATATAGTTCTCACCCTTAACGTGCTTGTTAAGGATTTCCCACGCCTTATCTCTTGTTAAAACTTCTGACATCTTGTGCCTCCTGTTATGTTGCGACTCGGCGCCGCCGGGTCGCTTCCTTTCTTACGCCTCAATAGTTGCCGCGATGTGCAGCACCTCTGCAAATGTATCTGCAATGTATTTTCTGTTATCGAATATTTCTTGTCCATCAATTGGCTTATCACTAAGACCTGCACCCCAGTTAGCCAGGAATGAGATTCCAACAATTTCCAGGCCGGCCTGGTTAGCCACAATAGCCTCCG
The DNA here is from genome assembly GCA_018064755.1 of Candidatus Crickella equi. Taxonomy (GTDB): domain Bacteria; phylum Bacillota; class Clostridia; order Peptostreptococcales; family Anaerovoracaceae; genus Crickella; species Crickella equi. Next base: position 925 of record JAGHUP010000002.1, on the reverse strand, counting down.
GAACGCTAGACATTCCAACGGCATCAGCGCCAATAATTCTCAGGAAATTAATCTCTGCAGGTGTCTCGAATGAAGGGCCGGCCATCATCGTATACACGCCCTCACGCAAAGTGATGCCCTTCTCGCTAGCTGCCGCAAGAATCTTCTTACGGAGCGCTTTGTTATAAGTATCGGACATGTCAGGGAATCTCGGACCGAACGCCTCAAGATTCTCACCGCGCAGCGGATTGTCGCCGGACAGATTGATGTGATCGCTAATCAACATCAGGTCGCACATCTGCCAATCCTTATTGATAACGCCAGCGGCATTCGTAATGATGAAACGCTTGATTCCCAGCTTGATCAGCACACGAACCGGCAGCGTAACCAGCTGCATCTCGAATCCTTCATAGAAATGGAATCTTCCCGCGAGCGCGATAACTTTCTTGCCATCGATGTCGCCGTAAATAACCTCTCCCTTGTGGCCCTGCACCGCCGTAGTTCTGAAACCCGGAATCTCAGCATAAGGCACAACAATCGGATTCTCAATTCTGTCCGCAAAATCATTCAGTCCGCTTCCCAGAACCATTCCGACCTCCGCGCGCTCGATTCCCTTAGTCTTCAGATAGGCAGTCGCGCCATCAATCATATTCTTCAGAGCAATTTCCATAATATTCCTTTCAGCGCATGGCCTGACAAGGCCACACTGCTATGTCATTATCGGTATAAGTATATCACAATTGGTGCAATTGGAGCATTTTTTCATAATACATGATGAGTGGGGCACGAATCGTAAGAAATCCTTGAAATTCCGCAAGTTTTTCGGTATTATTATCTGGCACGATTACGACTTGGGGGTAGATAGGTGCTGGTGTGCCTCGCGGTCTTCAAAACCGTTGTAGGGGGTTAGAAGCCTCCCGGGTGGGTTCGATTCCCACATACTCCC
>JAGHUP010000016.1 GCA_018064755.1 Candidatus Crickella equi | reverse complement strand
AACAAATATCCTGGATAAACCTTAAATTCAATTATTCTATGACATAAGAAAAGCCCTCCTTCAGGCGATAGCCTGAAAAAGAGCTTTGTCTACGGTCTGACTGGTGCCAATTGGCACCAGTTTTTTTATGTCATATTTACTTGAATGCGTTGACAAGCTTCATGAATTGCTCGCGAGTTTTGTCAGGTCCTATTATCTTAGCGTCACCGCCAAACTGGAAAACCCATGAGAAGAATGTTGGACTCTCCTCTACTACTACATCTGCAATAAAGCTGCCATCTGCTTTCTTCTCTAGAACCCTAAACTCCTTACCGAATCTATCGATTAAATAGTTCATAATATATGGCTGGCACTCTAGTCTAATCTCAGCAGGCTCACCGCCGAACATATCAAAGACTTTGCTTGAATACTTCTCTGGTTTGAAGTCATTAGGTTGCTTGTCAGCAGCCACTTCGCTTACAGCAGTATTCTTCATACGATCTACCCTATAGACTCTGACCTTATCCTCACCACTGTGCATTCCGAGCATATAGTAATAGTCGTTGTTCCAGATAAGCGCATACGGACTAACTTCGTGCACTCTGCCATCGTATCTCAGAACTTCATTCATATCGACATCATAATCGACCATCTGAAAGCTAACCTTCTTGCGATTGCGAATTGCTTCATTAATTGCATCGATACTATAGAGAACAGAACTATTCTCGCGCTTAAAACTATTAGAAGTTAAGACTTTTCTGTCTAACTGATCTCCCATAGCCTCGCTCGTCAATCCCTTGAGCTTTCTAATAATTTCTCGACTGCGACCATCAGAAATAAATCTTGAAGATTGAACCGCATCAACGAGCAACTTGAGCTCAGCAAGTTCAAAGTCCCTGCTAACCCAGCGATACCTGTTGCTGACACCTCTCTCCTTTTCTATATCCAGGCCCATATCTTCAATAAGAAACTGAATATTAGGATCGAGGGTTTTGCGATTAGGTCTATCATAACCCATCTGTTCGAGTTCATCTCTGATTTGCTCTGTTGTTATCCAGTGCTCCTCATCAGTCTTCTCGAAAAGCAGCTTCATGATGTCCAGTATTCTTCTTCTGTTCTCGTTAATCATCTGATGCCTCCTACTCGGCTTCGTACTTAACGTGAATGTTTACCAAAGTGATGATACCAATAATTACTACAAACTTAATGAATTCTGCTAACATAAATGCACCTCCTGTATGGTTCTTCTGTCAATCCAATACTAACAGTTTCCCAAACAAGAGGTGTCCAATTAATGTGCCATTTATTTCTTCAGCAGGTCTCTAATTTCAGTGAGCAACTGAATATCTTCTGGAACTGGTTCTGGCTCTGCAGGTGCTTCTTCTTTCTTAGGATGCAGTCTTTCTGTCATCTTGTTCATAGCCTTGATAACACAGAAGATTACAAATGCTACGATAAGGAAATCTAGCACGTTCTGCAGGAAGAGTCCATACTTTAGCTGCGCTGTTCCAACTGTCAAAATCAGATCATCAACCTTAATACCACCAATGATCATTCCAACGATTGGCATGATGATGTTATCTACAAGAGATGTAACGATTGCTGTGAATGCGCCGCCGATAACAACTCCGACAGCCATATCCATTACGCTTCCTCTGTTAATAAACTCTTTGAATTCTTTTAAAAATGCTTTCATGTCGTACTCCTTTATTTATACAATTACGCTAATTGCCGATCTCAGTGTCTCAATGTCGATACTCTTGGCACCTTCTTCATATTCTCCATCAAGTGTCCAATGTGTTCCCTCGTCGATCTCAACATGAATGTTCTGACCCGAGAAGAACTCCATTTCATTGGAATTCAGCTGATTGTTCAGCAACTTGGTAATAATATTGTTTAAGTCAATAATGTCCTTAGGCATCTTAATCAGGAAGATTTCCATCAGGCCATCGTTCATATCTACATCCATCTTGTCCAGCTTGAGAATACCGGCGATAGATGTCGAATTGCAAATCGCACCGAAGAGGTAATCGCCCTCGACTACCATCTCATTAGGCGTGCCCGGGTCAGCCGTGATTTTGGCATGAATTGTCTTAATATTAGCCAACTCCTTCACACCGCTAATCATATAAGCCGCATGTCCCAGCATGTTCTTTAGGTTCTGTGGTACCGAATAAGATGTGCTAGTGAACGCACCGAACGAAGCGACATATGAGAAATGTCTTCCGTTAAAGCTTCCAATGTCTAAATGCTGTGGCTCACCTTCAACAACGCGTTTTGCCGATTCAATAATAGTCTTAGGCAGTCCAAGGCTTGTGGCAAAATCGTTAGTCGAGCCGCTCGGAATGTATCCGATATTCGGCGTCGCTCCGCTCTCGAGAAGTCCATCAACGAGTTCGTTGAAAGTACCATCTCCGCCTGAAACAACCACGGTGTCATAATCGTGTCCATACTGCTTAGCCCAATTCTTGGCATCATTTCTTGCCTGGGTCATTAGTACAGAAACCATATAACCTGCTTTATTAAACTCGGCAACGATATCTGACAGCATCTTAGCTGCCTGCATCGTTCCTGAGCGAGGATTCATAATTAATAACAGTTTCTTATGCTCCATTGTACTTTTTCTCTTCTATTTCTTCCTGGATTTCCTTTTCAACCCATTCTTTAATTGCCATCTCTTCCTTCAGTTCCTGCAATTCCCTAGCATGCTTCTCGGCATAACCAGGATCGAACTTCTTGGAAAACTTTACAGCGAGTGTATCGAGTTTTGGATCAAAGACATCCTTTTCTCCAATGTATATCTTATTCCACGTTTCCTCGCCTGCCGTCTCACCATAGCGATCGATAACATAGGACTTCAGCATTTCTTTGGTGAGTCTCTTTCTCTTCATAATGATGTCCCAGGATTTGTTAAACATCATTCCGATACAGATTACCCACGAGATTAAGTAGAACCACAGCAGAATTGCAACGATTGTACTGAACGCACCATAGAGTAAGTTGTATGTAACAGCTTTTTCCTGATACAAGGAATAAATCCAAGTAACAATCATGATACCGAATGTTGCAACGATTGAACCTGGCAGGATTGCTCTAATAGGAACTCTAATACGTGGTGAAATGTAATAATTTGCCGTAACTACTACAAAGAACACTGCTGCCAAAACCGGTGTTCTAAGCGATGCAATCAAGTTTGCGAAGAACTCGCTCTTGAAGATGCTTGTAGCTACCATCTCACCATAAACGTAAACCGACAATGCGAAAGCAACCGCAAACAGCATCAGTAGCGCCATTGGGATGGCTTTGGCACGCTCGGTGAACCAGTTAAATCTATATTTACCTCTTGTGAGCGTATAAGTTGTAAGTCTAGATAAAGAAAACTCCAAACTGGATGCGGCCCACAAGGCGAGTACAATCATCAGTACATTAGCTATTGCAGTACTGGACGCACTAAAAATCCCCTCTAGCGCACCATTCATCTGAGTGGACAGATGCGCTTCGAGCCACTCCTTAATAAAGTCCATCGAAACATCAAATACACCTAATACCTGAGTAAGTACGATGATAATAGGAATACTTGACATGAAGAAGAAGTATGCAATCTGTGCAGCAAATCCTGCATAATAAGGATCGTCAAACTGTCTCCACACATGAAAACCCATTTTAACGAGTCTTGTAAATGTGAGTGGAAGTTTCTTCTCCGTAGTGTCGGACGTATTATCCTCTATTGGTTTTGCGTGTTTTGCTTCATCCATAGTTATAGTAAGTATACCACATTATTAAGGATGTGTTATACTATAAATAACAACACATATGGAGGCGCGAAATGATTGCAATTCTTGCATCACAGAACAAAGGAAAAATAAAGGAATTCAATGCTATCCTAGAGAAGTACGACTTCTCAGTTATCTCAAGGGACGCCGCCGGCCTTCCTAAAGATGACGTCGAAGAGACCGGTACTACTTTTGAAGAAAACTCACTGATCAAAGCTCAGGCGATTAGAGATATGATTGATGCCGGCGGCTACGATCAGTACAAAGACTGCCCTATCCTTGCTGACGACAGTGGTCTGATGGTAGATGCTCTTGGTGGAGCACCTGGAGTTTATTCAGCAAGATATGCCGGTGATCACTGCACATTCAACGACAATAATAACAAGCTACTTGGCGAGCTCGAAGGTGTGCCTACCCCAAAGCGTTCTGCATGTTTCGTAACAGTAATTACAATGCTCTATCCGGACGGACGCAAAATCATCGCACGCGGCGAGTGTCCTGGAACAATCGCTACTGAGCTACTCGAGGGAGAAGGTTTTGGCTACGACCCAGTCTTCATTCCAGATGGATACGATAAATCATTCGCTGAACTTGGAGTTGACATTAAGAACTCAATCAGCCACAGAGCTAAGGCGCTTGAGAAACTCGAAATGTACCTCTCAGCCCGTTCCTAATGGGTGCATTTTGATAACACGAGGAATAATGCACCCATTAGGAACGGGCTGAAGGGTGCAAAAAACCGGGCACACACTGAACTGCTTCCCGTCAAGAGGACAGTGAAATATTAAAAGGTTTTTGCAACCAGTATCAGTAATGGTACTGGTTGTTTTTTTGTACTTTCCCCTCGCCGGGGAGGCAGGTCAGCAGCGTGTTCCCACTGCTGACGCAGAAGAGGGTATTCCGTGTCGCTACGTCAAGAGCTGCCCGTCCTTCGGCCGGCGTACTGTCTCTTGACTTCGTTCCCGCTCCCGCGTTCGCTGAAGTGTATTGTGTATGCGAAAGATATTATGCTGCGAGAAGATAAGATTGATGCTTCTCCATTGGTGTCAGAACACCAAATCTTCTTTGGTATCTTTCGTTGTTGTAGTAATAAATGTAATCCTCTATCATAGCAACAAGTTCTTCGCGGCTTTCGAAGCGGTTGCCATAATATCTTTCGCGCTTTAGTATTCCCCAGAAGCCTTCCATTGGTCCATTGTCGATGCACTTGGCTACTCTAGACATACTCTGTGTCATACCGGCATCTTCAATCTTCTGATGGAATACTCTGTTGGTATATTGAAAGCCTCTGTCACTATGAAAAAGTGGAGTAGCACCTGGATTCGCGGCTATTGCCTGGTCAAAGGTATCGAACACTAGAGGATTGTCATTGCTGTTTCTAATAACATAGGCAACGATTCTTCTGTCATAGAGATCAAGGATTGCACTGAGATATACTTTGTGCTTGTCTTTGTCTTCATCGTACCATTTGAATTCAGTTACATCTGTTAGCCATTTCTCATTAGGCTTATCTGCTGTAAATTCTCTATTCAGAATATTTTCAGCAATGAACTGTGGATTAGCTGCCTGACGAGTGCAACCGTGGCTAGCATATTTAATCGTTGACTTGATGTCTTTGGCTCTGCAGATTCTGAGAGCTCTTTTATCATTAATCTTGATGTTGTACTTGCGATACAGATCATCATTAATCCTGCGATAACCTTTGGATGGATCTTTCATATGAATTTCTTCCATCTTTTCCGCTATCTGTTCGTTCTCACGAACTCTTTCCCCGACATCACCATTGAGCCACTTGTAATATGCTGATCTGGATACATTTAGGATATTGCAACATGGTTCTATGGGATAACCTTTGTTTTCGTTGCAGTATTTTATTGAGCTGTAGAGATGAGACTGCCTTACTTGTGAGAGGGATTCTCTCTCTCCAGCTCGTTCAATTTTTTTAGCAGGTCACGCTCCATTTCTGCCATGTACAACTGATGCTTTAGCCTTTCATTCTCAATCTGAAGTTTTTCCATCTCACTGCGTGGTTCTTGACTACGCTTGCGTCTACCGCGACGATCTTCAAGTCCGGATTCTCCAAGTTCTTTGAAACGCTGAACCCAGCCATACACCTGCTGGTAGCTAACATTGTACTTGATGGCGAGCTCGCCATAGTTGTAGCCCTGCGCAATGCATTCCATGACAATTTTAATTCGTTCTTCTTTAGTTGTAGGTCTTGATGTAGTCATACGGCTTCCTCCTGACATCTTACGTGAGAAGTTATCACCGTTATTATACATCTTTACCCATGTGCGTAATTGTATAGATTCTCTCAGACCATATTTCGCTGCAATTAAGGCATATGAGCCTTCGCCATTTAAATAACTTTGAACCGCTTGCAGCTTTAATTCAGGCGAATAAACGTTATTTTTGCCTGTATCTTGAAATCCTAGCGGACCTTGTTCCCTGTATCTAAGTACCCATTCAGCAACATGGTTTTTACGAATGTCTAGAATCCGACATGCTTCAGCAATACTCATTTTCCCTTCAAAACACAATTGCGCATACTTAAGTTTTTGCTCTGCTGAAACTTTCACTCCTTTTCGGCCCATATGAAAACTCCCTTCATGATTAACAGTTTTGTTTTTCACTGTCTCTCATAAAGGGAGCATATCA
>JAGHUP010000017.1 GCA_018064755.1 Candidatus Crickella equi | reverse complement strand
AACAAATATCCTGGATAAACCTTAAATTCAATTATTCTATGACATAAGAAAAGCCCTCCTTCAGGCGATAGCCTGAAAAAGAGCTTTGTCTACGGTCTGACGACCTTCCTGTGAAGGTCGTTTTTTTAGTAGATTAAATATTTATCTTTTTGAGCGACTACCTTATGTTTAGCGCCCTTGCGATCGATTAGATACTCTGAATTGATAGGGTGCTCGGTAATCATAAGAGGTAAACCACGTGAGTCTGAAATGCCAGTTTCGTGTGATGGTGCATATATTTCAACACCGAGTTCTTCATAAGCTTTAACAGCTTGCTGATTAAAAACGTTGAGGCCGTAGTCTCCGTATATCTTAACGCCAGCATCTTGTAATTCCTTAATCCAGCCAAGATTGCCAACAAGAATGCCACTTGTCTTGGTAATGCTGACTATCTTTCCCCAGTTCTTTTCGATATATGAATCAAGCTCACCCTTGGATACATTGAGAATATATGGAATTTTCCTGATGGACTCGCCGTCGCCGCGGTCACCGTCGATGAATTTGTTCAATGGAACCGGCTTGGCTTTCTTGAATGACTCTTGGAAAGCAGTTAGATCAAGTGGTGTAGCGCCAAGTAATTCGTTGGCACAGATGACATCGAGCTCAGCTCTTGAGAGTGCCTTCCTGTTGATCTCGAGCCTGTGAGCAACGAGCTGATCTACTGCATCACGTCTCATTCGGTTGATTAGTGAAACAGGAATCATTGCATTGTCATCTATCTGAACATCGCAACTCGTCCAGTCAGCGGTGAATGGAGTGTTGCCGAGCCTGCAGAGCTGGGCAACAACTCGCTCTTCGTCAGTTGCCGATTTGTGTGCAGCCTCGATGATGTGATCGCCAACCATTTCGACGGAGTAACCAGACTTTAGGTCAGTAACAACCATCTCAATATACTGACCAACTCTTGCTGTGAAGAGGAAAGTGGCCGGCAACTTCTTATCAGGAGCATTTAGTGCTTCTTCCTGTAGTTTGGTATCAGTAACCTTGTAAACCTTATCTCCAATTTGAACGCCGCGGTCAAAATCGCCAATCAGCAGAGCGCCATCTCCGAGGTTGCGGACATAGGTTGTAACGTTGCCGATAGGATTGCGGTCGTAGTCAGGAGTGTTATTTCTAAATTCAATTCCATCGCCTTGATTGAGTTCGCCATCCTCGAGCTGAATGCATACGAGATTGCGGTCGCGGCGAAGAGCTCCGCGTACTGCGGAACGGTCGCGTGGATCATCAACTTTGAATTCGCTATCAATAACGGCAAGTACGCGGCCAAGGTAAACACCTTGGTTCTTCGGGCTGGTGCCCGAAAGAAGCTCTTCGCCAAGATTTCCATATAGGTAACCTTGTGAGAATCCGCCACGGTTGAAGGCCTGCTTAAGATAATGAATATCCTGTGGTTTGACTGTATATGCCGCAGCAGCAGTCTCCATATCTCCATCATTGCTGCGAACAAGTTCAGCATATTTATCAATGTATCTGCGATATATCCTTGTAACAATCGCAACATACTCTGGCGACTTAATGCGACCCTCAATTTTGAAGGAGTCGACACCGGCCATAATTAGGGCAGGAATACTTTCAACTGTGCAGATGTCTTTCGGGCTGAGCGCATAGTATTTCTCACCGCTATCGTCCGTATAAGCCTGCCTGCAAGGTTGTGCACATGTACCCCTGTTGCCGCTGCGGCTGTCGCCTTTGGTGCTGAGACCACGGCTCATCTGGCATTGTCCGGAGTAGCACATACATAGAGCTCCGTGAACAAAACATTCAACTTCTATCTCACGTTCGTGTGACGCTGCGCAGAACTCTCGAATCTCATCAAGTGTCAGCTCGCGAGCTGGAACAATGCGAGAGAAACCAAGTGTTTTGGCCGTATACAGTGCGTGAGTGTTATATACAGTTCCCTGTGTAGAGAGGTGCAATGGGAATTCAGGCAAGTACTTACGAATTAGTCTAGCCAGTCCCATATCCTGAACGATAATAGCGTCTGCACCAATCTCATAGAGGTAATTAGCGTATTCAAGAGCACGACGTAGTTCGCTGTCCTTAAGAAGGGTATTCAGCGTAATGTAAACCTTAACGTTGTGCAGATGTGCGTATTTAATTGCTTCCGGAATGTCCTCTTCTGTGAAGTTGTCAGCATAGATGCGGGCATTAAAAAGAGTGCCGCCCATATAGACAGCATCAGCGCCATTGTTCACAGCGGCGGTCAGGTGTGGCCAACCACCAACGGGGGCCAATAATTCCGGCATTCTAATGTTTAGATTATTCATATTCATAAGGGAATTGTAACACATTTTGTGATACAATTTTAACAGTACAAGTTATTTTCCTGAAAGGAGAAGAAAGATGAAGAATTACGATGTTGTAGTAATCGGAGCAGGCAACGGAGGTCTGTCTGCTGCAGCAACATTCGCCAAGGCTGGTAAGAAAGTCCTCGTACTAGAGAAGAATAACCTACCTGGTGGATGCGCAACATCATTCAGAAGAGGTAGATTCGAATTCGAGGCTACTCTGCACGAACTTTGCCAGATGGGCAAGGGAGAATTCCAGGGTGCTGTAAGAACTCTTCTGGATGGCTATGGCCTGGACGTTGACTGGGTGGCAACTGAAGAAGCATTCAGATCTATCGTTTATGGCGACAATGGATTCGATGTAACTATGCCCGCAGATGTTCAGGGCTTCATCGACAAGATGGAAGAGGAAGTTCCTGGCTCAAGAGCACAGATGACAACTATCCTGGAACTCGGACGCATGCTTTCAGACGGCGTTGCGTGGCTGGCAGCTCACAACAATGAGCCTGGTCCACTTGCCAAAGTTGAGATGATGCTCAAGTACAAAGATCTGATGAAGGTTGTTCCACAGCCAACAGATGATGTACTGCGCAAAATCGGACTTCCTGACAAAGCAAGAGAAATCTTTGAGTCATATTGGGACTATGTAGCCGCTGACTCAACTAAGATGAGCTTTGCGGTTTACTGCTTCATGACTTATACATATCTTACTCAAAAGCCTTGGATGGCTAAGAACAGATCTCATGAAGTATCAATGGCATACGACGAGAGAATTAGAGAACTCGGCGGAGATATCTGGTACAACACTGAGGTTGCCAAGATTGACATCAAGGACGGCAAAGTTAAGGGCGTTGAGTTGGTTGACGGCAAGTATATCGAGTGTGCCAACGTAATGTCGAACCTCATGCCAACAGTAGTATTTGACAGAATGGTTGACCCTGCTGAAGTTCCTGAAAGAGAGAAGAAACTGATTGCTGCTCGTAAGCTCGGACAGCATCCATTTACAGTTTATCTTGGACTCGATATTCCATACGAGGAACTGGGATTTAAGGCATACGATACCTTCGTACGTTCAACAGGAGACACTCATCAGCAGTTCCTTAATTCTGCTAATATTGACACTCACAATGACTACTGCGTAACTATTATCAACGATGCAATTCCTGATGCTTCACCTGAAGGAACTTGCATGGTTCAGTTCGCTAAGTTCTATACAGACGATCCATTCGAGAATGTTAAGTATGAAGACTACTTCAAGGTTAAAGACAAAATCGCAATGGATACAGTAGAACACTTTGAGAAGGTTGCAGGCATTGACCTAAAGAACCATATCGAGGAAGTTGTTGTTGCGGCACCTGTAACATGGGCAAGATATCTGGGAACACCTAAGGGTGATGTCTACGGATACGAACCTGGTACATGGGATGGAATGTTCCCACGTGTACAATCCGGACACAAGAACGACCACACAATTGATGGCCTGAGATTCTGTGGTGGACACGGAACTCAGATGGATGGATACAGTCAGGCATATCTTAGTGGTGCCGAACAGGCACGCTATATGATGGAAGAGATGTAAGGAGGGCGGAATAATGGCAAAATACAATTATGACAAATCAGTCCTCAAGGGCTACGGAGTTGGTCCTTTCCTCGGCGAGGTTAAGGTAAGAGAAGCTCACATCGCAGCAGCACCTGCTGAAGAAATCCAGTCAATTTTCAATGCAAATATTATCGCAAAGAAACTGCATCCTAGCATTGTTTTCGCTAAAGTTGCAAAGGTTGAGGAACAGCCACTTGCCAAGATTTATACTTTGGTAGCTGACAAGGAAAAGGGAACAGAAGAACTGCCATATTTCAGAGCAGGTCAGTATGTTAGTGTTGCTCTCTTCATGGAGAACGGCGAGTTTATTTCCAAGCCTTACACTCTGGCAGGCAATCCTAAGGATGCAATTGGTGAGAATTCCAGCTACAGAATTATGGTTAAGGAATCTGCTAATCCACATGCATCCGGATTCATTCATGAGAACTGGAAGGTAGGAACTGAAGTAATACTAGGAACACCGGTTGGCGACTTCTATCACAATGGATTAAGAGATGCTAAGAAAGTTATCGCAGCTTCCGGCGGTTCCGGCATTACACCATTTATTTCAATGGCATATGCAATCGCAGAGGGTATAGAGGACTTCGAGATGACACTTCTCTGCGGACATAAGAATTGGGAAGAGATTGCTTTCAGAGATGAGCTTGACGAGCTGGTAAAAAAGTGTAAAGGCAAGTTCAAAGTTATACATGTTCTGTCCGAGGCTGAACACGAAGGATGCGAGAAGGGATTTATCACTACGGATCTCATCAAGAAGTATGCTGGCAATGATGATTACAGCCTGCTGATCTGTGGAAATAGAGCATTCTACGACCATATGGACACAGTTGTAGCTGAACTTGGACTTCCTAGAAGAAGAGCAAGATTCGAGTTAAGAGGAGAATTTGGAGCACCTTCCAATGATCCTGCATACAAGGGTGATGAGAATGCAACCTATAAGCTCAAAGTATGGGTTAAGGATGAGGCACACGATCTCGAGTGCAATGCGAATGAGCCTCTAATCGTGGCAATTCAGAAAGCCGGTATTGGCCTGACAACAGATTGTCGTAGCGGTATCTGCGGTTGGTGTCATTCACGTCTAATCTGCGGTAATGTATTCATTCCCGAATCAGCAGATGGCAGAAGAGAAGCAGATAAGAAATTCGGATGGATTCATCCATGTGCAACTTATGCGCTCTCAGATATTGAGATGGAAGTATTCCCGTCATTTTAAGGAGTTACAATGGCAGACGGCAGATGGGTCATGACCAATGAAGAACTAAATAATGTTGTGTGCACGATGAATGAGCGCACAGCCGACCAGCTTCCTAACTATAAGAAGCATCTTCAGGTCGACAATCGCGATGGTAACGCAATCAAAATCTGTGCGTTTTGTGGTAGCAAGAATATAACTTCAGGTTTTGGCGGCTACGGCGAGGGGTTCGGATACCTCTCGTCGCGCTGCGAAGACTGTGGAGGAACGACCGATTTCGTTTATCAGGACGAGGTTGGCAAATATTTCAAGTAGAGGTAATGTGATGAAAGTAACATCCAAACCAGGTCCACTTATGGCGCCATTGCCAACCGTAATGGTTAGTTGCGGAGATATGGAGAACAGCAACATTCTCACAATTGCATGGACCGGAATCATTAATAGTGATCCACCAATGACATACATCTCTGTTCAGCCTAAGAGATATTCTTATGAGATTATTAAGAAAAGCGGGGAGTTTGTAATCAACGTAACTACTGAAGAACTTGTCAAGGCAATGGATTATTGCGGTGTTAAATCAGGTAGGGATGTTGACAAATTCAAAGAGCTCGGCCTACACAAGGAAAAGGCTGAACAGCTTGCGGTGCCTATGATTGCGGAGTCTCCGGTCAATCTGGAATGCAAAGTAATCGAGACTAAGGAACTGGGATCACATGTGATGTTCATGGCTGAAATTGTAGCTGTTCATGTCGATGACAGGTACGTCGATGAGAAAGGTGCTTATGACTTCGGCGCTATGAAATTCGTTGCATTTAATCATGGCAAGTATTATAGAATGGGCACCAAGCCGCTAGGCTTCTTCGGCTATTCAATTATGAAACCGAAGACTGCTAAGAGAAAGCGTCGTGAAGCTCACGAGGCAAGAAATAAGAAGAAATAAAAGATGAAGAAAGTCATTGTTGTTGGCGCTGGACTTGTTGGATGTTTTTGCGCCAGAGCACTTTCTAAATATGATATAGATATAACCGTGCTGGAGAGCAATGGGGATGTTTGTACGGGCATTTCCAAGGCTGGCTCCGGCATTGTTTATGTTGGCTACGATTCAATGCCAGGTACACTAAAGAGTAGATTGTGCATTGATTCATGTAAGGATTTTGCAGAGCTGTGTGAGATCTTGGATGTCCGATATAAGAAATGCGGATCGTTGATGGTCAGCTACGGCAAGCGTGCCGATGAGAGATTATCAAAGAAATTAGATCATGGCAGGATAGGTGGTATAGCTGGTCTAAGAATGATAGACCGCGAAGAAGCCACTGCGATGGAACCTTATCTTAATCCGAATATCAGTACAGCACTGTTTTCAGAAGAAACCGGAACCGTTAATCCTTGGGAACTCTGTATTGCTGCCTATGAGTGTGCGGCTAATAATGGTGTAGAGTTCAAGTTCAATGAGAGTGTATGCGGTATTGTACGTGAAGACGAAGGATTCAAGGTCGAGACAAACAAGGATAGCTATTCTGCTGATATAGTTGTCAACTGTGCCGGCATCGACTCAGATAAGGTAAGAGAATTATGCGAGAAACCGCAGATCAGAATTGTGCCTACAGCTGCGGATTATCTCATTACGGATAACAGCTTAAGCGGCTATGTTAACCACATTATATTCCACGAGCCGGAGGAAAAGTCAAAGGGCTTGACTATAGTTCCAACTGTAGATGGCAACTTGCTAATTGGTGCAACGGAAAGACAAGCCTCAGCAATTTCAACGGCTACAGCTGAAAGTGGAATAGGGATATTAAAGAACTTGTGCAGTGAAATAATGCCGGAACTACCACTTAACAAAATTATTCGTAGCTATGGCTGCATGAGGCCTAATCCATATTATGTTGATGAAGAGGGCAGGCTACTCGAAGAAAAGAAGAGCATTAGCGAATTGATGCTTCTAGAGGATAATGGTTTGTTTAGCTTCATAGGAGTCAAGACGCCGGGTATGACTATGGCACCCGAGCTGGGTCGCTATCTGACGGAGAAAGTCCTTGGCGTTTTGGGTGACATTAGGGAACGTTCTGACTTTAAGCCATACAGACAAGGCATTACCAGGTTTAAAGACCTCAGCGACGAGGAACGCACTTCATTCGTAATGAAGCATCCTGACTATGGCAAAATAATCTGTCGTTGTGAGCAGGTCAGCGAAGGAGAGATTCGTGAGGCAATTCGTCGCGGAGCGAGAACAGTCGAAGCTGTTAAGAGAAGAACTTCTGCCGGCATGGGAAGATGTCAAGGGAGTTACTGTAGACAGCAGATAATAAAAATGCTTGAGGAAGCCGATGAAAGAATATAAGTTGCTAGTAATCGGAGCCGGTGCTGCCGGAGTGACTGCTGCTGTTGCGGCTGCACGAGCTGGGGCAGACAGAATATGTCTTGTCGATAGAGATTCTTGCATTGGGGGAGTACTGAATCAGTGCAAGCACTCTGGTTTTGGCGTGGGATATTATGGCGAAGAAATGAGCGGAACCGAATATGCCAAGAGACTGGATGATATGTTGACACAGGCAATTGATGGTGGCGCGGACATCGAGTTAAGACTTGGTACAATGGTGACTAAGATTACTGAGAATAGGCATGCGTTCCTGGCGTCACAAGGCTGCTACGAAGAAGTGGCATTTGAGAAATGCCTGCTGGCAAGTGGATGCAGGGAAACTACACTGCAGTCCCTCTGTGTTGCAGGAACTCGTCCGGAAGGAATATATACTGCCGGTGAAGCGCAGAAGATGCTGAATATTTACAGCAGAGATGTTGGCGATGATATCGTAATTCTTGGAACGGGAGATATTGGACAGATAATGGCAAGACATTATCTAGATGAGGGGAAGAATGTTATTGCTATGATTGAGAAATCTGACGCAGCAGGTGGAATGGAGCGCAATCGTCGCAACATCATCGAGAAATATGATATCCCTGTGGTTTTGCGTTCGACAATAGTTGAGGTGTTCGGAGATAGTCACATTACGGCTGTTAAAGTTAGGAATTTGGATTCAGGAGAGGAGAACATCATTGAGTGTTCAACTCTGATTACTGCGATGGGACTCATTCCCGAACGCGACATCCTTGATTGGGACGAAAAAAAGCAGCTCCCAGACTGGTTAACCATGTGTGGAAACTGCGATTATGTTCATGATATCGTTGATAGTGTGAGCCTTCAGGCAGAACGCCTAGGTGTGACTCTTGCTAAATAGCATCTACATCAATTTTTAACTGTTTGCAAATAAGTGCCTCAAACTCCTGAGCGAGTTGACTGAGGTGCTTTTTTCTTTTGAAACAGATATTGTACTGTCTGGTGAAACCTGCGTCTGTGATAGGCAACAGTTCAATATTGCCAGTTGAGATATAGAGTGAGCGGTAACTGTCAGGCACAAAACCAACTGCGAGTCCTGATGCGATAGCTTCACGATGCATTGCGCGTGATGTTACGAAACTTGCACTTGTGAAATGCACGGAAAGCGCAGAACAGAGGTTATATGAATACTCGTTCAGACTTCCACTACGCATAAAAACAGCATCTTGGCTGTTCAGAGACTTAACGCTGACAGCGGCTGATTTGCGCAAAGGATTATTATTTGATACCGCAAGGAAGTACTTCTCCTCGAATAGCGGAAAACCGCTGAAACGACTATATTTGGATTCTGAAGGGTATACAAGAACATCATACTCGTTGATGTCGATATTGTCTTCGTGTTCAATATCGCTGTTGATATCAAATTCCACTTCAGGGTGGGTCTTCTTGAATGCTGTCATAATTGGAAGCAATCTATTAATATTGCCACAAGCACCAATTTTGATTCTTGTAGTTGTTCCGGTAGACATTGCGGTTATTTCATCAACTGCTGACTCATATTCATTGAGAATGTGATGGCAACAATCAAGAAATCTCTGACCGGCACTGTTCAGAGAAATATGCTTGCCGTTACGATCGAAGAGGGTTACGCCAAGTTCTTCCTCAACTGCAGAAATGTTCTTGGAAAGTGAGGATTGGGACATATGTAACAGTTCCGATGCTCTTGACATATTCTGAAGCTCAGCCAGCGTTGTAAAGTATTGTAATTGTGATACTTTCATAGTATTTCCTTTCAGGAATATCAAAGTGGAATAAGCAAGGACATTATATGTATTCTTATTCCAAAATGCAATAAGAAAAGGAATAAGAAAAGGGAAATAATTATCAAAATACAATATAATAAACTCATCTAATAAGATGTACGTTCTAAAAATGTTTATAAATATTTTTACTTTTTATTATTTAAAAAAGGAGGGTAGCAGGATTCATTCCTGCGGAAAGGTATGAAGCAGTTAATTATCAAGCCTGAAGTTTGCTACGGATGCCGTACTTGTGAATTAGTATGTTCATTTGGGCATTACGAGCAGTTCAACCCTAAGATGGCTAATTGTAAGGTTTATGAGTATGATGAAGCCGCAGTAGCTATCCCAGTAGTATGTCTCCAGTGCGAGGATCCAGCATGCATGAAGATCTGTCCTGTTAAGGCTATCAGCCGTGACGAGAACGGAGCTGTTGTTATCAACGGTGACAAGTGCATCGGATGCAAGATGTGTGCAAACGCTTGCCCACTCGGCAACGTATCATATCATCCAACACTGAGAAAAGTATTCAAGTGCGACCTCTGTGGTGGCGACCCTAAGTGTGCACAGTTCTGCCCAAGCGGAGCTATTCAGTTCGTAGAGACTGATGCTGACTCTGACCGCAGAGCTTTCATCGGAGAGCGTTTTAAAGAGCTGATTGGAGAGGAGAAATAACCATGAAAAACGGATATATCGGAACAATTCTTCGTGTTAACCTCAGCACCGGCTCTATCGCTAAGGAGCCTCTTAACGAGAAGAATGCAAATGATTATGTAGGTGCAAGAGGACTCGGAACTAAGTATTTCTGTGACGAAGTTGATCCTAGAATTGATGCTTTCAGCCCAGAGAACAAGCTGATCTTCATGACAGGTCCACTTACAGGAACACTGGCAACATCCAGTGGTAGATACAACGTTGTTTGTAAGTCACCACTAACAGGAACAATTGAAGCATCCAACTCCGGCGGACACTGGGGCCCAGAGCTGAAGTTCGCAGGATATGATGGAATTATCTTCGAAGGAAAGTCTGAAAAGCCTGTATATCTGTACATCAATGACGGCGTTGTTGAACTCCGTGATGCGTCAGATCTGTGGGGAATGGACGTATTTGAGGCAACTCATGCTCTCGAAGAGAAGTGTGGAAATCAGTTCCATATCGCAACAATTTCTAAGGCTGGTGAAGAGGGCGTCCTCTTTGCAGGCGTTATGAACGATTTACACAGAGCAGCAGGACGTGGTGGCGTTGGTGCTGTAATGGGATCCAAGAATCTGAAGGCTGTAGCAGTTAAGGGTACAGGTTCTGTATTCGTAGCTAGACCTCAGAAGTTCTTCGACGTATGTACAGCAGCTAGAAAGCAGCTCGCTGCACACCCTGTAACAGGCGCAGGTCTGGGACAGCTGGGAACTATGATTCTGGTTAACATCGTAAACGGTGTTGGTGGATTCCCAATCAACAACCTGAAGGACGGTTCCTTCGATACATATGCAGATGACATCTCCGGTGAGACTCTTGTTGCTAAGCACCTCATCAGAAACAAGGGATGCTATGGCTGCTCAATCGGATGCGGACGTAGAGTTGAAATCGCTGACGGCGAGTTCAAGTCCAAGGGCGAAGGTCCTGAGTACGAAGCTGGTTGGTCATTCGGCGGAGACTGCGGAGTACATGATCTCGGAGCAGTATGTAAGGCTAACTTCCTCTGCAACCAGTATGGTATTGACCCTATCACAATGGGAGCTACAGTAGCTTGTGCTATGGAGCTTTTCGAGAAGGGGTATATCACTGAGGAAGAAGTTGGATTCCCACTGAGATTCGGTGATGCTACAGCTATGGTTAAGGCTACTGAAATGACTTGCAAGGGCGAAGGCTTTGGTAAGATTATGGGTCTCGGTTCATACAGAATGGCTGAGAAGTATGGTCATCCAGAACTGTCAATGTCAGTTAAGAAGCAGGAGATGCCTGCTTACGATGGAAGAGCTATTCAGGGTATTGGTCTTGAGTATGCTACATCCAACAGAGGTGGCTGCCACGTTCGTGGTTACATGATTTCACCAGAAGTACTCGGTATCCCATCAGCAATGGATCCACTGGTAACAGAGGGCAAGGCTGCTACTCTGAAGGTATTCCAGGATCTGACTGCACTTTGTGACTCAACAGGTATCTGCCTGTTCACAACATTCGGTCAGGGACTCCCAGAAATCGCTGCAATGTACAGAGAAGCTGTTGGTAGTGATGAGTCTGATGAAGACATCCTGCTCAAGGGCGAGAGAATCTGGAACCTCGAGAAGAAGTTCAACCAGGTTGCTGGCGTAGAGAAGGATACACTTCCACCAAGACTGTTGAGAGAGACTCTGCCAGAAGGACCAGCTAAGGGCAAGGTAAGTGAACTTGAGACAATGCTCAAGGAGTACTACGAAGTTCGTGGTTGGAATGCTGACGGAACAGTTCCAGAAACTAAGTATCAGGAACTCGGAATGTAGTATAATATCCGTATGATAGTTAAGTTTTTTGCTTACTATAGGGATAATGATTTTGCGGGCTGCAAGGAAATTTCCATGCAGCCCGTGAAAACGTTGAAGGAACTTGGAGAAGTTCTTTCAGAACGTTACGGAGAAAAGTTCCGTAACGAGTATTTTGATGCAACCGGTACGGCTGTAGGAGAGAGAACGATTATTCTGGTTAATGGAAGAAGAGTAGAATTCCTTAATGGTATTAATACCGAGCTTAAGGATGAAGATACTGTTCAAATCTTCCCAGTTGTAGCCGGTGGTTAATGGAGGATTATAATGGATTTGAAAGATAAGGTTAATGAGATCATCCATAACTATCCTGCCGAGCAGAGATACAGTCTTGCAATTATGCAGGACATGCAGAGAGAGTTCAACTACATTCCTAGAGAGGGAATGGAGGCACTGGCTGAGTATCTCGGATGTGCGCTTTCAGTTCTTTATTCAATGGCAACCTTCTACAAGGCTCTGTCACTGAAACCTAAGGGAAAGCACATCATCAAGCTCTGCGACGGAACTGCTTGTCATATTCGTGGTTCCCTGACACTCAAGGAGGGCGTTACAAGAGCTCTTGGTATTGAAGATGGCGAGACTACTGAGGACGGCCTGTTCTCACTGGAACTCGTTAACTGCCTTGGTTCTTGTGCACTCGCACCTGTTATGGTAGTTGATGACGTTTATTACGGAAGAATGAGTATCGAAAAAGTTCCAGAAGTATTAAACAAGTATAAAGAGGAGGCATAAATCTATGAGAACTGTAAGAGTTTGCTGCGATACTGGATGCCTCGCTAATGGCAGTGCTGAAGTAGCTGCAGAATTTGAAAAGTATATTGGATCAGCTGAGTTTAACGTTGAGTATTCAGTAAAGAAGACTGGTTGTAACGGTTTCTGCGAGAAAGGACCTCTGGTAACTATTCTTCCTGAAGGAATTGCATACTACAAGGTTAAGGTTGCTGATGTTAAGGAAATCGTTGAGAAGACAATCAAGCACGGAGAGCTTGTTGAAAGATTGCTTTCGCTGGGTAAGGACGGCAAGCCTGTAGTAACCCAGAGTGAGAACCCTTTCTACGCTCCACAGGTTAAGATTGCTCTTCGTAACGTAGGAGTTATTTCTCTCGGAAGCATTGACGAATATATCGCAACTGGAGGCTATGAAGCTCTCAAGAAAGCTGTAAATATGACTTCCGATGAGATTATTACTGAAATTGAAAAATCCGGAATTCGTGGACGTGGTGGTGCAGGATTCCCTACAGGACGTAAGTGGAGAACTGCAGCAGGATATGATAATTATCCTAAGTACGTTGCTTGCAATGGAGACGAGGGTGACCCTGGTGCTTTCATGGATCGTTCAATTCTCGAAGGCGACCCACATAGCGTAATCGAAGGTCTTGCAATCTGTGCTATTTCCATTGGTGCAGAGGAAGGTTTCCTGTATATCAGAGACGAGTATGATTCAGCTGTAGCAACTGTTAAGCAGGCGATCCTGGATGCTGAAGCGCATGGTTTCCTCGGAGATAACATCTGTGGTTCCGGCAAGAAGCTCAAGCTGCAGGTAGTTAGAGGTGGAGGAGCTTTCGTATGTGGTGAGTCCACAGCTCTGATGCAGTCAATCGAAGGCAAGGTTGGTGAACCTCGTGCTAAGTATATCCGTTCCGTACAGAGAGGACTGTGGGATAAGCCAACAGTTCTGAACAACGTTGAGACTCTCGCTTGCATTCCATATATTATGCAGCATGGCGGAGAAGAATTCGCTAAGATCGGAACAGATAGCAGTAAGGGTACTAAGGTATTTGCACTTGTAGGTAAGGTAAAGAGAACAGGTCTTGTAGAGGTTCCAATGGGAATTACTCTTCGCGAGCTGATTTATGATGTTGGTGGTGGAATCCAGGGCGACAGACCTTTCAAGGCTGTACAGACTGGTGGACCTTCCGGCGGATGTATTCCTGAGACTATGCTCGATCTTCCTGTAGATTTCGATACATTGAAATCTCACGGAGCTATGATGGGATCCGGTGGAATGATTGTAATGGATGACCGTAGCTGTATGGTAGAAGTAGCAAGATATTATGTTAACTTCCTCGCAGGTGAGAGCTGCGGTAAGTGTACACCATGCCGTGAAGGACTCAAGCAGATGCTGGCAATTCTGACAGATATCTGTGAAGGCCGCGGTAAGGAGGAGGACCTCTTCATTCTCGAAGAACTCTGTGAGATGATGCAGGATGCTTCACTTTGCGCTCTTGGTAAATCTGCGCCAAACCCTGTAATGACAACACTTCAGTACTTCAGAGATGAATACGAAGCTCATATCAAAGAGCATCGTTGCCCTGCAGGAGTATGTAAGAATCTTACAAGCTTTAAGATTGATGTTGAAGCTTGTCGTGGATGTACAGCTTGTGCTAAGGCTTGCCCTACAGACGCAATTACAAGTGAGGTTAAGAAACCACACGTTATCAATCCTGATAAGTGTATCCGTTGCGGCAGCTGCCGTGAGGCATGTAAGTTCGATGCAGTTAAGACGGAAGGGAGGGCCTAAGCAATGATTATTCATATTGATGGTAAAGAGTGTCAGTGTGAAAAAGGTGAATATATCCTGACTGTTGCACAGCGTAATGGAATTGAAATTCCAACACTGTGTCATCATGAGGCCATTACAGGCCAGGCTTGCTGCAGGCTGTGTATCGTTGAGGTAACAGAGAAGACAAGATCAAGAATCGTTGTTTCCTGTGTATACCCTGTAACTGATGAGATCACAGTAGCAACTGACTCCAAAAAGGTTCAGAGAGAACGTGGACTTATCCTGTCACTGCTTGCTAAGAGAGCTCCTGAAAGTGAAGAAATCAAGGAACTGTGCAAGAAGTATTCGGCACCTGATATCGACAGATTCGTTCAGCTCGACAATGAGAAGTGCGTAATGTGCGGACTTTGTGCTAAGGCTTGTGCTGAGCTCTCTGTAGGAGCTATTTCCACTGTTAATAGAGGAGTTACTAAGGAAGTTTCCACGCCTTATCATGAGGAAAGTACAGTATGCGTAGGTTGCGGAAGCTGTGCAAGAATTTGTCCAACAGGAGCTATTGAGCTCGTTGAGACAGAAAACACTCGTACAATTTGGGGCAAGTCATTTGACCTGGTTAAGTGCGAGAACTGTGGTGCAGTTATTGGAACTAAGGAAGAGCTGGAGAAGGCTGCTAAGGAGTCCGGACTTGAGGTTGATACTCTCTGTGCAGATTGCCGTAAGGAGGCTATGGCTCAGGTACTTAAGGACACATATTCATACAACTAAACAACATAAGAAATCGGCTCTGCGTATGAACTGCTTCCCGTCAAGAGGACAGTGAAATATTAAAAGGTTTTTGCAACCAGTATCAGTAATGGTACTGGTTGTTTTTTTGTACTTTCCCCTCGCCG
>JAGHUP010000011.1 GCA_018064755.1 Candidatus Crickella equi | reverse complement strand
GACAAGGCTGGTTCACTGATCCTCGCAGTTGGACTCTTCTGCTTCGCACTTTCAACTATCCTCGGATGGTCACTGTATGGTGTTCGTTGCGCTGAGTACCTGTTCGGATCTAAGATCATTAAGCCTTATCAGATTGCATTCTGCATCGTAGTTATCATCGGTGCTGTTGCAGAAGTATCCGTTGTTTGGGATATCGCTGATACTCTGAACGGATTCATGGCACTGCCTAACCTGGTAGCTCTGCTCGTACTTTCACCAGTTGTTATTGGACTGGCTAAGGAGTACTTCAACGGCGTTAAGGCTGAGAAGAAGGCTAAGTAATCCACTCTTAAGGGTTAAATTCAAGTTCAATAAAAAGCCGGGCATTTCGCCCGGCTTTTGTTGTATCTCTATTATCTATTCCATTGTCATTGGTAACATCGCTGCACCAACTGCTCCACAGAATTCTATTTCACTCGGAAGAAGTGGGATGCGATTTCTCATTCCCGGATATAGTTTGTTATTGAATGATTCGACAAGTTCTTCCCAGAAACAATCTGCTGATTCCATCACTCCTCCACCTATTACAAAGCATTCCGGATCTACCGTATGTGCAATATTAGCAAGCAGTGTTGAGAATCCTTCAATGAAGTTTGTTCGTAACCTAGCGCACTCTTCATTACCTTCTTCTGCTAGTCTGAAAACATCTCCAGCATGGTCAATGGCATCGCCGAGAATGGCCTTTCCTTGCCTTGTAAGCGCATTTCCTGACGCCTCCGCCTCAGCGGACCCTGGGTTCCTAATTCCGCTCTTATAGCCTCCAGGGACGATAATAATATTACCTACTTCTCCGGCATATCCGAGTCCACCGGATACTACCTTACGATCGAGTATATATCCCCCGCCTACTCCTGTTGAGCAAGTGATGTAGTAAACAGATTTATAATCTTTACCAGCGCCTAATACAGCTTCTGCCAAGCCTGCAACATTGGCATCATTATTAATATGCACAGGAAGTCCGAACTCTCTACGAAGTGTACTGCAGATAGGATAACCTTCGAATCCCGGAAGGTTCTGCGCCATCAGCATGCAGCCCTTCTTAACGTCAATCGGTCCCGGCACGCCAATGCCAATACCATTTACGCCAGCGAGTCCGCCACATACATCGCAGTCAAGATTTCTAATCTGATTCTTGATGCGCTCCATAACAGCATCCGCGCCCTCTTCAGCATGAGTCGCTTCCTTGATATGGCTATATATTTTACCCTTCTCATCGACCAATATGGTGCGGACATTAGTGCCGCCAAGGTCGATTCCGATATAATACTTCATAATAAAATAGCTCCTTTGGATAATTTTACATTATTCAGAGGAGCTTTTCACTTATTTTCTTATTTATTTAGTTTTACTGTTGCCTTGAACATGTCGCCATCAATGGTGAGTTCAAAGTATCCGCCCATAACGCGAGTTAGGTCTTTGGCAATAGCAAGACCAAGGCCGGAGCCCTCAGTGTTGCGCGAATCATCACCGCGGGTAAATCTTTCCATCAGTTCATCCGGCGAGATGTTCAGCTGGTCGCGTGAGATATTCTTGATATCCAGCTGCAGCTGATTACTACAGTTACTGATATCTATATATACTCTGCTGTTATCCAGTGCATATTTAGCGATATTACCCAGCAAGTTTTCTAGCACTCTTGAGAGCAGCTTTCCATCAGCCTGAACCTTGGTATTATCTGCCTTAACAGTCTTAATAATATCGAGCTTTCTCTCTGTCAGAACAGCATCCATCTCTGCAAGTTCCTGATCGAGCATATCATTAAGGTCGATAGTCGCTAACTCACAAGGAATATTTCCGGAGGAGGCTTTGGCCGCCTCGAATAAATCCTCGGTAAGAGTCTTAAGTTTCTCAGTCTTCTCCTGAACTATATCAAGGTACTCCTGAGCATTAGGACTATCTAGGCCTTCCTTCTGCAGTATGTCGAGATAGCTAATCATAGAAGTCAGAGGAGTCTTAAGGTCGTGTGATACATTGGATATAAGGTCTGTCTTCATTCGCTGAACCTTAATCTCGTTCTGTACAGCCGTATTGCTGCTCAGTGCAATCTGATTTATATCTGTTGCCAGCTTGTCAAGTTCATGTCTTGGCTCACCGGTCTGAAGATCCTTCTCAACATAGATCTGATGTCCCAGGTTGCCGTTCTTGATTTCAACAACGCCTTTACGAATATTCATGTATTTTTTTATCTTGTTAGGCACAATAGCCATGAAGATTACGATATCCACAAGGACACCTATCCAGCTCATTGCCAGAATTATCATTGCTGCAACGAGAAGAATATACTTCAGCATCAGCTTCTTGCCGGCTTTCTCGTCATTGTCGTTAGGAACCGAAAGCTGCGCAATCAGGCTCTTACATCCACGCCATACAGCAATGCAGAACTTTCCGAGCAATGCTGTCTCAAGAAATTTGTGCGCCTTGAACTTCTTAACTATACTAACGAATGTAAGAATAGCCAACTCAATGAAGCAGGCCATTCCAACGATTGAGATAGCAACTATGTTGGCATTAGAAATCGGATCAAATACATAATTGTTTTCCACGACAGGCTCATATATCTTTAACCAATTGACCTGTGGCATTACCTTAACAAGTGGTATTGCACATGCTACCGCAAAGAACGCAGAAAAACCACATACCGTTATGTGTAATTCGGTCCAAATTTTATCAAACCAGTTAAGTCGAACTCTTCCGTCTTCATATCTATCGAATTCTCCAGTCAGAATACACAGACCAACAAGCATAGCCAGAAAGGCGGCCGCAAGTATGATAATAAATATGAAATTATTACTAATGAAATCTCTTTGAGCATTTTCCTTCAAGAAATGAACCTCATCAGTTAGATGAATATCATTCTCGGCAAGGTGCTTTACCATTTCAGAAGTCGCATCTTCCATGCTTGCAACTCCGACCATTGCAGCGCCAAGCACTCCGCAGGCTGTTCCTACCAGCGGAGCAAGGAATGCCAATATTCCATATATCGTTTTCTTGGTATTTAGGTTCATTCCTTTCCCTCCTGTCTCTCAATCTTGTAGCCAATTCCCCATACTACCTTGAGGTAGCGTGGGTTCTTAGGGTCTATTTCGAGCTTCTCTCTTATACGTCTTACATGCACTGCAACAGTGTTCTCAGGGCTGAACGCCTCTTCCTTCCACACTGCCTCATATATCTGCTCGATGCTGAATACTCTTCCCGCATTCTCGGTAAGCAGCTTCAAGATGCCGTACTCTATCGGTGTAACCGCAATCTGCTCACCGTCCAAAGTGACCGTTTTGGCATTGTCGTCAACGACGAGGCCACCGGTACGATACACTTTGTCGTCAAGTGCTCCCGATGCCGCGCCAAGCATTGTATAACGTCTAAGCTGGCTCTTAACCCTGGCAATTAATTCCAGAGGATTGAAAGGCTTGGTGATGTAATCATCAGCGCCCACATTAAGGCCTGTTATCTTATCGTAGTCCTCGGACTTTGCGGAGAGCATGATAATGGGGATATTGAATTCTTCACGAATTTTCTTGGTTGCCTGAACGCCATCCAAATTTGGCATCATAATATCCATAACAACCAAACTTATTTCCTGGTCGTGAATGGCATTGAGCGCCTGAAATCCATCGTAGGCCTTGATAACATCGTAGCCTTCGTTGCGGAGGTAGATTTCTATTGCTCCTGCAATCTCTCTGTCGTCATCAACAACAAGAATTTTTGGATTACCCATTGCTTCTCCTTTCAATCCTCATGACTATTCTAACCATATTATATTACAAAACCCGGCTGTAATTATTAAGACATTCTTACAATAATAAGAAAAGACCGCAACCTTGCGTTGCGGCTCTCCCCTATTGTCAATCATTAGCTATTTCTACTTGCTGATTTAATAATGTTTCTCAGTAACAGCGCTGTTGTAACTCTTCCAACACCACCTGGAACCGGAGTGTATGTAAAGTCATCAATTCCCGACTCTTCAACATCAGCGATATTTAGGTCTCCATGAATCTTGCCATCGGCACCTGTACCAGTACCAACATCGATTACAACCTGTCCTTCACGGAAGAATTCTCTTCCGAATGATTCAGTTCTTCCAGTTGCCAGAACAACGACATCTGCCATTTGGCATGCCTGAATCTGATCCTCCTTAGGTGTTCTTGAATGACATACTGTAACAGTAGCATTCTCATTGAGCAGCATTACAGCCAGTGGCTTTCCTACAGTAAGGCTACGTCCAACGATAGTAATCTTCTTACCACATGGGTCAATGCCATAATAGTGAAGAATCTCAACACAAGCCTCCGCCGTACAAGCATAGAAAGCATCATCCTTTCCTACGAAGGTCTCTGCAATAGAGATATCAGTGATAGCATCTACATCCTTATTAGGTGATAAGAGATGACGAAGTGCTTCCTCATCGATATGTTCAGGGAAAGGTCTTAGCAGAATGATTCCATGAACAGCCTCATCAGCATTGAATGTCTGAATTGCATTGGCAAGATAAGCCTGTGCAACATCCTCTCCGAATTTGATTGACTGAAGTTCGATTCCGTAGTTTTCTGCAGCCTTAATAATGGCTCCCTCATAGAAAACCTGTCCCGGATCTTCACCAGCTCTAATAACGGCGAGCTTAGGCTCGATACCTCGAGCCTTAAACTCTTTAACCGCTTCAATTATTTTGTTCTCTACATCCTGTTTAACAGGATTTCCAAGTAACTGTTTCAAAGTCGTACTTCCTCTTAATTCTTATTTGAAATATGATACTGCGCTCTCAAACATCTTGATGAAATAGTCGCCAGGAACATTCTTGTACAATCCCTCGCCAACTCTTTCTGCATGTCCCATCTTTCCGAATACTCTTCCATCTGGTGAAGTTATTCCTTCAATTGCATACATGGAATCGTTAGGATTGAAGTGGATATCACTTGTTGCATTTCCTTCAAGATCTACATATTGAGTTGCAACCTGTCCATTCTCAGCTAATTCTCTTAGCAGTGCATCTGGTCCTACGAACTTTCCTTCACCGTGCGAGATTGGAACTGAGTAAACATCGCCTACCTTAGTTGACTTAAGCCAAGGTGACTTATTAGAAGCAACTCTTACTCTTACTATCTTAGACTGGTGACAGCCAATTGTATTGAATGCCAGTGTTGGACAATTCTCATCTGTGTCAACAATCTTGCCGTATGGAACGAGTCCCAGTTTAACAAGTGCCTGGAATCCATTACAGATACCAGCCATAAGTCCATCTCTGTTCTCAAGCAGGTCTGTTACTCCCTCCTTGATTGCAGCATTTCTGAAGAATGCTGTAATGAACTTAGCAGAACCATCTGGCTCATCTCCGCCTGAGAATCCACCTGGAATAAATACCATCTGTGAATCCTTGAGTGATTTTTCGAACGCCTCAACTGATCTCTTAATATCCTCAGCTGAACGGTTTCTAATAACCATTATTTCCGGCTTAGCTCCAGCTTCACGAATTGCACGAGCACTGTCGTATTCGCAGTTTGTTCCTGGAAATACAGGAATCAGGACCTTAGGTTCAGCAACCTGAATTCTTGCTGTTGGCCAAGATGTTGCCTTATAGCTGATATTTTCAACGCGTCCATTACCCTGCTTGATATTTGAACTAAATACGCTTTCCAGTTTGTCTTCGTACTGGCTCTGGAGATAAGCGATTGCAATCTTATCTGATTCGTTAATAATTGAATAATCTTCTATCGTCTCACCAACTGTAATGACATCGATATTTCTTACACTAACGTCAGCATCAGTTGCCATCTCAAGAAGGATGCTACCGTATGAATAACCGAAGATATCAGCCATAGTCATACCACCACAAGCCTCATCAAGATATTTGAATCCAATCTTGTTACCAAGTGACATCTTGAGTACAGCCTCAGCTACACCGCCAATACCTGGAGTGTATGCCGCAACAGCCTTGCCTGAAGAAATTAGGTCGAATGCTGTATTCCATACTGCAATCTGAGATTCAGGTGAAGGTAATCCGGCACCTACGCCGTTATTATTAGCTTCAAGTTGTGGCTTCAACATAATCAGCTTGTGACCTGCAGCCTTAAACTCTGGTGAAACAATTGTATCAACTTTGCCAGTTGTTACAGCGAAGGAAATCAGAGTTGGAGGAACGTTGATATCCTCGAATGTTCCACTCATAGAATCCTTACCGCCGATTGAGCCGATTCCCAGATTAACCTGTGCTTCGAATGCTCCAAGTAGAGCTGCGAAAGGCTTACCCCATCTTGATGGATCCTTGCGCATTGACTCGAAGTACTCCTGGAATGACAGATAAACATCCTCATAGCTTGCACCTGTTGCAATCAGTTTGGATACTGATTCAACAACAGCGAGATATGCGCCATGATATGGTGATGCGCTAGTAATAAATGGATTGTATCCCCAAGCCATCAGGGAAACATCATTAGTCTTACCCTGCTCAAGAGGAATCTTATGTACCATAGCCTGAATTGGTGTGAGCTGATGCTTACCACCGAATGGCATCAGAACTGTATTAGCACCGATAGTTGAGTCGAATCTCTCTGACAGACCTCTCTTAGAGCACACGTTCAGATCATCTGACAGCTTGCCATACATTTCCTCGAATGTCTTACCCTCTTCATAGAAGGAAGTTCCTTCCCACTTACCAGGGGCAGCAGGAGCAACTGTAATATGTTTGTCAGCTCCGTTTGAATTCAGGAAGTCTCTGGAAATATCTACAATTGTATTTCCGTTCCAATTCATTACCAGTCTTGGTTCTTCTGTTACTACTGCAACCTGAACGCACTGGAGATTTTCCTTCTCAGCCAGTTCAATGAACTTTTCCTTATCCTCAGCTGCAACAACGCAAGCCATTCTTTCCTGTGACTCAGAAATTGCAAGCTCTGTTCCGTCAAGGCCTTCATACTTCTTAGGAACAGCGTCAAGATTAATCTTAAGACCATCTGCAAGTTCTCCGATTGCTACGGATACTCCTCCTGCACCAAAATCATTACAACGCTTAATCAGTCTGGTAGCGTTACCATTTCTGAATAGACGCTGAATCTTTCTCTCTTCCGGAGCATTACCCTTCTGTACCTCAGCACCGCAAGTTTCTACAGACTTAACATCATGCGCCTTGGAGGAACCTGTAGCTCCACCAATACCGTCTCTTCCTGTTGGACCTCCGAGGAGCAGAATAACATCTCCTGCGATAGGTCTCTCACGACGAACGTTAGCTGCAGGAGCAGCTGCCATAACAGCACCTACTTCCATACGCTTTGCAGCATAACCCGGATGATAAATCTCATCAACCTGGCCTGTGCACAGACCAATCTGGTTACCATAGCTGGAATATCCACGAGCTGCTGTTGTAACGATTGAACGCTGTGGCAGCTTTCCCTTCAGAGTATCACCAACAGGCTGTAGTGGATCAGCAGCACCAGTTACTCTCATTGCGGAATAAGCATAAGCTCTTCCTGACAGTGGGTCTCTGATGCATCCGCCGAGACATGTAGCAGCACCACCGAATGGCTCGATTTCTGTTGGATGGTTGTGTGTCTCATTTTTGAAGAGCAAGAGCCAAGGCTCCTTTACACCATCAATTTCAACA
Source organism: Candidatus Crickella equi (assembly GCA_018064755.1). Taxonomy (GTDB): domain Bacteria; phylum Bacillota; class Clostridia; order Peptostreptococcales; family Anaerovoracaceae; genus Crickella; species Crickella equi. The sequence goes on along the minus strand of JAGHUP010000011.1, from coordinate 8,836 downwards.
TCCATCTTAACTGTACAAGCATTGATTTCCTCGGATTCATCAAGTTTGTTCAGCTTGCCCTGTGACTTCAGCAGCTTAACTGAAATAGTTGCAAGATCCATCAGGCAAATTGGCTTGGCGGTTCTTCCCAGATCCTCACGAACCTTAAGATAGTCCTGATAAGCCTTCTCCAGCAGTGGGTCTTCAAATTTTACATCATCAATAATTGTTCCGAATGTTGTATGTCTGCAGTGATCTGACCAATAAGTGTCGATCATACGAATTTCTGTAATAGTAGGATTTCTCTTCTCTGTATCACGGAAATACTCCTCACAGAATGTCAGGTCTGCTTCGTCCATTGCGAGGCCATAGTTCTTAATGAACTCGTTTCTTCCTGCTTCATCCATCTCTGTGAATCCATCAAGAGTCTCTACCGTTTCCGGAATGTCATAATCCATCTCAAGAGTTTCAGGCATTTCAAGGCTAGCTTCTCTAGCCTCAACCGGGTTGATTACATATTTCTTGATAGCCTCAAGCGCCTTATCTGAAACATCTCCATATACCGCATATAACTTAGCACACTTTACGATAGGTCTATCTCCCTGTGACAAGATCTGAATGCACTGTTCAGCGGAATCTGCTCTCTGATCGAACTGTCCAGGAAGAGCTTCTACTGCGAACAGCTTGCAATCAGCATTAGCACCCAGTAGTCCTTCAAGCTCTCTTGCTGCATTGTCCAGCTGTGGCTCAGAGAACACCTTGTTAATGCAATCACTGAAGAGTGCCTCATCGATATTCTGTGCATCATATCTATTAATTAGACGAACATCGCCAACGTTAATGCCCAGCAGTGTCTTAATATCATTCTTAAGAGCAGCGGCCTCATTAGCATGCTCCGGTTTCTTTTCTACATATACTCTATATACCATCATTAATCCTTTCGAACCTAATTATCTCAGCGCTTTAAGTGCCTTCTGTCCTATGTCTGTTCTATAGTATTTGCTTGCAAAATTGATTTCATCGAGCAGTCCATAGGATGCTTCAATGGCATTTTCAAGATCATCTGCAATTGCTGTTACACCGAGGACTCTTCCTCCGGATGTAACCAGATTTCCATCCTCTTCCTTAGCTCCTGCCACGAATACGTTAGGCCATACATGATCAGGCATTGTAATCTCATATCCCTTCTCATAGCTAACCGGATATCCTTCAGAAGCAGCAATGACGCAGCATGCAGATTTGTCTTCCCACTCAACCTTAATCTCTGACAGCTTCTCCTCTGTTACAGCCTTGAATACTGTAAGCAGATCTGACTTCAGAAGTGGCAGTACAACCTGAGTCTCAGGATCTCCAAATCTACAGTTATATTCAATTACCTTAGGTCCATCCTTGGTAAGCATCAGTCCAAAGTAGAGACAACCCTTGAATGGTCTACCCTCTTGGTTCATCGCTTCAATAGTAGGAATGAAGATTTCCTTCATGCATCTATCAGCAACTTCAGCTGTGTAGTAAGGGTTAGGTGCAATAGTACCCATGCCGCCTGTATTAAGTCCGGTATCTCCATCTCCGGCTCTCTTGTGGTCCATGGAGCTAACCATTGGAACTACAGTCTTACCATCTGTGAAACTCAGAACTGAAACCTCAGGTCCCTCGAGGAACTCTTCGATAACAATCTGATCTCCACTTGCTCCGAACTTCTTGTCCTCCATCATGGACTTGACAGTCGCAACAGCATCTTCTCTAGTCTCGGCAATGACAACGCCCTTACCAAGAGCAAGTCCATCAGCCTTAATAACTGTTGGAATTGGTGCAGTCTCAAGATACTTTAGAGCCTCAGCCATATCGTCGAATGTCTCATACTCAGCTGTCGGGATTCCGTACTTCTTCATCATGTCCTTGGAGAACACCTTGCTGCCCTCAATAATTGCAGCTCTCGCGTTAGGTCCAAAACAAGGGATTCCTATATTCTCGAGTGCGTCGACACATCCGAGAACCAGCGGATCGTCGGGAGCTACCACGGCGTAGTCAGGCTTGTTCGCTTTGGCCCAAGCAACGATGCCGTCAATATCTGTTGCCTTAATAGGCTCACAGATTGCATCTCTTGCAATACCGCCATTGCCAGGCAGTGCATAGATAGTCTCGACTTCAGGATTCTTCTTTAATGACTTGATGATAGCGTGCTCACGGCCGCCACCACCAACTACCATAATCTTCATGTTGTCCTCCTAGTGGTGGAATAATCTCATACCAGTGAAGCACATAGCGATTCCCAGCTGATCGCAGCAATCAATTACCGCATCATCTCTAATAGAACCACCTGGCTGTGCAATATAGCTAACGCCGCTTGCTGCAGCTCTCTGTACATTGTCGTAGAATGGGAAGAATGCATCTGATCCGCAGGATACACCCTTGATGGTATCAAGGTATGCACGCTGTTCCTCTGCAGTAAAGTACTCTGGCTTCTCTGTGAAGTACTTCTCCCATACTCCATCTGCACAGCAGTCTTCTTCGTTCTTATTGATATAAGCGTCGATAACATTGTCTCTGTCCGGACGCTTGATTTCATCTTTGAATGGCAGATTCAGAACCTTGTCATGCTGACGGAGGAACCAAGTATCTGCCTTTCCGCCGGCAAGTCTTGTGCAGTGTACTCTGGACTGTTGACCTGCTCCAACACCGATTGCCTGACCGTCATAAGCGTAGCAAACGGAATTAGACTGTGTATATTTAAGTGTAATGAGTGCCACGATGAGGTCTCTCTTCGCCTCTTCAGGCAGCTCCTTCTTAGCTGTTACAACGTTCTCCAAGAGTTCCTTGTTAATCTCGAAGAAGTTGTGACCCTGCTCGAAAGTAATACCAAATACCTGCTTAGTTTCCTTCTCTGCAGGAACATAGCTTGGATCAATCTTAACGATGTTGTAACCGCCCTTCTTCTTAGCTTTCAGGAGTCCAAGCGCTTCTTCTGTGTATCCGGGAGCGATAACGCCATCAGATACCTCTCTCTTGATAAGCTTGGCAGTTGTAACATCGCATACATCTGATAGAGCAATCCAGTCACCGAATGAGCACATTCTATCTGTGCCTCTTGCTCTTGCATAAGCACAAGCAAGTGGTGATTCATCAAGGCCCTCGATATCATCTACAAAGCAGGCTTTCTTCAGCTTGTCAGGAAGAACTGTTCCTACAGCAGCACTTGTTGGACTGACATGCTTGAATGATGCAGCAGCGGGCATTCCAAGAGCTTCTTTCAGCTCCTTAACCAACTGCCATGAATTCAGTGCATCAAGGAAATTAATATAACCAGGTCTGCCATTAACAACTTCCAGAGGTAGCTCGCTGCCATCCTCCATGAAAATCTTAGCTGGCTTCTGATTAGGATTACATCCGTACTTTAACTCGAATTCTTTCATCACTATCACCTACTTATTCTTATTAATCATTCTATTCTCAACTTCGCCGCTAACCAGATCAGTATAGCGAACATAAAGAGAAATTTTATTATCTTCATCAAGAGCATTCCATATAGTTTCTGTGAACTCATCAATGCTATCAGGAATAGCAATTCTTCTTGGCTCACCCTGGAATGTTGGAATAGGATTACCATCACACTCATATGTATGAATGAAATGTCCCATTCCGGATACTGGTTCGTAGCTGTACAGGTATCTGTTACAAGCACTGCCCTCTGCATCAGCACTCTTGAGTATGCTCATCTTATAATTAAATGTTCCATCATCCTGGAAATTCAGCTGTGCTGAAATTCTTGGTGTAAAGTTAGGTGCATCTGGCTCAAAACATCTGGACTGAAGAGCCTTGTTAAAGCACTTGCCTGCAGCGAGTCCATCATAAATAGTATCTGTCTGGTTGCCATTAGTTACGATAAGATGGTTCTCAAACTTACGAATTGCCGCATAGATAATCAGGCTAGGATCCTCAACTTTGCTGGCATCGAAAGGCTCAGTGAAGACTTCGCCATTCTTCTCAGTAAATACCCTGTTTCTGGAATTAGCTGAACGGCCCATAATGAAGTAAGCTGCTACTGCCTTGGTTCCATCAGCTGTCTCTCCAACAATAATTCCACGGCCAGGATACTTGTTACCCTTAACCTGCTCATCGAATGTATTAATCTTATAAATATCCATTAGTGCACCTCTTATACCAGCTGAACTTTCTCGTCAGACTTAACAATCTCTCCGATAATATATGCATCCTCGCCATTAGCCTTGAGAATCTCAATAGCTCTGTTAGCATCCTGAGGGGCAACTACGATAGACATACCAACACCCATATTGAAAGTATTGAACATATCGTGTTCAGAGATATTGCCTACATCTGCGATCAACTTGAAGATTGGCAGTACCTTAACTGCCTTCTTAACAATCTTAGCTCCGAGGCCATCTGGGATACTGCGAGGAATGTTCTCATAGAATCCGCCGCCAGTAATATGTGAAATACCCTTAACATCAACCTGCTTGATCAGCTCGAGTACAGGCTTAACATAGATCTTGGTTGGTGTCAGAAGTGTTTCACCAAGTGACTTTCCACCGAGTTCAGCATTAGGAGCCTTAAGAGCAACAAGGTCAACCTTACTGTCATCAATTCCGAATACTTTTCTAACCAATGAGAATCCATTGGAATGTACTCCGCTTGATGGCAGAGCAATTACGATATCCCCTGCAGCCATCTTCTCGTTATCGATGATAGCATCCTTATCTACAACGCCTGTTGTATATCCAGCGAGATCATACTCATCTACCGGATAGAATCCAGGCATCTCAGCAGTCTCACCGCCGATCAGTGCTGCGCCAGACTGAACACAGCCCTCGCATACACCAGCAACAATCTGCTCAATACGCTCAGGAACGTTCTTACCGCAAGCGATGTAGTCAAGGAAGAATAGTGGCTTTGCGCCTCCACAGATAATATCGTTAACACACATTGCAACACAGTCAATTCCGATTGTGTCATGCTTGTCCATCAGGAAAGCAAGCTTGAGTTTAGTTCCAACTCCATCTGTACCACTTACAAGCACAGGATGTGTCATTCCCTCAAGATCTAATTCGAAGAGTCCACCAAAACCGCCGATGGCACCCATAACGCCCGGTGTTGTAGTCTTAGCGATATGGCTCTTCATGAGTTCAACAGCTCTGTATCCGGCTGTAATATCTACTCCTGCAGCTGCATAGCTGTCTGACTTTGAATTCTTTATCATAGCAACCTCTTTTTCTAACCTAATTATTCCTTACCATTCCAGCAATATGTGCATAATTTGCACGGTTCAACTCCAATGGCTTCAATAACACCCTCGAGTGTCTGGAAGTCGAGAGTTTCAAATCCCATTTCCTTGGCAATTGTCTCTCTCATCTTCTTGCCACGTTCTGTATTAGCATCTGCATATTCATCGAGGTGCTTCTGTCCTTCAGCACCTTCGAGATCTCTAATTACTCTTCTGCACAGCAGGTCCATCTCACTTCTGTTTCTTGAGAAGTTTAGATATTTGCATGCATACATAATTGGAGGACAAGCTGATCTCATATGAACAGCCTTGGCTCCGTTATCATATAGGAAGTTAACAGTACCCTTGAGCTGAGTTCCTCGTACGATAGAATCATCAACGAAGAGTAAACTCTTGTCCTTGATTAGTTCTACAACTGGAATCTGCTTCATTTTGGCAACACGGTTACGCTCCTCCTGATTGGTTGGCATGAAGCTACGAGCCCATGTTGGTGTGTATTTAATGAAGGCTCTGGCATATGGCACCTTAGTTGCATTGGCATATCCAATTGCATGTGGAATACCTGAATCAGGAACTCCTCCAACATAATCTACGGAGTCGATGTCGAAACCCTTCTCTGCGTCATTCTTGGCCATTATTTCGCCGTTCTTGTAACGCATCATCTCTACATTGGAACCCTCGTAAGTTGTAGTTGGATATCCATAATAGCTCCACAGGAAAGCACACATTTTCATCTCTTTGCCAGGCTCAACAACTGTCTTATAGTCGTTTTCCTTCATCTCGATGATTTCGCCCGGACCGAGGTCTCTGATATCTGTATATCCCATCTTCTGGAGTGCAAATGACTCGAAGGAAGCCGCGCATGAGTACTCTCCTCTTCCTACAAGAATCGGGAGTCTTCCCATTCTATCTCTTGCAGCGATGATGCTTCCATCGTCCTTCAGAACCAGAATATTAGCTGTTCCATCAATCTTCTCCTGAGCATACTTAATACCCTCAATGAGATCATCCTTCTCTGAGATAAGTGCTGCGCACAGTTCAGTCTGATTGATTCTTCCCGATGTATGTGCCTCAAGATGTCCGTGCGAATCTCCAAGTACAATGTTGATTATTTCATCAACATTATTAATGATTCCAATTGTACAGATTGCGTAAGTTCCGCAAACTGATCTGAGAAGCAGGGGCTGTGGATCCATGTCGCTAATGCAGCCAATGGCAGCGGTACCCTTCATCTTCTCAACAATGTTTTCAAACTTAGTACGGAAAGGTGCGTTCTCAATATTATGAATCTCCCTCTGCATACCAACTTCCTTGTCGTATGCTGCTAGTCCGCCTCTTCTTGTGCCCAGATGTGAATGGTAATCAGTACCAAAATACACATCCAGCATACAGTCTTTCTTCGAAGTTATTCCGAAAAATCCACCCATGTCGTTCCTCGTTATTTCTTATCTAAATCAATAGTTGTAACCAACTTCTATGCAAAGAACAGCTCGTTCAGCTTCATAGGATCGATATACTCGCCATCCTTGTAAACTCTCATATTACCGGAAGCGATTTCGTCAATCAGCATAACTTTACCGTCTGCATCATAACCAAACTCGAACTTGATATCATAGAGAACAAGGCCCTTGTCAGCGAGGTCGTCTGCAACGATCTTAGTAATCTGCTGAGTCATGAGCTTCAGGTCATCATACTGCTCTGCTGTCATAACACCGAGAACTACGAGACCATCCTTAGTTACCAGTGGATCTCCGAGATCATCATTCTTGAATGTTGTTTCAACATATGAAGGAAGGTCTGTACCAGGCTCAATATACTCACCATATCTTCTGATGAAGCTACCAACAGCCTTATTTCTGCAGATTACCTCCAGACCGTGACCAAATACTGTAGCAGGCTTAACTTCCATTGTTGTCTCGTCAAAATTAGCCTTAACATAGTGTGTTCTAATTCCTGCAGCATTAATCTTCTGGAAATAATAGTCAGTCATTCTCAGGTTAACATCGCCAACACCCTCAATAGTCAGTCCAACTGAATTCTCGCCTGGATCGAATACTCCATCCTTACCTGTGCAATCATCCTTGAACTTCAGCAGATAGTTGCCGTTATCAAGAGCAAATACATCCTTAGTCTTTCCTGTGTAAACCTTCTTCATTTCTAGTCTCCTTTTTATATTAAAGTGATTAATAATAGCGAATTAATAATACTGCCTATTTGGCAGCAACAATCTTTCTGCATAGCTTGGCAATTGCAGCAGGAAGAATTAACCATTCAGCCTGCTCCATTACTCTTCTCTGCAGAACTTCAGGTGTATCACCTTCCATTACCGTAACGGCTTTCTGGGCAATAATCTCACCGCCATCAGCAACTTCGTTTACATAATGCACAGTTGCACCTGTAACCTTAACGCCTCTCTCGAGTGCCGCAATATGTGGCTTGATTCCGTAATATCCAGGTCCACAGAATGATGGAATCAGTGCTGGATGAATGTTAATAATCTTGTGATCATAGTGTGCAACAAAGTCATCACTAAGAATAGTGAGGAATCCTGCCAGAACAACCAGATCAGCTTCATAAGAGTCAATTAGTTCAATAACCTTCTTCTCGAAGCCTTCTTGTCCGCCATTAGCCTTCTTAGTTACAATGTAACTATCAATTCCAGCTTTCTTAGCTCTTTCTATTGCATACGCATCCTCCCTATTGGAGATAACTACAACAACCTCTCCATACTCAATGATTCCACATCTCTGAGCATCGATAATTGCCTGCAAATTTGTTCCACCGCCGCTGACCATAACGGCAATTCTTGCTTTTTTCTTTTCCATAATTACACCTGTCTATTTCAAGTATTAATTAAAGTCTTTCAAGTATCTTAGCATCCTTAGCGAGAACAGCTTCAGCTTCAGCCTTACGCTTTGCATCAAGCTTCTGTGCAAGTTCAGCGTCTGAAACCGCAAGAATCTCTGCAGCCAGAAGTGCTGCATTCTTTCCGCCATCGATTGCTACTGTTGCAACAGGAATACCACTTGGCATCATTACAGTTGAGAGCAAAGCATCCATTCCATCGAGAGCTGCGCTCTTGCAAGGAATTCCTATAACCGGCAGTGTTGTATTAGCAGCAATGGCTCCTGCAAGATGTGCTGCCATTCCAGCTGCAGCAATAATTGCTCCAAAGCCATTCTCTCTTGCTGAGAGTGCCCAGTCTCTTGCCTCCTCAGGTGTTCTGTGTGCAGAGTAAACATGAACCTCAAAAGGAATATCCAAATCTCTTAAAACACCAACTGCCTTTTCAATAATCGGCAGATCGCTATCGCTTCCCATAATAATTCCAATTTTTTTCATTATGGCACCTCCTCTTACATTTACATTATCGCAAACTAGCCGAGTTTCGACAACATCGGGTATTCAAAAAATACAGTGTTTCACAATAAAAACACCTAAAAATGGCCAATTTCCGAACGTTATCTCAATTATCATATATTTGGTTCGGAATATAAAAGTCGCAGTCTTTCGACTGCGACTCAGACTGTAGACAAAGCTCTTTCTCCACTAACGTGGAGGGAGGGCTTTTCTGTTACAACAAAAAACAAGATTGACCTTCAAAAAACAAGATGCGGAACT
>JAGHUP010000024.1 GCA_018064755.1 Candidatus Crickella equi | reverse complement strand
TCATTGCAGACATGAGGATGGCAAATAATTTCTTGCGCATTTTGTTTTCTCCTTTCTGTTTTTCGTTTTATTAATAAAACTAAAATGCATTTATATGAACGAGCAGGATTACCCGGTCATACCTATTGAAGTGCAGCGAGCTGAGACCTCAGTTCGCTAAGTTCCTGTTCAAGTCTGCTGCATTTGTCTTCTAGAGACTCACGATAGCGGCGATTGCGTTCACGATGAACTTCTACGAATGTTGCAGTGTCTCCGAACTCACCATTATTGTTAGCTCTGCGCCAACGATCAGCAGCGCGCTCGATTCGCTTGTATCCTAGAGCCACAACATCGAATCCTGCATCTTTAAAGATCTGTCTTGGTCCTTTACCCATGCGATATTCCTCAACGAATTTCTTCTTGAATTCATCTGTGTAAGTGATACGGCATTCAGAGACAAATTCAACATATGGATTCTCCATTAGATCCTTAATTTGATCATTGTTGAATAACACTTTAGCCATCAATCATCACCTTCTTAATCAGGAACATAATTTTTATTATGTTCCAAAAAAATATGGCTGAAAGCGTTGAAATTTCAAGAAAGGGGACAAAGGGGGTCGTGCAAAATTAAAGTTCAATTAATAATCAATTACGAGTATTGAAATAGGGGTTAAGCTGTGTATAATAAGACTTGTAAAGGAATCCTAGGAATTGTTCCTAGGGACTATAATAAAAATAATGTTGAATTATGGATAGGTTTACCCCCTATCTTTTTTGATGCAACGTTTCTTGAAATTGAAAAAGGGGCTGCTGTACTAAGGTATTAAACCTTCAGTACAACAGCCCCTTCGTTATTTCTTTTACTGATTTGCTCTATTGATCTCGTTTCCTATTATGTCAATTGTTTCTTTACGTATGCCTGTATCCTCGGCAAATTTTGGCCAAGCTTTTACTGCTTTTTCCACATCAGCTACAATATGTTTGCATCGAGTCGTAGAGATGCTCATACTTTTACCTGCTTCCAATATGTCCTCGTAGGTTATTTCTGACTTTTTACCATTTACGAGCATCTGATGCTTGGATACCCACTCATTGCTGGCATCATACTCGTACCCCACAAATAAATTTCAGCTGTATTCAGCATTATTCTTCATCACCCCATTTAAACACAATTCGATTTTCTCTGTTTGATGTTCGCACCCTTTTTCTCGTTCTTGGCCTACCAACAAAAGCAGAAGGCCTTTCGGTTACATCTGGAACCAGCATCTTCAGATTCTGCTCTATGCCAAGTGCATGCAGAATCTTTATTAGGTTCCCAAGTTGTATATCTTCACCCTTTTCAAATCGTTGAAGACTTCTTAGCGAAACTCCAGATTGATCCGCGAGTTGTCTCTGTGTCAGCTCGCAGTTTATTCTATAGTTGCGTATTCTCGTGCTTAACATTTCTATTTCTGATTGCATAGTTTTCATAGCGTAATAACTCCTTCTGTACGGATAATAACACACCAGCGATTAATATGCAACATTTTGCATATTAAAGCCTTAATTTGTTATAACATGCCACATATGACACTTTATATTTTTTAAAATGGCCATATTGCATAAAAGGACATAAAAAAATCGCAATCCATTCGGATTACGATTCTCTATGTTATATTCTGTTGAATTCAATTATTTATCTATTATTTTGATTGCCTCATCTACTATCGCGCGCAACCGAGCCTGCTCTCCTAACAGATAGAGGTATCCGACGAGTGCTTCAAATCCCGTAGCCACTTTGTAGTTCCTTGGATCTGCGTTGGCCGGCTTGGACATGGTTCGATGGTTGCGCGCTCTCTTGAGAAGGCGTTCCTCGTCCTCGCTCAGAAACGCATTGGCCATCATTGTTTTGGCTGCCTTGGCCTGACCCTCAGCGGATACATACTTGATGGCTGCCCGGTGAGACTTGTCTACGTGGTTAGGGTTCTGCTCAACCAACCACTCTCTAATCATTAGCTCATAGACTGCATCACCAAGGTATGCCAAAGTGCTCGTGTTAATCTGTAAAACTTCTTGTCTTGTCATCTACTAAACCGCTACTGGAATATTCCTTATCTGTTCATTGTGCTGATAATTCTCCACCTTGATATCGTCCGGTGTGAAATCATAGAAATTCTTGATGTCCGGATTGAGTTTTACCTTAGGTGCTGGAAACTGTGGTCTCTTGATAAGTTCCTTGACTATATCAACGTGGCGATCATAGATGTGAGCGTCCGCAATTACGTGAACGAGCTCGCCTGCTTTCAGACCACTGACCTGTGCCATCATCATTAAGAGCATAGAATACTGGACAACATTCCAGTTGTTAGCTGCCAGGATGTCCTGCGAACGCTGGTTCAGGATGCCGTTCAAAGTGTCTCCCTTAACATTGAAAGTCATTGAATAAGCACAAGGCTCGAGGCGCATATCGTGCAGGTCCTCGAAATTATAGAGGTTAGTCAGGATGCGGCGGCTGTATCTGTCGTTCTTGAGGCACCACAGCACGTTGTCTACCTGATCCATTTCGCCCTGCTTGAACTGATACTTCTTCGCCATCTGATAGCCGTAAGCCTTGCCGATAGTTCCGTTCTCATCAGCCCACTCATCCCACACATGGGACTTCAAGTCACACAGTCTGTTGGACTTCTTCTGCCATATCCACAGCATCTCATCAGTCGCGAGTTTGATTGCTGTTGGACGCAAAGTCAGAGCCGGAAACTCCTCCTGGAGATTGTATCTATTAACCACACCAAAATTCTTAATGGTGTGCGCAGGTGTTCCGTCTTCCCAACGTGGACGTACCGGCATGCCTTCAGTGCTGAATCCATTGTCGATAATGTCCTGACACATATTCACAAATAACTGATCTGCTTTACTCATTAGTTTCTAATAATCTGTACACCCTGTGGAGTGTCCTTGAGTGTGATGCCCATTGCAGCGAGCTGGTCTCTGATTTCATCAGCTCTTGCCCAGTTCTTCTCCTTACGAGCAGCCTGTCTCTCATCTACGAGAGCCTGGATATCATCGCCAAGTCCAGCCTCTTCTTCCTTAGCCTGGAAGATTCCGAGAACGTCAGCGAGTTCCTTGATTCTCTTAGCTGCTTCTTCTGCATAGCTCTTGCTAGCACCATCCTTAACCGCAACGTTGATTGCAGATACGAGGTCGAAGATTGCTGTAATAGCATCAGCTGTATTCATGTCATCGTCCATTGCTGCGATGAAGTTCTCTCTGTACTGGTCGAGGTCCTTGAGCAATGCCTCTTCATCAGCCATCTTGTCATCGCTTCCGTTCTTCTTCAGGAAGTCGAGAGTCTCGAGAGCTGTGCCAATTCTGTCATAACCAATCTTGGATGACTTCATGAGCTCATCACTGAAATTGATTGGACTTCTGTAGTGGCCAGTCAGCAGGAAGAATCTGATGAAATCTCCATCGTACTCCTTACGGATGTCACGAACTGTGAAGAAGTTGTTCAGTGACTTGGACATCTTTTCGCCGTCAACTGTGATAAATCCGTTGTGCATCCAATAGTGTGCGAATGGAACGCCATTGCAAGCCTCGGACTGCGCGATTTCGTTCTCGTGGTGAGGGAACTTCAGGTCAGCTCCGCCTCCGTGAATATCGATAGTATCGCCGAGGTGCTTTTTGGACATTGTTGAACACTCGATGTGCCAACCAGGTCTGCCCATTCCCCATGGGGACTCCCAAGCGATTTCGCTCTCTTCCTTACGTGCTTTCCACAGCGCAAAGTCCAGTGGATCCTTCTTAACTTCGCCAATAGCGATTCTTGCGCCTGACTCGAGGTCATCGATGTTCTGTCCGGACAGCTTACCGTAGTCAGCAAACTTTCTAGTTGAATAGTAAACATCTCCATCTGCCTCATAAGCATATCCCTTGTCGATCAGAGTCTGAACGAACTCGATAATCTCCTGGATGTGCTCGGAAACCTTAGGATGTACATCAGCCTTGATAACATTCAGTGACTGAGCGTCATCGAAGTACTCCTTGATATACTTCTCGGAAACTTCTGGAGCAGTGATGCCCTCCTCCTTAGCGCGCTTAATAATCTTGTCATCTACGTCAGTGAAGTTCTGTACGAACTTAACCTCGTAGCCTCTGTATTTAAAATATCTTCTCAGCGTATCGAAGACTACAAATGGTCTTGCGTTACCGATATGGAAGAAGTTATAAACTGTAGGTCCACAGACATACATCTTGACCTTTCCTTCTTCAATTGGTACGAACTCTTCTTTGCGATTGGTCAAAGTGTTATAGACCTTCATAAATATTTCCTCCTTCTAAATGTACTCTTTAGCCCGTTCCTAAATGGAACATTTTTTTCATACGATTCATTGTACACCAATTACGGCGCCAATGCATCCCATAATTAGCAATACAAGTATCGGACTTTTCTTGAATTTTCCTATTAATATGACCGTCGCCGCCACCATCAAAATTGCGACACAATCAACCGGGGTATTGGCCAAAACATCAAGCAGTCCGCTCGCGAGTCTAGTCTCACCCGCCACTGCCGGCGGTGCAAGTGTTATGACTGCGGCGCCAATGAGTCCGATGACCGCAGGTCTGATGCCTGCGAGTGCGCCCTGGACAATTTTGCTATCCTGGAACTGCTTCAGCATTCTGCATACGATACTGATAATAACAAATGCCGGGAAGGCAACTCCCAATGTTGCAACCAGCGCACCTGCGAATCCGGCGCACTCGTGTCCGACATAGGTTGCCACGTTAATTCCAAGCGGTCCCGGTGTTATCTGCGAGATAGCAACGATGTTAGCAAATTGTTCCTGGCTAATAGCCATGAATGGCTGAATGCTATCGTATATCAGCTGGACAATGGCAAGTCCACCACCAAATCCCAGAACGCCTATCTTTACAAATGCTAGAAAGAGGTTTAAGTACAACATTACTTGTCACCTCCATCCTCAGGTGTGTCCCCTTGTTGCGAGTTTGCAACATCAGGTCTGACCCGCTGTTGCAAGATTACTCCAAGCACTAAGAACAGCAGTATTACCCAAGCCGTATTCACGTGCAGGAATACGATTAGGCAGAACGCAACTATTGCTGAGATAACTGTGTATAAAGTATCCTTCTTGAAGACCACTCCACCGAGCTGGAACACGGACACAAGAACCAGGCCAAGAGCCGCTGCTCTGAATCCTGCCATTGCACCCTGAATCCAGTGGTTATCGCCAAATGCAGCAAGGCCGGTTGCGATAGCAAGAATGATTACGAACGACGGTAAGATGACGCCGATAGTCGCAATCAGAGATCCTAGAATGCCGTGTCTTCGGTAGCCGACATAAGTTGCCATATTAACAGCAACTACGCCTGGCAGCCCTTGGCAAACTGCAACCGCATCGAGGAACTCATCCTCGGTGAACCACTTCTTAGAATAGATTAATTCGTTCTGAAGGAGTGGCAGCATCGCAATTCCACCGCCAATGGTGAATGCTCCTAATTTAAAAAATACAACAAACAGTTCCCACATATCTTTTTAAGTCTAAAACAATGGCGAGCGGTCATCCAACCACCCGCCAGATTGTATTGTTTTTAATACCGAGGAGTGTCCCCAAACTGACGAAATCGTCAGATATGGACCGGCCCCATTTTACATTAGTGAGCCTTCAGTGTCTCCTCTGGAAGTCTTGAGAAGAAGCATCTTCCGTCCTTCTCGAGATTAACGATATCGATTGCCTTCTGGATAGCTTCCTCAACTGGGAGAACTTCCTTGTCAGCTTCACGACGGAGCTTGTACTCAACCTTGCCTTCTGCTGCATCTCTTCCAACTGTAATTCTTACAGGGATTCCGATGAGGTCAGCGTCCTTGAACTTAACTCCAGGTCTCTCGTCTCTGTCGTCTACCATTACTTCAACGCCAGCAAGTTCGAGCTTGTTCTCGATGTCATAAGCCATGTTCAGCTGAACTTCGTCTTCTGGCTTAACAACTGTAACGATTACATGGTATGGAGCTGCGGACATAGGCCAGATGATTCCGTTCTCGTCATGGTGCTGCTCTACGATTGCCTGCATTGATCTTGTAACGCCGATGCCGTAGCAACCCATCCAGTATGGATGTTCTTCACCATTCTCATCCTTGAACTTAGTGTTCATGCTCTCAGAATACTTCAGTCCGAGCTTGAATACCTGTCCAACCTCGATACCTCTTCTGTAGTTAACTGGCTTGCCGCAGTGTGGACATGGATCTCCTTCGTGGAGTTCCTTGATATCTACTTCGATATCTCCCTTATAATCTCTACCGTAGCATACGCCTGTCATGTGGTGGTCTTCCTTACAAGCACCAGCCATCATGTTGATAGTTCCAACCAGCTCAGTATCTACTACAATTTTGCAGTTCTTGAGTCCGATAGGTCCAGTGAATCCTGGAACGCATCCGCACTCGTCAGCCATGATTGACTCATCAGCAAACTCGATGTAGTGCTCAGCAACGTTCAGTGCGTTAACCAGCTTGATCATGTTAACGGATCTGTCACCTCTTACGAAGCAAGCAACGTACTCCTTCAGAGTGAGGTCCTCATTGTATGTAGCGAACATCAGGTTCTTGATGGATCTCTTAACGTCGATGTTCAGATAGTTGCATACATCCTCGATTGTCTTAGTGTTAGGAGTGTAAACGATTTCTGTCTCGTGCATCTCCTCACCTGGCTCGAGAACCTGCTTCTCATCTGTGAACTCTGCTCTCTCGATTGTAGCAGCCATTCCGCAGTTATCGCAGTACAGGATGTCTGACTCACCCCAGTCTGACAGAGCTGAGAACTCGTGGGATTTGGATCCACCGATAGGGCCGTTATCTGCCTCTACGATTCTGTAGTCGAGGTCCATTCTAGTGAAAATCTTCTCGTATGCGTGATACTGTCTCATGTAAGCGATATCCAGATTCTCTGGTGTATCGTCGAATGAATAAGCGTCCTTCATGATGAACTCTCTAGTTCTCAGAAGACCGTATCTTGGACGGGACTCATCTCTCCACTTAGTCTGAATATGATAGAGGGAGAATGGCAGTTCTCTGTATGATGACCACTCCTTTCTTACGAAGTCTGTGAACATTTCCTCGCATGTAGGGTTCAGGATAAAGTTGTTGCCAGCTCTGTCCTTAATTCTCCACAGTTCTGGTCCGTAAGCATACCATCTGCCTGTTTCCTGCCAGAGTTCTGCAGGGTTAACGTGTGGCATCTTGATTTCCTGGCAGTCAATGTAATCCATTTCCTGTCTGATAATTTCTTCGAGTTTTCTTACAACTCTCCATCCCAGTTTTGGGAACATGTATACACCAGCAGCTTCCTGCTTGATCATGTTCGCTCTTACGAGCAGCTTGTGGCTCTCCAGTACTGCATCGGATGGTGCCTCACGCAGTGTCTTTAAGTGGTTCTTAGATAATCTCATTACTCAAATCTCCCTTCGATTGCGCATGTTGCTATTGCGGCAATGCCTTCTCTATTGCCTGTAAATCCGAGCCCTTCCTCTGTTGTCGCTTTGACATTAACCCTCTTCAGCGGAATGCCCAGTGTATTAGCTATATTGTTTCTCATTTGTTCATTATAAGGTGCGAGTTTTGGTGCCTGTGCGATAATCGTGATGTCGACGTTGTTAATCGTTACATCGCCGAGCATCTCCTTCACTTTGGCTAGAAGTTCTAACGAATTCGCGCCCTTATAAGCATCGTCGTTGTCCGGAAAATGTCTGCCTATGTCACCCATGCCAGCTGCTCCGAGGAGAGCATCCATCAATGCGTGCGTTGCGACGTCAGCATCCGAATGTCCGAGTAATCCCAGCTCATAGGGGACTGGAGTCCCGCAGATAATCAGATCTCTATCCGGGACAAGTTTATGGACATCATATCCGGTTCCAACTCTAGTTGTCATAGGTATATCCTCTTGTGTTGTAATCTTATTATTGGCCCTTGAGCCTTCAACGATTGCAACTTCAATGCCGAAATGTTCAGCTATTGATGCGTCATCCGTTCCGATATATCCATCAGCCTTAGCACAAGCATAAGCATCAAGTATATCCTTTAGACAAAATGTCTGCGGAGTCTGCACATTATAAACATATCTGCGTTCAACAACCGTACTCTTCATTATAGGATACAAACCTGCATTATTCAACGATGTTTCGCCATTAATACCTGGTTCTATCATCCTTATTGAGTCAATGCTAGGAGTTGCTGTAACTGTAGCTCTGCAATTTGACATAGCATCAATATTTCTATCAATTATTTCATCGGTAACACCAGGTCTTGCAGCATCGTGAATGAGCACAATTACATCATCTGAATTAATGCCATTATTCTCAGCATCACCCATGATTAATTCCAGGCCACTAAGCACAGATTCATATCTCTCACTACCGCCATTGCAAATAAATATGGATCTAGTATTTCCGGCAGTAATCGGAGTTAATAACTCGTTATATCTGTTGTCCAGTGAACCGTCTTCCGGAGACACAACAACGACAGCATCTACTCTCGAGTGATTGTAGAACTTGCGAACTACAGTCTCCAGAACAGTTGATCCCTCGTAAGCCATCAGCTGTTTGGGCGTAGAGGAATGCATCCTGCTACCGCTACCGGCTGCCACTATTAACGCATATGTCTTCTTACATGTATTCATATAACTAATAAAAAGGTCGAATCGCTGTCATCCAGATTAGATGTTAGATTCGACCATATCCTCTGCTTCATCAATTGTGTAGCCACCTGCGTAAATCAATTCGCTCTCAAGAATCTGCTTGGCAGTGGAGAGGAGTTTCTTCTCTCCAGTTGAGAGAGGCTTCTCTCTGTCCGTCCTCACTAGGTTCCTAACAACTGCAGCGACTTCCAAAATATCGCCTGTGCGCATCCTATCTGTATTATCTCTGTATCTCTTATTCCAGTTAGGATTCATGGGCTCAGTCTCGCCCTTGAGCACCGTGATAACATCGTCAATCTTAGACTTATCAATTATGGTTCTAACGCCTAATTTCTCGCAGTTATCTACGGGGACTGAAGCCTCCATACGGCAGTACGGAAGTGAAACACAATAATACTGGCGGACTTCGCCCAGGAAGTCTTTCTCTACCACATCAGTGATGATGCCAGCTCCATACATTGGATAAACGATGTTGTCTCCAACTTTGAACATATTTCACTCCTTGTCACACAATAACCCAAACCTATTATATACGTTTCTCATTAATTTTGCAATTGTGTAAATCTCTTCACACGCGCTACACACAGCCGATATAGACTATAAAAAGCCAGTTGTGATAAAATATCGCATATGAATATGTAACTAATGGCAATAAGCCATATGGAGGATAGACAATGAAGAAACTTCTCATCGTAGACGACGAGGAAAAGATCCGCGAGGTCATCAAAGAATATGCTGAGTTCAGCGGTTACGAGGCCGAGGAAGCCGGCGATGGAATGAGTGCCATCGGAATGGTTAAGCTCAACGACTATGACCTGATTATCATGGACGTTATGATGCCAAAACTTGACGGCTTTAGCGCAGTTAAAGAAATCCAGAAAATCAAGAACATTCCAGTTATCATGCTTTCGGCACGTGGCGAGGAATACGATAAGTTGTTTGGATTCGAACTTGGTGTAGACGACTATGTTGTTAAGCCATTCAGCCCTAAGGAGCTGATGGCAAGAGTTAACGCAGTACTGACAAGAGTTGATGCAGCTGAAAAGCCTATGTCAACAAGCGAGAAGTACGAGGGACTTGAGGTTAATTTTGCTGCAAGAACCATCTCTGTTGATGGCAAGAGAGTCGAGCTCACACCTAAGGAGTACGACCTCTTGTTCTACATGATTCAGAACAAGAACATCGCCCTTTCAAGAGAGAAACTCCTCGAGGATATCTGGGGATATGATTTCTTCGGCGACGACAGAACTATTGATACACATGTTAAGAACCTCCGTAACAACCTTGGACCATACAGAAAGTTCATCGTTACTCTTAGAGGCGTAGGTTATAAATTCGAATACGACAAATAAATGAAGAACCAAGATAAAAGGCCAGGATATTCACCAGCACGAATAGACACAAATAGTATTGAGACAACCACGGTTATGTCTTTCATGATTTTTGCTGCGCTCTTAGTATTCGTAATCTGGATGCTGGCTTCTTTCTTCGTAGATACTTACTATTCATCAATGAGATCCCAGGATACGGTTCGCGCTGCGACAACACTTGAGACTCAATATCTTAACGATCCGGTAGGATTTGAGATGGTTGCCGCACAGACGGCCAGCACAGATTCCCTCTTCATCCGTGTTGATGACCACGGTGGAAGCATGTCTTTCGATGGAACAAGCGGAATCAAGGATGAGAAAGATTTTGGCCACGATGTTTCCTTGATTAACCAGAAACTCAAACAGTCAGGCGATGATTCTGTAACAGCAATCCTGAGAGACAAAGCATCAGATGCTAACACTAGACTGATTTTCGCAACTGAAATTCACTCAGCTGGTGGTCCAAGCAGGCTGTATATCATTGCTCCACTTCAGCCGGACCAGTCAACTATTAAAATTGTACGTAACCTGTTGGTATATGTATCCGTAATCGTAATGGTAATGGCAGTTGTGCTGTCATTCTTCCTTGCAAGACGTATTACCAAGCCTATCGAGGGTCTGACAGGTTCTGCCAAGGAATTGTCTCAGGGTAACTACTCTGCCAAGTTCGATGGTGGTAATTTTACCGAGACCAAGGAGCTGGCTAAGGCTCTGAACAAGGCTTCTTATGAAATGGAGCAGACTGACTTCTACCAGCGCGAGATTATCGCCAATGTTTCACACGACTTGAAGACTCCGCTAACAATGATTAGGTCATATGCGGAGAAGATTATAGATATTTCCGGAGAGAACCCGGAGAAGAGAAACGCAGACTGCAATGTTATCATCCAAGAGACAGAGCGTTTGAACAACCTCGTTAAGGATATGATGACAGTATCGCACCTGCAATCCAACAGAACTGAACTCAACAAGGAGAAGTTCAATCTCGTTGGTGCTGCTGCAGAGGTATTCGAGAGCTTTAAGGTTCTTAACGAATCTGAGGGTTATGACATCCAGTTCCACCCTTGCAAAGCAGCGTATGTTGTTGGTGACAAGAGCAAGATTATGCAGGCAATGTCCAATTTTATATCCAACGCTGTTAAGTATTCAGGAGATAATAAGTTTGTAGACATTCAGCTCAAGCGTACTAACAAGAAGGTAACATTCCACTGCATCGATCACGGTGTTGGAATACCTGCAGATGAGCTGTCACACGTATGGGATAGATATTACAGAACTTCCGCGAACCAAGAGAGAGATATCGAAGGCACCGGCCTCGGACTCTCCATCGTTAAGGGAATCCTCACTCTGCACAACGCCCTCTACGGTGTGAAGAGCGAAGAAGGCAAGGGTTCCGACTTCTGGTTCGAAATGGATGTAGTTAAGAATAGCGCGAAAGAGAAATAGCGATTATGGCCAAGAAAGCAAAGACTGTATATATGTGTAGTGAATGCGGTAATGAGTATCCGTCCTGGCAGGGACAGTGCTCTTTCTGCGGTTCATGGAACACTATTATCGAGCAGAAGATATTGGACGCACCAGACCCTGAGCTTGATTCAAGGCGCCGCACGTCAACTGGTGGCAAAGCGGTCAAGCTGGCCGGCGTCGGTACTGCGAACTATGCACGCATCGATACTGGTATCGGCGAGCTGAATCGCGTGCTCGGAGGCGGAATGGTGCTTGGCTCGCTCACGCTTATTTCAGGCGAACCAGGCATTGGTAAATCTACACTGATTGTAGAGACTGCCAATAAGATTGCTAAGAAATACGGCCCAGTGCTCTACGCTAGCGGCGAGGAGTCAGAGGAACAAGTTAAGCTCAGAGCAGATAGAGTCTGTGGAGAGCTCAGCGATCAGCTGTATATCTTCCCTGAGACCAACCTTGAGAACATTATCGCGTCATGTGAGCAGATCAAGCCTTGCTTCCTGATTGTTGACTCAATTCAGACGATGTACTCATCCGAGGTTGATTCTGTTGCAGGTAGCGTTACGCAAATAAGGGCGTGCTCCAACCTGCTGATGAAGTTCGCCAAGACCAACAATGTGCCAGTATTCATCGTAGCTCATGTTACCAAATCGGGAGACCTCGCTGGTCCTAAGACAATTGAGCATATGGTGGACTGCGTTCTGAACTTTACCGGAGAAAGAGATAGAGATCTTAGAATACTGAGATCATTCAAGAATAGATTTGGTACTACAGACGAGATAGGTGCCTTCCGAATGACTTCGGAAGGAATGATTGAAGTCAGCGACCTGTCAGGCAGCCTTATCGAGAGCAGTGCTCTTGAAGAAGGTTCTGTTGTATCCGCAACTTACGAAGGTTCAAGGCCTGTATTCTTCGAGATTCAGGCTCTCGTGGCACATGCTTCGAACGGCGCCTTCGGTCGCAGAACCGCGCTCGGCGTCAACTACAACAGAGTCAGCATGATTCTTGCCGTACTCGAGAAGAAAGCCGGCCTCGCGCTCTCTGACTACGATGTATATGTCAATGTTGTGGGCGGAATGAAGTCTGAAAGTACTGCAACCGATCTAGCTGTTGCGCTTGCTATATACAGTTCCTGCAAAGGCAAACACGCAAGCAAGAGAATTGTAGCAGTTGGCGAAATCGGATTGACCGGCAACCTGCGCTCAATCCCTAACGCTGACAAGATAGTTCAAGAGGCTGTAAGGCTCGGCTATGATGCCATTATCTTGCCGAAGAAGAATGCTGAACAGGTAAAAGTTGGCGGTATCGAAATACTCGGAGCAGATAACCTTCGAGAAGCAATTAAATACTATACAAATTAACAATAAAAATGTACCACTTAGCCCGTTCCTAACTGGTACATTTTTTATTATATGTACCAGTTAGGAACGGGCTAAGTGGCTCATTATCTCATTGTTTTATTCACTTATTCGCCAAGAAGGATGTCGTATGAGATTGTCTTGTAGAAGAGTTTCTTCGCCTCGTCGTAATTGTCGGTCTGTCCGAGAATCCACATGAGTTTGGCTACAGCCGCCTCTGTGGTCATGTCGTAAGCCTCGAGAACCGGAAGGCTGGTTTTGATCCTAGTTCCAACCCTATAGATGGACATGTTACTGCCTTCATTAGGAACCTGAGTTGTTATGACAATCAGTTTGCCCTTCTCAACCGCTTGCTGGAAGCAGTCGTAGAAGTCCGCGTGCTCAGGAATTCCACCGACACCAAAACTCTCAACTACCAAACCATCGTATTTGTCGATAGCATATTCCAACACGTCGCGACGCATACCTGGCGAGAATTTGACCAGGCCTACATTAGGATTCAGTGTATCGAAGAATTTAGGATTAAAGTAGATGTTCTGATCGATGTACTTGATAACACGCTGATCCTGCACCCTTCCAAGTTCAGGGAAATTAATGCTACCAAAAGCCGCCGAGCTCTTGGAGTAGTTCTTCCTTGCTCTTGTACCGACAATGATTGAGCCAGAGAACACTAGATTAACGCCCATACAAGAATCGTCCGTAGCTACGGTGAACGCATCAATTATATTCGAGCGAACATCAGAGCCTGGCATATCTACAGTTTTCTGCGCACCTGTAATTACAATTGGCTTCGTATTATTCTGAATCATGTAGCTCAGTGCCGCTGCAGTGTATGCCATCGTGTCGGTTCCATGAGTGATCACAAATCCATCGTATTTGCTATAGTTCTCGCTAATGCACTCTGCAATCTTAATCCAGTGCCCTGGTCTAATATTGGTACTGTCAAGATTAATCAACTGAATTGTATCTGCCTCGCAAAGTTCCGCAACCTCCGGAACATTTTGGAGTAACATTTCGCTGGAAATATTCGGTATAAGACCGTCTTCTGTATGAACGGAGGCAATTGTTCCTCCTGTTGCGATTAATAATATCTTCTTCATCGTCAACCCCTTAAGAAAAGGCGTGGTCTTGCTGACCACGCCTGGTGATTCAAAAATGTACCAGTTAGGCACGGGCTAAGTGGTGCATTACTTCTCTTCCTGTGACTTCTTGTAGTCAGCGATAACCTTGTCAGCAAGGTTAGGCTGAAGAACGTCATATCTTGAGAACTCAAGTGTGAAGGATCCTCTTGCCTGAGTCATAGCTCTCAGCTTGATAGCGTAGTCAAAGAGTTCTGACTGTGGAGCTTCAGCGTGAACAACGATGTTCTTGCCAGCCTGATCCTGTCCGAGCATCTGTCCTCTAACGCCTGCGAGTCCGCCGATAACGTCTCCAACGTAGTCAGATGGAACAGTGATGTCGAGCTTCATGATAGGCTCGAGCAGTACTGGGTTAGCCTCAACGATACCCTTCTTGAATGCCAGTGAAGCAGCAATCTTGAATGATACTTCGTTGGAGTCTACTTCATGGTATGAGCCATCGTAGAGAACAGCCTTGATGTTCTGTACTTTGCATCCAGCCAGAGGGCCCTTTTCCATGCACTCGAGAAGTCCCTTCTCAACTGCAGGTACGTAGTTCTTAGGAACGGATCCACCGAAGAGTTCCTCGGAGAATTCAAGTCCTGGCTCCTGTGATGGTGAGAATCTGATATGAACGTCACCATACTGTCCAGCACCACCGGACTGCTTCTTATGCTTACCCTGAACGTCGGAGTTTCCTCTAATTGTCTCTCTGTAAGCAATCTTCTGTGGAACCTGTACAACGTCTACCTTATATCTATCCTTGAGCTTAGCCTTGATGATGTTAAGCTGCATGTCTCCCTGTCCACCGAGGAGTGACTGATGAGTCTCTGCATTTCTCTCGAGAACGAATGTTGGGTCTTCTTCCATCAGCTTGATGAGGCCCTGAGCCATCTTCTCGTCTTCGTTCTTGTCTGCAGCCTCTACTGCTACGAAGTAGCATGGCTTTGGGAAGTCGATTGCTGGAATTGTGATTGCCTTAGCCTTGGAGCACAGAGTGTCACCAGTCTTAGTGTTCTGGAGCTTTCCGAGTGCTACGAAGTCACCAGCAGGAACGCTGTCTGCCATCTCCTGATTCTTACCTCTTACGAAGAATACGGATCCGAGCTTCTCAGCCTTCTCTGTTCTGTGGTTATAAACATCAGCGCCTGGCTTGAGTGTTCCGGAAACAACCTTAGCATAGGAAATCTTTCCGAGGAATGGGTCAGCCAGAGTCTTGAATACGTAAAGTACGAGTTCTCCGTTAGGATCGCACTTGATTGCATCGCCATCAACAACTGGAGTCTCATATGCAGTTGGAGCAGGTACATACTTGCACAGCTGATCAAGAACGTCAGCAATGCCGTCACCTGTAATTGAGCTGCAGTTCAGAATTGGCATAACGTCGCCAGTTCCGATACCGAGGCCGAGTCCCTTAGTGAACTGCTCATCTGTCAGTGCGCCGTTCTCGAAGTAAGCCTCCATGAGTTCTTCGTCAGCACCTGCGATAGCTTCTTCCAGTGCTTCTCTATCATCTAATGTAACGCAAGCTGATCCGAATGCATCCTGAATTGCTGCAACTGTATCGTCTGCAGAACCCTTATCAGTCTTGTTGATTACGAAGAATGTTGGTGAGTTATACTCCTTAACGAGTTCGTAAGCCTTCTCAGTTCCAACCTGGATTCCTGCGGAAGCATCTACAAAAATGATAGCTGCTGCGCCTGTTGACAGTGCTGCTCTTGCTTCTCCTGAATAATCGAAGAATCCTGGAGTGTCTACGAAGTTCAGCTTAACGCCATTGAACTCTACTGGAACGATTGTCTGGGAAATAGTGAATCCCTTTTCGATTTCCATCTTCTCGTAGTCAGATACAGTGTTTCCGTCTTCTACCTTACCGAGTCTGCTGATAACCTTAGTGTTCAGCAGGCCTGCTTCAAGGAAGGTAGTCTTGCCGCTGCCCTGGTGTCCCAGGAGCACGATGTTACGAATCTTGTCGCTTGTGTAACCTTTCATGTGTTCCTCCTAGCAAAATTTGTTTGCGATTATTGTTTATTCTTAGTACGAAATTATAGTCTTGTTTAGAACTCTGCGTTACCAGGTGTTCTTGGGAACATCTGGACGTCTCTGATATTGCCCATTCCTGTCATGTACATCAGGATACGGTCAAATCCCAGTCCGTAACCAGCGTGCTTAACGCCGCCGTACTTACGGAGATCGAGGTACCATCCGTAGTCCTCTTCAGTGAGTCCCATCTCGCGGATTCTCTGAACGAGTACGTCGTATCTCTCTTCTCTCTGGCTGCCGCCGATGATCTCGCCGACTCCCGGTACGAGCATATCCATAGCTGCTACAGTTTTGTTATCGTCGTTGACTCTCATATAGAAAGCTTTGCAGTCCTTAGGATAATCAGTTACGAAGATTGGCTTCTTGAATACCTCTTCAGTGAGATATCTCTCGTGCTCAGTCTGGAGCTCGAGTCCCCACTCAACAGGATATTCGAACTTCTTGCCAGACTTCTGGAGAATCTCAACAGCCTCTGTGTAAGTAACATGGCCAAAATCGTTGTTAACGATGTTGTCGAGTCTCTCGAGCAGGCCCTTGTCCATGAAGCTGTTGAAGAACTTCATTTCCTCTGGACACTCTTCCAGAACAGTTGTGATGATGTACTTGATCATTGCCTCAGCAACTTCCATGTCGCCCTTGAGGTCACAGAATGCCATCTCTGGCTCGATCATCCAGAACTCACTTGCATGTCTAGCAGTGTTGGAGTTCTCAGCTCTGAAAGTAGGTCCGAATGTATATACGTTACGGAACGCGAGTGCCATAATCTCAGCCTCCAGCTGTCCCGAAACTGTCAGATTAGCCTTCTTACCGAAGAAGTCCTGACTGTAATCGATATTGCCCTTCTCATCTCTTGGGAGGTTGTCCAGATCAAGAGTTGTTACCTGGAACATTTCTCCTGCACCTTCGCAGTCACTGCATGTAATTTCAGGTGAGTGTGAATAGATAAATCCTCTCTCCTGGAAGAATTTGTGAATTGCGTATGCTGCAACGGATCTTACTCTGAATACTGCAGAGAAAGTATTACTTCTTGGTCTGAGATGTGCAATCTCTCTCAGAAACTCCATTGTGTGGCGCTTCTTCTGAAGTGGATAGTCAGGATCTGAATCTGCCTCCAGAACAACCTCAGTTGCCTTAATCTCGAATGGCTGCTGAGCCTCTGGAGTGAGTTCGAGTACACCTCTTACCATTACTCCCGCACTCAGACGGAACTTGGATACTTCGTCAAAGTTGGAAATCTTATCTGCTTCATATACTACCTGAACTGGCTTGAAGTATGTACCATCATTCAGGGAGATAAAACCGAATGCATTGGAGTTACGATTTCCTCTTACCCAACCACGTACAACGACTTCCTTGCCGCCGTACTGTTCCTGATTTTTAAACAGTTCTCTAATCTCAATATCTTTCATTATTTCTTCCTCAAAAATACATTTAGGCTAGTATCTCACACTAGCCTTAAAAGTATATCACATATAATAGTAAAAAAATAGTAAAAAAATACGGCTTTCGAAGTGCATTCTCGTGCACCTTTTAGCCCGTTCCGTGTACCCCTGAGCCCGTTCCTAACGGGTACATTC
>JAGHUP010000010.1 GCA_018064755.1 Candidatus Crickella equi | reverse complement strand
ATTAAGAAGGACAAGATGGATGACGTTAAGAACGCTACTGGAAAGCAGTGGTTTGCTGGTTTCTTCGTAGGTATCCTTTGTAACTTCCTGGATACTCTTGGATGCGGATCATATGCACCTTCAACAGCTCTGTATAAGATCTTCAACAACCAGGACGACATCGACATCCCTGGAACTCTGAACGTAGGAGATACTTTCCCTGTAATCTTCGAGGCATTTATCTTCACATCATCAGTAGACTGCGAGCCTAAGTTCCTGATCGCTATGCTCGTTGCAGCAGCAGTTGGTTCATATGGATTCGCTAACATCGTAACTAAGTGGCCTAGAAACAAGATTAGATGGGCTCTTGGTGTTATGATGCCACTCCTCGCAATCGTAATGTTCTGCAAGAACATGGGATTCGGACCTTTCGGAACAGTTGGAACTGCAATCGGTCTGACTGGTTGGAAGGCTGCAGTAGCTATCATCCTGAACGTTCTGTGGGGCGCTCTGATGGATATCGGATTTGGTCTGTATGCACCTTGCATGGCTACATGCCTCATGCTCGGAGTAGACGCTGGAACTTGCTTCCCTGTATTCATGGGATCATGCGCACTCCTGATGCCTGCATGCTCAATCGCATTCATCAAGACTGGAAGATTCGATGCTGTTGCTACTCTTGGTAACATGATCGGTGGTATGATCGGAGTATTCATTGCTTGGAAGCTCATCACATCAATGCCACTGTTCTGGCTGATCAACCTCGTATGCGTAGTACTTCTGTACACTTCATACACTCTGATCAGTGCAGCTATCAAGGAGAAGGATGCTGCTTAATCTTTAATGATTAAACATTCGACTTTAAGCTAATAATGACCGCCTCGCAAGAGGCGGCCGTTTTCTTTTTTGGCATATTGTAAGAGACTCGATTAAGGCAGCTTTGTGTTGCAAAATTAACAAATTTAAGTTATATTTGTACTATATTGTGGCTATAAATATAGCCTAGGAAATGAGGAATATAGTATGTTCATTAACGAATACGAAATGACAAGAAAACGCTTCCTGCTGTGGTCAACACCGAGATTCTACAAGCTGCCTATTTTCTATATTTGGGCTGTAGTATTTATATTCTCAGGTATTGCATGGTGGTATTTTGCGAATTATGATGTTGAGATGAGATGGCAGACTCTGGCAGCATTTATGATGCTGATTTCATTCTACAGAGGTGTTGCTTTCAGATATATGGCTGTTGACAAACAGTACAGACTGACTAAGGAAAACATGTACAAAGGCGTTCCTTGGATGTGTAAGGTAGAAGTCAACGACGGTGGTATCAGAGTATCTGCAAATGGTAAAATTCAGGCTTACGTAAAGTGGGATAGAATTTCTGAATTTGTAGAGGCTGATAGTTTCCTCGATCTTAGGGTTAAGGATGGAGACCAGGCAAGACTTGATAAGGCATGCTTCACTAAGGGTAATACTGATGAGTTTAAGGCTTGGATGAAGGAGAACCACCCAGATATTCCATACAAAGAAATGGAAGCAAGATATAATAGATAAGGTTGAAATGATAGAGCCTCGGAAGGGGCTCTTTTATATTGCAAAAACGCAGATGGGCTCGGGCTAAGGGTACGACTCTCGTCTCGCTGCGGCTATACGTAGCAGTACTAAGCTCTGACTTCGTCTTCGACTCGTCAATCGCTAAGTGCTGACTACCGCAGAGCCCCTTAGCCCGAGCCCATCTGCGTTTCAAAAAAATCCTTCCGAGGCTCTATCATTTCTACCATTTGTATTATGTCTTTCCAGTGATAATCAAAGATAATATATATTGTTTTAGAGATGCAAATAAATCGCTAGAGTGTAGAGGCTTTCAGGTAGCCGGCACTTAGTGAGAGCGAGTGAAATAAAAATTAAAAAACGAAGCTCGAACTTAGTACCGTTGCGTTAAGCCTGAACGAGGCGAGAGCCGTACTCTACACTCAGTGATTTATTTGCATCCATAATGTGCTATAATAAATTAGCTATGAGTTTTGTACATTTACACACGCATACAGAATATAGTTTGCTCGATGGTATGAGCCGCATCTCGGAGATTGCGGAGTATGCTAAGAGCCTTGGAATGAACGCACTGGCGATTACGGATCACGGTGCGATGTTTGGCGTGGTAGATTTCTACAAGGCATGTAAGAAGGCTGAGATTAAGCCAATTATTGGATGTGAGGTTTATACGGCAGCTCGCACGATGCAGGATAAGGAAGTTGATAAGGATAGATATTCCGGTCACCTTATTCTGTTAGCTGAGAATCAGACTGGTTATAAGAATTTGGTTAAGATTGTCAGCAAGAGTTATACTGAGGGTTTCTATTTTAAGCCTCGTGTAGATAAGAATTTACTTAGAGAGCATAGTGAGGGCATTATCTGTTTGTCTGCTTGTCTTGTTGGTAATGTCAGCAGAATGTTGATGAATAATGACTATGCAGGTGCCAAGGCTGAAGCTCTTGAGTTATTAGATATATTCGGGGAGAATAATTTCTTCCTTGAGATACAGAATCACTTCCTGGAGGAAGATAAGGGCGTCATTGAAGGGTTGAAGAGACTGAATGACGAGACTGGTATTCCTCTTGTAGCGACTAACGATGTTCACTATATCAGGAAGTCAGATGCTGCAGCACAGGATTTGTTACTGTGTATTCAGACTCAGACTAATATCGATGATGAGAATCGTATGAAGTTCGAGAACGATGAGTTCTATATGAAGTCTGAAGAGGAGATGAGGGCTTTGTTCCCAGACCTCCCGCAGGCAATCGAGATGTCGCAGACAATCGCTGACCGTTGCGAAGTAGAGTTTACTTTTGGTGAGTACCATATTCCGGAGTATATTCCACCAGATGGTATGACTTGTCAGGAGTATCTGCGCAAGCTGTGCTATGAGGGACTCGTTAAGCGATATGGAGAGACTGCGATGGACGAGGAATGTGAGTACCGCAAGAGACTCGAGATGGAGCTTGGCGTTATCGAGAATATGGGTTACGTTGAGTACTTCTTGATTGTGTGGGACTTCATTCATTATGCGAAGAGTAATGGCATTGCTGTTGGACCGGGCAGAGGTTCGGCGGTAGGTAGTATTGTATCGTATTCACTTGAGGTTACTGAGGTTGATCCGATTAAGTACAACCTTATTTTCGAGCGTTTTTTGAACCCAGAGAGAGTCAGTATGCCGGATATTGACGTCGATTTCTGCATCGAGAGACGTGGCGAGGTTATCGATTACGTAACTCGCAAGTATGGTCGTGACAATGTTTCGCAGATTTGTACCTTCGGTACGCTTAAGGCCAAAGCAGCTGTTCGCGATGTTGCTCGTGCGCTGAATGCGACTTACCAGGAAGGCGATGAGATTGCGAAGGCTATTCCTAATGATCTCAAGATGACAATTGCCAAAGCTCTGGAGATTAATCCCGAACTCAAAGCACGTTACGAGCAGGAACCTCTGGTTAAGAATGTTCTGGATATGTCTATGGCACTTGAAGGTTTGCCAAGACATGCCAGCACACACGCGGCGGGAGTTGTAATTTCCAACCAGCCACTTGATGAGTATGTACCGCTTTATTCATCAGATAAGGGACCTGCAACACAGTTTAATATGACTACTATTGAGGAGCTGGGTCTCCTGAAGATGGACTTCTTGGGACTTCGTAACCTCACTGTTATTCGTGATGCCCTTAGAATGATTAAGGAGAATCACGGTATAGAGATCAACTGGTCCGAGATCGGTTATGACGATCCTGAAGTTTACAAGACTATTGCCGATGGCAATACTATGGGAATATTCCAGCTTGAGTCTGGCGGAATGACTTCTTTCATGAAGGAATTAAAGCCGACTTGTTTCGAAGATATAGTTGCGGGAATCGCGCTGTATCGCCCGGGTCCAATGGATTCTATTCCAAAATATATTGAGAATAAGAAACATCCTGAAAATATTAAATACACAGATCCTCATCTCAAGCCAATACTTGATGTTACTTACGGTTGCCTGATTTATCAGGAACAGGTAATGCAGATAGTAAGAGATCTTGGCGGTTATTCGTTCGGTAGATCTGACCTTGTTCGTCGTGCGATGAGCAAGAAGAAGATGGCCGTCATGCTTGAAGAGAAGGAATATTTCATCAACGGCAAGCATGACGATGCCGGCAATGCCGAAATCGAAGGATGCATTGCCAAGGGCATCCCGCAGCAGGCTGCGGAGGCCATCTTCGATGACATGGTTAGCTTTGCATCATATGCATTCAACAAGTCCCATGCGGCTGCATATGCCGTTGTAGCATTTGAAACAGCTTATCTTAAAACTCACTACCCGGTTGAGTTTATGGCGGCTCTTATGACCAGTGTAGCCGGCAATCCAAGGCATACCGCTGATTATGTTAGAAACTGCCGTGAGATGGGTATAGATTGCCTGCCGCCTGATGTACAGCGCAGCATAGGCGGATTTAGTGCGACAGAAGGCAAGATAAGATTTGGTCTGCTCTCAGTTAAGAATGTCGGCACCGGCATCGTAGAAGCAATCATCAAGGCTCATGAGGAGCTGGGTGATACAGATGACTTCTACGAATTCATCGATGCAATTGACGCCAAGGAATTAAACAAGAAGGCCATCGAGTCCCTAATTCAGGCCGGTGCCTTCGACTCAATAAACAGCAATAGAGCCGTTCTGATGGCTATCTGTGAAGATGCTTGCAAGAGAGCGCAGAACAGAGCTAAGACAGGTGGAAGGGCACAGATGTCGCTCTTCCAAATGGATGATTTTGCTGAACAGGCTAGCGTTTCACCTGAATTGCCACGCCTTAAGAATTTCAGCCCTGACCAGCTGCTGGCTATGGAGAAGGAAAAGCTCGGCGTTTATCTGACAGGCCATCCACTTGACGAATACGAAGAACTGATTATTAATAATACATCTGCTCGCACTTCAGACTTCGCTGCATCAAGTGAAGAGTTCACTCCTGAGAATGGAGTAGGCGATGCGATGATAATAAATAACTCCAAGTTTAATGATGGAGACCGCGTTATCATGGCTGGAATGCTCACTGGCATTCGCACAATGATTACCAAGAAGTCACAGTCCATGGCGCGCCTTGAACTCGAAGACTTTGATGGCGTTGTAAGCGCAATCGCTTTCCCTAAAGTATACGAGCGCAAGAAACACCTCATCGTTAACGACGCTATCGTAGCCGTATCCGGCCGTGTCAGCGTCAAAGATGAAGCCGACTCAGAACTCCTCATCGAGGACATCGTCCCAATCGAAGAAATCCGCACACTTGCAACAGCGGGTCAGACCCAAGTTGCAGGAATGCAACATAGGGACAGACCTGCACCGCGAGCTCCGCAGATTGACGTAAGCACTTTGGTCAAGTTGAGAGTAAGTGATGAAGTAATCGCCAAGCATGGCGACATGAAGGGCACACTCCTTCATGTCAACGATGTTCTATCAATGTACCCAGGCGACAGGCAAGTGGTAATCTTCCTGCCAGATGGCCGTAAACTCAAGGCAAACACAAATGTGGATTCATGTAGCGAACTCGTAAAAAGACTAACTAGAATCCTTGGAGAAGGAAACGTAAAGGCATAAATATGAAGAAAGCAATTGTTATTTATTCAAGCAAACGCGGTAGCACACAGCAGTACGCTGAGTGGATTGCCGAAGATTTGTCGAAGGACTGTGAGTGCACACTTACGAGTTACAAGGACATCAAGGCGTACAACCTCTATGAGTACGATCTTATCGTTTATGGTGGCTGGATTAGAGGTAGCGGCATTGTTGATTTTGACAATCTCAGCAAGCAGCTCGAACCGGAACTCCTGTCCAAAATGATCATCTTCGGTTGCGGTATTGCGAACGAGACACCGAATAATTATATGCAGGTGTGGAGTCTTAATGTGGGCAAGATTGATCCACACAATGAGTGCAAATCAATCCTGTACATTCTTGGTGGCCGCTACGATCCTGAGAAGGTTACAGGATTTGACAAGGCTTTGATGAAAGTCTGCAAGAAGGTGCTGACTTCTGGTAAGGTTGATAGTGCTACTGAGGAAGCGAATCAGATGCTCGACCGCATCGAAAACGGCTGCAACCTCGTTAGCCAGGATAACCTCAAGTCCCTGCTCAAGGACTGCAGAAAGGTTCTAGATAAGTAATAGCAACGCATACAAAAAATCACAGATTGCCTCGCATATAGCGGGGCAATTTTTTATTGTGACAGCCTATACATAACGTGATTTCAGGAACGCCCAGAACCGTTGAATTGACAGCCAGTGAATGATAAATTTTTGACGTGACAAGGGAATATTGTGTTCCATTAGGAACTAATCGGGGTAATGTTCCAAAGTCTATTACAAACTAATAAGCGAAATTCTTTTTTATTAAGGAGGAAAAACTAATGTTATTAGCTTTACAAATCGTCCTTGGTGCATGCTTCATCGGTACAGCAGTAGGCACACTCGTTAAGATTAAGAAGGACAAGATGGATGACGTTAAGAACGCTACTGGAAAGCAGTGGTTTGCTGGTTTCTTCGTAGGTATCCTTTGTAACTTCCTGGAT
>JAGHUP010000005.1 GCA_018064755.1 Candidatus Crickella equi | reverse complement strand
GAGATGTGCTATTATCTGCATTCTTTGAAAGCATTTTGGAACCTCCATTTATCTAATACAATTATACTATATTGAAGTTCCGCATCTTGTTTTTTGAAGGTCAATCTTGTTTTTTGTTGTAACAGAAAAGCCCTCCCTCCACGTTAGTGGAGAAAGAGCTTTGTCTACAGTCTGAAAGCGCCACACAAGTGGCGCTTTTTTATTAGCATAAACTATTCAGCCTTAACGTTCTTCCAATACTTGCTGTAGATGTCCATTACCTTGTCATCAAGTGACTTAAGTGAATTGCATCTTGACAGCGTATCTGCTGATGGGAAGATGGCCTCGTTGTTGCGGTCATCATCACTAATCAGATCAAGTGCTGCCTTGTTAGGGCAAGTATAGTGAAGATATTCGAAGTTTGTTGCAGCAGTCTCTGCTTTGCAGAGGAAGTTAATCCAAGCTTCAGCATTGGACTTGTTAGCTGCACCCTTCAGAATTGACCATGAGTCAATGAAGAACTCAGAGCCCTCCTTAGGAACTACAAATTCAACGTCTGGATTGAGGTCCCTAGTGTAGAAATACTCACCATTCCATACAACTCCGATAGCCGCTGAACCGTCTGCCAGGCAATCTCTTGCAGAATCGTTGGCATATTTGTAAACCATGCCCTTCTGCTTCATTAGAGCGTCTGCAGCCTTCTTAATTTCAGCCTCGTTTTCTGTATTGATTGAGTAACCCTCTCTTGCAAGAGCCAGCTGGAAAGCATCTCTTACGCTATCTGGCATAACAATCTGATCGGCATACTTCTTATCCCAGAGCACATCCCAGGAATCGATTTTGCCATCTACCATAGTCTTGTTATACAGAATTCCAGCAACACCTGCCTGGAAAGGAACTGAATACTTGTTTCCTGGATCGAAGCTCTCAGACTTCTGGAGATAAACCTCATCCAGATTAGCTGTCTCAGGCATATTCGCATAGTCAAGTTCCTCGAGCATATCGTTCTTGATCATCTTCTCAATCATATAATCGGAAGTGCAGATGCAATCATAAGCAGATGCATCGTTCTCAAGAACAGTATAGAGTTCCTCAGCTGTATCATACGTATCCTGAACAACTGTGATACCAGTCTCAGCCTCAAATTCATCTACGATAGCCTGATCGTAGTAATCTCCGTAGCAGTAAACGTAAACTTCTCCGTTCTCGCCGCTACCACCGCCGCAAGCTGTTAATAACAGTACTGACATCAGGACCATAAGTCCCAATGCCAGCTTTCTGCCAAAATTAAATTTTGTTTTCATTCGATTATTCTCCGAGGTATGCCTGCTGTACTCTTGGGTCGTTCATAAGAGCCTTACCAGGACCAGCCATAGTGATAACTCCAGTCTCCATTACATATGCGTAATCGGAGATTTCAAGAGCTGCCTTAGCGTTCTGCTCAATCAGCATGATGTTAACGCCTTCGGAAGCAATTTTCTGAATAATAGCAAAGATATCCTTGATAATCAATGGAGCCAGACCAAGTGAAGGCTCATCGAGCATCAGCAGCTTTGGCTTGGACATCAGTGCTCTTGCAACTGCAAGCATCTGCTGCTCACCACCGGAAAGAGTAGCTCCGAGCTGCCATGTTCTCTCCTTCAGTCTTGGGAACAGGCTATAAACCCATTCTCTATCCTTCTCGATTTCTTCCTTATCTTTTCTCAGATAAGCTCCGCACATAATATTCTCATCTACTGTGAGATCAGGGAAAATACGTCTTCCTTCTGGGCAGAGAATAATTCCTTCTTTAACGATATCCTTAGTCTTCATTGAAGTGATATCAAGGTTGTCCCAGAATACCTGTCCCTGGCGCTTGCCAACCAGTCCCATGATGGACTTAAGTGTAGTTGACTTTCCTGCACCATTGGCACCAATCAGTGAAATAATCTGGCCATCAGGAACATCGATATCGATTCCCTGCAGGGCGTGAATTCCGCCATAATAAACATGTAAATCTCTTATTGCTAACATTATTCATCCACCCCCAGATATGCTTCAATTACTGCAGGGTTGTTCTGAATCTCTTCAGCTGTACCATCTGCAATCTGACCACCATAGTTAAGTACATAGATATAATCGCAAATACCCATGATTACCTGCATATGGTGCTCAATCATCAGGATTGACAGATCAAACTCATCACGAATACGGCCAATGAACTTCATCAGGTCGTCAGACTCCTGAGGGTTCATACCAGCAGCCGGCTCATCGAGAAGCAGGATGCTTGGCTTAGTTGCCAGTGCTCTTGCGATCTCAAGGTGTCTCTGCTTACCATAAGGCAATGATGTTGACATGTCGTCTCTATTCTCATACAGGTCAACCTTCTTCAGCAGTTCAAGAGCTTCTTCCTTCATTTTGGCCTCTTCTTTTCTAGCAAGAGGACTGTGAAGTGCAGCACCGAAAATGCTCTGCTTCTGGTTCATATGCATAGCCAGCATTACATTCTCAAGTACAGTCATACCCTTAAACAGTCTAATGTTCTGGAAAGTACGAGCAACACCCAGCTTAGTTACCTTGTCTGGCAGCATAGCCTTGGACTCTGTGTACTTGCCCTGGTTTCTTCCCTTGTATGTATCCTTCATCTTACCCTGTGGGTAATTCTCAATAACTACTTCACCGTTGATTGTAACAGAACCATTAGTTGGCTCATATACTCCAGTGATGCAGTTAAATGCTGTTGTCTTTCCAGCACCATTAGGTCCAATCAGACCTACGATTTCATTCTTGTGAACCTTGAGGTTCAGGTTGTCTACAGCGACAACTCCGCCGAACTGCATTGTAATATCGGAGAGTCGCATAACTTCAATATCTCTATTAGGTTTCATTATTTACCCTCCTTAAATACTACAACGTGATCATATACAGGCAGTGGCTCGAAGAGTTTCTCGCCTGATGCAGCCTTAGCAGCTGAATTAGCCTTGTCCTCCTTAGCCTGAGCCTTAGCAGCCTTATCTCTTGCCTTAGCTTCCTTCTTAGCCTGTGCCTTAGCCTTATTCTTAGCTGGAGCAGCCTTAAGGTTAGCAGGCAGATTCTTGAACCATGATAACAAGCCTTCCCAGCTAAATTCCTTGGTTCCCATAATGCCCTGTGCTGCAAAGAGTACGATGAGCATGATGATTACTGCGAATACAACCTTACGGAATCCTGGTCTGAACCATTCTGAAGTGATTCCCAGCCATGTTCCTGCATCGAGACCTCTCAGCCACCATTCTGAACAAGCAGTGAAGAGGAATGCTCCGATGATGGATCCTGTTACAGAACCGATACCACCGATAACTACGATAAGCAGGATTTCATAAGTCATTGTTGTTGTAAATGGTGTAGCAGCGATAGTTCCCTGGAACATAGCCAGCAGAGCTCCGCCTACGCCTGCGAAGAATGAGGAAATTACGAATGCAAGTTCCTTATGCTTGAACAGGTTAACACCCATTGCCTCTGCTGCGATTTCGTCATCTCTAATAGCCTTGAATGCACGGCCATATGTTGAGTTGATAAGCAGCATGATAAATGCAATTGAGATTAAAGCAATCAGTACAACGAAAATGGAATTGTCATATGTTGCATACTTACGGAGAACGTTGGATCCATTAGTAATAGGACCAAGTGTATTCCACTGGAAGAATGCCTTCAGAATCTCGGCAAATCCGAGAGTTGCGATTGCCAGATAGTCGGACTTAAGTCTCAGTACAGGAATACCGATGAGATATGCAATTAATGCAACCAACAGGCCTGCACCGATAATTGGAATCAGCATTCCAAGATAATGTCCAACAATTCCCAGACTACCGGACAGTGCTTCCTCAATGGACCACTGAATTGCACCACCGTCGAAGTACATATATACGTCAGCGTGCTTGGCAGCTGGAATAGTAAAGATTGCATATGTGTATGCACCAATCAGCATGAATCCTGCCTGACCGAGTGAGAACAGTCCAGTAAATCCGTTAAGCAAGTTCATTGATACTGCAACAAGTGCATAGATAGCGCCCTTCTCGAGAACTGTTACGAACATTCTCATATTGGAACTTGCTGGAATCATCTCATCAGCTAAGTATGAGCCAAGGAGAATCAGAGCAATTCCGAGGAAAGAGAGCACTAATTTGGTCTTCTTGTTAAGTGTAACTCGTGCCATAGTACCCTCCTTATACCTTATCAATGTTCTTTTCACCGAAGAGTCCTGTAGGCTTAACCATCAGGATTACGATGAGCAGTACGAATGTGAATGCGTCAGAGAATGTAGTCCATCCAGCACCCTTGATGATATTCTCGCAGATACCGATGATGAACGCACCAACAACAGCACCAGGAACAGAACCGATACCTCCGAATACAGCAGCAACGAATGCCTTAAGTCCAGGCATAGCTCCGGACATAGGGTTGATTCCTGTGTAGTTGGAGAAGAACAGAACTGAGCCGATAGCTGCAAGTCCGCATCCAATTACGAATGTAACAGTAATGACTCTATTAATATCAATTCCCATCAGGGAAGATGTTTCGAAATCTCTAGATACTGCACGCATTGCCATACCAATCTTAGTATGGTTAATCAGCATTACCAGACCAACAACCAGAACGATAGTCAGAATTGGAGTGATAAGAGTTACCATCTTAGTTGTTGCAGGACCGATATCAACAGTCTTCTGCAGCCATGAAATGGATGGATAAGTCTTAGTCAGACCACCTGTAATATACAGTGCTACGTTCTGCAGCAGGTATGAAACGCCGATAGCTGAAATCATGATTGACATACGTGGTGCAGTTCTTAATGGTCTGTATGCCACCTTCTCAATTGTTGTACCAAGAACGATTGCGAAGATGATAACACAGATAATAGAAAGCCACAGTGGCATTACGGTAATCAGATAAACCATGATAAGACCTGACCACATAAATACGTCACCGTGAGCAAAGTTGATCAGTCTCAAGATACCGTAAACCATTGTGTATCCGATAGCGATCAACGCATATTGTCCGCCAATTGCGATTCCCGCAAGAATGTACGGAAGCCAACTTGAAATTAAACTCATAATTATTTTCTCTTTTCAGTAAAGATGCGGGAAGCCTTACGGCCTCCCGCTATATTAGTGTCAACGTGTAATTTCGTTAAACAGAATTTATACCGCCAAATTAGTTAGCGCTCTGCTTCTTAACGAATTCCCAAACGCCCTTCTCGCAGTTGCACTTCTTAACGAATGCTTCTGTCTTGTTAGCGTCACCAGTCTCGTTGAATGTAACGTCTCCGCAAACCAGACCCTTTACTTCAAGTGATGGCAGTGCAGCGAGAACGTCAGCTGGATCTGCAGAACCAGCAGCCTTGAGAGCCTCAAGAGCTACCATGTATGCGTCATAACCCATTGCTGTTACAGCAGCCAGGTCAGTGTTTCCACCGTTGTTAGTCAGAGCATCTGAATCCTCTTCCATCCAAGCCTTGATGCCTTCGTCGAATTCTGGGTTACCACCCTCCTGGTAGAATGTAGTAACTACGATATCGAGGTCTGTGCCCTTAGCAGCAGCTGTTACCATGTTGGAATCCCAAGTGTCTCCAGCGAGGATTGGCATACCAATCTTCTGAGCCTTAGCCTGGTCGATGATGTTTACAGCAGCTTCGATTGAAACTGGGCTGTAGAATACGTCGCATCCCTTCTTCTTAGCGTTAGCTACATATGAAGTGAAGTCTGTGTTCTTATCTGGGAACTGCTCTTCAACAACTTCTCCACCGAGAGCTGTGAATGCCTTCTTGAAGTAGTTAACCAGTCCTACTGAGTAGTCATCACCCAGCTTGGACAGGCAGTATGCCTTCTTCATGCCTGATTCCCAAGCATAGTTAGCAAGTACTGTGCCCTGGAATGGGTCCAGGAAGCAAATTCTGAAGTACTCGTCACAGTCAGCTGTTACCTGAGGGTTTGTGCAAGTAACTCCGATAGCAGGAACGCCTGCCTCGTGGAATGTATCTGCAGCTGCGATGGATACTGCTGAACCGTATGATCCGAGAACCATGGATACTCCGCTGGAAACGAGGTTCTGTGCAGCAGTTACAGCCTTGGAGTTATCGGACTCGTTATCTACGATTTCGAGCTCAACGTTGTACTCCTTGTCACCGATAGTAACTGTAGGCTGAACTTTGTTACCATACTGAATACCCAGTGTCTCCTGCTTTCCACCTGCTCCGTTATCTCCGGAAGCTGGCTCAAATACTCCGATCTTGATTGTATCGCCATCAGCGCCAGAATCTGATCCGCCGCCGCAGCCAACACAGAAAGTAAGTACCATCAGCAGTGAAAGTGTTAATGCTAATACCTTTTTCATTATGTATTCCTCCTTAAAGAATAGTTAATATCAAATAACGAGATTATTGTACATTATCTGCGGACAAAAACCAACAAAAACACCCACATATATACAAAAAAATCGCTCAATGTCCGAGATATACGGACACAGAGTGATTTCAGTCCCTACTGAAAAGACAGTCAATAATTTCATCGATTATGGTTATAAAAAAAGAACGGAATTCAATACAAATTCCGTTCAATTCTTATGGAGGTGACACCCGGATTTGAACCGGGGATGACGGTTTTGCAGACCGTGGCCTTACCACTTGGCTATGTCACCACTTGGCTAGGGTAGCAGGATTCGAACCTGCGCATGACGGAATCAGAATCCGTTGCCTTACCGCTTGGCTATACCCCATCAACATATTAATTATATTCCTTTACCACACTTCTATCAAGAAGAAATATGGGGTGGGTGGAGGGATTCGAACCCACGCATACTGGAGCCACAACCCAGGGTCTTAACCACTTGACGACACCCACCATATTTTGGCGACCGGGAACGGGCTCGAACCGTCGACCTCCAGCGTGACAGGCTGGCATTCTAACCAACTGAACTACCCGGCCAAATTGGTGGACGCAATAGGGCTCGAACCTATGACCCCCTGCTTGTAAGGCAGGTGCTCTCCCAGCTGAGCTATGCGTCCAACTTGGTAGCGGCGACTGGACTTGAACCAGTGACCTTCCGGGTATGAACCGGACGCTCTAGCCAACTAAGCTACGCCGCCATATTTGTTCGCCAACTTTTGAAGTCAGCTTGTTTATATTACCAAAAGTCCAAATACTTGTCAACAAATTTTGGCAGAACTCCTTAAAATAATAGTCTTTTCAAATAATTTTTGGTATCATTAAGTATCACACTTATATGGAGGAAGAATTTATGGATCAGCACTGCAAAGATATTCTTAAAGAGTACCACGAAAAGCGCGATTCATTCGCTATGATGGAGGATATAGTAACTCATATTCTTGATCTTAACATTGGTAAAGAAGGCATTGAATATGCCAAGATTTCTTCCAGAGTTAAGACAGAGGAAAGTCTTGCCGGCAAGCTCGAGCTGAAGGGTTACAAATACCACAGTTTGGACGATATCACTGACATATTCGGTGCTAGAGTCTCTACCCTTTACAATGACGAAGTTGATTTGGTAGCAGCTCTAGTTGAAAGACTCTTCGAAATTGATTGGGCAAACTCTGTAGATAAGAGAAAGCTGCTCGAATCAGATAGATTCGGTTATCTTTCTATTCATTATATATGTCGTATTCCTAAAGAGCTCTATTATGATGAGAAATATCCGGAGCTGAACGAATACAAATTCGAAATTCAAGTAAGAACAGTACTTCAGGACATCTGGGCTACTATCAACCACGATATCGGTTACAAATCTGTAGTCGAGATTCCTACTGAATATAAGAGAACAATATCTCGTCTTGCTGGTCTTCTTGAAATTGCAGACGACGAGTTCAAGAGATTTAGAAGAGACATCAGTGAGTATCGTAATCAGATTCTTACACTTGTCAATGATGGTAAGTTTGACGATATCGAATACAACAAGGATTCCTTCAATAACTATTTAGATATCAAACCATTCGACAGACTGGTTGAATCAGTAGCATCATCTCTCAAGGCGGAAATTATCCCAGGAAATATGGAGCCATATTATGAAGTCTTCCGAGTACTCAAGTTCAAGACACTTGGTGACATTGAGAAGATGAAGAACGATTATTCCGAAGATGCCAAGCGCCTCTCACTTCACAGAATGGCTGGCCTGGAGCTGGATATCATCACGTCTACTGCTCCTATCTTCAACTTGGTTGTAATTTATATCCTCAAACAAGGATATGGTGAGAAGAGTATCATATGGCTTTACAACACACTCTTCGGCGACAAGCCTGAGAATATTATTCGTGCTCGTCGAGTTGTTAAGCACGCAATTGATACTAACATCATTGACGAAAAGAGTCTTAATTGGTCAGGCCCTGAAGAGGAGCAAGAATAAATGAGTCACCCAGATCCTATAGCTTTTTCAATAGGCAGTATAGATATAAGGTGGTACGGAGTGTTGATTGCACTGGGAATGCTACTTGGTGTAATTATTTCCTGCAAGAGAGCGCCACAACAGGGTCTTACTGAGGACGATGTTCTGGATACAGTTATATGGATGCTCCCTGCTGCTGTCATCGGAGCAAGACTGTACTATGTTCTTTTCAATTTAAGCATGTATCACAGTCTGGCCGATGCCCTTAATATGCGTAATGGCGGTCTCGCAATTCATGGCGGACTTATATTCGGGATAATTACTGTTGTAATTGTCTGTCGTTACAAGAAGATTAAAGCGCTCAATATGATTGACCTCTTGATGCCAGTTGTTGCACTGGGTCAGGCAATCGGTCGCTGGGGCAACTTCTTCAACGGCGAAGCACACGGCGGTCCGACTGACCTACCATGGGGCATTCTCGTTGATGGCGTCAAAGTACACCCTACTTTTCTGTATGAATCGATTTGGTGTCTTATTCTGTTCATCTTCCTGTCCTGGTTTGCGAAGAACCACCGCACATTCAACGGACAGATACTCGCTTTGTACGGAGTCCTCTACTCTATCGAAAGATTCTTCGTTGAAGCGCTGAGAACAGATAGTCTCATGATAGGCAACTTCAAGCAAGCGCAAGTGCTCAGTTTAACGGTTATCGTCGTGAGCATTCTGTTGTATATTTATTGTAGCAAGCATTACCAACTGGAGAATGCTGACAAGAACGTTAATAATATGTAAAGTTTACTTTACATCTGGAGGTATATAAAATGAAATTAGGAATCGTCGGATTGCCTAACGTTGGCAAGAGTACATTATTCAACGCAATCACTAAGGCTGGTGCAGAGGCTGCAAACTACCCTTTCTGCACAATCGAGCCTAATGTAGGTGTGGTTATCGTTCCAGACGAGAGAGTTACCAACCTCTCCAACATCTACCATTCCAAGAAGACAATTTACACAACTATCGAGTTCAGTGATATCGCTGGCCTCGTTAAGGGTGCTTCCAAGGGAGAAGGACTCGGCAATAAATTCCTCGGCCACATCCGTGAAGTTGAGGCTATTGTTCACGTAGTTCGTTGCTTTGAGGACCCTAATGTTGTTCACGTAGACGGCAGAGTTAACCCAGTTAGCGACATTGAGACTATTAACATGGAGCTCATCATCGCAGACATGGAAGTGCTCGAAAGACGTATTGCCAAGACTGAGAAAGTTGCTAAGGCTGGCGACAAGAATGCCAAATCAGAAATCGTAATTCTCCAGAAGGTTTACGATGCACTCGCTGACGGACAGGTTGCTCGTAAGATTGATCTCGACGATGACGAAGCTGCTTTCGTTAAGACACTCGATCTCCTGACTTTCAAGCCAGTTATCTACGCTGCTAACGTTGGTGAAGATGAAGCTGCTGGTCCTGATAATGATTTCGTTAAGGAAGTAAAAGAATACGCTGCAGCTGAGAATTCAGAAGTTGTAGTAATCTGTGCCAAGATTGAAGCAGAACTCTCCGAGCTCGATGACGAAGAGAGAACAATGTTCCTCGAGGATATGGGCATTACAGAGTCCGGACTCGACAAACTGATTAAGTCATCATATGCTCTTCTGAACCTCATCTCCTTCCTCACTACAGGAGAAGACGAGACAAGAGCTTGGACAATTCGCCGCGGAACCCTCGCTCCACAGGCAGCTGGTAAGATCCACACTGACTTTGAAAAGGGCTTCATCAGAGCTGAAACAATCGCTTACGACAAGCTCATGGAATGCGAAGGCAAACTCTCCGCTGCCAAGGAAAAAGGCTGGCTCCGCTCCGAAGGTAAAGAATACGAAGTTAAAGACGGCGACGTCGTACACTTCCTCTTTAATGTGTAAAACCGGGCCGGTCCATATCTGTCGAAAATGTCAGATTTGGGACAGTCCTCTGTACTATAATGAAAACATTTACACGAGATTATAGAATGAATCATATAAACTCGCCGGTCTTCGGCGAGTATTATAGTGGCTTAAAATCCTGCGTACTGGATATCGAGGCGACCGGCCTCGACCCTTCCCGCTGCAAAGTCATCCTCATGGGTCTCCTCACTGAGACCGAGGACGGTGTTCGTGTGACTCAATTTCTAGCCGAGAATCACTACGAGGAGTACAAAGTTCTCCAGGCTACCCTCGACTTTCTGCGCGATGAAGGCATCGACTACCTCATCACATTCAACGGTCTACGCTACGATATTCCATTTATTAATACGAGACTCGAAGCCAACTTCATGGATGCAGATCCAGACTCAGGCCAAAGCGGAATTAAACTCTATGACTTCGACCTATATCGATTCCTGCGCAAGTGTTCTGCCCTGCCGAGAACACTGGGCTCTCTGAGTCAGGCATCCTGCGAACAGCATTTTGGCATTGCAAATAACAGGCAGGACACCATCACAGGCCGCGAAAGTGTGGCACTGTTTGACGAATACTCAATTAGCGGAAATAGCACTGTTGAAAAGATTATTCTTACCCACAACAGAGAGGACGTATTGCAGTTATATCAGCTCATGCAGCTCGCTAGTCGCAATGAGTATGCAGATGTCCTTGATGGCGATTTTCACTCTGCAATCGCAAAATACGGCTTTCCTGTGGGTGCTTCAGAAGGCTCATCCAAGAACTCAATTGCCTACTCTGCTCGTCCAGTGCTGAATGAAAAGAAAAAGCTGCTCACCATCACTGGCGACCAGCTCGCTACCCCTATTTCTGCTGCCTATTTCCCGGATATCGACAATCCGATTACAGCGACATTCAACAAGACAACAGCTTCTTACGAAATACAGTTGCCAGTAGATTGCCACGGCAGCGATTTCTTCGTAGACATCAAAAAACTGGGCCTCGATATTAACGATGACCCAGATCTTATCAATGGATATTTGATTCTAAACAGCAGAACCATTAATCTAATTTCACGAAATATTCTCTGCCAAGTACATCAACGATAACCATTGCAGCATTTCCTGGTGAAATGAACCTCATATTATCGAATCCCTCTTCAACGACTATCTCGCAAGCAAACTTGTCTCGATAGTCAGGATCTATCATTACATAATCAATGAACTGAAGCGTATTAGTTGCAAGGGCTTCCTTGACAT
Organism: Candidatus Crickella equi; assembly: GCA_018064755.1. Taxonomy (GTDB): domain Bacteria; phylum Bacillota; class Clostridia; order Peptostreptococcales; family Anaerovoracaceae; genus Crickella; species Crickella equi. The sequence goes on along the minus strand of JAGHUP010000005.1, from coordinate 29,796 downwards.
ATTGGCGGTCAGCAAATTGAATGTAGCCGATTTCAATATCGGGATCGAAGGCAGTAATTGCACAGCTAAGAGCCTTCTTGCCATTCTGCAACTCCTCTTCCATATTCTTCTTCAGCTTGACGCGGCCGAGCCGCAGTGGCTGCTTTGTCTCTGATCTATATGTGTAGTTAGCCTCAATAAGGTCAAGTCTCTTCTTGGCCATTGCGGTCGCCAGCTCCTCATTGTCGCAGCCGACCCATCTTCTTCCCATCTGCTCGGCCGCCTCAATAAAGCTGCCGCTTCCGCAGAAGAAATCTCCAACCAAGTCCCCTTCATTCGAACTAGAACTAATAATTCTCTTCATCAGCTCCAGCGGCTTCTGGGTCGCATAACCGGTACGCTCCTTAGAAGTACGTCCAACCATATCAATTGACCAGACATCCTTCATATTAACCAGAGTATACCAACCATTCTCGTCCTGATACTCCTTCACGCCCTTGAAATTGTAAGGCTTGAATCCCCTATTATATGACTTCTCCTCAGGCACATTAATGAAATAATTGCCGGTCTTGCTGTACACAAGGATACTGTCGTGCTTTCTGGAGAAATGCTTCTTCGCAGAGCCACCTGACTTGTAGCTCCAGATAATCTCATTGACAAAATTCTTCTCACCCATCAGCTCATCAAGAATCAACTTGATGTAATGGGACGAATGCCAATCCAGATGAACCCATACCAGACCGTCATCAGCCAACAGCTCCTTAATCATCAACAGTCTAACCGTCATATTCTCAACATAGAACTCAAGGTTGCGCTCAAATCGATCATCATATGCCAGATGATGGATTTTGCGGCTGGTTCCCGACGCATCGCGAACATTCACTGTTGCATTATACTTTGCCTTGGTAAAGAACGGCGGATCGATATAGATAAGACGGAACTTGCCCGCATATCCATTATCCAAGAGCCACTTCATATAATTCACATTATCGCCAAGTGCAAGTTCCGACTCAATCGCCCTTGATTCGAATACGTGCTTTTCAGCGTACTCGAATAGATCCGCATCGATGCTATGCGCCATTATATGCTCATATTCACTTCTTCCAGTGGCAACTCCACTAGCAATGGATTCGATTACTGTCATTGGTATTATTGATTATTGGCGGTGCGTACGATGCACACCGCATTATTGAATAGTCGGATGAATGATGTCTATGCGGACCGCATTGAGCCGCCGGCACTTAGCGATTGCCGAGCAGGCGCTTGCGACTCGCGCAGGCAGAGCTTAGTGTCCGCTGCGAGCGAAATAGAGTGCGAACGTGTCCGCATGGACGTCAACCATCCGACCTCTATCTTTCATGCCGCGTGCAACCTACGCACCGCCTACCTTATCAAAAAATAGCAATGCCCCGGAGCGAATCCAGGGCATTATATCTTAGTTCAGTACTTCAATGCCGTCGAAGTTTACGCCGATCATCTCTTCGAGCTCAGCACTTACACTAACAATGAAGTCAATTCCTGTTTCCTTGGATACAATCTTAATCTTGTCAATGAAATCAGGCAGTACATCAAGAGCAAAATCTCTATGTCTCATGATACCGTCGAGGAACATTGTCTGGATATCGTTATCGGAACTCATAATTCCGAAGATGAATCCGAGATACTCATCAGCATTAGTGATGTGTGGGAAGTCCTCCATGCAGACAACTCTGATCTTGTAGTCCAGGTCGTAGATAAGTCTTGTATTCTTATTGATGAATACGATGCTTCCCTTAGCGTCCTGAACTGTATCATTTGCAAGATCAATCATCTTCTTAGTCTTGCCGCTTCCCTTGTGTCCAATTAAAAGTTTGACCATGTTTTCGTTCTCCTTAGTTTTATATTACTTTGCTTCTGCAGCTTCAGCAGCCTTCTTAGCTTCGAGTTCCTTAACTACTTCGTCGATTCTGTGAGCAACCTTTCTGAAGTCGTCCTCAAGATATCCACGAGTTGTCATAGGTGCAGAACCTACTCTTACGCCTGAAGTCTGGAATGGTGATCTCTTCTCGTTAGGTACGCAGTTCTTATTCAGAGTAATTCCATGCTCGTCGCAAGCAACCTGCAACTCCTTACCAGTGAATTCCTTATCTGAAAGGTCGATCAGGAATACGTGGTTGTCAGTTCCACCTGTTACGATGTTATATCCCAGCTTGATGAGCTCATCAGCAAGTGCAGCAGCATTCTTTCTAACCTGCTTTGCATACTCCTTGAACTCTGGCTTCATAGCCTCCTCAGCGCATACAGCCTTACCAGCGATGATGTGCTCGAGTGGGCCGCCCTGTGCATATGGGAATACTGCGGAGTCAACCTTCTTAGCGAGGTCAGGTCTGCAGAAGATCATTCCACCACGAGGTCCTCTAAGAGTCTTGTGAGTAGTTGTAGTTACGATATCTGCATAGCCAAATGGTGATGGATGCTCGCCGCCAGCTACGAGACCAGCGATGTGTGCCATATCTACCATGAAGTATGCTCCAACTTCCTTAGCTACCTCAGCGAAAGCCTTGAAGTCGATGATTCTTGAATAAGCAGAAGCACCAGTCAGAATCAGCTGTGGCTTGAGCTCATGAGCCTTCTTCTTGAGGTCTTCCATGTCGATGAATCCGTTATCATCTACATCATAGAAATGAACATCATACAGTTTGCCGGAGAAGTTAACTCCAGAACCGTGAGTGAGGTGTCCACCGTTATCGAGGTTCAGTCCGAGAATTGTATCTCCTGGCTCGAGAACTGCCTTATAAGCAGCGAAGTTAGCCTGTGAACCTGAATGTGGCTGTACGTTTACATGGTAATCAGTGTTGAATACCTTTCTCCATGCGTCGCAGCAGTACTCTTCCATCTGGTCAACGAACTCAGTACCACCATAGTATCTACCCTTGTTACCGGAAGTTCTTACATATGGATAACCTTCTGCATACTTCCATGACAGGCAGCTTCCGCAAGCAGCCATTACAGCCTCTGAGCAATAGTTCTCAGATGCGATCAGCTCTACGTTGTTCTTCTGTCTGTTGTACTCTTTCTCGATGAATCCTGCAACTGTAGGAGAAACCTTGTTGATCTCTTCGATAATCATCTGATTATAGTTGCTGTTGTCATTACCATTTCTATCGAACATGCTACACTCTCCTTTTAATAATATTCCTCATTGCTCCAGCTAGATAGATGGAGCCAATTATTAACACTGCTTCATATTTCTGTGATTGGGCCTGCTCATAGGCCTCCTCTACAGACTCACATACAGTACAATTACGTCCATTATTTACGAAACATTCACCAAGAACCATCGGGTCCGCACATCGTTCATCATCGAATGCTGTAACGACAAATTCGCAGCCTCTAGTATATTGGTTCATTAATTGTATCATACTGAGGTAATTCTTGTCTTGCATGCACCCAAATATAATCAGGGATTTTTTGATTTTTTTCTGTCTTTTGAACATTTCGAAGGTGTTTATAGCCCCTTGTATCGCATCAGGGTTATGTGCCCCGTCCAAAATCCAGTATGGTTCCTCGCTCATGATTTCGAATCTGCCCGGGATTACGGCTTTGCGAAGGCCCTCTTCTATCGCGCTTTCTGGAACCTCAATGCCTGCTTTCCGGATTGCTATAACAGCAGTTGCAGCATTGTCCAGCTGATAATCACCTTTCATTCCAAGTTCATACTTTCTGAACTCGTCCTTCCTGTCGCATGCATCTACACAATCGCAGCCATTTTCCTTCGCAATTCTATGAATAACCTGCGAGTTCATCATATTACCGCACTGACATACCACCGGAACGCCTGGTTTGATGATTCCGCCCTTCTCACGAAGAATTTTGAATATCGTTCTACCGAGTTCAGCCGTATGATCAAGTCCAATCTGAGTCAATACGCTAACGAGCGGTTTCTCAATCGTATTGGTTGAATCAAGTCTTCCACCGAGTCCACATTCGAGAACTACATAATCAGGATTCTGCTCTGCATAATACAGATAAGCAATCGCTGTAATCTTCTCGAAGAAGTGTAGCTTGCCGAGTGGCTCGCCAGTCTCCGGATTATTCTCACCTGAGATTTTGGCAGCGGCTTCATCTACTACAGCCGCAAGCTCATCGTATTTCTCGTCTGTAATCATGGAGTGCTCACCATTCCAGATCTGAATACGCTCGTTCTTAACCTCAAGGTGTGGAGATGTGTACAGGCCTACCGAATAACCGGCAGCTTCCAGCACACTTGCCATCATTACAGCGGTCGAACCCTTGCCGTTAGTACCGGCAATATGAAGAACTGAGAATGACTTCTCGGGGTTACCCAGTACCTCGAGAAGTCTTGTCATTCTATTTAATCCGTCTGAAATTGCCATATTATTTATTCTTCAGTGAGTCAAGACGAGCGACTACTGTTGCCAGCATCTCTTTGTACTTCTCACCCTTTGCTTTTTCTTCCTCAACAACTGCTGCAGGAGCCTTAGCTACGAATCCCTGGTTACTGAGCTTCTTCTCTACTCTTGTAACCTCGCCCTCGAGTCTCTTAACTTCCTTCTCAAGACGCTCAATCTCAGCAGCCATATCTACGAGCTCGTCCAGTGGAACGAGAATCTCACCGCCACTGATTACTGCGGACATTACATCGTCAGATGCAGCACCACCAGCAGCCTCAATCTTGATGCTGTCAACATTAGCAATATTGCCAATGTAGCTCTCGATTGCTGGGATAACTTCGCCCAGAGTATCTGTCTTAACGATCAGGTTAACGTGTCTTGATGGAGCAGCGTCAGCCTCTACTCTGATATTTCTAACTGCCTTGATAATCTCCATAGCAGTCTCAATCTTGAATACTGAATCAGCATAGTCAAGACTTGCGTCGAACTCAGGCCATCTATCCTTAATCAAGAGACCATCCGGATTGTCCTTAGTCTTAGGCTCTTCTGGCAGGTATCCCCAGATTTCCTCTGTAATGAATGGCATGAATGGGTGCAGGAGTCTTAAGAGATCCTTCAGAGTCTTCTGCAGAACGAATCTTGCAGTAGCCTTATCCTCTTCATCATCGCCCCAAAGTCTAGGCTTAATCAGCTCGATGTACCAGTCGCAGTATACATCCCAGATGAGGTCGTAAACCTTCTGGCCTGCGATACCGAGTTCGAACTTGTCCATATCCTCGGTAATTGTCTTAGCACCTTCGTTGATCTTAGCAATAATCCACTTGTCCTCATCCTTGAGAACTGCAGACTTCTCATCTGCCATTGGCAGGAACTCTCCGTTCTCATCCAAGAGGTTCATGATAGTGAATCTTGAAGCGTTCCACAGCTTGTTAGCAAAGTTACGAGCTGCCAGCAGTTTTTCCTCGAGGAATCTCATGTCGTTACCAGGTGAAATACCTGTTGCGAGCATGAATCTCAGAGCATCTGCACCAGTCTCATCGATAACTACCAGTGGGTCGATACCGTTGCCAAGTGACTTGGACATCTTGCGTCCCTGTGAGTCTCTAACCAGACCGTGGATATATACGTGCTTGTATGGAATCTCACCCATTGTATAGAGTGAGGAGAATACCATTCTTACTACCCAGAAGAAGATGATATCGTATCCTGTAACCATTACGCTGTTAGGATAGAAGTAATCAAGTTCTGGAGTCTTCTCAGGCCAACCCAGAGTTGAGAATGGCCAAAGCGCAGAACTGAACCATGTATCGAGTACATCCTCGTCCTGGTGGAAGTGCTTGCAACCGCACTTTGGACATACATCAGGTGTATCAGTAGCTACAACAACCTCACCGCACTCATCGCAGTAGTAAGCAGGAATTCTGTGTCCCCACCACAGCTGTCTTGAGATACACCAGTCTCTAATCTCGTTCAGCCACTTCAGATAGATCTTCTCGTATCTCTGTGGTACGTATTCGAGCTCTCCGCCCTCGCTCTTAGCAGCCTTGATAGCAGGCTCTGCAAGCTTCTTCATAGCTACGAACCACTGATCAGAAATACGTGGCTCAACGATAGTATGGCATCTATAGCATGTACCTGTTGGAATTACCAGGTCATCAATCTTCTTCAGATATCCTGCCTCATCCAGGTCAGCAATCCACTGCTTACGGCACTCATATCTGTCCATGCCAGCATACTTGCCAGCCAGCTCAGTCATCTTCGCATCCTCATCGATGCAAGACAGACTGCTGTCGAGTCCATGTCTCTCGCCTACCTCAAAGTCGTTTTGGTCGTGTGCAGGTGTAATCTTAACGGCACCAGTACCCTTCTCAGGATCAGCGTGCTCGTCTGTAATAACCGGAATTGGTGTTCCTACCAGTGGGATAAGTACGTTCTTGCCAATCAGGTGAGCGTATCTCTCATCTCCTTCAGCAACTGCGATAGCTACGTCAGCGAACATAGTCTCAGGACGTGATGTCGCAATTGTGATACCCTCTGAACCATCCTCTGCTGGATAGTAGAAGTACCAGTAGTGTCCATTCATATCCTCGTGCTCTACCTCTGCATCAGACAGAGTTGTATGACAGCATGGGCACCAGTTAATCAGACGGTTGCCCTTGTAAATCAGGCCATCATTGTAGAGCTTAATGAACATTTCCTTAACTGCATTGTTGCAGCCTTCGTCCATTGTAAAACGTTCTCTTCTCCAGTCGCAGGAGTCTCCGAGCTTACGGCACTGCTTGGTAATGCGTCCACCGAACTCTTCCTTCCATGCCCATGCGTGCTTGAGGAACTCTTCACGAGTCAGGTCATGCTTGTCGATGCCTTCTTTCTTGAGTTTCTCTACTACCTTAACTTCAGTTGCGATTGATGCGTGATCTGTTCCTGGCAGCCACAGTGCTGAATAACCCTGCATTCTCTTCCATCTTGTCAGAACATCCTGCAGTGTCTGGTCAAGCGCATGACCCATATGCAACTGTCCTGTAATATTTGGAGGTGGCATTACGATTGTGAACGGTTTCTTGTCTTTATCAACGTCCGCATTGAATGCGCCCTTTTCTTCCCACATTTCATAAATACGATCTTCAAAATCATTAGGATCGTATGTCTTTGCTAAATTAGTTCTCATTATTATCTCCTTTTGCACCTCTTAGCCCGTTCCTAACTGGTGCATTTTTGATTTATGCACCAGTTAGGAACGGGCTAGAGGTACATTTAATATTTCTCATATTCGTTATCTTCTGCGATAACTTCGTTTCTTACTCTAGCCATTCGTTTGTCAACGCTGGTAAGAATATCTGCGCACTCCTTAAGTTCGTTCTGAATATCCTCTGTGAGTTCGCCCTTATTCTTATATCTCAGCTCGTGCTCCAGACTTGCCCAGGCATCCATTACGATGCTGCGGAACTGAATCTCAACCGGTACCATCTTCTTGGTGTTAACCAGATAAACCGGAATCGAAACAACCACGTGCAGGCTTCTGTATCCACTTTCTTTAGGATTGGAACAGTAGTCCTTAACTCTGATGAGCTCGATGTCCTCCTGATCGAGGAGCAAATTGCTCATTGTGTGCATATCTGATTCATAGTTGCACACGACTCGAACGCCCGCAATATCAAGCACTTCTCTTGTAACGACATCAAGGTTGTTGATAGGATCCTCGATGCCGTATCTCACGGCTTTATCAAGAATACTGTCGAAAGTCTTAAGTCTCGACTGAATATGATGAATCGGCGTATAGGAGTGTTTCTTGTCAAAATCATCTGACAGAATCTCCAGTTTGGTCTCAAGCTCTTTCAGTGCCGAATTGTATCTCAAACTAATATCATCAATTGCAGACTGGAGTTCTTCATCTGTACCTCTGAACTGAGGCATTCTCTCTCTGACTCGCTCTGCATTGTAATATCTAAAAGCCATTTAACATTCTCCTTTTGTACCTCTCAGCCCGTTCCTAACTGGTGCATTTTTGGAATTCTGCACCAGTTAGGAACGGGCTAAATGGCGCATTACATAGTTATTTAATATTGTAACACAAAAGCACTGGAATTCCTACAATCCCAGCGCTTCTTTTGCTAATTTATCTGCCATTTCGTTGTACTTATTTCCGGTATGTGCGGCAACTTTGACAAAGTCTATCTTTATGTGGATTCTTGCCGTCTTTACGAACTCCTTATAGTGTTTGGTCAAAGTGTTATTTGCTTTCCATTCATCATTCGCCCACTTAGCGATTCCCTCGTAATCATGGAATATCGTCAGCTCCGAATGTCCGTGCTCAAGTGCGTAGTTAATCGCCTCCATCGCGCCCATTACCTCACCGGAAACATTTCGATGCTCGGCAAGGCCAGGATTATCGAAAGCTTTATTCAACTCAATCGGTTTGGCATCCTTATTGATGAAAACTACGCCGCAGGAGAACATTCCACTTGCATCATCATAGCTGCCATCCACATATGCGCGAACCTTATCCTGGTATCTACTGTCAAAGTCAGGACTGTCCCCTTGTTGCAATCCTGCAACTTGGGTCTGACCCGCTGTTGCAAGGCCAAGGTATTCGAGTGCATCCTGCGGATTGACAAAGCTCTTATATTCAGCTCCCGGGAAGCCATCAACTTGTGCTTTGCATGAATCCCAGTCGGTGAAAACTCCAGTAGTTCTGCCCTTTCTGACAGCGTATACTTTCTTAGCCATAGTTACTCCATTGCCCCAGGCAGCGGCGCGCTCGCCGGCCTGTTCTTCTTCGAATTTTTTGAGAAAACTTCTTCTGTGTATTGGTGTGTATCCAAGGTCTCTAAGGCCGGCGTAGTGCGCCGCGGTTCCGTAGCCCTTATTACCGGCAAAATCATATCCCGGATACTGTTCATCCATTTCTTCCATATAGGAGTCTCTTGCTACCTTGGCAACGATGCTTGCTGCAGCAATACAGAGGCATTTAGCATCGCCCTTGATAATTGACTCCTGTTCAATATCTACAGGTAGCTTGACTGCATCGATTAAGAGATAGTCAATGCCACTACCATATTGTTCTTCAAGTTTGGCATTACAGTTTGCTATCGCACGAGCCATCGCTGTCTTAGTTGCTTCGAGAATATTCATCTCGTCAATCTCGTGGTTGTCAGCGATGCCGATGCCGTAGGCAACGGCGCGCTCGCGGATCAACTGGCTGAGCTCTTCTCTCTTCTTGGCACTTAGCTTTTTGGAATCATTAACACCAAGAACCTCCCAGTCATCAGGCATTACAACAACAGCTGCGTATACAGGACCAGCCAGTGGGCCTCTACCCACCTCATCAATGCCTGCAACGAACCTCTTGCCGCGAGCGCGCAGCTCGTGCTCACGCTCACGCATTTCAGCCAATTGCTGGGTCTGAAGTTCAATTCTCTCAGCTTTAGTCATAATTACTACTTGCCAACCTTTTCCAAAGTAATTCTACCTATCTTACCACCACGGAATTCATCCACAACTGTTCTGCCTGTACGCTCGTAATCGATACGCTTTCCGGACAGGATGAAGCCTCTCTTGATAGCAATATTATCCATATTTTCAATAGCCTGATCAGATATCTCATCAAGCTTGTATCTCTCCATCAGAAGATCCGGATACGACTCACCCAGAACTCTAATCAGCTCAAATCCCAGATCCTGAATTCCAAGGATATCATCCTTAATGCTGCCACAGAATGCCAGATTAAGACCTACCTCAGGATCCTCAAACTTTGGCCAGAGGATTCCAGGAGTATCCAGTAGCTGCATTCCATTCTCAAGTGTCAGCCACTGTTTACCCTTAGTAACACCCGGTCTATCGCCCGTCTGAGCTGACTTCTTGCCTGTCAACCTATTGATAAGTGAAGACTTTCCAACATTAGGAACTCCAACAATCATAAGTCGCAGTGGGCGCTGAATTGACTTCTCAGCATTACGAACTTCCTGCTCAGTCTCAAGTGCCTTCAGCAGTTGCTTTATATTCTCACCCAACTGCAGATTGAGAGCCAGCACCTTAACAACATCGCCACAGCTGAGCTCATCCTTCCACATTTTAGTCTCCGCTTCATCAGCAAGGTCTGCTTTGCCCAGCACAACAATCCTCTTCTTGCCGGATATCAACTCATCGATAATAGGATTACGGCTGGACACAGGAATACGGCTGTCAATGATCTCAACAACCAGATCAACAGCCTTCAAATTATCTCTTATCAGCTCACGGGTCTTCTTCATATGACCCGGATACCAGTTAATATTTTCTAACATTTCGATCCTCCGCTGTCATTTTATCATAGATACAACTATTTTTGTATCCATTGCACATAGTGAATCCTTGACAACTGTCCTAATTCACACTAAAATAGTAGGAAATAAAAACAACGAGGTATTTATGATTCACGATAATGTTTTAGACGCTATTGGCAATACGCCGATAGTTAGATTGAATAGAATGGTTGGAGATGACTGCGCAGAGGTGCTGGTCAAGTTGGAGAGCCTTAATGTCGGCGGCTCTATCAAAACTCGTACTGCATACGAGATGATTAGCCGCGCGGAGAAAGCGGGACGTCTGACGCCGGAGAGCATTATCATTGAGCCTACTTCAGGAAATCAAGGTATTGGACTGGCTCTTATTGGTGCAGTTAAGGGCTATAAGACAATCATTATTATGCCTGATTCTGTCAGCGAAGAACGTCGCAAGCTATGTGAACACTACGGTGCCAAAGTCGTTCTTATTCATGATGACGGAAATATTGGTAAGTGTATCTCAGAATGCGCTTATACAGCTGTAAGAATGGCGCAGATGAACTCACATGTATTCGTACCTCAGCAATTCATTAATAGAGATAATCCTCTCGCCCACTACACTAGAACAGGCGAAGAAATCATACAGCAGGTTGGAAAGCCGATTCACGGATTCGTATCAGGAATCGGAACAGGTGGAACAATCTCAGGAATCGGAAAGATCTTAAGAGAGAATAATCCGGATATCGAGATCTGGGCATTGGAGCCGGAGAATGCTGCCATTCTATCCAAAGGTCCAATTACAACTCACCTTCAGATGGGAATCGGCGATGGCATTATCCCAGCCAACCTGGATCAGAAGATCTACGATTCAGTTCATATCATAACTGATGAAGAAGCAATTCAGACTTCTAAAGATCTAGCTAGACTCGAGGGCCTCGCCGTTGGAGTTTCAAGCGGTACCAACGTATGTGCTGCACTCCAGCTGGCTAAAAAGCTCGGCCCTGGCAAGACAGTAGTCACAGTCCTGCCAGACACAGCTGAACGTTACTTCTCGACACCACTGTTTGAGTAATAATTCAAGGATGATTGAATAAAGAAATGAAAAAAGACGGTCTTGCGACCGTCTTTTATATTTGCAATTTGCGTTTGATTAAGCGTTCTTAATCTTAGCTGCCTTACCAGTTCTTTCACGCATGTAGTTGAGCTTAGCTCTTCTAACTCTACCCTTCTTAACTACCTCGATCTTATCAATCTTAGGTGAGTGCAGTGGGAAAGTCTTCTCTACGCCGATTCCGTTTGACAGCTTTCTTACAGTGAATGTCTCGTTGATTCCACCGTGCTGCTTCTTGAGCACATAACCCTCGAATACCTGGATTCTTTCTCTTGAACCCTCGATAATCTTTACATATACCTTCAGTGTATCACCAACGTTAAACTCAGGAATGTTCTCCTTCTTGTAATCCATTGTAACCTGATCTAAAATGTTCATTTCTTGTTATTCCTCCTCCCTCTCTAGATGTTCTTGGTTCATTTAAGCTCTGTCTACGCTTATCCCCAGAGGAACACCCGTAATAACAGCTTGTCTAGTATATCCTATTAACCTTGATAAATCAAGCCTTTTTTCATTTTTTATGCACGCGGATGACAGCGGGCAAAAACCTCTCTCACGTGGATGTCGGTGACAGCGAGATATGCGATACCAACCGACATGTCGTCAAATCCCATGAGTTCCTGCAAAGTCTTTAAATCTCCTCCATTCTGAAGGATGTGAACGGCATATGTATCACGCAGAATCTGTGGAGTCATTCTCTCACCGATTCCCATCATCTCGCCGTAGTCCTTTAAGACTTTCCAGATGCCCTGTCTTGTCAGAACCTCTCCCCTCATATTAACGAAGAGATATTCTTCAGGCGCGTGCTCTTCTCCTGCGATATAAGCCTCAAGAGCAGCTCTTGCATACCTTCCAAGTGGTACGATGCGACTCGCATCGTCCGCATCTCTGAGGGTTGCAAATCCCATTCTGAGATTCAGGTCCTCGTATTTCATACGAACAACCTCTGTAACTCTAGCACCTGTTCCATACATAAACTCCAGCAGAGCCTTATCTCTAATACCCTTCTTGCTGTCATCAGGAAGCTCGAGCAAACGCTCAACCTCTTCTATAGTCAGATACTCTATCTGGCGCGCATCATTCTTCGCAGTTTTGATCTTAGCGAAAGGATTATCAGTGCGCTCGCCGATGTTCATTTTGTGCTCGTAATAAGTTCGAAGAGCCGACACCTTACGATTGATGGTTGACTTGGATTTGCTGGAATTAGACAGCTCCATCACATAAGCCACAGCATCACTCTCGCTACATTCGTTCATGAACTTAGCACGATTGTCACTGAGGAAAGTCTCGAACGCAGCAATATCACGGCGATAAGCAACCAGTGTATTCTCGCTTGCCCTCTTATTATTCTTTAAATACTCTAAGAATTCATTCATATCTTCTGCCCTAACGCTCTAATACAAATTCAGTTCTCTTGCAAATGCCTCTATGAAAGCTCGCTTCCACCTCTTCCAAGTGTTCTCGGAAGCTTCATCAGGCAGTCTAGTTTCGTGCACGTAGTACTCGAATATTGCCTCTCTATACTCTTCAGGCAACTGCTCCAGTGCATTCTCTATCGAGCGAATCTTAAACTCAGCTTCTGCTACAACGGACTGTGGGATCAGACCCGCGCTGTCTCCCGTATAGAAGACAACTACATCATCTGATGCCTCAGCATCCTGAGCTCTTGCAATCAGCTGTGCCAACCTATCATAATCCTTAAGAATCCACTCACACTGATGGTAGACAGCGCGCGGCAACGTCACGTTGCCGTTTCCATTTAAAGCCACGCGCTCCATCATTAACCTCTAGTATAAATACGATTCAGTCCATCGAAATGGAAGTCTGATCCCCATGTCTTCAGCAAACCGTGATCATCAGCGTACTTAGCAAGGTACTCAGAATTCTCTTCACTTGCTGATGGGTGCCAGCACTCAATTCCATCTACACCGTACTCAACGAATGTATCAAGCAGTTTAATAAGACGTGGCTCGAATTCCTCCCAGCTCTCGCCTGTTTTCATCTGTTCCATAGGATGAGCCAGAACAACAATTCCGCCTGCTGCATGGACAGTCTCCACTACTTCCTTAGAATGAAGAGTCTGCTTCTTAATTGCTTTGAATCCTGCAGAAGCGCTCAGCAGATTGTTGAAAGCGTCCGCCAGATCCTTGAACATTCCTCTTTGAACAAGAATTCTACCGAATGTAGGCTTACCTACATAACGTCCTTCATTAACTGCATAAATCTCTTCGTCAGTAATATCAATGCCTTGACGACGCAGCTCTGCAAGAATGGAATCGTTACGTTCCTTTCTCCATGCCAGCATCTGCTTAAGTTTGGACTGCATAGCATCATCATAATAATCCATGCCATATCCGAGAATATGCATATGTCTTCCCAGCTCATTCGCAGAATCGAACTCAATTCCAGGAATTACATTGATATCCTTATCCTTGGCATATTCAACAGCCACAATAGAACCATCGATACCATCGTGGTCAGTAATCGCAATTGTCTTCTTGCCTTCTGCCATCCATCTGTCAACAACCTGCTCAGGTGTGAGCACACCATCAGAAAATACAGTATGAATATGAAGATCCTTGCAGACATCTTCCTTAATTAACTTAATTACTTCGTTCTTTTCCATCTAAATTTCTACAGGTCCTTAATATCCTCTTCTGTGAGATAACCTACATAAGGCAGCCCTCTCAGGCTCTGGTCATAATCCAGTCCATATCCTACGATAAAGAGATCATCTACCTCGAATCCAATATAATCAGCTTCAAAATCAATAGTTCTTCTTGCCTTCTTATTCAGCAAAGTGCATACCTTAATTGACTTTGGACCATGCTCCTTTAACTTCTCGATGAGATAATAAAGAGTATTTCCTGTATCAACGATATCCTCAATAATAAGAATATTCTTGCCATACAGATTAGTTGTTGGCTCATAAGTAATCTTTACAACGCCAGAGCTAGTAGTTGATGAACCATAGCTGCTTGCTGTAATAAAATCAATAGGTGTATCAAGTGTGATAGCCTTCATCATATCTGCCATCCACATAATTGAACCCTTCAGTGTTCCGAGCAGCAGAACCTCCTCGCCCGCATAATCTTTATCAATCTGCTTGCCAAGTTCCTTAGCTCTAGCCTCAATCTGCTTCTGTGTGAACAGAACCTTTCCCATGTGCTCTGAATAATTCTTAACCATGACCCTTCTCCTTATTCCTCATCAACGCTTTCATTTAACAGCCCCTCGATAACTTCCAAGAGCTGATCAGTACCTGTTCTCTTCAGTGCTGAGCAAGGGATAATCACATCGCCCTTTCCCATGCCCAAAGTGTTCCTTATTTCCTTGAGACACTTCTGACGCTCGTTATTGCTGACCTTGTCCGCCTTAGTTGCGACTACGATACCGTCAAGGCCAAAATATTTCAGATAATCATACATCTGAACGTCCTGAGCGCTCGGCTTGTGGCGAATATCCACCAGCTGTACGACTTTCACGAGATTCTCTCTCTTCTCGAGATAAGCCTCCATCATCTCGCCCCACTTCTCGGACTCACTACGGCTCACTTTGGCGTAACCATAACCCGGAAGGTCGACAATGCGAAACTCATCATTACACAGATAGAAATTAATTGTCCTAGTCTTACCAGGATTACCCGACACTCTAGCCAGGCTCTTTCTACCAGTTATCATATTGAGCAGCGAACTCTTACCCACATTCGAGCGACCCGCAAACGCAATTTCCTTTTTACTTGTATCTGGATACTGATTAGGCTTTACAGCTACAGTCTCCAATTCTGATTTTGTTATCTTTAGCATAATTTTTATTTAAAATGTCGAGAGTTCGACGAGTTCGAGGTTGAGGGGGCTTGCGGTAGCCAGTTCTTACCGATTGGCAAGAAATGAGCTCGCTCATTTCGCAGACAGAGGTTAGAACTGCTGCGTTAAGCCGCAACCAGGCGAGAGCCGTACCCTCTACCTGAGTCGCACAGGCTCTCCGCTATCTTACTTAAAAAGGATTGGAATCACATCATCAAAATGCTCAACCGGCACGAACTCCATCTTCTTGCGAACACTTGCCGGAATATCTTCCAGATCAGGAACATTCTCCTTAGGAATAATAACTGTCTTAATACCCTGTCTATGAGCAGCCAGAGCCTTCTCCTTCAGTCCACCGATTCTTGTTACATTACCGCGCAGAGTAATCTCACCTGTCATAGCAATATTGCGCAGAGCCTTCTTGCCAGTGAGCAGTGAATACAGCGCACTTGTCATAGTAACACCAGCAGATGGACCATCCTTAGGTGTTGCACCATCTGGGAAGTGAATCTGAATATCGTAATCCTTGAAATACTCATCCTTGATGCCGTATTTCTCAGACTGTGATCTAAGATAACCCTCGGCAATCTGGGCGGATTCCTTCATTACATCTCCAAGAGATCCCGTCAGAACCAGGTTGCCCTTGCCAGGCATGTAGCAAGTCTCAACTGTCAGTGTAACTCCACCAACTGCAGTCCACGCAAGGCCTGTAGTAGTTCCAACAGCTGGCTCAAGGCTATCGATATCGTCGATATACTTTCTCTTGCCAATGAACTTCTCAAGGGTCTTAGCAGTTATCGCGTTCTTCTTGCACTTGCCACTAACGATGTTTTTGGCAACCTTACGGCAAGCATTACCAATCTCACGCTCCAGATTACGAACTCCAGCCTCACGAGTGTAATACTCGATAATATCTCGAACGGCAGACTCAGCAATTGATAGCTGGCTCTTCTTGATGCCGTTCTCTTTCATCTTCTTAGGAATGAGATACTGCTCAGCGATCTGAACCTTCTCCTCCTCTGTGTAGCTGGACAGCTCAATTATCTCCATTCTGTCGAGCAGCGGAGTTGGAATTGTATCTGTCGTATTGGCAGTAGTAATGAACATTACTTTGGACAGATCGAACGGAATCTCCAGATAGTGATCTGTGAAAGTGCTGTTCTGCTCTGGGTCGAGTACTTCGAGCAAAGCGCTTGCTGGGTCTCCCCTGAAGTCGCTACCAATCTTATCTACCTCGTCGAAGAGGAAGAGCGGATTGTTGCTACCGCACTCAATCAAGCTGTTAATTACTCTACCCGGAATAGCTCCGATATATGTACGACGATGTCCTCTGATCTCAGCCTCGTCTCTAACGCCGCCGAGGGACATACGTGTGAACTCTCTGCCTGTTGCTCTTGCTACTGAACGAGCAATGGAAGTCTTACCTACTCCCGGAGGACCTACAAGACACAGAATTGGTGCTTTGTTATCCTTGTTCAGATGCATAACAGCGAGGTTCTCTAAGATTCTCTCCTTAACCTTCTCCAGTCCATAATGATCCTCATTAAGAACCTTCTCGGCCTTCTTAATGTTGAGGTTGGTCTTGGATGAAGTATGCCAAGGGAGCTCTAAGATTGTCTCGATATATGTTCTGCTAACATTAGCATCAGGACTCATTGCGTTCATCTTAGTGAACTTGTCGATTTCCTTACGAACCTTGGAGTCAACCTTCTCAGGTAGCTTCAGCTCATCGAGCTTAGCCTTCCAAGTCTTAGCCTCATCATCGAGGTCCTCTTCTTCACCGAGTTCCTCCTTGATAACCTGCATCTGCTCTCTCAAATAGTACTCTCTCTGACCGCGGTTCATGTTCTTAACAACACGGTTGTTAACGCGCTTTGCGATAGCGAGAATCTGGTTTTCTTTGCCGATGAGGTCAATCAAGTGCTCGATTCTGGCCTTAACGCTATCAATCTCGAGCAAAGTCTGCTTGGCTGCATAGTCAACATCGAGCTCGTTAGCAATGATATTGCAGATAGTTGCATTATCCTCAATTCCACCGGTCAGAGTCTTGACAGCAGCGTCATTAACGCCGTTCATCTCAAGATACTTGTAGAACTGCTGGAACATAACGCGAACGTTAGCAATCATTACAATATCGTCCTTGTCATTGTCTGTATCTGGAGCCGGTTCATAATCACACTTCAGGCATGGTCCGTCCTGATAGATGTCGCTAATACGAACTCTCTCTACAACGCTGACAAGAATTCTCTCGAACTCTTCATTCTTCTTAACTACTGACTGAATTCTAATAACAACACCTGTTGTATAGCAGTCAGAAGCTACAGGATCTGCAACATTAGTATCCTTCTGTGCAGACACTACAATATGCTTGTCGCCGTTCATCGCAAGATCAACGGCGGCAATTGATTTATCTCTTCCAATGTCAAATCCCACTACTGTATCCGGGAAGAATACTTGTCCTCTCAGAGGAATGTATGGGACGCAATTAGTTGTAATTTCACTCATTACTTCTTATGCTTCTTCTTTTATTTCTCTCTTCTCATAGATTGGCTCTTCGCCATTCTCAATTACATCTCTAGTAATAATGCATTTAGCAACATCCTTGTTAGAAGGCAGCTCATACATTATATCTGTCATAGCTTGCTCGAAGATTCCACGGAGACCTCTAGCTCCTGTATTCAGCTGTAATGCCTTGTCAGCAACAGCCTTGATAGCTTCCTCCTCCACTTCGAGAGCAACGCCATCCATCTCGAACAGTTTCTGATACTGCTTGATAATGGAATTCTTAGGCTCCTTAATAATACGAACCAGCGCATCCTCAGACAGTTCAGACAGCGCAACAATTACAGGCAGTCTTCCAATCAGTTCCGGAATCAGTCCGAACTTCAGCAGATCGCTTGACTCAACCTTCAGCAGAATATCGTCATTGGACAGATCCTTGCTATCGTCATCCTGATTGAATCCGATTACCTTGTTGCCCAGTCTTGTCTTGATGATCTTATCCAGTCCAGCAAAAGCACCACCACAGATGAACAATACTTCTTTGGTGTCAAACTGAATGAACTGCTGGGTCGGATGCTTACGACCACCCTGTGGTGGAACGTTGGCTACGGTGCCCTCGATGATCTTCAAGAGAGCCTGCTGTACGCCTTCACCGCTTACATCACGAGTGATGGACATATTCTCTGATTTGCGCGCAATCTTGTCGATTTCGTCGATATAGATAATGCCTCTCTGAGCTCTGTTCAGATCGCCATCAGCAGCCTGATACAGTCTCAGGAGGATGTTCTCAACGTCTTCTCCTACATAGCCAGCCTCAGTCAGCGATGTAGCATCAACAATGGCAAAAGGAACATTAAGAACTCTTGCCAGAGTCTGTGCGAGCAAAGTCTTACCGCTTCCAGTAGGTCCGAGCATCAGAATATTACTCTTCTGCAGCTCGATATCGTCAGCTCTTCTGCCCTCTCTGAGTCCCTTTTCAATATACTTAATTCTCTTGTAGTGGTTGTAAACTGCAACCGCAAGGCTCTTCTTGGCTGGGTCCTGCTCGATAACATAATCATCGAGAGTCGCCTTAATCTCCTCAGGTGTAGGTAATGTACCCCTCAGCCCGTTCCTAACGGGTGCATTTTTGATTACTCTTTCCTCTTCAAGGATTTCCTGGCATGTAGCTACGCACTCGTCGCAGATATACGCCTCCTGACCAACAATAATCTTTCTAACCTGAGAGCTTGTTTTGCCACAGAATGAGCATACAAGTTCGTTATCTCTTGCCATTCGTACTCCTTAATGTTTCTCCAAGACCTTATCTACCAGGCCGTATTCAGTTGCAGCCTGTGCTGAGAGATAGTTATCTCTCTCAGTATCCTGCTCAATTACCTCGAGTGGCTTGCCTGTATTCTCAGCGAGAATATTGTTCAGTCTAGCTCTTGTCTCGATGATGTGATCAGCAGTGATCTTGATATCTGTTGCCTGACCCTGAGCACCGCCTAATGGCTGGTGAATCATTACCTCTGCATTAGGAAGGATATATCTCTTACCCTTAGTTCCGGCTGAAAGCAAAACTGCTGCCATGCTTGCGGCCATTCCGACGCAAATCGTGCAGATGTCCGGCTTGATATATCTCATAGTATCGAGAATTGCCAGACCTGCAGTTACCATACCGCCAGGTGAATTGATGTAGATATTGATATCCTTGTCAGGATCCTGCGCTTCAAGGAAGAGCAACTGCGCAACGACAACGCTGGCAGTATGCTCTGTAATTTCCTCGTCAATGAAGATAATTCTATCTAATAATAATCTTGAGTAGATGTCATAGGTTCTTTCGCCCTGACCAGTCTGCTCAACTACATAAGGTACGTAGTTCATTACTTCTCCTTAATAACCTCTACCTCTGAGAACTTGCAGTTCTTGAACAGGAGCTCGATAGCTTCCTTAGTCTGAGCATCCTCTGTGAAGTACTTCTCAGTGTCAGGACCAGCCATTTCCTTAACCTGCTCTGCAGTCATTCCGTACTGAGCACCGAACTCAGCCATCAGGTTTTCAACTTCCTTAGCGCTAACCTTGATGTTTTCCATTCTGATGATGTTCTTCAGAAGGATTCTTGTCTTGATTCTCTTCTCAGCTTCTGGTCTAGCCTCGTCCATTACCTGCTCTGGAGTCTTTCCAGTCCACTTCATGTAATCGTCGAGGGAGATGCCCTGCTGTCCGAGGTTCTGCTGCATGTCATAGATCATGTTCTCGAGCTCGTTCTTAACCATTACAGCTGGAGCTTCTACTTCATTCTCCTCGTAGAGCTTTAAGAGCAGTCTATCCTTCATGTAAGCGTCATCTCTAGCGTCAGCATCCTTCTGGAGCTTCTTCTTCAGATCCTTCTTGAAATCAGCAAGAGTCTCGAATTCACTTACGTCGCTTGCGAGCTCATCATTGATTTCTGGGAGGATTTCCTTCTTAATCTCGTGGATGTGGCACTTGAAGAGTGCTTCCTTGCCTGCGAGCTCTTCTACATGGTACTCAGCTGGGAATGTAACGTTAACGTCAACGTCCTCTCCTGCATCCTTACCCTCGAGCTGCTCTTCAAATCCTGGGATGAACTGACCGCTTCCGAGCTTGAGCTCGAAGTTCTCGCCCTTGCCACCCTGGAACTCTTTGCCATCAACTGATCCAACGAAGTCGATGATAACAGTGTCGTCCTTCTCGGACTTTCTGCCTTCAACAGTTTCCATTCTAGCCTGGCTCTGCTGAATTTTCTCGAGCTCTTCGTTAACTTCCTTAGCGCCAATCTTAGTCTCGAACTTTTCAACTTCGAGTCCCTTATAATTCTTAACTTCGATTTCTGGGAATACCTGAACTGCTCCTGTAATAACAACAGGCTCGCCCTTCTTGATGTCAGTCTGCTCGATTACAGGCTGTGCGATAACGTCCAGTCCGAGCTCAGTGATTGCTGCAGTGTAATCCTTCTCGAGCATGTTGTTGAGTGCTTCGTTGTAGAATACATCCTCACCATAGTAGCTCTCGATGATCTTTCTTGGAGCCTTGCCCTTACGGAAACCATCTACTGAGAACTTAGCTCTGTTCTCAAGGTATGCCTTATTCAGAGCCTCGCTGAACTCCTCTGTTGTGAACTCGATGCTGAACTTTGCAATTCCGTTGTTCTGTGAAATCTTCTTAGCTTTCATTAATACTTTCCTCCGTTATATTGAATATTTGAGTTAACTTAGATAAATGCTCTCTGTAGCTTGCTAATATCTTCTGCTACGAGCGAATACTTCTTCTGTATAGATGTTGCGAGCTGCATGAAATCGTCCTCGTCTCCGTAGAACCATTCAATCTCCAGCTCCAGCACTGGGACTTCGTGTCCATCAAGATGATGGATAACGCCCTTATCAACCGAAATGCAACTGATGGACTTGCCTGTATCTACCTTGATCTGTCTGCGGTTGTACTCCATGCCGATCATCTTCACCAGCTTCTCATCGCCGGCAGCCTGCTCCAACACTTCATACGCATCACTAGAACGGAACATCTCGATATCAGGATTCTCGGCATATCTCTCATCATTTACAACGAGGTTGAATTCCTCTCTGATGTGGTAGCCGTCTCTAACGTCCTTGTCCCATTTAATGGTTGCTGTTATTCTGTCGTTCTCGTTTCTGATCCTGTAAGCAACGCCCTTTTCCAAGAGTTTTCTATCTGCAGTGTCAAAATACACAGCTTTCATATCAATACTCTCAATATTGCGCTTTTCTACAGGTATAAATTCGCATTCCTCGACGATTTTATCGAAGATTTTCTCATCAGAAAGAGTATATTTATATTCTTTCTCCATAATAATTCCCCATTTTGTATTACTATGCGTTGAAAATCGCTGCATAGCCTTATAATTATATGATTTTTAGACCATTTTTACAAGTTTTATCTTGGAATCTCGGTCCTTACAGAGCAAATCTGTCATTGCTATGAAGTTATCCGACACGTCGCTCGCGTAATATCTGTCGTTAAAGTCATTTTTCTCCGCCAAAATGTCCTTATCCTTGAGGATCTTAGCGGCTTCGTTGATAACTTCTGCTGATGAGTTGTAGAGTTTGAGATCAGGATAGAGCTTGGACAGTCTCTTAGTTACCAGCGGATAATGTGTGCATCCGAGGATGAGATTGTCAAAGTCATTCGCCTTCACCCACTCGTCCATATAGTGCTTGATAGTGAGTTCCATTATCTCGTCATCAATAATGCCCTCTTCAACCAGCGGAACGATTGCCGGGCAAGCCAAACTGCTGACTTCAATGTCCGGATTCAGCGCCTTAAGGCTCTTGCCATATACATCGCTGCCAATAGTTGCCTTGGTAGCAATTACTCCAACCTTCTTAACGCCATCGGCTACAACCTTCTTAACTGTTGGCTCGATTACTCCGAGGATTGGAATATCCGGATATCTCTCGCGAAGTGAATCAAGTGCCATCGCAGTCGCCGTGTTGCAAGCGATGATGATCATTTTGGCATCATGCTCGACCAGATAATCGACTATCTGAGTCGCAAACTCTCTTATTGTCTCCGGTGACTTGGAACCATAAGGGGTTCTCGCTGTGTCGCCGTAGTATATTACCTTCTCGTCCGGCAGTTTCTCGTGCAGCTCATGAACTGATGTCAGGCCGCCGAGACCGGAGTCGAAGAATCCAATAGGACGATTGTCCATATTATTACCTCTCTTAAATATGTAAAGTTTACTTTACATCGTTTTCTTGTGTTTCTCAATCAGATTGTTAATCTCCTTAGTGAAGATTTCTTTCTCCTTGTTGGACAGGCCTTCGCTGATCTTAACCAGCTCCCAGAGATTTCTTCCGGCAGTTAGCAGATCTTGATATACGTTGACATACTTGCCGTCTGACTTTCTGATCTTATAGTACTTCTTGCCTGTCTTTTCCTTCTTGCCGTCAGCAGTCTCCTTAACCTCATCCTTGAGGCGAGCCTCCATGCCGGCAGTTGCAGTCTTCTTAACGATAGGAACGATTGCAGCCTTGGTCAGCTGAGTATTAGTTGCGAGGTCCCATACATCTCCCGAATATGGAGCATAGTATGGCTTGCCGATTGTCTCGCCTGCCAACTGTGCAAATGCTTCAGCAACCTTGTCCTCGCCGTGGTTAACGAAGAGTCTCTCGCTTGGATTAGCTTTCTTAACCCACTCCAGCAGAGCTGGCTTGTCAGCGTGGCTTGAGAAAGCTTCAATTCTCTTGATTGTTGCAGCTACCTGAATCTCCTCTCCGAAGAGCTTAACCATATCTGCACCGTCGAGCAGCTTTGCGCCAACTGTGCCTGGGCTCTGGTAGCCAACGAACAATATCGTACACTCAGGCCTCCAGAGGTTGTGCTTCAGGTGGTGTCTGATACGACCCGCCTCGCACATTCCGGAAGCCGAGATTATGATCTTAGGTGTCATATCCATATTGATTGCTCTTGACTCGTCAGTCGAAACAGCAATATGGAGGTCCGGGAATGTTACCGGATTGATGCCCTTATTGAGCAAAGCGTCCGCTTCTTCGTCGTAGTACATGCTACCAACGGAGCTGTAGATATTAGTCGCTTCTACTCCAAGTGGGCTATCTACATATACAGGGAATCCTTCGTGATTCTTAACAAGACCCTGATTCTTAATCTCTCTAATGAAGTACAGCAGTTCCTGAGTTCTTCCTACAGCGAATGAAGGAATTACCAGATTGCCGCCCTTGTCGAGTGCTTCCTGAATGTGCTCAGTCAGAAGAGCTACATAATCAGGTCTACCCTCGTGAACTCTGTCTCCGTAAGTTGACTCACATACAACATAGTCAGCCTGAGGTGGATCCTGTGGGTCTCTAATCAGTGGCTTGTTACAGTTACCGAGGTCTCCGGAGAAGAGCAAAGTCTTCTTAACTCCATCCTCTTCGATAGTGAAGAGAATGTTAGCAGAACCCATCAGATGTCCTGCATCTGTGAAACTAATAGTAATGCCATCAGCAATCTTGATTGTCTTACCGTAGCCTGCGCCCTGTAGCAGGTTGATTGTATTAACAGCATCCTCCATAGTATACAGAGGAACGTATTCTTCCTTGCCTGCTCTCTCTGCCTTACGATTACGCCATTCTGCTTCCTGCTCCTGAATGTGAGCAGAGTCTCTCAGCATAATGTCGCAGAGCTTGGCTGTTGCCTCTGTTGTATAGATTGGACCGTTATATCCATGTGCAACCAGGAATGGAAGTTTGCCTGTATGGTCGATGTGCGCATGAGTAACGCAGATAGCATCGATATCTTCAGGCGCAACAGGGATATCAATGTTCTCGAACATATCAACGCCCTGCTCCATTCCGCAGTCGATTAATATTTGTTTGCCACATGCCTCAAGCAATGAGCATGAACCAGTTACTTCATGAGTAGCTCCGATGAAAGTTAATTTCATAAGTGCCTCCTTTACTGATGTAAAGTTTACTTTACATCTATCCTATTGAAAATGTAAAGTTTACTTTACATTATACTCAGGAAAATCTTTACATAATTTGTCTTCGATTGAGATATCGAATGATGTATGGATTGCGTGAGCTTCCTTCTCTTCAACACGCTTCAGCATTACTGCAATCATGTCTTCAAAATCCATCTTCTCGACTTCATCGGGAGTCTCACGATCTGACGTGATGAAATGGAATTTGTAGTCGTCACCTCTCGCCATTTTGACCGCGATGGAATAAACCATCGATGGAGTAAACCCGTAAGTCGAGCACTGGCAGTAGTCCTGCTCATATAAGATATTCAAATATCCAAGAGCTGGCTCCAGGGCATCATGATACTCCTTGCCAACGAACTCCAGCACGTCATGAGCAACGCCTTCGCGGAAGTGTTTGATAGCCTCATTCACCTGCTCCTTGGTAGCAAGGATTGGCTTGCCATCGGCTGTCGCTTCGGGACCACAGATGCCATTAAGTTCATTGTAAATATCGAACTCGCGATTGCGGTACATGCGCTCGAAATACTCGCTGACCATCACGACCAGAAAATTCTTCTGAAACTTTTCCTTGTTGGTAAATAGCATCTATAATGTCTCCTCGTTATGTGCATAAATATACAGAATTATTATAGCGCAAAATTGTGAAGAATTAAAGAAAGTGTGGGCTTTCACCCACACTTTTCTTCTTGTCCCCTGGTGACAGTATCTTGACCCAATAATAGCTATCGCTGACAACGAACTAGATAGAAAGCCATCATTATTTTGAAACGGTTTTCATTCAGCGTCACGTCGTATCCCAGCACATCGCGAATTGCCGCCAGCTTGTATTTAATAGTATTTCTGTGGAAGAACATAGCATCCGCCGTCTGTGACACAAGGCACTCATTATTCATGAACGACTCGAGCACTGCCATATAATCAGTCTTGTGCTCCCTATCGTATCTAACCAGCTTGCCGAGAGTTTCCTCAACGAACTCATCAGCCACGCTGCTGTCCTTCATCTCATATAACATCTTATATATTCCCAGATTAGAATACGCCAAAACGCGTTGCCTTAGTGCCGACATCATGCAAAACGCCATCTTCGCCTTGTCGTAAGAGCTGCGAATGTCCCTAGCCTCTTCAACGGTCGAACCGATAGCTATACGGAGTTTGGTCTTCTCCTCGCTCATCAGCTGTAGCTCGGATCTGATTTCAGGGAGAGTATATCCAATTAGAAGTGCAACAACAGTGTTGCCTTCCGGGAATGTAACATTCCTTGTTATCTGGCAACGGAATAACTCGGACAACTCAGCCACAGCCTCCCTGCCGCCATCTTCATAACCAGCAATCAGAACAGTATATTTACCATTAGAGAAGAATACATCTGTCTCCATCAAGCTTAAATACTGATTCGAATCTTCAGAATGCATTACCGCTTTCTTGAAAGCATCCTCTCTCGTCTTGCTATTTCTGTCCTCATATACGAGCGCATCGAAGGATTCGTGAAGCATGTCAATGAACGGAGCATTATAGTTTACCCACAGCAGCGGAAAATGCTTGCTATCACAGTAAGCAATCAAGTCCTCCCCAGGCTTCTTACCATCTTCGGTAGACATTAGAAGTCCAGCTGCTCTTCTGGAAATCAGCTTGTCAATTGCCCTCTTTCTCTCTGCTTCAGAGAAATTATTAAGAGAAACATTAAAAACCAGTTCCTCTCCATGAAGATAGATTACATAATCAATAAACTCGAGATCGTGAGCCCAACGAGCTTCCTTGCCATATAAGCTTTTGGTCAGAATCTCAGCACCATATTTCTGATAAATGTCGTTATAAAGCTTCTTAATTTCAATAGACATATCACCTACCCTCCGTGTTGAAAAAGTATAACACAGATGTGCACGGTGCACATAGTGCATAATGCACAATTTTTGTGCACAAATGACAACAGCATGAACATATACAGAGAGCGTTTCATACACTAATATGTGAGTATAGCTAATAATATAATTGTTCCCCCTTGGGGATCACCCATAGGATCGGTCCCCGCCGGTTCTTTTTGGGCGTTAAGCAATAAATAATGGAGGACAACCCGATGAATGAGAACGACAAGCAAACTACCAACGTTTTTAAGAATCCCGTATTCACCATCTCGATGACAATTTTCCTCATCCTGGTTGTATGGGCATTCGCTGGCTCTAGTAGTTTCAACAACATGACTAACTCAGCTTTTGATTTTCTTACAGGTAAATTCGGATGGTTATATATAATGTCCGTTGCCGCATTTCTGGTATGGTGCCTGTACATAGCAATCAGTAAGTATGGCAAGATTAAGCTCGGACCTGATGATAGCGAACCGGAATACAGCACATTCTCATGGTTCTCAATGCTCTTCTCAGCAGGAATGGGCATTGGAATGGTATTCTTTGCCATCGTTGAACCACTGCAACAGTATATGTATAGAGGCATGGGTACAACGGCCGAGGCCGCTTGGGATGCCAAAGTCTGGGCAGTTAAGACCTCATTCTTCCACTGGGGCCTTCACCCTTGGGCATGTTTCTGCGTTATTGGACTCGGCCTCGCTTATATGCAGTTCCGCAAGGGCAAACCAGGTCTTATCAGCAGCATCTTCATTCCTATCATTGGAGAAAAATGGGCTACCAATTGGCTCGGCAAAGCAATCGATATTCTTGCGATAGTAGCGACAGTACTCGGCAAGATTTCCTCACTCGGTATCGGAACATTGCAGATTAACGCAGGCCTCCACTATATTTTTGGACTTCCAGAGAACAACGCAATGAAGATTGCAATCATTGCATCATTTACAATTATCTTCACAGCAGCTGCGGTATCTGGAATTGAGAAAGGAATAGACCTCATAGCCAAGCTTAATGTATGGTTCGTATTCATCCTGATGGCGCTCGCATTTATTATCGGCCCTACACTTACTGACCTGCACATACTGTCAGATGCAACAGGCGCATATCTCCAGAACATAGTTGGAGACTCCCTCTATGTCGGACTGCCAGGCAACACATGGAGTGCAAAATGGACCATCTTCTTCTGGGCTTGGTGGGTATCCTGGGGCCCATTCGTAGGAACATTCATCGCTAGAATTTCCAAGGGAAGAACCATCAGAGAATTCATCGTGGCAGTCCTCATCGTGCCAACACTTCTCACCTTCCTCTGGTTTGCAGTGCTCGCGCCAATGGGTCTCGAGTCAACTCAGGCTATTATCGAACAGGCAGCAGGCAACGAAGCCCTCTCCTGCTTCTTGGTATTTGGACATTATGGATTAGTCGGCAAATTGATGGGAATTATCACTTTGATTCTGGTATGCACCTTCTTTATAACCTCCGCAGACTCAGCAGTAATAGTACTCGGTATCTTCAGCGAAAACGGAGCAATGGATCCATCCAAGAAAACTCTTCTGATGTGGGGCATCTTGGAAGGAGCCTTCGCAATCGTACTTATGATAGGAAGTACAGATGCTCTCACTACAATGGAAACATTGGCAATAGTCGGAGCCTTCCCATTCATATTTGTAGAAATAGGCGCCGTCCTAGGTTTAACCCGCGGACTACGCAAAGAAGCCCTCTTAATCAAAGACTTTAAAGAATAAGCCACACTCATATATGAACGCAAAAGAAATGCACCTTTCAGCCCGTTCCTAACTGGTACATTGTGGGAGATGTACCAGTTAGGAACGGGCTGGGAGGTGCATTTTTAGAATAAAAAAAGGAACGAACACGGGCCCGTTCCGAAGTCATCTTATTCAGTTGTACTATCTAAGTACTCCCATCGGTCTTTACCTCCAGACTTGAATCAACTTTAGTTTTTCGTCCTCATGTCTGCTTCGTTGTCTATATTGTATCTATGTATGTACATAGATGCAAGACCTTTTTGCGAATTTCTTTGTACTAATTCCGTACATTATCGCAACCATTGCAAAGGCACCTAGTTACTATTGCCTTTTTTCTCGCAATACGTGCACTCTGCTTGAATTGACATGAGTGTTTTGGTCATAAATAGCCAAATTCACTCATGTCAAATTCTTATTCCTCTACGCATTGCCAGAAAAAGGCCTCACACGTTACTGAAAACTAATGTCTATTCTTCACATCACTGCATATTGCCAGAAAACCGCATTATTCATGCGAATTGAATCAGTTATGCAAAGAAAAAAGAGAGTTCCGTAGAACTCTCCTCTTATCAGTTATTGATTGCGCTGTTCTTGACGTGCTCTAACGCCTTCTTCATAGGTGGCATTGAGATGACAACGAGCGTCAGCACCGCCTCGGCTCCAATATACGCTCCGTTATATACCATTGAATATGGTAGTGGATTCCAGCCTTCCCATATTGTCGTTCCTGCAGCAACCCATGCCAATCCCGCTAGAGTAGCGATTATCCATCTGCCAATTACTGCCAGCGCATAGCCTTTAACCAGTGAATTCTTGCGGTTGCTAACGAATCCGGCTATGCCCATTACGCTGAATGCCAGTACGTAATCGAGCAGCACCTGTGGAATTGAGATTACTGTAGGTCCAAGAACGAACTGCAGCATGCCATACAGCAAACCCGACAGAATTCCTGTATTAGGGCCGTATATCCATGCAGGCAAAGTGATTACCAGCATTGAAAGCAGTGTTACAGATCCACCGAATGGGAACTGATACAGTTTGATCATACTTAGTATGCAAGCAAGTGCTATACACAGCGAGCATACTGTCATTTTTCTTATGTTCATTAAAAAACCTCCTAGTGTATAGGAGGGGCTTGGTGCAATATCTCTGAAGATATTAGTGCTTCCCTCCGCAGGCATTATCCTGTTCAGGTAATAAGGGACCGGGATATCTCTATCCCCATCTCAGCGTCAAGCGCCCCCAGCAATAGTATTTATTTATATATCGACATCACTGCCGACGCATTAATAATACACGAAATTCAAACTAAATGAAAGAGTGTACTTTGCTATTGTCGTCTTCAACACAATTAATCATAGTTTTGATTCCTTTCTTGCAGATACATTTTATATCATCAGGCGAATATTTGTCTCTCGCTAATGTAAATTGTTTGTAAAAAAGTTAACGTTTTAAATACAACAAGGAACAATCGCGTTTAAAGTTTAACCTTCCTTTAAAAGCTGTTTAGTCTGTGTTAAGATGTCGCTTGGGCCAAACGAGATTGCACTAAAATCAATGCAATCTGGCACATAAGTACGAGGAGGGAGAACGTAAATGACACTGAAGGAATTTAAGGAAATTATCAATCAATTAGACGATGGTGAAGCTGGAGATTACGAAATCAAGCTGGATATCGAACCATCAGCAAATTCAGAGTTTCTTGTAGACATCGGAGAGATCTATCTGAGTAAGATGCACTCTAACCAGATCAAGATTGAACCTGTAGTTGAGCTCGATACTCACAAAGAGCCACAGCGCATTAACCTTCAGGCTAACCTGATTGCAAGAAAGACTGATCTTAGATGCCCAAAATGCGGTCGTCTCGTTGGCGGTCGTGATCACTTCTGCAAGAAGTGCGGTCAGCCTCTCTACACTAGAGAAGAAACTCACAATTACCTTGTTGAACAGGCAAGAGAAAGAATTGCCAAGGAACGCGAAGCTCTTAGAGAAAGACGCGCCAACAAGAAGAATAAATAACCCAATCAATAAAGGACTGATACGTTGTATCAGTCCTCAGACTGTAGACAAAGCTCTTTCTCCACTAACGTGGAGGGAGGGCTTTTCTGTTACAACAAAAAACAAGATTGACCTTCAAAAAACAAGATGCGGAAC
>JAGHUP010000014.1 GCA_018064755.1 Candidatus Crickella equi | reverse complement strand
TCATTGCAGACATGAGGATGGCAAATAATTTCTTGCGCATTTTGTTTTCTCCTTTCTGTTTTTCGTTTTATTAATAAAACTAAAATGCATTTATATGAACGGGCGTTATTGCCCGACCATACCGTTATTTATGACGCAGATAATTCTCTAAGTTTTCTCTTCAACTCCTGGTTCTCTTGCTCGAGTTCAGCGATTAAATTCTGCTGTGCCAGGATTGTTTCCTTAACATCGTAGGTTCTTCTTCTGCGTCTCTCGTGGACCTGAACATAATCAATTACATTCTCACCTAACGACTCGTTATATTCTCTGCGCCAACGATCGGAAGCTCTCTCGATTCTCTTATATCCAAGAGCTTTGGTATCGAATCCGGCTGCCTCGAATATCTCCTTAGGTCCAACGCCCAGTTTGTACTCCTCAACAAAGTGTTTCTTAAATTCATCAGTGTAGATGATTCTCTTGCGAGTAACACTCTTAACGTTGGGATTCGATGCTAGATTATTGACTTCTTTCTCTGTAAATACTGTTGAACTCATAATCTCACCCAGGAACAAAATAATGATTACGTCATATTTAATTGGTTTACAGCCAATATTCTTTAATGAGCACTTAAGAATGGGGTTTCATATATTAAACCTATATTAAAAATGTCACGAGGGGGTTGAAAGGGGTTTTTTGTAACCCCTATTATAATGACGAAAGGGGGAATGCCCTTTTTAGGGGGTAGAACATAATCATTATTACGTTCCATTTTTATGCAAAACAAAACGCTTTACCATCCGGGACGGTTTGTCCTGCTTGGTAAAGCGTTATTATCATATTTTAAAGCTGTGCTTATGCCGTTGTGAGGTTTCCGAGGTTCCTGAGGTATCCATTACGATAAATATAAGTCGTAATTTTCTTGACCTTCTTAGTCTTATATTTCCATACCTTCTTAGTATGCTTCTTGTTCCAGACCTTCTTCCATTTAACTTTCTTCTTGGTGTATGTCACCTTGTTGTATTTGTAAGAGTGATGATATGTTGCATAGAACTGTGCACTGTTGCCCTCGCCTGTATGGAACAACCCTTCCATCTCATATGAGTTATCCGCTAACAGATTGTTGACATTATTTCCGTTCCAGTCGTAGACGCAGATCTTATTGCCGCCACTGTTCCATACTACGTAGATATAATTCTCGTCACAATCTATGTCCTGTATGACACCGCTCGGCTTCTGCTCGATAATGAATTTTCTTGGTGTCAGAACAATTCTGCCCTTACTGTTTACCGACAAATCGAAAACGATTAGGTCATGCTGTGTGCAAGTTGTTACGGCCAGTCGTTTGCTCTTTTGATCATATGCAATGCCTGAGAATCCACGCTTACCTCTTGACTTGATTAATTTTGCAAGAGTTTTCTGCTGGTTTTCGACAGGAGTACCATCCGCATAAATCATTTCACACTGTGACAGGTCATTCCAATAACTGCAGATGATGTCTGACTCAAGTTTCATCGTTTGAACATCAAGGACAGAAATGTGATTGGTGTGACCCGACCAAGCATTAGTAATCAGTATCTTATCCTTACCATTAACATCCTTAACATAGGTCATTCCATTTCCGTGGTAGTTATTGATACAGCCTGAAGACTTGGAATATTTTAACTCCCCGTTGGACCACTTCATCTTAATAATTTTGACCTTTTCGGTAGCCTTCTTCATAAATGCAAAGTAGAAATACTTTCCACCGTTACTGCAGCTACCCTGCAGAACATTGTATGATGTTGGTCCTTGCTTGGCTATCTCTCTAACGTTCGCAAGGATAATACCATCTTCGGCGAAATACCAACCTGTATTAGACGAAATGGCACCAACTAGGCCTCTAGAAGGTGTTTCGATAATAGGCATCTGTGGCTCGGGATCAACAATGGGCTCTTCAATAGCATCGGATTCTAATCCATCACTTTGCTCTTCAATCTGCTCGATAGCAGGTTCTTCCACTATTGGCTCGTCGTCAGCAAAAGCAACTGCAATATCAACAAAAGAAAAGCTCAGCGCTGTTACCAACGCGAGCATTCCTGTTAATATCCTAATTCTAATTAAACTGTGTTTCATTAGAGTTGCTCTTCAGCTTCTTTAAGCGCTTCTTCCTTCTCGTCTCCAGCTGTTCCTTCAACAGATTCGAAAACTACAGTTGCATCTCCCTCTGTCTCTTCAACATTAACTGTGAGCTTAGCCTTAGCTGCCTTCTTAGCTGCCTTAGCTGCCTCAATTTCTTCCTTAGTTGCATAATATGCAGGATTGAGAGCTCTTACCTCATTCAGAATGTATCCAGCTGCTCCAAGGAGAATTGCCATTACGAGTGGCTGATATACGGACTGCATTACATATCCAACAGTCTCACCAAATCCAGGTGTTGCACCATACTGTCCATAGTATGATGCGATATATGAAACTGTACTTCCTACCAGATAAACAGAGTAAATCAACACAAGTGCTGCTACAGCGTACAGTGCAATTACTACAGGTGATTTTCTAAGTTTCTTTTCGTTCATTGTTATTACCTTTCTAATTATTAATGTGATTACTTTGTAATGATAACATTCACCATAGCTTCTTTCAAGTTGCATAGGTGTATTCTATATGTTGTCTTAGTGAAGAGCCCAATCAATTGGCTCTATTCCATTGTCCTCAAGAAAGTAATTTGTTCTTGAGAAATATCTTCCACCGAAGAATCCTCTGAATGCTGAAAGCGGACTTGGGTGTGGTGCGGTTATAACGAGGTGCTTGACACCTACTCTTGCGCTAGCTTCTTGTATCAAATCCTTCTTGCTAATAGCATTAGCTCCCCAGAGAATAAATACCATTGGCTTGTCACGTTCCGCAAGCAACTTGATTATTGCGTCGGTAAACTGCTCCCAGCCCTTGCCACGATGAGAATTTGCCTCATGAGCTCGTACTGTTAAAGCTGTATTCAGAAGAAGTACCCCTTCCTTGGCCCAAGGTACAAGGACTCCTTCCGGGCTCTTCGTTTCTGGCTTTAATCCCAGATCTGCCTCGAGCTCCTTGAAGATATTAACCAGTGATGGTGGATATTGCATATCGGAAGGGACGCTGAAGGCCAGCCCGTGGGCCTGGCGTGGCTCGTGATACGGATCCTGTCCCAGTATCACGGCCTTGACATCCTGATAGGATGTCAACTTCAGCGCATTAAACACGTCATCCATTGCTGGATAAACGGTATGTTCATTATATTCATTAATAAGAAACGAGCGTAACTTCAGGTAATAGTCCTTCTTGAACTCATCCTGTAGCAGCTCGTCCCAGTCATTTTCAAATTTAACCATTATTTGTTAAGAATATATACCGATCCCTGTGCATCTGTCATTGTCATTGTACCGTTATCAATTGTTGCAGTACCTGACATTTCTTCTCCATACTGGATTGAATAAGAACCATCTTCGTTCTGTGTCCATGTGCCCTCATACTCATCACCAAGCAGATTAACAACACAGCTACCACTTCTATTAATCTTAATGAAGCCTGGATCTAATCCCATATTATCGATGTCTTCCTGAGTCATAGAGATTTCTCCTGCTGTTACCTCAGTAATTCTCCATTTTCCCAGTTCCTGTGCGCATGCTGTAAGAGCAAACACCATAATTCCAATCAATGCAATTGATAAGATTCTTTTCTTCATAATTGTTCTCCGCATTCTAAATAGTTTTACTCGCTAATGATACCACACTTGGACTCTATTTTTATGTTGATTAGGTAAATAATTTGACTACAAATAATTGCAACGAGAATAGCAACTATAACATCCGATGGAAAATGCATGCCGAGATATAATCTAGACAATGCAATTAACAGTGCAAACACAATTGCCACATAGCTCCATGAATGCAACTTGCCTTTCTGCGTATTCAACCAAAGCGAAAAAGCGCCTGCCATCGCATTGGAAGCATGTCCACTTGGAAAAGATGAATCCCCTGGATCTGCTATCAGAGGCTGAACCGCAGGGAATACCTCCCACGGTCTCATTCTATCTAGCGACGGCTTGAGAATAAAGGTAACCACAATGAAGGTCAGTAGAACTGAAGCACTACATAGAATTCCAACCTTCCTTGTTCTCTTAATCGCCATCAAAACCAAGCACATTAAAATCGATAACCAGCCATATTCACCACAGAATGTTATGGCTTTCATTATCGGTGTAAGCCAATCGGCATTCAGCGAATGCTGGATGCCGATTAGTAAATTACCATCAATTTGTAAAAGTTGATCTAGAAATGTCATTACTTAAGAACTTCTGCAGGATAGTTCTTGTAAACCTTAGGGAGTCTGAGATCGAATGCACAAGTAATCTCGTAGTTGATAGTTCCATTGATTGCAGCGATATCGTCTGCACTGTACTCGAGGTCTCCGGACTTGCCCATCAGAATGATTTCATCACCATACTCAACGCCAGGAACGTCTGTTACATCAACCATGCACTGGTCCATGCAAATGTTACCGATTACTGGGCACTTAACGCCCTTGCAAAGTGCGAAAATCTTATTGCTGTTCAGTCTTGAATATCCGTCAGCATATCCCAGACCGATAGTTGCGATCTTAGAATCTCTTGTTGAAGTGAACTTACGAGCATAGCTTACGCTTGTTCCTGCTGGAACGTCCTTCAGATTCAGAATCTCAGCATGTACCGACATAACTGGCTGGAGGTCCAGAACTTTGCCCTTCAGATATCCAGATGGAGCGAGGCCGTACAGAATGATACCAGGTCTTGCAGCATCGAAGTGAACTTCTGGATATACCATGATAGCAGCAGAGTTAGCGCAGATCTTCTTAGGGAAGAATCCCATTCCATTAATCTTCTCGATAAATGCGTTGTAATTAGCAATCTGGCTCTTAGTGTATTCTCTCTGCTCTTCATCAGCTGTTGAGAAGTGAGTAATAACGCCTGCCAGCTCGATTCCTGGGAGATCATCCATAGTCTTGAATCTCTGAGCGGAGAATTCTCTCTCCTCTTCAGTGAATACTCTGTATCCGATTCTGCCCATTCCTGTATCAAGAGCGAAGAGACACTTCATATCCTTCTTGCCCTGCTTGAGAGCTTCATCATTCAGAACCTTGCACTGCTCGGATGACATGATAACTGGTGTCAGGTTATACTTAACAACTACGTCAGCGCAGTTAAGTGGTGTAAGTCCCAGAACGATGATGTCGCCTTCGATACCATCTTCTCTTAAGTTAACGCCCTCTTCAATAGTAGCTACAGCGAACATACGGCAGCCGTTAGCCCAGAGAACCTTAGCGCACTCAGTCGCACCATGTCCATAAGCATTAGCCTTAATAACACCAATCATATCAACGCCGTTCAGCTGCTTCTTAATCTCCTTTACGTTGTGATCGAATGCTCCCATATCGATCTCAACCCATGCCTGTCTCAGAGTTTCCTTATACATAATTCCATCTCCTTTTTTTATTAGAAAAGACCTTAAACAATATGATTTAAAGCCAAATTTACACAATTGCATTGTACCCCAGTTTTCTTGATATATCAAGAAAACTGTGTTATCATTGCCCTGCTGTTAATTTCTTAATTAATACAATGTCTCAGTAGCTCAGGGGATAGAGCACTGCTCTCCTAAAGCAGGTGTCGGAGGTTCGAATCCTCTCTGGGACACCATACCCTTGGGACGGCCGGTTCGCCGGTCATCACACAAAAAACGACGCGTCTGAACCGCGTCGTTTTTTCTTGTCTATTTATGAATTTTGTTGACTATTTCTATTCCCTGCTTGAGAGCTTCTGCGGTATTTGATTTGAGTTCCTTGGCCATTTCAGGATCAATTCTTTCAATTCCTGGCAGGTTCGCATCAATGCTGTACTTGGAAGATTCCATACCTGCCTTCAAGCAATGAGACGCAACATAGAGATCACTCTCCAGATTTGGATTGGATTTGCCCAGCAAACCGTAGCACAGTTCTAAAGCTTGAGCACTAATTTGCATAACATATAACGGAGTCATTGCTGCGTCAATTGAAGCCTTGCCAATAATCATATCATCTTTAGTCTTATAGGCTTCCATCAATGAACCGAAGATTTCCGCATCCTCGTCCACTGCATTAATCAGTTCTTGCAGCATGGACTCTGCTTTGTTCCTAGTCAGATTGCACAATGCATGCCAATCTTCATACTTCTGGTGTTTGAGAGTCAAGTTAGCTACCATCATAATCAGTGCAACTCCACTAGCAGAAGTAAGTGCCGAAACGCCACCACCTCCCGGTGTAGGCTTCTCCGATTTAAGCTCATCCATAAAATCTCTAATCGTCTTTTCTGTCATGTAGATCTCCTATTTAGTCTTAGCATTTATTACATTAGACCAAGCGGAATAGTACTTAGTCTTGCTTACTGTCTTATATGTTCTTACTCTTACATAGTAATTTTTCTTAGCCTTCAATTTGCTAATCTTCTTGGAAGTTGTCTTATTCTTAGTGATAGTAACAGTCTTAGCACTCTTAAACTTTGAGCTTGTACTATACTGAACCTGATATCCACTAGTCTTCTTGGTCTGCTTGTCCCACTTAATTGTCAGAGCCTTCTTTCCAGGCTTTACAGACTTGAGCGTTGTAGCTGCAGGTACAATCTTGAAGCTAACCTTGTATTTTCCAAGATCTGCATAGTCGCCCTTGAATGTTACTGTTGCTTTTGCTGTGCCAATATCTGTCTTATTCTTGCTTGTAACGGTAACATCATAGTTCTCTGGATTAATAGTAGGCTTTAATCCATCCTTGCTAGTCCAATCAAGAATTGTAAATTTTGGAACTGGTTTTACTATATTGCCACCGTTATAGACGGTGTTGCCCATAGAAATTATAATGTCGCCATTTTTGTCAGCCTTAAGCCAATAGTCGCAGTCTGTACACTCAGGATCCATGCAAATACATCCAACCGTTACATGATTGCCATCAATCATGGCTTTTTTAATATGATCCTTGTGCTGTTTAATTGCTAAATGCCTCGTATAAGTACCATCAAGCCCACCAATATAGTTCTCAGCAATCTGAATGTAATACTTTTCACCACTAGAGAAATTCTTTAAGATTGTGCCACCTTCGCCAGATATCAGTTCCATGATATCATTCTCCTTGTCTTCAATGCGAGGGATGCCCTTAACAATTCTCATGATTGTAATTGTAATATCGTTATCATCACCAGCTTCTGTCGCAAATGCCTCGGATGGTTTTACTATTATTTCATAGTTTCCAGATGCACTAGGAGCAAATTCATATGTTGCCATGGCTTCCATATTGTCAAACGGATACAATGTGCAATCTACTCCGTTGTCATCCGAATAATTTGAATCCAAGTCGTTATAATTCTCTGCAGCACCATTCGCTGTCTCTGTTTTATAAGTAAACTTAAACTGATTGCCACCTAATCCGGCATTCTTGTCAGAAAGTTTAACCGTGTACGAACCTGCATTCAGATATAATCTCAATTTGCAAGCAGCTTTGGTATTAGTTACCGCTGCAGTATAATTCTTTCCATTTACGCCTTCAACCGTAATGCTAGCATCGCGAGTTGTTGCTGTTGCATTTTCATCAGTCAATACAAACTCATAACCTTGCTCTTCTATAACATTTAATGTATATGTATTCGTAATGTCTGGGTTTTCTACCTGATCAATCGTGCCTGGTAGATTGTCTGGCAAAACAGGTTCTCCTGCAGCAAATGCTGGTACAGACATAGTAAATACCAGTGCAAATGTTAATAATAATGTTGTCAGCTTTTTCATTTTTATCAAGCCTCCTTAAAAATGCATTTTCTACATTAATAATTCTAACCCATTATATAGTCAGTAATATTATATCATTATCTGTTACTCTTATGTTATAGAAAAATAAAAATGACTCGGCATATAGCCGAGTCATTAGCGTTCGATTAGTTCTGATCTGCGTCGAATGGCAGGATAGCAACTACTCTTGCTCTCTTGATTGCCTTAGCAACAGCTCTCTGGTGCATAGCGCATGTTCCAGTAACTCTTCTTGGAAGAATCTTACCTCTCTCAGTAATGTACTTCTTCAGAGTCTCAGCATCCTTGTAGTCGATCTTCTTATCCTTGTCAGCGCAGAACTGGCAAACTTTCTTTCTTCTCATGCCGCCAGCTGGACGCTTAGGTCTGTTATTCATCATTTCGTGCTAACTCCTTTCTAGAATGGAATATCGTCTTCAGCAGCCTGGAATGTATCTGGGAGATCGTCGAATCCACCCATATCAGGTGTCTGCTGTTCCAACGAGATAGTATTAGTGTTGCTTGTGTTGCCACCCTGGCCCTGGCCAAGGAATTCAACTCTGTCTGCAACAACATCTGTAGTGTAAACAGTAACGCCTTCTCTGTTCTTGTAGCTTCCTGTCTGGATTCTACCAGAAACGGCAACCTGTCTACCCTTGGAAAGATAACGGTCGCAAGTCTCTGCCTGTCTGCCCCATACAGTAATTCTGATGAAGTCAGCTCCCGCATCTTCGCCGTTTCTTCTAGGTCTGTCTACAGCAATAGTGAATTTGCATACCGCTGTCTGATTGCTAGGTGTATAGCTCAGCTCAGGGTCTCTTGCAAGTCTTCCGATAAGTACTACACTATTCATAGTCAACCTTACCTTTCACTTAGTCCTCGTCTGGGCAGACGATTATGTGTCTCATTACGTTATCGCTGATTCTAAGTCTTCTGTCGAGTTCCTTAGGCAGCTCTGCTCCAGCCTTGAATGGCAGTACAACGTAGTAACCAACGGACTTCTTGTTGATAGGGTAAGCAAGCTTCTTGTCTCCCCATACGTTAGCCTCGCCAGCTTCGCCGTCAGCTGCGATGATGCCCTTGATTGTCTCAAGCATCTCAGCCTTCTGCTCTTCAGTCAGATCTGGATCAAGCACGAAAAGAAGTTCATAATCTCTCATGTTTTTTCCTCCTTTGGTCTTACGACACCGATTCGCTCGGTGTAGTAGGTGTTAACGTGTCCGTATTGACACGCCATATCATTATACTTGAAATTTCAGTGAAATCAAGTGTTTTATCTAATTTTTCCTTCTGCCACAGCCTTGAGATGTGCGCCGTATGGGCTCTTGCCATATTTCTTGGCAGACTTGAGCAGCGTCTCCTTATCAATCCATTCGTTTCTGAATGCGATTTCTTCAGGTGCACTAATCTTGATGCCCTGTCTCTTCTCTACCATTCTTACGAAGTCAGCTGCCTCAACCAGTGAATCCATAGTTCCTGTATCGAGCCAAGCAAATCCTCTTCCGAGTAGCTGAACATTCAGTCTATCTTCCTTAAGATACATATCGTTCAACGTTGTAATTTCGAGCTCGCCTCTGTCGGATGGCTTAACATTCTTCGCCATCTCGCTAACTCCCGCAGGATAGAAATAAAGTCCGGTGATTGCGTAATTGCTCTTTGGATGTTTTGGCTTCTCCTCAACGGACAGGACTTTGCCGTCATCGTCGAATTCAACGATGCCAAATCTCTCCGGATCGTGAACATAGTATCCGAATACTGTTGCATGTTCCTCATTGTAGGCTCTCTCAACAGCCTTCTTCAGCATTGGTCCAAAGTTGTTGCCGTAGAAGATGTTATCGCCAAGTATCATTGCGCCAGGCTCTCCTGCCAAGAATTCCTCGCCCAAAATGAATGCCTGCGCAAGTCCGTCAGGTGATGGCTGAACCTTGTATGACAGTGTAACGCCAAACTGCGATCCATCGCCCAAGAGTGACTCAAATCTTGGAGTATCCTCAGGTGTAGAGATAATCAGAATATCTTTGATTCCTGCCAGCATCAATGTTGACAGCGGATAGTAAATCATTGGTTTGTCATATATAGGTAGCAGTTGCTTACTAGTTACCATTGTGAGCGGGTACAGTCTAGTTCCTGCACCACCTGCGAGAATAATTCCCTTCATTAGAATTTCCCCTTTCGTTAAGCTTCCTTCTTCTTTCCAATATTCATTATCTTAGCTCCAAGTCCAGTTAAGTCATTGCCTGGATGCTTGAAGATGTTAAGTCCAAATAATACTGTCATTGCCAGTCCTAGCAGGACGAAGAATACAAGTCCCAGTGCCTCGCTGCCACCACAGAATGAAACAAGTGCTGGATATACAGCCATTCCATTAATCCAGTAGCAAATTGGTCTATGCCAGAAGTAAATGTTCAAAGTATTGGAACCAATCTGTGAGATGTATCCCATCTTCCTGTTAGGAATTACGATAATAATTGCAAGCGTCAGCACAATTGCAATTGCCCAAATTCCCAGACGGATTGCCCATGCATATGGAGTAATGTTTCCGAAGAAATCACTCAGGAATTCATATGATCTTCTTCCTGTGAACCATTTTCTGAATTTGTATAGTGTATAAGGATCGTAGAAGCATACTGCAAGTGAGATTGCAATTACAATCCATGCCGTTACCTTCGCCCACTTCTTCTCGCAGAACTCTGTCAGTTTGTTTGTATCGAGATAGTAACCTATCAGATATAGTGGTAGGAAGTTAATACATCTAGAGAGACAAAGCGTATCTCCAACCTGTGGGAAGTAACCGATAACTGCACTAAGTGCGAACGCTCCAATCAGCATTACTTTCCAATTATACTTCCTTATTATATATAGTATGATTTCATACTCTGCCATTACGAACAGGTACCATGGAATTCCTGGCTCCTGGAACCAATAGAAATTAGGATGCTGTCCAATAGCAGTTCTGAACACCTGCAAGAAAATTTTCAGTCCATATGCACACAGAAGGAATCCTATTACCTTATCCCAACGGAGTTTGGTGTTGCCCTTCATTCCGAGGGTAGCCTGTTCGTTGGTTATATACCTCTTGTGCATCAGTCCTGATACGAAAATGAACGCTGGCATATGGAATGAATAAATCCACAGAGTCAGTGCTCTTACAGAATAGTTTCCTGTTACGTAGTCTGTAGTTAGATGGCCTACAACTACTAGAAATATCAGCAGTGCTTTGACATTATCGTACTTGTAAATTCTCTCCTTCAACTCTCTACCTCTTCAAACCCTTAACAAAACTAATAATAGAATTTTTCTGTCTATCAGCGATTGCCTTAGCAACCTCTGCTTCAGATGGATTCATTACCTTGTCTATTCCAGTCATACAATTCTGGAAAGTTTTCTCGCTTACTTTCAGCACTTGATATTTATTGCTTGCATCCATTGATGCAACAACTTCCATATCGTATGTGCCAGACATTCTCTGCATCTTGATATCCCACTTAGACAAATCGCCGAGCTGCATCTTAACTAAAGATTTAATGTCCTCCTGTGGCATATTTGTTTCCATATCATTGCTAATTGCGGTCATAAGATCTCCATAACTGGTCAGCAATGTTGATGAAGACATAATCTTATTCATCATAGCCTTGATGAGCCTTAGCTGATTTCTAACTCTTAGCTGGTCTTCTGCGTTGAATGCCTTTCGCTCTCTTGCAAAGTAGAGAGCCTGATGTCCATTCAAATGATTCATTCCCTTCTTATATTTATACTTGGAAATTGCAGAGTCAAATGCAACTGGAGAATATACATCGACGCCGTCCATTGCATCTACGATATGAACACAAGCACTAAAGTTAACCTTAACGTAATAGTTCATATCTATGCCAGTCCAGTCTTTAATCGTATTAAGCGTCTCGTCAACACCATAGATTCCAGTATGCGTCAGTTTGTCCATAGTTCCTGTTCTATGAAGTGGAACATATGCATCTCTTGGAATCGATGTAAGTACGATCTTTCTTGTCTTAGGATTGATTGTCATAATCATGTTGACGTCAGAACGTTCAAGATCCATGCCTTTTTCTACAGTCCACTGGTCTATTCCAGTAATATACACATTGAAAGGATCCTCAGTAACATCAACTCTCTGCGCCTCTGCCGCAGCAGCATTATCTTCGACTGTTATTCTAGCAAACATTGAAT
Source organism: Candidatus Crickella equi (assembly GCA_018064755.1). GTDB lineage: Bacteria > Bacillota > Clostridia > Peptostreptococcales > Anaerovoracaceae > Crickella > Crickella equi. The sequence continues at coordinate 62,209 of JAGHUP010000014.1, read as the reverse complement.
ATGTACTAGCTAAATAATATATGCCAAGTCCATATATTAAGATGAAAAGCGCGGCGATAACAACGCCCGTAATTCTCCACCCCTTTTTCTCTCTTCCGAACAGGAAACCTGCTAGAACAAGCATCACCAACAGAACTATGATAAATCCCAATACCATATTCTTAGGGAACGCATCAACAACGGCAAGCATCACAAGAAATGCAACTCCTACCAGCATCATAAGTATCAGCAGCAGGAGAAACGCTGGTTTTTCTGGCAATATTCGCTTATTTTTAAATCTACTACTCCTCATCTTCTTCTTTCTTTATTTTAGCCGAACCTCTCTTGGGGAGTTTCTTTTCAGGTTGTTTTGGAACGATAATAATCATTAGATACAGAAACGCAATCATCGCCAGGAAAAATGCGTCCTTGTACAATTCTCTACTAATTAGAACCGATACAATACCCATTATTCCTACAATTCCATAAATAATTAGAACTGACCTTCTCTGTCCATATCCTGCAGATCTCAGGTGATGGTGCAGGTGTTCTTTGTCAGCGGTCATAATAGACTGACCTCTCCAGAGTCTTCTAACAATTGCAAATGCAGTATCGAAGATAGGAACTGCCAATGCAAGAATAGGAATAATTGCGCCTACCATAGTCGCTCTTTTAAGTGGTGAAATAACAGACAGAACAGCGATCATATATCCCAAATAAAGCGAACCGCCATCTCCCATGAATGTCTTCGCCGGCGAAAAATTATATGGCAGGAATCCTGCACAGCCACCGGCAACAGCCATAAGAGCGATACATACGCTCATAGATCCAAGTCTATTACCATGAATATATGCAACATACGCAAGAGACAACGCCATTATCATCGTTGTTCCTGCTGCTAGGCCATCCATTCCATCCATTAGATTGACTGCATTGGTTACTCCTACAATCCACAGGACAGTAACTACATATGCTACGCCACCATTTAGAACCAAATTGGCATTAGTATATGAGAAAGAGAACAGGCTTCCAACGACGGATATTTTAATACCCATAAAGTACACTATGGATGCAACCGCAAACTGTCCCAAGAATTTGATAATAGGCTTGAGATCGAACTTATCATCCAGTGCACCAATAAGGTACATCAGCAACCCGCCTACAATTGCGGCTTTCAGTAGATGATTGTTCTGTGCCGGAATAAGCATAGCAATAGAAATTCCAATCACCATGGCCATTCCACCAAATCTTGGGATTGGCCTATCGTGAATACGACGATCATCCCTTGGTCTATCAATTATGTCGAGCTTGTGTGCAACTTTAATACTGAGAGGCGTTGTTAACAACGCACCCACGAAAGCGATTGCAAAAACTTCAATTATTTGAAGCAGATAATAACTCATCCAAACTCCTTATCTCGTTACTCGCTACTTACCGAGCAAACGTCTGATTTCAGCTTTGTACTGCTCAACTCCGTCCTGTGTAAACGGATTAATCTTCATAAGCTTGCCTGTTACTCCTGCTGTCATCATAAGGAAGTACAGCAGCTGTCCAATTGAGTATTCCTTGTTATCCTTAATGTCGATTCTGATAATAGGAACATCTGCCTGTCTATGTGCAGCGATAACGCCTTCCATAGCCAGATGATTAATTTCGTTCAGTGATCTTCCTGCCATTGTATCTCCTGCGCTTGCAGGGATTACAACGTCTCTGTCCCAATTCTCAACATTGAGAATTGTCTCGAACAAGAGGTGCTTGCCGTCCTGAAGGTACTGACCCATTGAATGAAGGTCTGTGCTCAGTGTAAGTGATGCTGGGAAGAGGCCTTTGCCTTCCTTGCCCTCGCTCTCACCGAATAATTGCTTGCACCATTCACCAATCAATCTGAATGATGGATTGTAATACTCGAATACTTCAACATCCTTACCGGCATTGTTCAGTGCGAATCTTGTGAGTGCATACTTAACACCCTCATTCTTCCAGAACTCCTTGTCGGCAGCAATGTCCTTAGCGCCCTCTACGAAGGCTTTAATGTCTACTCCTGCAACAGCAAGCGGGAACATAATTCCTGCTGTAAAAGCAGAGTATCTTCCACCTATGTTGCCCGGAATCTCGAAGGATCTGTATCCCTCGGCATTTACTTCTTCTCTCAGAATGCCCTTGACTGGGTCTGTGATTGCAATGATTCTATCAGAGATATCATTGCCATATTTCTTGCGAAGCTCTTCCTTGATAACGCTGAAAGCAATTCTAGTCTCCATAGTACCGCCTGATTTAGATACAACGCAGAGACATGCATTCTTCTCGCGAACGATATCTACGATACCCGCAAGAGTCGCTCCACTCATATTGTTACCAGCATAGACAATCTCAGGATATCCCTTGCGATTTCCGCCGGTAGCATCAATAACCGCTGCAGTTCCTAGATATGAACCGCCAATACCAGCAACCACCATAGTATCGAATTTGGCCTGAATATCGGCTGCGATACTAGTCATCTTGTCGATCAACTCTGCAGGAATATTCATTGGCCAGTTAACCCAGCCTGTGTAATCCTCTTTATCCTGTCTGAGGTAATCCATAATTGCGAGAGCTTCGTCATAGTTCTTATTGATACTATTCTTAATCTCTCCAACATTATCCAAGTTAAGTCTAATGTTCATCTACTACCTCCTATCTATTGCCGTACATTTTCTCATAGTACTGCTGATACTCACCGCTGATGATATTCTTCCACCAGTCCTCGTTATCCAAGTACCACTGAATAGTTTTCTTAATTCCGTCCTCAAACTTAGTCTCTGGCAACCAACCTAGTTCATTATGAATCTTGGTTGGATCAATTGCGTATCTCTGGTCGTGACCCTTACGATCTGTTACATAAGTAATCAGACTCTCCGGTTTGCCGAGCTGGTTGAGGATAATCTTTACAACATCGATGTTGGCCTTCTCATTATGGCCTCCAATATTGTAAACCTCTCCGACCTTGCCATTTCTCATAACAAGATCGATTGCTCTGCAATGATCCTCAACGTAGAGCCAATCTCTAACGTTCAGACCTTCGCCATATACAGGCAATGATTTATCTGCAGTTGCATTGGCAATCATCAGCGGAATCAGCTTTTCAGGGAACTGATAAGGTCCATAGTTATTTGAACATCTGCTGATGCTAACTGGCAAACCAAAAGTTCTATGGTATGCCATCACGAGCAGGTCTGCGCTAGCCTTGGATGCTGAGTAAGGACTCGATGCTGTGAGTGGCATTGTCTCAACGAAGAACAGGTCTGGTCTGTCCAATGGCAGATCGCCGTATACTTCATCAGTTCCAACCTGATGGAATCTCTTAACACCATATTTGATACTTGCATCCATTAATACCTGAGTGCCCAGAATGTTAGTCTTAAGGAAAATGCCCGGATCCTCGATTGATCTATCTACATGTGACTCAGCTGCAAAGTTTACAACGATATCTGGCTGTTCATCAGCGAAGATTTTATCGATAGCTGTCGCATCAGCAATGTCAGCTTTGTAAAACTTAAACTTAGGATTATCCATTACTGGCTGCAATGTTTCAAGATTGCCGGCATATGTCAATGCGTCAATCACTACGATTTCGTCATCTGGATGATTCTCCAGTTCGAAAAATACGAAATTGCTACCGATGAATCCTGCTCCGCCTGTTACTAATATCTTCATAATCTAATCCTCTATTTCTTATAGAACTCTGTGATGAGTTCACATACCTTCTCGAGATCTGATCTCTCCAACTGATAGTACAGTGGCAGTCTCAATAATCTCTCATAAGTGTTAGTTGTATATTTATCCTCTCCATGAAAGCGACCGAACTTGGCTCCCGCAGGAGCTGTGTGCAGTGGTACATAATGGAATACTGCACTTGCACCGTTTTCCTTGAGATATTTGATTAATGCATCTCTTTCAGTAATGTCTGCTACCTTGATGTAGAACATATGCGCGTTGTGTTCACATTCTTCTGGGATATATGGAAGCTCAATCTTGCCCTGCTCGGCAAGTGGTTTCAGCATCTCTTCGTATGCGTACCAGCTCGCTCTTCTGTTCTTATTAATCTCTTCAGCAACTTCGAGCTGTGCCCAGAGATAAGCTGCGTTAATCTCGCTTGGCAGATAGGATGAACCCATATCCACCCATGTATACTTATCAACCTGGCCTCTTAAGAACACGCTTCTGTTAGTTCCCTTCTCACGGATGATCTCTGCCTTCTCGATATTAGAAGCGTCTCTAATCAACAGTGCTCCGCCTTCACCCATGCTGTAATTCTTAGTTTCATGGAAGCTATAACAGCCATAATCGCCAATACTGCCAAGAGCTCTTCCCTTGTAAGTGGACATTACGCCCTGAGCCGCATCCTCAACGACCGTAAGGTTGTGTCTCTTAGCGATATCCATAATAGTATCCATCTCACAACCGACGCCTGCATAATGAACCGGTGCAATGACTTTGGTCTTGTCAGTAATTGCATCCTCAATTAACTGCTCGTTGATGTTCTGTGTATCCGGTCTGATATCAACAAATACCAGGTTGGCTCCACGCAAAACAAATGCGTTAGCGGTCGATACGAATGTGAATGACGGAAGGATTACCTCATCGCCAGGTTGGATATCTGACAGAATTGCTGCCATATCCAATGCCGTTGAGCATGATGTAGTCAGCAATGACTTGGCAACGCCAGTGCGATTCTCAATCCATTCATTACATTTCTTCGTGAGCGGTCCATCGCCACAGACTTTTCTGCTAGCGAGAACTTCAGCGATGTACTTTTCTTCAGTTCCTACAATTGGAGCTTGATTAAACTTAATCATTGTCTTCTCCTATTTATTCACGTGCTTGATTCCCCAGAATGTTATTATTCCGAGAATCGCAGCTAGTATTGTCATTAGTGTTCCATACAGCACTACCGCACCCATGATTCCGAAGTTAACTACGAAATATTTGGAGAGCAACAATGCAGCGATTGCAGTTGCAACGTAGCTATAGAACAACGTTTTGTGCAATCTAATTATTGTGATTACAGTATTGAAGAATACCGTATAGGCTAACATTCCTCCACCGACAACTACCACGAGCAGTTCCATCTTGTAACCAGCTAAATCTGTTCCGAAGAACCATGACAAAATTGGAATTGCTATAGTGAGTGCAACAGCGATTGCCAAGATCTCAAGTCCAAGAATGATTCCCATCTGCTTGAAAACAAGCTTTCTGAATTTCTTGATATCCTGTGCCTGCCATACTTCTGCATATGTTGTAATAATCGGATTGAATATGAAATGTGCAACTAACTGAATGACGAAGGCTGGCATAAATACCATATTGTAAAGAGCTTGCATTTCTTCAGTCAGATATGCATCAATAGCATATTTAGGCGCGTTACTGATATACATATTCAGGAAGAGGCTGACGAAGAGAGGGAACCCCTCGATGAACATCAGCTTCATTCTGTCCCACTTGAAGCTTGGCTTTAATGAGCAGAAATCCTTTGCGGCATTGTATGAAGTCAACATGAACACAAAGAATGAAACCGCAACGCATACTATGCAAGATAACAGAAGGTCGTGAGTAACAATTCTGACTACGCAGAAGCTCAACATCTCCATGATGTATCTAATGCAAGAAGCCTTAGTTGCAACATCCAATCTTCCCATCTGCTGCATTCTTCCGTGAAGAACATCGGAGAATGCCTGAATGCCCTTAAGTGCACACATCAGGAACACTACAGCAAACTTGGTAGCTGAATAGTGTCTGAACATCATTCCATAGACACAGTATCCAAGAGTTGCTATCAGCATTGCGCCACAACTCAAGAATCTGCTACCGTAGTATTCTTCAAAACTATATTTTTCTAGAACGTCAGATGACTGAAATCTTCTGAATCCGTACTGTCCCAAGAATAGCAATAGTGCTGCAACAGCAAATGCGATAGAGAATATGCCTCCATCTTTCAAACCATTGGTTCTTGCCAGAACCATCAGCATGATTGGTGATTCTGCAGCAGACATGCACGCATTTATTGCATTCCAAATATATGCGCTCCTGTTAACATTATTCGTTTTTTCTAACAGATTTCTGATTTGCTGCATCTGACTATCTAACTAATATCCTATCGGTTTTCTGTGTTGATCCGGAATCAGCGCTTCAATCTTGGCAACTGTCTCCCCTTCACCACGTCTTTCAAATATCTCATTCTGAATTGTGCTAAGTGTTGGATGAACACAGAGTCCAAGACCTCTCTCAAGGTTTCTGAGAACTGCCTCTTCATGAGGTTTCATCAGTTCTTCCAGCTCATCCCACTTGCCCTTCTCAGCCATCGCTTCGAGTTCATCAAGCTGATTCTCGTACATCTCTAACAGACTTACTCTGTCTCTTGTTCTGCAAGCGATTTCCCATGCTCTTTCCTTCACACGGTCATCTCTTGATGCGAGCTTCTTAAAAGCCCCCGCCGCAATTCTGTAGAATGAATTCTTCTTGGAATACACGCCACCCTTTCGAACAACGATAGTATTCTGCTGTTCTTCCTCTTCATCCTTCTCAATTGGAGAACCAGACTCTGCTAGCTTGTCCTCAATCTCCAGCTTGATAAATCCGTTATTGGTGATTTCGTATATTCTCTTGTACTCCTCAATCTCTCCAGCACTGAGCTTGGCTCCGCAAGCTTTGATGTCTTCTCTGTACTTGAGCAGCTCACCGTATACAACGGATTCCTTGCCCAAAACATCAATTAATTCGTTGATCATCTTAGCGGCTACGTTGTAGCTATCATTATCAAGCGACGGATCCTCAAGCAACATTCTTATCTTGAGTCTTGCTATCTGTGAATTATTAGGATACTTCTCGAGATATTCGTTCACCCTCTCGTAAAGTTCATCCGTTCTTGCGAGGGAATACTCATTGATAATCGTCCTCGCCTCGAGGATTTCTGCCTTCAGTGCCTCGATTTTCTCATTATCTCGAATACCTTCGTGCATTTCGGCTTCGCCGTTATAACCCTCATAGAGCTCGATAAGTCTCTTGGCTTTGGACATGCGCTCTGTACGCATCAGTGTCTCAACCGCAATCTCGAAAATCTCAGTATCGATGTCCAGCAGGACAGGATTGTAATATCTATGAAGAGTACTGTGCTTGTCATGTCTTCCGATGAAATCGGCACTTAGTTGTTTCTCATAATATGGTGCGAATAACTCTGACAACTCATTGTATTTGTGAGCTGCAAGCATCGCCCTCAATTCAGCGGCCCCAAGATGCTTGGCTGCAAGCTGTGCCATTAATTCAGCAATACACTTGTTGCCATTCTCCTTAAGGCCAGCAATCTGTGCGCTTCTTCTATGCTGATTGGCCAGCATCAATCTGTATTTACGTCTGATATACGCTTTGTGTAGTTTCTTCTCATCGATGAAAGGTCTGTAGTCATCGCGAACCACTGTATAAGGAATCTTATTGCTGAAGATCGCATCATGTCCCTCACGACCTTCATGTTTTGGAATATACTGCCACTCGTCACCATACTGCCAAGTGAGATACTCACTGTAGTTCTTCATTATTTCAACAGTCGTATCCTCGAAAGGCACACGCATATAGCCATTCTCATATATACTAGCAGGGAAGAGGAAAGGTGCTGTTCCCCACTCCATTACATAGTGATTCCAGCCTGGTGCATCTTGATGTGTAAAACTCTCAATCAGCTCGTCGATTACAACCTTCTTTCCTTCTTTCTGAGTTCTTTTGTAATATGACATGTAGCGATCGATATTCATATCGAATCTGGTGCTGAACCCCATTGTCTCATTCATCAGGTCAGAATACATCTGATAATCTTCCATGAACTTCCAGAAACTATCGATGTGAATAGGATCGAATACGAAAATATCGATGACATGTCCACCCGCATCGTTCGCGATAATCTGGTTGGAATGAATCGACGAAGTATCAGTCGTCACATAACGACCGAATGTATTCGCATACTCAATATCTGTTTCAGCAGACTCGATAACTCTATTCGGCGGGAATTTGCCTTCACGCTCTGCGAGCTTGAACTTCTCCCAATTGTCTCGAGTCATATACAGATCAATATCATCATCCCAAGGAATGAAGCCCCTATGTCTGATGGCGCCAATTGCTGTGCCGCCACCCAGAGCATAGTGAATATCATTCTCACGGCAAATCTGATCTATTTCTTTCATCATCTGCAGCAGTTTCTGCTGAATTTCTGTTAGCATTAATTACTCCTACTTATTCCACAGCATAACGGTCTTGCCATCAGCCTTACGAATATCTGCCTCGAAAGCAGTTGTAAAATCTTCAATCTCTCTTACGTCGATTACATCTCCAACAATGCGTTCGAGATATCTTACAACGTCTGGATTATCCAGATAGAACTGGAGTGTATCGGCAAAATCCTTGTTGCCACTGCGAGAGCTTCCGTAAATGCGAAGTCCCTTCTCCAGTACCATTCTTGTATTGATAGGTGCAAGCTCTTCTGTAACGCCCATAATGGCGATAGTTCCCTCAGGCTTAATGTAATCAATAATCTGATTAATTGCCTTAGGTGAACCCATGCTACCAACGCACTCGAATGCGTGATCAAATGTCATTCCTTCAGGCACTTCATTGATGTGATAGATGCCATCTACGAATGAGAACTTCTCTAGCTTGTCATTGTGCTTGCCGAATACGTACAGTTTGGCCTGTGGTTCCCTGTACTTCAAGAAAAGCGCAACGGTGTATGCCAGATTGCCATCGCCCCAGATACCAATTGCTTCTCTTCTCTTATGAGCAATCTTCTGGAATCTATTAATAGTGTGATAGCACACAGAAGTAAACTCAGTGAAAGCTGCCACTTCCTTGTTAATGCCTTCTGGCAACTCAACAACTCTATCTGCATCCAGTGCAACATAGTCCTGCATGAATCCATCGAAACCACTTGCTCTGAACTTGCTGCTACGCAGATAGTTCTCTGCAATAATCTCGTCCTCTTCAACAGGGGTATTAGGAACCATTACAACAGCTGTGTCTTCTGCCCATCTTCCTTCAGGATCGTACACAACTGTACCGATACCCTCGTGAATAAGCGCCATTGGCAATTTGCGCTTGAGCACATCCGGATCCCTCTTGCCCTGGAAATATCTCTGATCGGCATTGCAGATTGAAAGGTGTGTAGGTCTTACGATGACCTTGTCTCCCTTCATGTCAATGTCGTTATATTCTGTTTCAAATTTTCTAGGCTCAACGAGTCTGTAAATAGTATTAAGCATTATTTGCTCTCCCCTTTCAGCAGAGTCTCTGCCACTTCAAGATCATACGGATATGTAATCTTGATATTAAAGCTCTCTCCCTTAACCAGCTTGACTGGCTTGCCCTTGAGAACATAGATCTTCGTTGCATCTGTCAGGATATCTTTCTCCTCCTGAGTCAATGCTTGATAAGTATCTCTCAGCTCCTTAGCTTTAAAGCTCTGAGGTGTCTGTCCCTGATACATCTTGGATCTATCAGGAATTGCACTGATAATATCGTTATCTTGGGACTCAACAATGGTATCAGTTGCTGGCACTACTGTATCGGTTGCACCATACTTCATAACAGCTTCGATATTGTCCTTGATAATTCTGTGTGTTACGAAAGGTCTTACCGCATCATGTGTGATGATTACTGTATCGTCATCGAGACCAAATTCCTTCTCGATATATGCGATGGAATTCATGATTGTCTCGTTACGTGTCTCGCCGCCCTCGATTACAGCAACCCTCTTCATCAGCTTGTCACCGAGATTCTTCTCCAGAAGATCTTTAGTGTACTCAATCCAATCTTTCGGTGTGAGTACGATAATCTTCTCAAGCTCGTTACAGAGAACGAACTTCTCAACTGTATGTACGATGATAGGCTTGGTGCCGATAGCCAGGAACTGCTTTGGTTTTTCAGCTCCCATTCTTCTACCGATTCCGCCTGCTACTACTACTCCGTAATTCATAATAACTCCTCTATTAGATCTGCTATTTCCGCAGTACAACCTGACTGCTTCTCAATATATTTATCAGCGAATGCTTTCGCTTTCTTTCTGTATTCTTCTGTCTTAGTTCCTGATGTCAGCTCTGCCATCACCTCATCCGCAGTTGCACAAATTGGTCCAGGCATGTCCTTATCATAGTCAAGATAGAAGGTTCTGCCATCCAGATACTCATCCTTGTCGAAAGCATAGAAGTAAATAGGCAAACCCTTGAGTGCAACTTCATATGTTATTGCCGAATAGTCTGTGATGACATAGTCAGCAATTGCGAACATTTCAGCAGTCTGGAATTTGTTATCAATGATGATGTTTTCTGGCAAATTATCATCCAAACTAATCTCTGTCAGAGGATGCATCTTAATAACCAGACTAAACTTGAACTTGCAGTTGTTAACAGCTGTGATTAAATCGCTAACAAATTTGCTCATGTCTTTGCCAACTCTTAGAGTTGGTGCATAGACAATTGTTTCTCTATCTTCGAGTTGTGGATATTCAGTCTTAATCTGTACTGCTAGTTCAGCATTTCTCTTTTCATCCAATAGTGCATCGACTCTTGGTAGCGACATTATCGTCAGCTTGTCCTCCGGATAACCGAAGGCCTCCGCAAATGCTGGTCTGCTCGCTTCACTGCTAGTGAAGATGTAATCATAACCAGCATGCATTTTCATAAGATTGGCAAGCTCCGATGACTTGCCCTCAGGCATGTCCAGAATGCTGCGACTGAACTTCTTCATCGCACCGAGCGCATGCCACATCTGAATAACTTTGGTCTTATCGCGATGCTTGAAGAGACTGACCGGAATATTGTAGCTGTCGAGCACAACCACTTTGGAGCTAGCCAGATACTTCATCTGACGTCCAAGTTCGCCAAGGTACGCTACCTTACCGCCCAGGCCATCGCCCATCTTCTTACACATAACAACAGTGTCGATGTTACGGTTTTCGAGCTCGTCTCGGAGCATTTCAATATCCTGGGATGGCTTGTTAGACTGTCTGCTCATTATGACAACCCTGCGCTCGATTGGAGCGAGTTTCATAACGGCAAAGGCTCCACCCAGAACTCCTATTCCGCATTTAATTACCGACTTTACAACTGTGTTCATACTTTACTTAAATACCTTCTTCGCAACTCTCTCTGAAGCATGTCCATCATCAAGATAAGTGAACCTACCGGAGAATGTTGCATATTTATCTGTGTATTCCTTGCCCTTGGACCAATCATCAACAGTCTTGATCTTGTCCATCAGCTCAGCCTGTTCCTCAACAATAGGGCCAGGCAACTCATCCAGGCTAATATAGAATCCTCTTACAGTATCCTGATAATATTTCAGGTCATACATGTAGAAGAGAATTGGTCTCTTCAGAATGCTGTAGTCGAAGAATACGCTTGAATAGTCTGTAATCAGGATATCCGATACGATGTACAGCTCATTGATGTCCGGGTAAGTTGAAACATCATATACCCAGCCTTCGTATTTACTGAAGTCGAATGCATTAGCAACGAAGTAATGTGGTCTAAAGAGCACAACGTATTCATCGCCAATTGCCTCTTTCAGCTTGTCGAAATCAAGTGGATTCTCGAAGACATATCCGGTTCCTGCAACATGCTGGTTGTCTCTCCATGTTGGTGCGTATAGGATTAACTTCTTGTCATCCGGAACGCCGAGCTCCTTGCGGACTTTGGCAACATCGGCCTCTGTGTAGTTAACAAGGAAGTCATTACGCGGATATCCCTCCTCAATGATAATGTCCGATCTTCCGATCTTATCCAGACCGAATGCCGAGATGAATTTCTCTGTGCAAAATGCAGATGGTGAAACCATGTTGGTGTATTTCTTGGCATCAATTGCATAGTGTCTGCACAGGGCTTCCTTGGTATGAAGGCTGTTATCTCCTTCAACCTCGATATCGAATCCAAGTCTCTTAAGTGGAGTTCCATGCCAGCACTGCAGATAAACCTGCTCAGGTCTCACATCAATGGCATCAACAACTCTTGAATTAACAACCCAGTACTTAGCTGTTGCCATTCTCTTGTAATATGCCTCATTACCATACTGAATTACTTTGGTTCTGTCGTTGTCGTTCAGCCACATATACTGATCCATGATAGTGGCTCTGAAAGACCAATAGAATTTGTAATCCTTGAATTCAGGTGCAGTCAGCATATACTCATAGATTGCTCTTGGGCTATCTGCATATCTTCTTGCCATGAAGGATTCGAAAACAATAGCCTTCTCATCAATTGGCAGATTCGCATACTTCAGATATCTCTTATGTTGCTTCTTATCCAAGCTTCCCATATAGAAGGTTCTAAATGTTGTGCTTCTCTTGGCAAGCGCAGAGCAACCCTTTCTGATTACATCCTTGAATTTTCTATAAGCACTTCTCTTGTATGCCATCTTATCTCCTCAGCAGACCCACAACTCTCTCAGTTGCGTGTCCGTCGCAAGCTCCCATGAATCTCTCTCTGAAAGCCTCTCTCTTGTCTGTCATCATGTCCGCAGCAGCTATCGCCTCGGCAAGTTCCTCGCCGGTCTCAGCAACCGCGCCGTAAACATATTCATCGAATGAGTAGTACATTCCTCTATCTCCTGCATACTCATCCTTGTCGTATACGTAGTAAATAATAGGTCTATCCAGCAGCAACCAGTCGAAGATTACGCTTGAATAATCGGTAATCAGAATGTCTGCAACCGGCAGTATATCGTTAATATCTCTGATACCAGAAACGTCCAGCCAGAATCCGCTGTCATCTCCAAGTTTCTTTCCCTTTAGCAGCATATTGTTATACGCAGCCGGGTGAAGCTTGGTTACCAGGATATACTCATCGCCAAATCTCTCAGCCAACTCCTTAATCGGAACCTTGGACATATCGTAATCCGCTAGCGGAACTTTGGTGCCTCTATAAGTCGGCGCAAGCAGAATAATCTTCTTGCCCTTGGTCTCAGGATACTTCGTCCAAAACTTCTCGCGTACCTCGTTCTTCCACGACTCGTCGAAGAAGATGTCGGTTCTTGGAACTCCTGTAGCAATAATCTTATCCTCACTGATATCGTAAGCCTCTGCATAGCAAGGAGCGATTGACTCCGCACTTACAATTGCCTTGGTGTACTTGCGATGTCCCGGACTAATCTTGATATCCTCGTTCTTACGACTGAATCCGAATTTCTTGTATGCGCCAGCCGCATGCCAGAGCTGAATTATTTCCTGACCTGGCAGCAGTGTATAGAACTGCAGATAGTTATAAACGTCTTCAACAAAGATATACTTAGCAGATCTGAGTTTCTGTGCAATCAGTCTTGCATCGGATACCGTCTCCTTGTGGAGCTGCTTGTCCTTAAGAAAGATCTGAACATTCCACTCCTTCTTGTCGATTGCGTTATAAACCCACTCGAAGTTGCCGCCGAGCACATCTCTAACATCGGAGATGAACAGAACATTGTTGTCCTTCATGAGCTTGCTACCAACTCGCTTCTGCTCCAATATGAACGCTGACATTCTTGCAGCGAGATTTGCTTTCTTCTTGAGCTTAGCTACGCCCATTCTTTCTTCTCCTGATGATGATACTTAACAGTCCAACTAGGCCAACCAATGTTCCAACCAGAGCTACCTTCATACCCCAATGTGAGTATGTGAGCTCCAGCTGATGTTCACCTGCTGGAATTACTATTCCTGTAAATCCTATGTCCACATTGTTCATTGTGGATACCGCCTCGCCATCGAGTTTGGCCTTCCAGCCCTTGTCATAAGGAATTGAAAGGAAGAGCAGCGAGCTCTCTTCAGCGTTAACTGTTCCGCTAACGCTATCGCCTGTATATTTATCAATCTTGTAGCTAGTCTCCTCGAGGCTTTCAGCATTCTCGTCGAGCACTGTCATAGGAATTGCATATACCTTAATTGCATCGTAGGTATAAACGCCTCTTGTACCAAGTCTAACCAGCGCACGTCCTCCAATTGTGTCGCCGTATCCAAGATTGATGTTGTAGTTCTCTATATCGTTAAATCCTCTTGGGGATCCCTTCTCACAGTAGCAGTATTTCTTAATGCCATTGAACTTGGTGATAATCTTGAAATCGCCAGTGTCTCTGAACGAGTGTCTGCCAACCCACTTAGCGAAAGCTGTCTTAGGCTGTTCGACATCATCGCTACCTACCACAAGCGCCTCGTCATACGAGAGGTTTTGTCTCTGGAATCCCTCGAACGATAGTACCAGCTGACAATTCTTTACCTCAGGAATATCTACGTAGAAATATCCCTTGCCACCACTAACTGTGATGGTCTTGCTATCTTCATCAATTGTAATATTCTTCTTTGAAGTTACTGTGATATCTGCGCTATCAATTGATGTTGTAATATCATCCTTGCTTGCATGTTTGATGCCTTCAAGCTTGTCAGTCTGGTCATCAGCAACAACGGCTGTTTGCAGCAGAACCTGATCTCTTACCATTTCCGGGTATTCCATCAGCTCGCTTTCAGTAATGTATTGCTTGAAAGCGGTTCCGAGGCCAATGCTATGATCGGTCTTCAGGATATCAACGCCATCGATTGTCTCACTCTTCTTATAGCCATAACCCGCATACTTGGAAGCCTTCTTCTCGTTAGCATTGTCGCCAAGGAAGTATTTAACACCAAACAGGTAATCAAGATTGGCTCTGTTGTCGTTGGAGATGATGTTCGTTCTCGAATAATAACCCGCATTGTTTCCAACGGCTTTGTTGAACAGATTCCACTTGCTGTCAATCAGCGATGAGTATGTGTAAATCGAATTGTTGCCATATACAACATTCGCATTGGTCTTCAACTTGGTCCTCATCTGAGGATTAGTTCTATAGGATTGATCGGATCTATAGAATCCATCATCCTTAATCTCAGGAACAACTCTCTCAGGTGTAGTTGCTATCTTGTCAGCTGATGCACCAACTTTGAGATGCTCCCCAAGATAGTTGCTAACCGCAGGACAAGTTCTTCCCATTGCCGGATAAGTGATGCTTGCTATTAAGACAAGCGCACCGAGCACCGCAACCCACTTCTGCTTGTTCTCTGTCACATAATAGATATAAGAGGCAACCAGCAATGCAAAGCAGCAACAAATTCCAATTGCAACTAACATGATTGTGCCCTTGCTCTCTATGCCAAGCATGAACATTGCAGCGTTCCATATCGCTAGAGCGCCAACCCAGATTGTCATAGTCTTATAACTTCTCTTGTCGGCCAAAGTCTCCTCGTTAAGGCACTCCATCGTTGCCCAGATAACGAAGAACATTAGAGCAAAATACCATCTGCCTGCCGGATAGCTCATCGCATTGAAGAACTTACTTGTCAATGGAATCAGTGACAACGCAGTCATCACAACCGCAATCCATGCGATAGTCGATTTGCGCTTCATCTGTCTAACGAGCAACGGTAACAGACATATTGCTGCAGCCGAAACGCAAATGTAGCTGTACGATGTCGCTCCGACTTCGGCATACTTGAAAAGTCCAGCCGGAAGCTCAAGATATTTATCCAGTGCGAAAGCCCAAGTTCTATAACTAGCACCAGTATGTGTAGTCGCTCCACCCATACTGCACAGTATCGACAGTACGAATGGTGAAGAGATCAGTATTCCGATAATTCCGTAGAGGATATACTCTCCAGTGTTCTTGCAGAACTCAGCGACAGATTCCTTACTGTGATAGTCATGATATCTCGCGAGGAAATATACAACTACTACAATTCCTGAAATGTATGTCCACACAACGCCGGATGCTACACAGAACGCAACCGAGACGATGAAAAGGTATGGCGACTTCTTCTTGAACACCTTCTCTGTTCCCATGATGAGAAGCGGCAGAATAATTGCAGCGTTCTCGAAGCTACCCTGGTTAAAGATTACTTCAACCATCCATCCGCAAAATGCGTAAGACAGTGCACCAACGATTCCGGCTCTTGAAGGCAACTTTACCTCTCTCATGCAGAGCATAAATGTAAAGCCTGCCAGATACTCTCTCAAGATGTTTGCAACGGAATATCCAACATCAATCAGATTGTCTGGAAAAGCAATGATGATATATGTAAGCGGATTAAACAGTTTAAATCCGTAATACTCGAAGGTATCTCCACCAAGGCCTAATGACCAGTTCCACGCATCCCAGCCCCGACCAGCAAAGAAGTCCTGGATCATATGCTTAAGTGAAACATAAGCTGTATATGTTTGTGTAAGACCGTCTGCGTTACCGGTGGAATATTTGATTAAAGTGGTTCCTGTGAGCAGGAAAAATGCATAGCAAACGACTGCAATCACAACGAAAAAGCCACTATAAATCGCTGCATCTTTCTTCCAGTTGTTCTGATTGGAACCTAGCTTCAAATCGCACTTCCCCTTTTACTATATAATCGGTATAATTTTAGCACATTTTGGGGTCATTTTTCAATGTTATGAGCGCTTAAAATAGTTGGATTTTCAAGCTTAGCGTGGTACAATATATTCGTAATTTTGTGTTCAAACACGAGGAGACATATATGAAGTATTCAATCGTAATACCTTGCTATAATTCAGCACATACAATTCGTCAGGTTGTTAAAGAAACGGCCGCTGAAATGGAGCGCCTCGGCAGAACTCCTTTCGAGTTCGTTCTGACCGATGACTACTCCCCGGATGGCGGCGCTTGTCTTGAAGAACTGCGCAAACTCGCAGACGAGCATGATTATGTTAAGGTGATTCAACTCGCCAAGAATGCTGGTCAGCACAATGCAACTATGGCAGGACTTAACTATGCCGAAGGAGATGTTATCATCTCTATGGATGATGATGGTCAGACCCATTGCTCACAGCTGAACAAGCTCTTTGCCAAATTCGACGAAGGATTTGATGTTGTATTCGGATATTACGAGGACAAGAAGCACAGTGGTTTCCGTAATTTTGGCAGCTGGGTAAATTACCAGACAGTTCGCCTTCTGATCGGCAAGCCTAAGGATATGAAGACCTCCAGTTTCTGGGTGATCAAGAAATATGTTCGCGATTACATCATTCAGTACAAGAGCCAGTTCACTCACCTGCAAGGTCTGTTCTTAAGAACGGTTAGCACTGAGAAGATTGCTTCAGTACCTGTAGAACATTTCGAGAGAGCTTACGGTACATCCAACTACACTCTAAAGAAGTTAATTGGACTCTGGTCTAACATCATGGGATTCTCGACTGTACCGCTGAAGTTCGCACAGAGAGTCGGTGCTATTTTGTCCGTACTTGGCGTGATTGGTGCAATCGTTGTGTTCATTAGAAAGCTCATCAACCCAGCAATTGCAGTTGGTTGGTCATCAATCATGGTCGGCCTGTTCTTCTTCTCAGGAATGATTATCTTCTTCCTGGGCATCATCGGAGAATACATCGGAAGGTTATTCCTGAGCATGAGCAATTCACCACAGTTCGTGGTTAAAGACGTATATTACAAAGGCAAGAAATAATGAAGAAGCTACTGATACTTGGAGCCGGAATCTACCAGGTTCCACTGATTAAAACCGCTCAGAGAATGGGCGTTCATACAATTGTTACAAGCATCCCGGGTAATTATCCGGGATTTGACATAGCCGACAGCGTTTATTATGAAAATACTGTCGACGCAGAGGCAATCGTTAAACTCGCTGAGGAGGAAGGCATCGATGGTGTCGTTACAGCAGGAACGGACGTTGCTATTCCTACTGTAGGTGCTGTATGTGACAAGCTCGGTCTTAAGGGTCTCTCTGCTGAAGCCGCAATGATCTCTGCTAACAAGCGTCTTATGAAAGAAGCTTACGAGGCGAATGGTGTTCGTACGGCGAGATTCCGTGAGATTAAGACTGACGATATGGACTATGCCAGCAAGCTCGACGGACTAACATTTCCACTGATTTTTAAGTCAGTCGATTCCTCTGGAAGCCGTGGAATTACAAGGGTTGACACACCTGAAGAGTTCGCAGCTGCAAGACAATGCGTGCTCGACAACACTCGCTCCGACTACTATCTCGTTGAAGAATTTATCGAGGGCGAAGAGTTCGGCGCTCAGGCCTTCATTCAGGATGGCAAAGTTGAGTTCATCCTGCCTCATGGCGACTATGTTTACACAGGAAATACAGGTGTCCCAATTGGGCATTTTGCACCTTATGCCCTACCTGAAGAAACAATTCAGGATGCCAAGGAAACTCTAGCCGCAGCAATCCACGCGATGAAGCTGGACAACTGTGCAATCAATGCTGATTTTATTCTTAAGGATGGTAAGACTTACGTTCTTGAGATTGGTGGAAGATCCGGAGCAACATGCCTGGCAGAGCTCGTTGGAATCTATTATGGATATGATTATTATGAGAAAATCATTCAGGTAGCACTCGGTGAGAAGGCTGACTTCAGTTCTAACGAAGCTAACCCTAACGCAAGCCACCTGCTGATGGCAGACAAAGATGGCGTCATCGTTTCACAAACTAACGAAAACGCTGAACACCCTGATATTGTTGATATTCAGTTCGATTATAAGCCTGGTGATGAGGTTCACAAATTTAGAATTGGTCCTCACCGTATAGGTCACATAATCACTAAGGGTGCAACGCTCGATGATGCAGTAAAGGTGCTGGAAGAAGCACAAAGCAAAATAAAAATTGAAATAAAATAAGAGGGCCAAGCCCTCTTATTTATTTTACTTTGCAAACTATCATTCTGAGCTTTCCGTTATCATCAGGTGGAATCACATTGGACCACTCATATCTGATACTAAACGAGTGCTTGAATTTAGCATTAAGCTTCTCGGTAAGATCCTTCTCGATTTCCTTGATTGGTCTTGCGCCCTCTTCATCACTGTGTACACACTGAACCAGAATATTTTTGTAATCTTCCTGTACGAATCTTATCTGCAACACATCTTCGCAGTGAGCAATAATTGGAGCAATTTCGAAGAACGTTGTTACCTCTCCGGTTTCATATTTGAAAGCGTCATTCATTCTTCCCTGAACTCCGGATACGAATCTAACGCCATTTCTTACAACAGATGAAACCTTGTCTCCAACTACATAGTTGATAAGTGGCAGGTCCGTCTTATACAGAGGCGTTACAACGATCTTTCCTTCATCCGCAGGCTGATCATTATCATCATAAGTATTTACTACGAATGAATCATTATGAACTGTATATTCAGTCGCTTCGCCCAGCTTAACCATACAAGCACCGGTCTCTGCAGTACCATAAGAATCTATGATATTAGGTCCGAATATCTCTTTAAACAGAGTTCTTGCAACATCGTCAATCTTCTCACCTGTTGGGCAGAAGAATTTAGGTCTATGAATCTTAACTTTGTTCTGCTTGCAGTAGAGGGCGAGCCTCATTAGCTCAGTTTTATTCATGTAGAGCAGGTCTGGCTGGTAGTCATTTACCTGCTTTACCATATCTTCTTCAGGTGCATATTGATTCAAGAAGCCTCTTCTTAAGATGCCGAGTTTCTGGAAAAATGCTTGATGCTCGCCCGTAACGCTGTGGGCGCTCATTCTGCTCATAGTCTTGCCCAAGAATGGATTGTAACCGGCAATCAGCAATACTCTGAACCAGTTTGCCATATTATAGGCCTTCTCGCGAGGTGAAACCAGTACCATCAGAGGAACTCCGGATGAACCGCTTGTTGTATCGTGATACCAATCCTTGTACTTAGGATTCTTGTCCTCTTCCTTCATCCAAGCTCTGAGTTCTTCCTTGGTGAGAAGTGGCAACTTGGTCAGATCATCACCGCAGCGAATATCATCTGGTGTTACGCCAGCTTTGTCAAAACGCTCTTTGTAAAACGGTATCTTATATGCCTTCTTTGCGAGCTTGTGCACTCTACGATTCTGAACGCGAACAACTCCCGAAAAATCGGAAGGTATATGATGCTTCATTTTGGTCAGATCGACCAAAAGAAGAAAGTTGATTAATTTTTTCTGAGTTTTTTCGAACATTACTACCTAAACTCCACTTAATAGTTTCAATTAAGACCAACCAAAGTTAAATCTTTATTAATAATACCTTGAAATTGCTGTCTTTTCTATCTTTTTCTTTAAATATCTTGTATAATAACCCTGTCTATAGGAATAACACTTTGGAGAAGAAAATGAAAAAAATTACTAAGAAATTATTATCAATTCTACTTGTCGTAACAATGTGCGTAACAAGTTTGGGGGTTGTTTCATTTGCTGAGACAACATCTGTAGCAACATCCACTACAATTGATACTGCTAACTACTCATTAACAGGAAAGCATCCATCATTCAAGTGGAACACTGTTACACTTGAATCAGGAGATGATGTTCTCTATGCAATTCACTGTTGGAGTAACGGCTCATCATATAGTACCGGAAAGAAGTTTTTTTCCAAATCAGGAATTACTAATACAAAGTATACAGCTGCAAAATCATTAAACTATATTGATTTTCCATATTCATATCAAGTGTGTGCTTATGCGGATGGCGAATCACCTGATTGGAGCACAGCTATTACTAGGACTATTTCATTGCCAGGTGAGATGAGTATTGCAGCACCAACTAACGTTACTGCCAAGATCACATATCCATCCAAGGCAAACAACACAAGCAAACTAGGCGAAATTGTACAACAAGACAATACCGTAACTGTAAGCTGGGATGTTGAAGACTCTTCTCAGTACGACAGATTTGAAATCTATAGAGTAAATGCGTCGGGTAACCGTACACTTGCGTCTACTGTAAAAGCATCTGCCAGCAAGACTCACTACAGCGACAAGCATCAATCTGCTCAGGGTACGTTCCAATTTGTAGTTTCTGCTTGTCCTAAAGGCTCTCTATATCCATGCATTCTTCTTGAATCTGAGCCAACACAGAGTCTTGAGATAAAAGCAAAATGTCTGTGCAAGGGTGTAGAAGACATTCCAAAAAATCTCTACTGGACAGCGAAAGCAAAGAAAAACATTTCAATCTATAAGTCAGCTGGCGGCAAGAAGATTGGAACCCTCAAGAAGGGCAAATCATTGGAATGCACATGGAAGTTTGCTCCAACAACTTTCGGATTCTGGGAGGAGCCTTCCTGGGTACAAGTTAAATATAATGGTGGCAAAGCATGGCTAAAATGGTCGCAGGTTAAAATGTGTTGGCACATTACTTACAACGACTTCGCTTGGAGTGTAAAGGAAGATTTTATTAACTCAGAAGATATCGGTAGCTCTACAAATTATCTTATCTGGATTTCCCGCCATGCTCAGAGAACTAACGTGTTCCACAAAGAAGGTGGCAAGTGGAAACTGATTAAGGTTTATGACTGTAATACAGGAAACTACTATCAACCACTCAAGGGCGGAAAGTATAGCATTACCGGTCATGAATTCAAGAAAATTAAAGAGCATAGAAACGGAAGATTATACTACTTTACATACTCTACCAAGTTCAAAGGATCCGGAACATTCCACACAAGATGCAGATGGGTTGATACTGGCAACCTAAGAAACTCTATTAAGAGACATCCTACGACTAAGGGTTGCTGTAGATTATATGATGCTGCAGCAAAGTATGTTTACAATCTGCCAGCAGGCACAAGAGTATACATCCATTAATCACGGCATAATAAAATCGGCTTATGGATCATATCCATAGGCCGATTTTTTATTGTTAACAATTACAGTTTTGCAAGAGTTTCCTTCATTTGTCTTGCACTAGTCTGCAACTTGGAAAGTTCCTCCTCAGTCCAATGTTCCTCGAGTCTATGCTCTACACCATTAACTCCTACAATGGAAGGAACACTTATTGATACACCCTCAATTCCATATTCACCCTGTAGTGGTGATGAGACCGGTGCAATTGTAAGTCTCTGGTTGAGAACTGCATCAGCCAATGAACATGCACATGTTGCAATACCATAATGAGTTCTTCCCTTGGAGGCAATAATATCTGCACCCATTGTTTTTATTTTCTCGTAGAGCTCATTCTTCTGGGCATCTCCCCATTTGAGTCCTACATTCTCACAATACTCTTCCATGGAAATACCTGCGATAGAGAGTCTGCTCCATACAGGGAACTGCGTATCCCCATGTTCGCCAACAATATTGCATTTGATTGCTTCAGTGTTGATTCCGGTGTAGTCGGAAATGCTACGAATCAATCTTGATGTATCTAGAATGCATCCTGTGCCAAAAACTCGACCATTAGGTAGATCCACCCACTCTGCTACTTTGTGAGTCAGGATGTCTACCGGATTAGACACAACCATAATAACGCCATGTGTATAATGCTTCTTAATCTGGTCGGTAACATTCTTCATAATGCCAATATTATCGGAGATCATATCCAGTCTTGTCTCACCGACTCTTCTTGCTCGACCTGCGGTGATAATGATGAGATCACAATTCGCGCAATCTTCATATCCACCTGCTCTAACAGATGACATTCCCATATATGAAATGCCATGCTGAATGTCCAGAGCCTCGCCATGAGCACGTTTGTTATCAACATCGACAAGAACAATTTCACTGGCCAAATTTCTGATTGTAAGTGCGTAAGCAATAGATGAGCCTACCGCACCCGCTCCTATAATCGCAACCTTTCGATTGTCGATTGCTGCATAAATCTTGTTCTCTGACATCTATACTCCTTATTTTACAACTCTTCTAACGGCTTTGATTCTGCCCGGTTTTACTCTACTAATACTAACGCCCTTATGAACCGCGTTTACCATTTTGCCATTTCCAACATATATTCCAACATGATTGCCATAGCATATGATGTCGCCCTTCTTTGCATTCTTGTATTTAACACCTACTCCAGAATGCTGTAATCCTCTATGGCTATTAGGAAGTGATATTCCATATTTTGCATACATTTGTCTAACAAATTGTACGCAATCGATACCGTGGGCCAAGCTATATCCACCATATTTGTATGGTGCTCCTAGGTATTGCTTAGCTGTAATTGATAGTTCCTTACCATTCTTGAATATAGGATCGCCATCAAATGTTTTCCAATCGGCACCCTCAGGCAAGCCCAGAGTACCTTTGCGGACTACCGCAGGCTTACCGTTATCAACAATCTGCCTTCCGGTAATAGAATGACTCTTAATCTTTCCATTAACAGAATGGTATGTGGTTGTAACTTTCTGCTTACCCGCTCTACCTTTTTTCTTTACTTTGGTTTCACCAGCCAACAGCTTTTTATCTTTAACATATTTAGGTTCTGGCGTATATTTAACCAGCTTGGTTCTAGTGCTGGCAATTTTTACAACAACGGGCTCTTGCGCAGTTTCAAATGCAACTTTTAATGCTTCCGCTGCTGTACCTGCTGATGTAATTTCCGTTCTATCAACCTGTGTAATGTCCTTGCGTTCGTAAGATATTCTTCCTTCAATGTTTACCGCTTTGAATTCCGTATCCTCTGGCGTATACATTTCGAACAGTTTGTTATAAGTCTGTTCAACTCCGCATTCTCCTCTTACATAGCATATTTCATTACCATCTAATGCTATTGCGTATGGGAAAATGTTCATCATCGTATGTAACATCAGCATAATAACGCACAGCAACGCTGCCGCAATCAGCGAAACTTTAATAATGATTCGGCTATTGTCTACTATACGATTAACGACAACAGTCTGCATTCCGCCTCTGCGCTTGATGATTGCCTTAAGGCCCTTCTTCTCTGGTCTTAAGATAACCTCTCTATTATTACGTCTATGTGATATTACAATCTTTTCTTCCATCAATCGAAGAATCCCTCTATCCTGTGTTCTGTATCTACCATATTGTTGTACACAAGCATATTATACTCGTTAATAAGTTCGTAATATGGAGATGCTGTGTCCTCTATCTGATAATAATTGCCTTTCTTATCTCTATATCCCAGCGAATTGATTACAGGAATCTCCTTCTGGAAATCCTGAATGAATCTCTGGAACCCGGTTTGCTTAAGTCCAAGCAATTGAATGATCTTAGCTGCTATATATGGGTCACAAGTATCTCCAAGTTCCTCTTCTTCGATGTCATAGTTTGCCCACATAACCAACGGCGATCTCTGGAAAGTCATTTCTTGTTCGTCTGTCAGATCTGTTTCAATGCCAAGCAACTTCTTGTAATACGCTGTATCGAATCTTGGTGCATGATCGCCAAATGCTACAATCAGCGTAGGATCATCAGTCTTCTTAAAATAGTTTATTAAGTTACCGATTTCCTTGTCTGATGTATATGCATAATTCATATACTGTTCTACGAATTCATCATAGGTATCCTTGCTGGTGATTTTGACATCATCTGTTTCAGCGCTGTCATAAGGAGAATGATTTTGCATTGTAACCTGGAACGCGAAGAATGGATCATCGCTCTTGGCAGTTGCCGCTTCATACTCATCTATTAACTCATCATAAGCTGCAGCATCTGAAATATATCTTCCATATCTACCGTCATTTCCAGCCGCAATAAAATCATCTCTAAACTTCAATTCCTGGAATCCCAGAAGTGGATATGCGTTCTGTCTATTGTAACCTGTAGGATGATGTGGATGCGATGCAATGATTCCCTGATATCCGGCATCTTTCAGCTGTGAAGCAATAGATGGCGTCTCTGTCTTCAGCATAGTCTGATATACAATGGTACCAATTGGGAAAAACGCATTGGTGACGCCTGTTAGCATTTCACATTCCATAATGGCGGTTCCTCCGCCACGTCTCTCTTCGTACAAAGTACCTTTAACCGCATCCTGCTTCATATTATGAATAACCGGAAGGTTATCGATATTTGTAGTGACTGCGCCTTCTGCGATATCGTTAACATCGCTAAGACTCTCAACCATAATTAGAATTAGATTTGGAGTCTCTTTAGCGCTAATTTTCTCAGGTTGTGCATCTATGTTATATCTGTCCGCAATTTCCTGAACCTTATCAATCGAATAGCCTGCCGGCTTATCTATAAATAAATATCTCCAACTACGCACGAATGCGAACATAGATCCATTTTTCAAATATGTTTCTTGTGGTTTGTAGAGCTTGACCTTCATGTCCTTGGTGAATGGCAGGAAGAAATATGTTCCTACGAACGCACCAGCAACAATGATTGCCCCTGCGAGAAGAGCCACTCTTTTCTTAAGGCCCTTTACCAAATTACCTCTAAATCTACTGGCAAGAATCATGCCAAACATCATTAGAGAAACCGATATATACATCCAGAAATTAGGATTGAAATCATAAGCACTTCCAACAGCAGCGGCCGCGCCAATTCCAGCTAAATCCCCGGCAACAAATCCCTGTCCCCTGAAAACGCAAACATAATACTGTGCTGCGCCAAGGATTCCAAAGAATAGATATCCAAACATTGCGGAAATGCGAAAACTAGCAGTAATGCACAAAACAAACAGCAGAAGGAATACATAAATCATTCCGTTCAGGAAGTGCATTCTAATGCTAAGGCCTGCGCCATCTACAAATAAACAACTCCACTCGCTGTTGGCACATTCCACCATCGCATAGCATATAAACGGTGTTAAGCACCAGACAACTCCCGAACAAATACGGTTTGCTTTGTCGGAAAGTGTATTTTTCCACCAAACAAGAACTAGCATTGCTATGTATAGCAATGCTACGAGTCCAAGATGAAGTGTTCCGCCGTCACCGGCAAAATAATCATCTCTTCTAAGAATCGAGTAACCACCACATATAAGTACGAGTGTGCTTACAACAATTCTTAGCATTATTGATAATTTGTTCTTCTTTAAATTAGTGGGTAATGCCATCTAGTTATTATCTCTTAGTCTTAAGATCGTTCTTAATCTGAGTTGTTGAAATTTCCGGTGTTCTTGGGAGATATACAACTTCAACTCCCTCGTCCTTAAGGAAGTCAAACTTTCCTTCCCAGTCATCTCCCATTACGAATGTATCGATGTGATACTCGTGAACATCGCTCTTCTTCTGATCCCATGATTCCTCAGGAATTACAAGATCTACATATCTTACGGCTTCAACAAGTCTTTTCCTTTCTTCATATGTGAAATAACATTTCTTCTGTTTCTCATTCCAATTGAACTCATCTGTGGAAATCGCAACAACGAGATAATCGCCAAGAGCCTTGGCTCTCTGCAGGATGTTTACATGACCATAATGAAGCAGGTCAAATGTTCCGTATGTAATTACTCTCTTCATGTTATCGCTCCTTAATCATCATATTCAGCGGCATTGTCTTGTGCTGCATCCGCTGTCATACCACCGCTTGCAACCACATTACCGCCAACTTTTACTGTATACCTCATATTATCGAAAGTTTCCTCTGTGATACTCTCGACATCAGCAAACCATCGAGCTGCCATACCAGCCGCAAGGCTTTCGTCTTCCTTATAGGCCGCCTCCATACTCTTGTTATTGTCACCATAATCATTGTCAATCACAATAATTAAATCGTTTTGCTCAACAGATACTGCCAAATCAAGCTTACGGTAGTCGCTAGTTTCCGACCATTCGTAAGTGCCCTCGTTCTGAGTCCATCCACTATCGAGTAGCTTGTCGAGGCTTATTTCTGTTATCTGCTCACTGCTATTAGTGTCTGCATCAGTGTTATCACTTCCACTATTGCTAGCACATGCTGGAAGCAGCAGCATCAGAATTGACAGTACTAATGCTATATATTTCTTCATAAAAACACCTATTTAATTGCTCTGTACACTTCTATTGTTTTATCTGTCAGCTTAAATATCTTGCTGTATTTAGGATTTGTGTATCCAAACTTACATGTTGATGCCGTACCTGTATTAGCTGCCTCACAAGTGTATCCAACACCATTCTTCTTCACGTATATTAGAACGTGCTGTCCGCCACCGCTCTTGTGATACATCACTATGTCGCCACTTTGTAGTTCGGATTCAAGGCCCGAATAACTTATCTTAATCCATTTGCTAGTATTCTCAGCTAGATAATCAAACATATTTCCTGACGAACTTGTCAGTGAATATGGTATTGTCGTATCATATCCGCTCGTTCTAACTACTGTTGCTACAAAGACACCACAGTCTGCGCCAACACCTGCATATTTTCCATTGATGGCATTAGGAAATGCTGTTCCGAATGCGCCAACGAAAGCCGGTGTTGCACAACCACCGTTAAACGCATACTGTCCAGAATTATAATATGTTTCATCCCATGCTAAAGCAATTGCTGTCTTGGCAATCTTCTCAGGGCCTTGAGCATCATCAACACTAATTACATTGAACTTCTGAGATGATACACTGTGCACTGAATCGTTAGCCCAAATATAAACACAGAATTTATAATTATTTCCGGCTTTTAGTTTGCCGAATTTAACAGCAGAATCGGCTCTCTGAATATCGAACGTCTTACTATTTACATCAGCGATAGTTGTATTAACGCCCGAAACCCAATTTCCAGATGAATTCTTAACTCCAACACGAGCCTTCGTAATCTTTTTTGAACATGTTACAGTTCCTCTTATAGCGCACGACTGACCCTTAATAATACTTTTCGGCATCTTGGTAAAATCTGAACTTGTTGCGTGACTATATTTAGTGTTGTTGAGAGTCTTAGTGTCAGCATTACTAGCGCTAGAAGATTTCAAATAGCTTCCACATACATAATAGTATTTAGTCTTGCTGTTAACCTTAAGTTTGATCTTATACCATGTTGCGCTATCATTGCTTGCCTTAGCTGGAAGCACTCTAGTTATACTAGCTCCCTTTTTAAAGGTATCAACAACAGGCATTCTCGCACCAGCACCCTTTCTATAGTTAAGAGCTTCTGTTGCCGTAGTTTTGGAAGATGTTGAGTATTTAACTGTATCTACCAAATCACTGCGAACATAACCTTTTTTCTTCCCGACTGTTACATAGTACCATTTGTCTTCTTTAGCAGTTGAATTCTTAGTCTTGAAGATTTCTTTAGTAATGGTAATTTTGGTGTTGTCGGCAAGTACCTTAATGCTCGCTGAAGATGTTGTCGCACTCTTTCTTAATACAACGCCATCTGAAGAATTGATCTTCGCTGTTGCCGTCAGCGAGGCAGCATTAACAGATACTGCTCCGAATGCGATAATCGCCGCAATCAGCAGTATTGTTAAAGTCATAATTTGCCTGAAATTGCTAATGTTTAAATGATTTTTCATGATATCGTAATTCTATTCTAAGAAGCAAAAGATGTCAAGTTTACTTTACCTTTTTAAGTTGCTTTTAATCTACTAGATCTCTTCCTGCTCATAGAAGGTAATCGCTTCATCAATATCTCCCTCGAAGAGTTTTTTGCCCTTTTTGAGAACGATGCCCTTTTCACAGAATTCCCTAGCAGTTGTTGTTGAATGTGTTACAAATAGCAGAGTAACACTTTTATCTGCCATGATTTCAGCAACTTTTTTTCTACACTTTTTTCTAAATTCTTTATCTCCAACACTCAGCGCTTCATCGCATATTAAGATGTCTGGCTGTGAATTAACACTGATAGCAAATCCTAGTCTGGCTTTCATTCCGCTTGAGTAAGATCTAAGCGGCTGATCAATATAATCTCCAAGATCTGCAAATTCAATTATCTCAGGTTCAACTGCAGCAATCTCCTCGTCACTCATACCCATCAAACTGCACTTGAGGTAAATATTATCTCTTCCTGAAGATTCCAAATCAAATCCTGCGCCTAACTCAAGCAGCGCACAGACTTTTCCATTTACCATAATTTCACCGGATGTTGGGAAAGCTACTCCGGTAATCATTTTAAGGATGGTTGATTTTCCAGCACCATTCTTTCCGAAGAACGCAAGGGATTCTCCCCTTTCAACTTTAAAAGAAAGATTGTTAACAGCTTTATTAACCTTAAACGGAACCTTCTTGGAAAACAGCGCCTTAAATCTTGCCTTATCACTTTTATAAAGCTTGTACTCCTTAGTTACATTAGTGAATTCTATTACTACTTCTTTTCCCATTTACACACCTATAAAATATCTGGAATTTCTTTCCTAAGTCTCTTAAACGTTCTAATGGCAAGTATTGTGAAAACTATCAATGTGATAAGATAGCAACACATATCAAGTGGCTCTTCGAAGAACCAAACCTTGTAGATAAATGCATTTCTATAGCCTGTTGCTATTACTGTAACAGGGTTAAATTTCAGAATCAGTCTCACCCAATAATTATCAATTGAGTTAACATTATAAATAATTCCCGATAACCAGAAGATTGCTCTTGAAAGAGATACAACCAAGTTATGGAAATCCTTGCTGACACAACTAAGCATTCCTGCAAATAATGACCATACTACGAAGAAGGCGAACATCATTAGCATATAAACAGGAATCTGGAGCAGATAAATATCTGGCATATATCCAAATGTTGCAAATAGGGCAATCGATATTGCAAGCAGAACGAAATGGACATAAATATGCGAAATGTTGTAGTAAGTCGGAATTACCGAAATAGGAAACTTCATCTTGGTAACAAGATGTTTATACTTTCTGATGCACGATGATCCTCCAGTAATAACATCTTGCATGAAGAACCAAGGCAGGAATCCGCCTACCAACCACAGAAAATATGGATATCCGTTTACGGGCTTGCCCGCTCTTAATCCAACTGTAAATCCAAACCAGAAAACAAATAGTGTAACCATGGGCTTAACTACAGCCCACGCCCAACCAAGCGCCGCACCATTATACGTTTTAATTAGGTCTGATTTTGCAAGTTTGAATATTTGTTTTTTGTACGATTTGTGTTCTTGTACTATTGTCCTTACTGCTTCAATCATTTTCCTTGTTTCTTTCTTTCCAATATTACCTAATAACTATTTAAAGAAATCAAATTGCTTCTTAGAGAATGCGCTAGGATTGTATGCCACAACTACAGCATCTGGCTGATATTCCTTGCACAGTTTCAAAATATTTTTCTTGTATCTTCTTAGATCGATGTTCTTAGTGCTACTCGCATTAAGACTTATGAATGGTGTTATTGCACAAGAGAAAGAATCCCTAATTAGCAGAATCTTCATGCCATTCTTATTAAGCTTGTTTTCAACTGTAGCAATTGAATACTCTTTTCCAATGTACGTAGAGTAAGAATTGTTAACAAAATCTGCCCTATTCTTCAGATTGTCCCAGAGATACATACTGTCATAGAACGAGCCTGCTCTATGATCTGTGCCTGCATCACTAATTCCCACCAAATCAAAGTCTGTTTGGAACTTAGGATTGAGAATTTCAATGTCGTCGAGACCATCATATAAGACGCCAACGCGGCGACCTACCGCTCCAAGCATCCAATTCTCATGCACTTCTGAATCGTAGTTTTCGTAATCATAGTAGCTCTTATTGATAGGATAATTATATCTATCACCTAGATGTTCCATGATAATTCCAGAAGCCCAAAGTCCGGTTGTAGGTAACCAATGATGATCTGTCTTGAAGAATAGTGATGACCAATCAAGACCCGCTTTTTCTATCTCTTCTCTTATATCGATTGTATCGACAGATTCTTCTCTAAGCAGGGCTACTAGATTGTCCGCGTTTATGTTGCCATAAGTCTTCGTTCCAGGTGGCATATAACTATCGTCTTTAATCTTGTTAGGAAGCTGTACATATGTTAATCCTATACCAAGTTTATTTAACTCGTTATCTAATTTTACTAACTGACCTGCGTAGTCCCTCATATCTCTTTCATCCAGATTGTACATAATCTGTCCGTTAGAGAGTTTGTACACATCGTATTCGCTCCCAGAACCCCTTACAATGGTTTCGCACATTATCCTGTGCAGCAATCCATTAACATTAATCCACTGGTTTTTCTGGAATATATTCTTATCTATTGAGTCCTCAAGTTCGCTCTTACAATGTAGGTAACTTGATTCTTTAACGATACCACTTATAGTATGGCGACAATTCCATACTGTGGTAATACCTACAATGAAGATCATCGCTACAAATATTATTGCCAGGATTCTCTTGCTCTTAACTGTCATTAGCGCGACCTCAATACGACTAGAAATTGAAATAAATAAACGGATTGTATGAGCTCTTAACGATGCATGAAATTGAGAAAATTGCTATCGCTACGAGAACAACAACCATAAGCCCGCTACATAACACGTTGTCTTTATAGCGTTCCTTAAGTTTTGGTAATATCGGAGTACTGCACACTATCGCTACAGCAAAATATGTTATGAACTGTCTTCCGTACTCAAGGAATCCATCAGAAATCAGTCCATTTTTACAGCTGAACATATCACCAAAATACACTACTGCTTCGCTCAAGCTAGTGGCTCTAAACACTACCCAACCACATATTACGAAGAACATAGTATATACATACTTTATGCTCTTGCACTTTCCGTCTTTCTTGAAATTGATTCCGGAATACTTTTCGAAGACGAGGAGAACAAAATACATAAGTCCCCACAAAACAAATGTCCAGTTTGCGCCATGCCAAATTCCCGTGCACAGCCATACCACAAACATATTGAAGACATGTCTTCCCTTAGTCTTGGTTCTATTTCCTCCGAGCGGAATATAAACATAATCTCTGAACCATGTTCCCATAGAGATATGCCATCTTCTCCAAAACTCAGTAATAGATGTTGAGATATATGGATAGTTAAAGTTCTCAAGGAAGTGGAATCCAAACATTAATCCCAATCCTATCGCCATATCTGAATAACCGCTAAAGTCGAAATAGATTTGGAAGGTATATGCCAGTGCGCCAAGCCATGCTAGCAACAGCGAATTATCCCCAACTGTACTAAAGGCATAGTCGGCCAAAAGCGCCATGTTGTTGGCAATGATAATCTTCTTGCCAAGTCCAAATATGAATCTAACAACACCCTGCGAGAAGTCATCGAAAGTTTCAACTCTGTTCTTAATCTGATCTGCAACAGTTGTATACCTTACGATTGGTCCTGCAATCAGTTGTGGGAATAGCGAGATGTATAACGCAACATTTATTAGGCTCTTCTGAACACCGGCATCGCCTCTATATACATCTATAACATACGAAAGTGCTTGGAATGTGAAGAATGATATTCCAATTGGCAGGGCTATCTCTGGAATTACCAGATTCTTAGCTCCAAGCATCTTGATATTCTCAAGTGTGAACATAAGATATTTGAAAACAAATATTATTGACAGGTTGAATACGATGTCCAGCACCAGCAGAAGCTTGGCTGTACGTTCTTCTCTATGCTTATCAATAATGTATCCAAATCCCCAATTCACCAATATCGACAGCATCATAACCAAAACGAATTTTGGTTCGCCCCAAGCATAAAAGAACAAGCTGGCAAAACACAGAAATACATTCTGTGCGTCACGATGTCCCCTCAATGCAAAGTTTACCAATAATACTGTCGGTAAAAATATGAAAATGAATATAGTGCTTGAAAATAACATCCTTTAATATAATTTACAAATTTCTTCCCAAATTCTCTTGCAGTTGTCTCTATCTGTATATTTATAGAAATTGTCCAACATGCCGTTGTACTTTTCTTCCAAAACAAAATTGTTTGCTACCGACTTCTCGAGATTGTCGAGCAGACTATCGAGATCTACCGCATTATCGCCAGGCAAATCCTTATCCAAATCAATATAGCTTCCCCAGCTTTGCTCATATTCATCCCTATCGTACTGATAGAAAATTGCCGGCTTCTTCATATATAGAACATCCCACAGAATACTTGAATAGTCTGTGATGAGCAATTTGCATCTCATCATCAATTCATCTAATGGCATTTCACCATATTTGATAATCTCAACTCTATCGCTGTTTGATGAATATGCATCTATCTGTTCCCTTATGGATGGGTGCAGATAAAACTTTAGCTTCATGTCATTCTTCTCGAGAATTGAGTGAAGTCTTTCTGAATTAAGCAAGTCCATATAACGCTTATAGTATTCACTTGCTACGAACACCTCGCGTTCAACTCCGAATAAACGCTCTCTATGTGTAGGCATTACCAGAATTTCATTGTATTCTGAGGACTTGTCTTCAAGTGCATCGAATCTAGCATATCCTGTAATGCTCAAGGCCTTGTCATCATAATTAAGATATTCCTTGAATACATCAGCCTCTCTCTCCGAGCTAACTGTAACAAGGCTTGATGCCATCGACTCGGCGGTGAAGGTGTTGTTCAATTTCTTGAGGGCCAAAATTCCATGTCCGAGGAATACATGCTTCTTGTCCTGAACGCAAGGTGCTATGATGCTATTCTTACTATGCCACGCATATGCGTGAAGTCTGGACTCAGAACTAATCAGTACTTTGGCAGCTTTTAGATGCTCCATATGCTCGAGACTCATAAAGTCGAGAACATACTTATCGTACTCTTTTATTTTCTGATAAGCCGGGGTTCTCTTGTCTACTACATAGTATACTTTTCTCTTGCCAGTCTCATTAACACCTGCCTCCATACAGTATTTGAATAAATAGTATCCATTGTCTTGGGCAGATGTGCACTTCTTCTCATAGATAAGTGCGATATCCTGTTTGGCCAGCTTGTTTCCAAACAATTTCTTGGAATTCTTATCCGCTATTTTTTCTCTCTCATGGATTTCATTTCCATCATACTCATTGCGAGGTCTATATCTAAAATTGATAGTGCCTTTGCGAGTATAGTAAGGGAAAAGAATGTAATCACCAAGGTCACAAGAATAATTATCAACGAATCTCTGATAGATATCCTTGCTACTGTTAGGTGCCTTGAGACCAACTCCATACAACTTGCCGTCCTCTTCATAAGCTGCAAGAATCTGCCAGTTGGTCATTCTAAAAGCCAGCTTGCTAAGATCAACTTCTGCCAGCAATCTAATATCTTTGCCTGTTTTCCTAACCTCAGTTGGAATACTATATGCCTGCTTATCCACTTCTGCTTTGTGTTTGAAAGCCAGAACTATGCCAACATAATTTCTTCCAGTTTCTTTGCAGAGTGCAGTCACCTTCATCGTGGTTCCTGCAATCTCAAAGCTGAGTAGCTGCTCATTTTTTCCTTTATTTGTGATATCGCATTTAGCTAATTCCATATTAGAGTCTCCAGAATCTCATTCCGGAAGCCTTAAGCTCATCCATTCTGTACAAGCTCTTAACGTCAACCAGAACCTTCTCCTCGTCAGCCTTGTCATCCTTGAACATGCTCTTGAGCTTCATCATAGACATTGATCTATATTCACTATGTCCTACTGCAACGATGATGCAATCTGCCTTAGGTACTTCTTCAGCAGGGACGAGATCGATGTCGTATTCTCTCTTTGCAACATCCTTATCTGCCCATATGTCAGTAACAATAGGGTTAATATCAAACTCTTTAAGTCTATTTACTATATCGACAACCTTGCTATTTCTTGTATCTGGACAGTTTTCTTTGAATGTAAGACCGAGAACGACAACTGTTGCTTTCTTAGGTGCAAGACCTGCCTCGATCATCTGCTTGATAGCAGCATCAGCAACAAACGCACCCATGCTGTCGTTAAGCTGACGGCCATTCAAGATAATCTGGCTATGATATCCGAGTTTTTCGGCAGCATTAGTCAGATAGTAAGGATCAACGCCAATGCAGTGACCGCCAACCAGTCCCGGTTTGAATCCAAGTGCATTCCACTTGGTGTTCATTCCTGCAATTACTTCATCGGTATCGATGCCCATTCTGTCACAGATCATCGCAATTTCATTTACAAACGCAATGTTGATATCTCTCTGGCTATTTTCAACAACCTTAACCGCTTCAGCCGTCTTGATTGATGATACCGGGAATGTGCCTGCCTCAATTACAATGTCGTAAACTTTCTTGATAATGGCTGCAGATTCTTCGTCCATTCCAGATACAACCTTCTTGATGTTAGTTAATCTGTGAACCTTGTCGCCAGGATTGATTCTCTCTGGAGAATAACCTACCTTCCAATCAACACCGCACTTAAGTCCGGATTCCTTCTCAATAATTGGAACACAGATGTCTTCTGTTACTCCCGGATAAACTGTTGATTCGAACACAACAATTGTACCTGGCTTCATGTTCTGACCAATTGTCTTGGAAGCGCCCATAACAGGTCCTAGGTCAGGGCTATTATCATCCTTAACTGGAGTAGGAACTGCAACGATGATGAACTCGGCTTCTCCCAACTTGGCTGGATCGGATGTGAATTCAGCAGTTGTATCCTTGATTGCATCTCCAACTTCGTTAGTTGCATCTACTCCGTTCTTGTACTCCTGGATTTTCTTCTCATTGAGGTCAAATCCAATAACATTAACATGCTTCGCAAATTCAACAGCAATTGGCATTCCAACATAACCAAGTCCTACTAATGCGAGCTTTGCCTTTCCAGCAATAAGATTAGAATAAATTGTGTCGTAACTCATAGCGTGTACTCCTACTTTTTGTCCAGTTCAAGAATAGCATTTACTATTCTTTCACAGTTGTTTCTGTCTGTGTATGCAAAGAATTTTTCAACTTTGTCTATATACTCTTGCTCCATCTTACATCCGTTTTCGATGTAATTAATGATTGCATTCAGCGTTGTTTCATAGTCGCGTGTAACTAATCCGAGCGCATCCTTATCATATGAGAAATATCCCTTATCCCAGCTATGCTCTTCGTAGAATTTATCGAAGTCAAACTGGGCGTAAATAACCGGTTTCTTCAGATAAGCAAAGTCAAACGCAACGCTTGAATAGTCGGTTATCATAATGTTGCTCTCTCTAAACACTTTCTGATAATCTGCAATTTCCGAGTGCACCTTAATATACTTGTTCTCAACAAAGTCGTCTGTCTGCGCACTCATAACAGGGTGTAGAT
The DNA here is from genome assembly GCA_018064755.1 of Candidatus Crickella equi. Lineage (GTDB taxonomy): Bacteria > Bacillota > Clostridia > Peptostreptococcales > Anaerovoracaceae > Crickella > Crickella equi. The sequence continues at coordinate 26,480 of JAGHUP010000014.1, read as the reverse complement.
AAAAGTCCCCGGTGAAATTGTTTTTCTCCATTGCTTCGTGGAGTCTTTCATCGTTAATCAGTGTGTTATAGAACTTGTAGAATTCAGATTCTGTAAAGTCATCACTGTAGAGACGTTTCTCGGAATTCTCAAGTTTCTGTCCCTGTAGGCTTCTTCTCCAGGTTGGCAGGAACGCGATTTTGTTCTTGTTCTCACTCTTCAGATTATCGAATCTTGGAAGGCCGCACAGAACAGCCTGCTTATCTGAATAGAGATAATTGCCTGTCATCAGCGATTCGTATTCCGGCCTTGCGCTGGAATTAATCATCGCATAATTTCTCTTGAATTTATTGAGCCATCCACTCTGATCGTTGTGCGATACGCCGTGTCTCAGATAGACAAAGTCCGCTTTGTACAGATCATAGTAGAGCTTTCTGCTCTTGCCGAACGGATTGGTTGGCAGCTCATTTCCGATGGATGAAATAATCTTGTCTGACATCAGGAAGTTGAGTTTGTGCTTGTATGAATAGTAATCAAGCACAGGACCAATCTTGCTCAGGCGCTCATAATCCGGACTCTTCTTGCTCAGCATGAAATAAATTCTGTGAGTCTTCTTGAGCGGCGAATTCATCAGATACTTGAACAGCGCCTCTCCATTGTCTCCCGCATTATGTGGTCTATCGTTAATAATCCATATCGGCTTTCTTGAACCAAACGCCTTGCACAACCAGTATGCTATTCTGAAACACACCTTGGCGCCCTGATAATTCTTCATCAGTTCCCTCATATATGTAAGTTCTTTACCGATGTGTTTCAGTGCTGTGTTCTTCTCAACGGTCAGCGCATTGCCTTCCATCTGAATCATGTAAGGCTTCTTAACATAATACGAATGCTCATAATTTGGATGCAGTTTTACGAAATTGCCCTTGCTGAATTTGCAAGCAAACATCTGACCTGTGCGAGAGTACTTCATAACAAACTCTAGCTTCATGCCAAAGTGAAGTGGGATCTCAACGCAGAATCTCTGTCCGGCGTTAACCAGCTCTCCGTCGCAGCCCAAGAGGTCATCGTGTTTGAACGGAAGGGCTTCGAAAGGATACAACTCACCCTTTTCGTCTCTAATGAAATGTTCTGCTTCGCTATCAACATATGTAGTTCTTACATTACCTTCCAGAATGATAGTTTTCTTCTCGCTATCAACGGTCATTATGGCAACGTTGTATACTCCGTGTTCGCTTACATCAAGTAGCACTTCGTTGTCTACAATTAGCTGTCCGCATTCGTTAAGAATTAATTCTGGTTTTTCATTGCGATGTTTTAGCAGATATGCATATACTCTTTCCTCGAAAAGTCTTCCCTTTCCGTTAATAGGGAAAGAATTTGCAATCGTTTTATCCGAAACGCTCTGAAGGCATCTGTATACCAGTTCTTTGTCTCTGTTATTAGTGATGTATTGGTATACAATGGAGAACATCTGGTGTTCTGCATAAGGAACGACAGATCCGCAAGCCTTGATAGATTCCTCTCTGCATTTGTTCATGAGCCCTTCTAGGTCCTTGATTTTAGTTGAAGCCTCATCAGCAACTCTAAGAAGAGCCGTTGGCATCATAGCAATCTTGCCAGATTTAATTATCGCTCTAAGTCCAAGCAGCAAAGCTTCTTCGCTCTGTTCGAAATCAAGATGCGGAATGTTATCAAGATACTCTCTTCTGAAGACGAATCTCTTCAAATCTTCTTTAACATGAAATGGTTCTTCTGCAATATCGAAAATGATATCCGGTGCGGGAGTAACGTGCTTCTCCTCGCCCTTGATAGTGATGTATGATGAAACCGCACATCCAATATCATGATGGCTCTTTAGAAGATTGCAAATCTTATCTAAGGATCCCTCGGTCCATCTATCCTTGCCGTTGCAGAAATTTACGTACTCGCCTTTAATCGCCTTCATAGTTGCTTCAGCTGAATCGCAAATCTCAATATCAAAACCCTCTCCGTATTTCAAACCCTTGTTCTTTAGTTTTTCATTTCCAGTCTCATCGAAGAAGATTATCTGCAATTCCTTAGCAGATGTAATTTTCTGTTTCTTTAAAGCATCAAAAACTTTCTTGAGGTCTTTCTTGGCCTCAGTAAAGCTCATTATTATAGTTAACGTGTATGCTGTTTGACTCATCAAACGCCTCCCGTTCCAAGTTCATAATTGTCCATAATATTACTACTATATTATATACCCAAAACACCTTTCTTTCCATTCATATCTTCTATTTTCTACAATAATAAGCTATAATAAACTCTAGTATTTTCAAATGATTTAAGGTGCATACAATGAACTTGATTAAAGCTGCTCCTCCACTGCTTAAGTTGTGGGGCACATGTGGAAAATATAATAGCAACGTGCCAAATTTTCAGAAGCTCCGTGAGTCGGGAGATATCGAAGCAGAGAAGGATTTGATTTGGCGCGAATCTGGGATTTGGGCGGAAAACACAGCTAAAGCTTTGCGCATCAATTTTGAAATTGAAGGCGAAGAGAACATTCCAGAATCCGGCCCTCTAATGGTATACGCCAACCACCAAGGTCTTGCAGATATTCTCGCAGTATATTATCTGTTCAGAAATCACTTCCAGATTGGATTTATTAGCAAGGAAGAATGGCGCAAAATGCCAGTTCTTTCTAATGCTATCGAATATACTAGATCTATATTCCTCGAGAGAGAGAATAGCCGTGCTGCCATCAAGGCAATTGGTGAAGCCGGCGAATTGCTTGCACAAGGATTCTCCCTAGCTATCTTCCCGGAAGGAACCAGGGCAAGGGGTAACGCTCCTGGAGAATTTAAGTTGGCAGCGTTCAAATTCGCTGAAAAGGCGGGAGTTCCAATTCTACCCCTAACAATCGATGGTAGCTATAAGGTATTTGAAATTGACAATAACTACCACCCGGATGAAACGGTGAAAATTACAGTCCATCCACTTGTCCATATTGAAGAATTGGAAAAGCCTGAACGCAAACAGGCTTATAACAATATCGTTGAGACGATTACATCAACTATCAAATAAAATAATGCTCACAGGCGTTGACCTGTGAGCTCTTTTTATCTCTTCCATAGTAGTTTTCCAGCTAAGGCGCTTTCGCCATCATCTTCACCATTCCATGCATAGTCTGTTGCATCGAAGTGAGCAAATGTCGTAACTCCTACCGCGCTGACTCCATCGTTGGTTCTGCCCCATCTTGAGGTCTGGGTTTCGATGAAGAGCATGTATTTCTTACTACCGACATCAACGAAGAATCGCTCGCTGACATCCATTCTTCCCTTCTTATCTGGATTCACTGTAAGGCTTCCGGAACCCATTGATACTGCATTCTTGAAATCAGCATCCTTCCAGTTAGCAAAGTCTATTACTGAGTCCACGCCTGTAGCCTTCACCATCAACGCCTCGAGTTTGTCTGCTTTGCCTGATTTCAACGCATCCATCACAGCCTCGGCATTCTCGTGGCAATATTCTTGCATTTTGTAACTGTCCAACGTATCGAATGATTCAGCTGCAACTCGCTCATTATAAGTCTTGTTGGCAGTCTTAACGGTCACGCCAACGAAGAGCACTAATACCAGTGCCACGAAAACTATTATCTTAATTCCACCAACTGCTTTCTTCATTACTTCTGCTGTCCGTATCCGTAGATAACCTTGTCGTCTAGATAATATCTTTTGATTCTACATCTATCACTGGAGTTGCCTTCGATAGTATATACCTTGTCATCAACAACCGCAGATACAATGCCAGTGTGATCTCGGCCACCATCCTGCTCCCAATCGAAGAAGATGATGTCGCCCGGTTCAGGCTTCTCGCCAGCCTCGAGCCATCTGCCCTTGGATTTAAAAGCGTCAACTCCGTCTGGAACATATGCGAATTTAGGTCCGCCTACTCCGCTCTTGTTCTCACAGTATGAAACGAAACAACCGCACCATGAAACATGTGAATCATATCCATACCAAGACCAGAATTTCTGACCTCCCAGGTTACCAATCTGCTCCTTGGCAGTATTGATCAGAGGCATATCCTCCGTAACTGAAATGAGATTCTCTGACTGTGCTTCGTAACGCTTGTTGCCTATCAATTTGCCGATGAACAATCCGTCAACTACAGCGAGAATCAGAGCAATCACAATAATGAGGACCCTTCTTCTGGCCCTCTTGCGCTGCTTCTCAGCTAATATTTTTCTCCTGATTTGTTCATCTGACATATAGTTTTCCATACTCTAAATATACATCATTAGACAAGTTCGGACAAATGTTATATCATATCTTCGAGGTATTATTATGAGATTTGTAATTCAGAGAGTTCAGCACGCAAGTGTAACTGTTGACAACGAAATAATCGGTAAGATTGGCCGTGGATACATGGTTCTTGTTGGCATTGGTCATGATGATAACGAGGCTATAGCAGATAAGATGATCGATAAGATGATCAAGCTTCGCATCAACGAGGATTCCGAGGGCAAAACTAACCTCTCTCTTGCGGATGTTGACGGCGCACTCTTGATGGTGTCTCAGTTCACGCTCTATGCCGACTGCAAGAAAGGCAACCGTCCATCATTCGTATATGCAGGCGCACCGGATAGAGCCAATGAACTCTATGAATATATTGTAGAACGATGCAAGCAACAGGTCCCAATTGTTGAAAAGGGCTCTTTCGGAGCAGATATGAAAGTTGAACTTCTTAACGATGGGCCATTCACAATCGTGCTCGATAGTGAGCAGTTAGGAATGTAATTATGAGAGCTTTACTAACAGGCGGAGCTGGATATATCGGATCACACACCGCCGTGGCTATGCTTGATGCCGGCCACGAAGTATTTGTTGTGGACAATTTCGCTAATAGCAGCGCAGAATCAATCAAACGCGTCGAACAAATCACCTCTAGAACAGTTAAACTCTATGAGGCGGACGTTAGCGACAAGGCGGCAATGGACCGCATTCTCGGAGAAGTAGCGCCAGACGTCGTTATTCATTTTGCCGGACTCAAAGCTGTAGGCGAATCCGTTAGTAAGCCTGTAGAATATTATAGAAACAATATTGATACGACTCTTACTCTGCTTGAATCCATGAAGGATAACGGCGTTAAGCGTATCGTCTTCTCTAGTTCAGCTACCGTATATGGAGATAACAATCAGCCACCATTTACAGAGGATATGGCTAAGGGAATGTGTACCAATCCTTACGGCTGGACTAAATGGATGCAGGAACAGATTCTCGCAGATGCAAATGTTGCGGACCCAGAATTATCTGTTGTCCTGCTAAGATATTTCAACCCTGTTGGCGCACATGAGTCAGGCATGATTGGCGAAGACCCTAAGGGAGTTCCTAATAACTTGATGCCTTTCATCAGCCAAGTAGCTGTCGGTCGCAGAGACAAACTCACAGTATTCGGTAATGATTACGATACACCAGACGGCACTTGCCGCAGAGACTATATCCACGTAATGGATCTTGCTGAGGGACACGTTAAGGCTGCCGAGTACTCGCTTAATAATAAAGGCACTGAGATATTCAATCTCGGCACTGGCAATCCATATTCAGTTCTAGATATGGTGAATTCATTCGAAGCCGCTTGCGGTCATCCTATCAAATATGAAATAGGTTCCAGAAGAGCTGGTGATGTTCAGGACAGCTGGGCTGACGCGACCAAGGCCGCAAAGGTTCTCAGTTGGAAAGCTGAACGAAACATCGACCAGATGTGCTTGGATTCCTGGAATTGGCAAATGAAAAACCCGGACGGTTATTAGTCCGGGTTTTATTATTTACTATTATACTAGTCCACCGCTTAAAAATTTTCCCGTTTGCTGGCCAATAAAGTAGAGATAACTTCTACCTTCACTATCCTCAAAGGTTACTCTCCATGCCGAAACTGATTTGCAGCTACCGCTCGACACTTTTACATTCTTAAATCCGCTTGCTTTCCATTCAGTTTTTGCTTTAGACTTAGCAACTGATGCGGCTTTGGTTTTAGAATATATTTTAAAAGAGCCCTTTACCGATGCACTATTAAGGCCACCCACCGTAACTTTGTACGTTTTTCCTGCCTTATAACTCTTTATTAAGAAAGTTATGGAAGTGTTACCCTTCGACTTGATTGAGGTTTTATATGACTTACCACCACTATCCTTGACCGTTACGGAAACGTCTTTGTAAGTCACTTTAGTCTTAAAAGCTACAGTAACTTTTCCACTTCCTTGGTATTTAATGCTCTTAGGAGAAGTTGCGGCAAACGAAATAGAAGCTGTACCCACAACCAAAGCTGTGGTCATCATTAGAACTAATAATGTTCTAAAGAATCCTCTTTTCATTGCCTCTCCTTTCTGACACTACCCCATTAAATACACTTTTACATAATGATAGTATCATCTGGAGATTAATTTTAGATTAAATGATGATTAATGTTTGATTTTTTCAACAACTTCCCACTTCAAGAGTGTTCCATAATCACCATCAACTCTAAAGGCATACTCAGCCTGGCTACCTCTTATCTTGCCTTCGTATACCCATCCACCTTCTTCATATGTTTGAGTACACTCCATAACATCACCAATATCTGAACCTGGAAGGTTGGAGGTTACGACCTTAACTGCATCTAGATTGTTAATTATAGGATCTTCATCAGGAACAGTTAGCTCACTGAACTGCGCTTGTCCACCTGTACCAACTACACGATTATCTCCTACAAAATACATCACCAGCGGTACGCATATTGCAAGACAGAGGACACATAGTATTATTCTTGCACCAATCCTACTCATGCTCCACCACCTTGAATTTCAGCTCGAAAGTTGAGCCTTCTCCTAGTTTACTATACAGCTTGACGGAGCCTCCCATCGCCTTGGTTAACGATGCAACCATCGACAATCCGAGGCCAGAAGATGCACCATCCTCTCTTGCTCCATCAACCTGATAGAATCTTTGGAATATCTTGTCTTGATCATCCTTGGATATGCCTGGACCATCATCTGTTACTCTGCAAATTGCATAATTCGCTTCTTTTTTAAGGGTCAGTTTGATGATTCCGCCAGGATTCTTGCCATATTTAACTGCATTATCAATGAGGTTAAGTATAATTCTAATCAACATTCCTTCATCAGCGACAACATGAACATTGTCTTCGATGTCCTGCTGAATTACGATATCGTAGTCCTCAACAATCATTTGCTGTTGTTCTGCGATATCAATGCAAACCTCACTGAAGTCCACTTTCTCCATATCCAGCTTGAGCCTACCAGAATCGCTCCTCGACAGCATCAACAGTTTGCTAACAAGAGAGCTCATCCTCTTAGCTTGCTTATTAATAGTAGCTGCAGCGGCCTGTGCTTCGGCCGGATTGTCCATCGCATATTCACTCTGTGCCTGAATGATTGCGATAGGCGTTCTGAGCTCATGTGAGACATCTGAAGAGAATTGTTTCTCGCGCTCCATATCGCCTTCAATCTTGTCAAACATATCATTGATTGACTCTGAGAGTTCATATATCTCATCCTGTGTATCACCCATAGGAATTCTACGTGACAGATCCGCATCGTTCTGAATCTCTTCACTAATTCTTGTAATCTCTCTAATAGGCTGGAACGCTCTCTTGGTAATAATCCAACCTCCAATTACCGCCAGAATTACAATTGCCGGTAACAACAATAAGAAGTATCTATATAGGGAAATGTTCGCCACAACATCTGTATTGTCCGGCATTATTCCTCGGAGCCAATATGTTTTCTTTGCAATCTCAAACTGGCTATCGTAAACGAACCATCTTGCAGCCTGATAATCCTCAACCTCTTGGCAAGTCCTATCTTTAAGTTCAGGATAATTCTTTATCTTAAGTGGACGTTCTCCCAATATGAAGTCGCCATCTTCGTTATATATACTGATATACACATCATCAGCTTTGTACACGAGCTCAGAGTCTAGCAGAAAATCTTTGCCATCTATCTCAATTTGGTCACGCAAATTGACGGTTTCCTCAATTAGCTTACTCTGTGCATTGTACTTAACGCTGTTGGAGTTCATATATACCAACGCGAGCATCAATATAACAGAGATAGCAATCAGGAACACTGCGTACCAAGCTGTGATTCTTACTGTGATTTTCTGCTTGCCCATTTACTATTTGATGATATAGCCTACGCCCTTAACTGTACTAATCAACTTGTCTTCGAAATCTGCGTCAATCTTCTTGCGCAGATGATGCATGTATACATCGATTACATTGGATCCACCATCATAATCATAATTCCATACATGTGTTGACAGCTTATCTCTTGAAATTACGCAGCCGATATTCTGCAGCATATACTCCAGAATATTGTATTCCTTGGCAGTAAGTTCGATTTCCTTGCCATCTCTGAATACTTCGTGGCTTGCTGTGTTAAGGGAAACGCCCTTGTGCTCTAGAACCGGACTAGTGTGCTCACTGCGACGTCTTAGCATAGCTCTAATTCTTGCGAGTAATTCGTCAAAATCAAATGGCTTGGTGAGATAGTCATCGGCCCCGGCATCCAATCCGGCTACTCGATCATCTACACTACCAAGAGCTGTGAGCAACAATACCGGTGTATTGTTGCCCTCAGATCTCATCTTCTTGAGCACTCCAATTCCTGTAATTCCAGGCAACATGATATCGAGCAGCAGTCCATCATAGTCTGTTGCTGCAATATAACTAAGTGCATCATTGCCATCATAGCAGGCATCAACAGCATAGCCTTCGCTCTTCAGTTTTCTAACGATAATTTCGCTAAGATCTTTCTGATCTTCAACTACCAGAAGTCTCATAGGATGTCTCCTTTCTTATACCAGAGTCATCTGTTCGTTTCCGTCTTCTCCGATGTTAGGGTTCTTTTCTGCAACCTGAGGCTTAACTGCATCATCTTCGTCGACAACCTTGGCGAATGAAACGATGCGGTTACCCTTCTCGACCTTCATAATCTTAACGCCCTGAGTTGTACGTCCAGATTTGCTTACCTCCTCAGCTCTAATTCTGATAATAATTCCGTTGGAATTAATTACCATAACTTCGTCTTCATCGTTAACTAGAGTTGCGCCAACAAGACGGCCAGTCTTATCGAACTTAGTCTTGTCGTAAGTTGCTACACCCTTACCGCCTCTAGCCTGGAGTCTATACTCATCAAGTGCTGTTCTCTTACCGAATCCATTCTCAGTGATAACGAGCATCTTTCTCTTCTGCTCAATGTCGAGTTCCATCGAAACAACTTCGTCTTCGCCCTCGAGCAGGATAGCTCTTACTCCGCCGGCATTACGTCCCATTGGACGAACGTCGTCTTCACTGAATGCAATAGCCTTACCATCTCTAGTTACAACATAGATGTTTTCCTTGCCTGTTGCCTGTGCAACCGCAATGAGCTTATCGCCATCCTTCAGAGTAATAGCAATGAGTCCAGTCTTACGGTTAGTATCGAACTCGCTCAGAGGTGTCTTCTTAATAGTACCGTTCTTAGTTACCATTACGAGGCACTGGTTCTCTGCGAATTCCTTAATAGGAATTACTGCAGTTACTCTCTCTGTGCTGTTCAAATTCAAGAAGTTAATTACTGGAATTCCCTTAGCGGTTCTTGATGCCTCAGGAATCTCATATGCCTTAATCTTGTATACACGACCCATATCTGTGAAGAACATCAGATAATCGTGAGTGCTTGTAATGATGAGGTCACGAACAAAGTCATTTTCTCTAGTTGTCAGACCCTGGATGCCCTTGCCGCCACGACGCTGTGCTTTGTATGTGTCGATAGGAACTCTCTTGACATATCCGAGGTGAGTCAGTGTGATTGCTACATCCTCTTCATCAATCAGAGCCTCTTCATCCAGCTCGCCATCATCAGCTACGATCTTAGTTCTTCTTGGATCTGCCCACTTATCCTTAATCTCGATGAGCTCGTCCTTGATAACTCCCATGAGCAGATGCTCATCAGCAAGAATGCTCTTGTAGTAAGCAATCTTCTTCTTGAGCTCTTCGTACTCATTCTCGAGCTTCTCTCTCTCGAGGCCCTGCAGCTTGGCAAGTCTCATATCGAGGATAGCCTGTGCCTGAATCTCACTAAGACCAAATCTCACCATCAGTTTTTCCTTCGCATCATTGTACGAAGATCTGATAGTCTTGATTACCTCGTCAATGTTATCAAGGGCAATCAGCAGACCTTCAACGATGTGAGCTCTTGCTTCTGCCTTGGCGAGGTCGAATTTAGTTCTTCTTGTAATAACAATCTTCTGATGCTTGATGTACTCTTCAAGGATCTCCTTGAGGTTAAGCACCTTAGGCTCTCCATCTACCAGAGCCAGCATAATCATGCTGATAGATGTCTGGAGTGCTGTATGTTTGTAAAGTCTGTTAAGAATAACGCTAGGATTAACGTCTTTCTTCAGCTCAATTACGATTCTTGTTCCTTCACGATTGGACTCATCACGGATATCCGAAATGCCTTCAATCTTCTTATCCTTAACCAGCTCGGCCATAGACTCGATAAGTCTTGCCTTGTTAACCTGATAAGGAATCTCGCTTACAATAATCTGCAGTTTGCCGCGCTTGGTTTCTTCGATTTCACATACGGAACGAACGTTGATCTTACCCTGTCCTGTTCTGTATGCTTCGTCAGCTGCGTGTCTTCCCAGGATAGTTGCTCCTGTTGGGAAGTCCGGTGCCTTAATAATCTTAATAAGATCATCTACTGAGCAATCCGGCTCGTCGATTAACTTGCAAGTTGCATCAATAGTCTCGCCCAGGTTGTGTGGTGGAATGGATGTTGCCATACCAACCGCAATACCATTAGAACCATTGATCAGGAGGTTAGGTACTCTTGATGGAAGTACTACAGGCTCCTGCTCCTCGCCATCGTAGTTGTCGACGAAATCAACAGTGTCCTTCTCAATATCTCTTATCATCTGCAGCGAGAACGGAGACATTCTTGCCTCTGTATATCTCGATGCGGCTGCGCCATCTCCGTCCACGGAACCAAAGTTACCGTGACCGTCTACCAGTGGGTATCTCGTACTGAAATCCTGTGCGAGCTTAACCATTGCATCGTAGATGGAGGAGTCACCGTGTGGGTGATATTTACCCATTACCTCACCGACGATTCTCGCCGATTTCTTGTGAGGCTTATCCGGTGTTGTTCCCAGCTGTTGCATTCCGTAAAGAATTCTACGGTGAACAGGCTTTAATCCATCTCGAACATCAGGAAGCGCACGTCCAACGATTACGCTCATCGCATAGTCGATGTACGAGTTCTTCATCTCATCGTATATTTCATGTTCGATGATTCTTGAATTGTCTAAAATGTCACTCATAATATCTTCCTTAAATATCCAAATTCTTTACGTATTTTGCATTATCTTCGATGAACTTCTTACGTGGTGGTACCTTGTCGCCCATCAGCGTTGTGAAGATTTCATCTGCTGCAGCTGCATCCTCAACAGTGATTCTTACCATTGTTCTGGTATTGTAATCCATTGTTGTCTCCCACAGCTGCTGGTCATCCATTTCTCCAAGACCCTTGTATCTCTGAATCTCAATCTTGTTGTTTGAATTCTTAGCCTTAAGGTCTGCCAACAGTTTCTCCTGTTCAGCATCAGAGTAAGTGTAATGGATTTCCTTGCCCTGCTTTACTCTGAACAGTGGTGGCTGTGCTGCATATACATAACCACCTTCGATGAGCTTTGGCATGAATCTGAAGAAGAAAGTCAGAAGCAGTGTTCTAATGTGAGCACCGTCGACGTCGGCATCGGTCATGATAATGATCTTGTGATATCTCAGCTTGCTCTCATCATAGTCCTTGCCGATACCGCAACCGAATGCGGTAATCATGTTCTTGATTTCTTCGTTGCCGAGAATCTTAGCTTCATTAGCCTTCTCAACGTTCAGAATCTTACCTCTAAGAGGCATTATTGCCTGTCTCTTACGGTCTCTTCCGCCCTTAGCGGAACCGCCGGCGGAATCACCCTCGACGAGGAAGATTTCTGACAGTGCAGGATCCTTCTCGGAGCAGTCTGCGAGCTTGCCAGGCAGTGAAGTGTTGGACAGAGCTGAGTTCTTTCTTGAGATATCTCTTGCCTTACGAGCTGCCTCTCTTGCACGCTGTGCCTTGAGACATTTTTCGATAATCAGCTTGGCTTGTTTTGGATTCTCCTCGAGGAAGTACATCAGCTGCTCTGAAGTATTACTCTCGACGATTCCCTTAACCTCGGAGTTACCGAGTTTTGCTTTGGTCTGGCCCTCGAACTGTGGATTTGTCAGCTTAACACTTACTACAGCAGTGAGGCCTTCACGAACGTCATCACCCTGAAGTCCTGATTCGTTCTCCTTGATGAGTTTGTTCTTCTTAGCGTAGTCGTTGATTGTTCTTGTTAACGCTGCTTTGAATCCAACCTCGTGGAAACCACCCTCAATTGTATGAATGTTGTTAGCGTAGGAGTAAATGCTCTCGCTATATCTATCTGTATACTGGAGCGCAACTTCTACCTCGTAGCCATCTCCCGGATCTACATCATAATAGAAGATTGTCTGGTTCAGTGGATCCTTGTTAGCATTCAGGAACTCAACGAACTCTCTGATACCGCCTTCATACAGGAAGTCGTCCTTCTTGTGTGGGCTAACTCTCTTGTCAGTAAGGGAGATTGCAAGGCCCTTGTTCAGGAATGCCATCTCTCTCAGTCTGTGCTGAAGTGTATCGTAGTCGTATACAGTCTCGTCAAAGATAGTTGGATCTGGCCAGAACTGTGTCTTGGAACCAGTCTTTCCTGTCTTGTATTCTCCAATAATCTCAAGTTCGGATGCTGTCTCTCCTGCAAAGTATTCCTGCTTGTAGATCTTGCCGTCTCTTCTAACCTCTACGGCCATGTGAGTTGACAGCGCATTTACAACAGATGCACCTACTCCGTGGAGACCTCCGGATACTTTGTATCCTCCACCACCGAACTTACCACCGGCATGCAGCTTGGTATGAATTACCTGAACTGCTGGGATGCCCATCTTAGGATGGATGTCTACCGGCATACCACGTCCATCGTCTGTAACTGTAATCGAGTTATCCTGCTCAATAGTTACAGTGATGTGCTTACAAAATCCTGCCAGTGCTTCATCGACCGAGTTGTCTACGATTTCGTAAACCAGATGATGAAGTCCTGCAGGGCCTGTGCTACCAATGTACATACCAGGTCTTAAACGAACCGGTTTAAGTCCTTCTAAGACTTCGATTTGGCTAGCACCATACTCTTGACTTGCACTCATTTTTTACCTCATTTTATATAGAATTAATTATTAACGTTGTAGGGCTTGCAATTACTGGCTTTTTCTAAAAATTCGCCTTTTCGCCCGTATATAATTCACTCAAATTTTACCATATAAGCGACTTTTTTGCAATCTTTTGCACAACATCTTGTGTTTTATTAAAATTGTCTTAAATCGAAAATTTTCGCCACATTTCTGCGAAACGGTCATTTCTTCACCTGCCTAAATGCACAAAAAAGAGGCTTCTCAGCCTCTTTCATTGTTGATAACATTTACCTAATATTTATCCACTTTAGTGATTGTGCCTTCTTCAACTCTAAAGAGTGTGCCACCCTGTAACGTTTCTATTACTTCATCATTCAGCTCTGCAGATGTTATGAATAGCTGAACGTCATCAATCTGATTGACCAGGAACCTCTGTCTGTCGAGATCAAGCTCCGAGAGCACGTCGTCTAATAACAGCACCGGATACTCGTCCAAAATCTGCTTCGCAATTCTTATCTCTGCGAGCTTGAGCGACAATGCGATAGTTCTCTGCTGACCCTGTGATCCATATTTCTTAGCATCTGTTCCATTTATATAGAACTCGAGGTCATCCCTGTGTGGACCGAGGGTTGCAAATCCCGCATATATATCCTTCTGTCTATTATGATACAGTTGCTTGAACATAATCTCTCTGCCTTCAGGTGCTGAGATATAATCGCAACTTGTCTTGTACTCTATCTTAAGATCTTCCTTGCCGCCTGAGATTGCTGACATTATCTCGCCAGCCTCCTCGGAAAGCATATCTACGAATTCTTTCCTATATCTAATGAGCTCATATCCATAGTCAGCAAGCTGTCTATCATAGACATCCATCATATCTGTATTATAGGTGCGGCTATACTGCGAATTGGACAGCCCCTTGATAAGAGAGTTCTTCTGCTTGAGCACATCAGAATAATTTTTTAGCACATCATAGTACTTAGGTCTGATTTGCGAAAGTTCTCTATTAATATATGCACGTCTTCTCTCTGGACTATCCTTAATAATTCTAAGATCATCCGGCGAGAAGATAATTACTACTATATTATTAAGGAGGTCTGCAGTTCTACGAACCGCCTTGCCATCCTTCTTAATCATCTTACGTCCATTAGTCAGAATTGAGATATCAATATTCTTATCCATGTCCTCGCTGTTAATATCAACATTGACGCGGCCACGCTCTTCGCCGAACTTCACCATATCACCGGCATTATTCGTACGGAACGATTTGGAAAAAGCAGAAAGGTATATCGCCTCAATTAAATTAGTCTTCCCCTGAGCGTTTTCGCCCACAATAATATTGCGATGCTCGTTGAATGTGAGCTCGAGATTAGAATAATTTCTGAAATTCTGGAGAAGAATATTATTGATTCTCATAACACAATTACAATATCACATTTTTCCATAATATGGTACAATGTTCTCACATCGAGAGATAAGGAGACCAAAATGAACAATAAGAGAGGTGGCCTGGGTGCCAAATTGATCTTAATCTTAGTGCTGATGCTGGCTTCGGCCGTTGCTGGAGGTTGGGCATACAGCATTATTGATGGTAAGTTCGCATCCAAAGATGCCGTTAAAGAAATAAACATGGTAGACACTGACGATTATGACGCTGCAGAAGCTGAAGAAATTGACAAGCTCATTACAGAAGCGGAGAACAAGCTTGCAACAGTTAAGACTCGTAAGGCTGTCTATGAAATACTGATTGACTTCAAGAAAGACGTCAACAAGGTTAAGACTGCTGCTGAGAAGAAATCCGAAGAACAGCAGAACAACTATCAATATAATAATAACAATACTACTGATAACAGTAATGCGACTGGTTACGATGAGAACCCTAGCGGCAATTATGACTTCATATTCCCTAGTAAAGAAAATGAATAAAAACAAAACCCGCAGATAACTGCGGGTTTTAAATTATTTTGTTTCGATTACTACCTTACGGTATGGATCCTTGCCCTCACTTCTTGTCTTAACCCTTGGGTGATTCTGAAGTGTGCAGTGGATAACCTTTCTTTCATAAGGGTTCATTGGTTCGAGTGTAACACTACGTCTTGTCTTCTCTACCTTGTCTGCAAGTCTGTTAGCCAGGCTAACCAGAGTCTTCTCTCTCTTGGATCTGTAGTTCTCAGCGTCCAGGATAACTCTTACGTACTTGTTTTCATCCTTGTTGACTACGTAGCTTGCCAGGCACTGAACTGCATCGAGAGTTGCTCCTCTTTTGCCGATAATTGTTCCAGTGTCCTTGCCGGTGATATCTACGAACACGAGCTCGTCACTAGCCTTGACTTCGAAATCAAGGTTGATGCCCATCTGCTCAGCGATGTCTCTTAAGAACTTCTCAATTGGATGTCCCTTAACTGCGTCGAGTTTCTTAACATCATAGAGCATTGTATCTTCCATGGAAAGCTCGTACTTCTTCTTGCTGCGAGAGCGTCTCTCCTTAGCAGCAGCCTTCTCTCTAGCACGTGCATCCTCATTCTCTTCCTGTTCGAACTTTTCATAATCAGCACGAACTTCTTCAGGCAACGCCTTAGTTGCATTCTCAGGAAGACTTGCGAGAATTGCGTCGATATCATCAAATGTAGCCTTTTCCTTAGAATTGCTACCTGTGTCATTCAGAGCAGTAACTCTTACTTTGGCAAGCTTTGATCCAATTCCCAGGAAACCATTACTTGACTCCTCCAGAACCTCGACTTCAACCTCATCTCTAGTGAGCTTGAGTTCTTTCAAGGCAAGTTCAACGGCAGTGTCTACATCGACTCCCCATTTCTCTGAAGATCTCATTATATTAAATATTTCCTTTCATTCTAGCTCTTCTCTTCCTTAAGAGATCCTTTTCTGCTCTTTCAATACGCTTCTTCTCTTCTCTCTCTTCATTCATCTTTGCTCTCATCTTATTGATTCTGAAGTTGAAGAAGATCTGCATAATCTGTCCGCCTGCCCAGTAAATTGCAAGGCCTGCAGGATATGATCTTGCGAGCCAGAGGATACTCAGTGGGAAGATATACTTCATCATTGCGTTCATCGCTTTAGTCTGTCCTGCAGTTGGTCCAACCTGACCAGTCATTGCTGAGTTCTGGCTGAATGAGAAGTATGTTGCAACTCCTGCAAGGATAGGCAAAATCCACATATCTGGCTGTGCCAGATCCTTAATCCAGAGGAAGGATTCATGGTTAGCGAAAATCATAGTACTGCCAGCTGGCATGTACTTCATCGGATTTCTCAGTAATGCGAAAAGTCCCATGATAATTGGGAACTGAATCAGCATAGGAAGACAACCGGATGCAGGGTTGAAACCTGTCTCCTTGTACATCTTCTGAATTTCCTGATTCATTCTCTCCTGATCGTTAGCGTACTTTTTCTGAATCTCCTGAGTCTTCTCGGAGATATCCTGCATGCTTGAAGTAGTCTTAATCTGCTTTGCATACAGAGGATAGAGTACTAACTTTACCAGAATAGTAAGAATAATCAGTGCAATGCCGTAGCTTCCTACTAATGTGTAAATCCACTTAAGAAGAAGTCCGATAGGTTTTGCGATAATTCCCATTAGTTTTCTCCATTCTATGGTACTGGATCATATCCACCGGGATTACCCGGATGACATCTCAGAATTCTCTTGATTCCCAGCCATGAACCTTTCAGCGGTCCGTACTTCTCTACTGCCTGTATGAAATACGCACTGCAAGTAGGTGTAAACCTACAATGTGGTCCTAGCAGCGGGGAGATGAATATCTGATATCCCCTTACCATAATGATTAAAATTTTCTTGAAAAATCTACTTATTAAATTCATTTGCTTAATTGAACAGTCCAGCTGCCCTTGTTGCTCCGAACATTGCACGCGAAACTTCATCGTATTTGCAATCGCCGATAGTATTTCTTGCTACAAATATAATGTCGTATCCTGGTACAATCTTATCCTTGAAAGATCTATATGCTTCTCGCATTAATCTTCTGGACCTATTACGCATAACGCTATTACCAACCTTCTTGCTGGCAACGAATGCAACTCTTGAATATCCAAGTTTGTTCTTATTGTATAGAACAACTACATACTTGCTACCCTTGGAATTGCCGCGATTGTATACCCTATTAAAATCGTTTTGTTCTCTTAAAGTGAGCTCGCTGTGATCTCTCATTAAGCAGTACCTTTAATTAAGCTGTGAGGGACTTTCTTCCTCTTGCTCTTCTTCTCTTAAGTACTTTTCTACCGTTAGCAGTAGCCATTCTCTTACGGAATCCGTGTTCCTTCAGTCTCTGTCTCTTCTTAGGCTGATATGTTCTTTTCATTTCAGTAACTCCTTTGTAAATATATATTGTAATAACTTGATAATTGCGTGCCCTCTAAATTCCATGGGCACATACGCCAAATCATTATAATTTAAGGCTTTTGAGATGTCAAGGTTAGCGACCGATGCGTTCCTGAGCGTATTGTTACTTAATTTAGTACAATATCCACAAAAATGAAGTTATACACAATATATGGTGTATGCCTTTTACTTATTCACAACTTTATCAACAACATGTGGATAACTTATTTTTTGACTGCCTTTTATGTACTTAATATATGCAAATTTAGGCTTTGCAACTGTGGATAACTTTATGTAAAATATGTTCACAAATCGAAGGAGATAGCTATTGGATAAGAACAAGATATGGGGTACCACTTTAAGGGCCCTAGAAGCTAACACAACTCCATTAAGTTATAATACCTGGATAGCTCCTCTAGATATCCATCATATCGAGGAGGATACAGGTATTATTTATCTTGCTTGGAAGAATGATTCCAAGCTGCTTAAGCATGTCAATGATCATTACCAACCTCTTATTGAAAATGAAATCAATAAGAGTATGGATAAACCATATCGTGTTGTAATTAAACATGAGAAGTCATTTGAGGTTTCCAAAATTGATACAACTCATATGACTAATGTTAGTAATCAGGAGAAATTATTTAATCCTAGATTTAATTTTGAAAACTTTGTTGTTGGTAACAGTAATAAATATGCACACGCTGTATCCGTTGCGGTTGCTGAGGCTCCTGGCGATGTATATAACCCATTATTTATATATGGTGGCTCTGGACTTGGTAAAACTCACCTGATGCAGGCGATTGGTGTTCATATCATTAGAAATAATCCAGAAACTAAAGTTTTATATGTTTCAACTGAGATGTTTGCTAATGAACTGATTGCTGCAATCAATGATAATAAGACTAGATCATTTAGAAATAAATATCGTAAAGTTGATGTATTATTAATTGACGATATTCAATTTCTTGAAGGTAAAGAAGCTACTCAAGAAGAGTTCTTCCATACATTCGAAGCATTATATCAAGCTAACAAACAGATAGTAATTACAAGTGATTGTCCACCTGTTAATCTTAAAGGTCTTGATGAAAGACTTAGAACTAGATTTAGTTGGAATATGATTGCTGATATTCAAGAACCTGATTATGAAACAAGAGTTGCAATTCTTATGAATCTTGTGGAAAAGTCTGATATTGAGATGGATGCAGATTTATATGATGTTTTATGTCTCATTGCAGATCAGGTTAAGGATAATATCAGAGAACTTGAAGGTGCTTATAATAGAGTTGTTGGTTTATCTAGATTATTAGGTGAAAAAATAACTGTAGATCATGCCAAAAATATTCTTAAAGATATTATTAAGGATAATGAACAAGCTGTTGCTCCAGAAAGAATCCGTAGTATTGTAGCTAATCATTATAAAATTAAGATTGCTGATATGGATTCACCTAAGAGAAATGCTGAAATTACATTGCCGAGACAAGTTGCAATGTATTTATGTAGAGAAACAACTGATTTATCTTTCCCTAAGATTGGTAAATTATTTGGAAATCGTCATTATTCAACAGTTATTCATGCAATTGAAAAAATTGAAAATGATTTAAAATATGATAATGAATTAAAGACTAATATTGAATTAATTAAAGCTAAACTTCAGACTAGAAAATAATACACATAATTATTCATAGTTTTATGTAGTATTTATCATCATAGTTGATAACTTATAACTCTTAATATTTCAAGTATTATAAGAGTTATCCACATTATCAACAACACCTACTATTACTACTAAATATATTTATATAAAAATAGGAGTTTCATATGAAGATTTACGTAAATAAATCAGAACTCAACAAAGCAATTAATAATTTATCTCATGCAGTTCCAACAAGAACTACTTCAAATATACTAGAAGGAATTCTTGTAGAAATTGAAAATGGTATGATGAAAATGACTGCTACTGATACAACAATTACAATTGAAAGTGTAATTAATGTACAGTGTGAAGAATCAGGAGCTTTCGTAGTACCAGCAAAACTTTTTGGTAGCATTGTTAATAAGCTTCCTGAAGATGAGGTAATGATTGATTATGATCCTGCCAAAGTTAAGATTAATATTAAGTGTGCAGGTTCTAATTCTGAGTTAGTTTGTTTCAAGTCAGAAGAATTTCCTAAGATTAAACTTAATGAAGGTGAAAATGTAATCTTACTTAGTAAGGAAGATATTAAGAAGATTATTAGAAAAACAGCATTCAGTGCTTCAACTGATGAGTTTAATGGAATTCTTACTGGAGTATTACTTGAGATTAAGAATGGAAACATCAAGATGGTTGGTGTAGATCCATTTAGAATTGCTACTTATAATGTTGAAGTTAATAATGATGCAGATGTAAATGTAGTTATTCCTGCAAAATTAGTAAATGAAGTAGCTAAGATTATTTCAGATGATGGTGAAGATAAGATGTCTCTTGAAATAATTGATAAGAAAGTAGTAATGAAGTTTGATAATTATAAGGTAATTATTAATACTTTCTCTGGAAAATATATTGATTATGAAAGAATTCTTAATAAGCAGGGAGATATTAATGTAAGAGTTAAGAGAGATGATCTCTTAAAGAGTATTGATAGAGCTTCTCTTCTTGCATCAGTTCAGAATAATAATCTTATTAAATTTAATATTGAAGGAGATATTATTACAATTAATTCTCTTAGTGAAGAAGGAAATATTGAAGAAAAGATTGAAATTATCAAGGATGGTAATGATCTTCAGATTGGACTTAATGCTAAATATCTTAAAGATGTATTTAGTGTAATTGAGGATGAAGAAGTAATTATGAATCTTAAAGATTCAATTAGTCCATGCATTATTAAGCCACTTAAGGGTGAAAAATATGCATATTTAGTATTACCTATTAGAATTAATTAATAAAATTTAAAATAATATAAAAATTTTCATTAAAAAAACGGTCATTTTTATAATAAATGACCGTTTTTCTATTATTTTTAATTATTTATTATCAATTTTTACTAAATTTTTAATAGTTTCTATTGCAACTCTAATAGTTAAGTCAGTATCGTGAACTTGCGCATTATGTTTTCCTGCTTTGGCACGTTCCTGGTTAGCTACACATAAGAAACATGATCCTACTCTCACATTTCTATATGCACCAACTACGAATAATGCTGCAGATTCCATTTCGCTAGCAATACATCCAAGTTTAAGCCATGCGTCCCATTTAAACATCAGCTCTGCGCCATTAGGATGTTTTTCCGGTTGATGTTGTCCATAGAATGAATCTTTACATTCAACTATTCCGGCATGATAACGAACCTGCATTTCTCGAGCTGTTTCTACCAAAGTATTAGTTACTGTTAAGTCGGGAACTGCCGGAAATTCGATTGGTGCGTATTCTTTGGAAGTTCCTTCCATACGGATTGCTCCAGTAGCAATAACAATATCGCCACCACATACGTCCATCTGCATTCCGCCGCAAGTACCTACTCTAATGAAAGTATCAGCTCCAACATTGGCGAGCTCTTCAAGAGCAATTGATGCGGAAGGTCCACCAATACCAGTACTACATACACTAACTTTAGTTCCGTCAATGTAACCGGTATAAGTTACAAACTCTCGATTATCTGCTACGAGAACCTGATCATCAAAATATTCTGCAATCTTGGCACAACGTTTTGGGTCACCTGGTAAAATGACATATTTACCAACATCCCCTTCTTTCAGTCCAATATGATATTGGATTCCAAGTCCTTCAGTGTAATCAATCATTTTATTTATCCTTTTCTGCTGCTTTAACAGCTTTAACTATACGGCTGGTTCCAAGTCTATCAGCTCCAGCTGCAAGAAATTTTTCAGCATCTTCTAGTCCGGTAATACCACCGGCCGCCTTAATCTTAAGTTCCGGTCCAATATTATTAGCAAAAAGTTTAACGTCAGCAATTGTAGCTCCACCAGTTCCAAAACCAGTGCTAGTCTTAATATAATCTGCACCGGATTCAGTAACAAGTTTACAGAGATTCTCCTTCTCAATATCTGTAAGGTAGCAAGTTTCAATTATTACTTTGAGAACAACATCCTTGCAGACATTTCTCATAGTTTCGAGTTCGCGAAGAACTTCCTGCCACTTCTGATCCTTAACCCAACCAAGATTAATAACCATATCAATTTCGTCGGCACCCTTCATTATTGCATCAGCTGCTTCGAAAGCTTTGGTTTCTGAAGTCATATAGCCATTAGGAAATCCTATAACTGTACATATCTTTAGTTTGTCGCCGACATATTTCTTAGCCTCTTCAACGTATGAAGGTGGAATACATACAGAAGCTGTTTCATATTTCATTCCGTCATCGCAGATAGCTTGAATTTCCTTCCAAGTTGCTGTCTGACTGAGCAGTGTGTGATCTACGTGTTTTAATAATTCTTTATTATCCATAATTACCTCTTTTCTTGATTCCACAATATCACAATGTAATGAACAATACAATTTATTGAAGAACTAAAATGTGGTATTATATTTTCAGATTTATGCGTTTATGAGGTAAATTATGGCAGAGACTATTGCAGCAATATCAACAGCACCAGGCGAAGGTGGAATAGGAATTGTCAGAGTAAGCGGCCCAGCTTCTCTGGACGTCATGCACAAAATGATGCATGGTTGTCCGGAAACTCCCGAGGCACGCCACGCTTATTTTGGCAAGATAACTGGACTCGACGGTGAAATCATCGACGAGGGTCTCTTCCTGTACATGCAGGGTCCTAATTCCTATACTGGCGAAGATATGCTGGAGATTCAGGCTCATGGCAGTAATGTTTCGCTCAAGGAAATACTGAGATCTGTGCTGAATGGCGGATATGATGGAATGCGTATGGCTGAGCCTGGCGAATTCACCAAACTCGCCTTTCTTAACGGCAAGATGGATCTCTCTCAGGCCGAAGCTGTTATAGATATTATCAAGGCTAAGAGTGATATGTCCCTTGAGATTGCTGAGAGACAGCGCGATGGACGTCTTAGTGCAGCAATCGAAGATATCAGACAGAACCTGCTGGATATCCTTGCGCATATGGCAGTAGATATTGATTATCCTGATGAGGATATTGAGGATACAGAAAACAGTGAAGTTGCGAATGAATTGAGATATGTCCTGAATGATGTTGATGATCTTCTTGATACAGCATCAATAGGACGCATTGCTCGCGAAGGAATTCATATTGCCATCGTTGGTAAACCTAACGTAGGTAAGAGTTCACTTATGAATGCCCTCCTTGGCGAAGGAAGAGTTATCGTAACCGACATTCCTGGAACTACCAGAGACACTGTCGAGGAAAGCGCTACACTCGGTGGAATTCCAATTGTTTTGGTCGACACCGCTGGACTCAGAGAGACAACAGATCAAGTTGAGAAGATTGGTATCGAGAGAACCGAGCGCGCTATTGCAGCTGCTGATATGGTCATGCTCGTTATCGATGGTAGCAAGGACCTCGACCCTTCCGATGATGAGATATTGAAATTCATCACAGAGATGAATGGCGAACGAATTCTCGTTGTCATCAACAAAACAGACCTTGGTGAAGTCGTAAGTGAGTCCGACGTACGCAATCTAATTGATGGTTGCAGCGTTGTTACCACTTCTCTACTTGGCAAGAATGCAATTGATGCAGCCAAGGCTGTAACAGATACCATCACTGAGATGTTTGAACTCGGTAGCATCAGCACAAGAGAATCTAACATCATTACTAATGAAAGACACGTGAAATTGCTGAAGTCAGCAAGTCACAATATTGGCGAAGCAATTTCCCTTCTCGAGAACGGCGAACCGTTTGAAGTCGTTGAATTATCAACGCATTACGCGTTCAATGAACTCGGATATATTATTGGAGAAGAAGTTGGAGATGACGTAATTGACGCAGTATTCTCCAAGTTCTGTTTGGGTAAGTAAATGCATTTAAAGTCTGATCAGATAAGTGAATATCCGGCGCAGGTTCCTGAATCTGCGAAGTATGACGTAGTTGTCATTGGTGCCGGTCACGCGGGATGCGAGGCCGGACTTATTGCGGCCAGAATGGGTCAGAAGACAGCAATGTTTTGTACAGATATTGAATCTGTTGCCATGATGCCTTGCAACCCTTCCATTGGAGGAACCGGCAAAGGACACCTCGTTCGCGAGATTGACGCTCTTGGTGGAGAGATGGGTCTTGCAACTGATAAGACCTTCATTCAGACCAAAATGTTGAATACTTCCAAGGGCCCTGCCGTTCACTCATTAAGAGCACAAGCCGACAAGCATCGCTACCATGATGTAATGCTTGAAACCATTGAAAATCAGGCAAATCTTGACCTTAAGGTTGAAGAGATAACAGAGCTTATTATTGAGGATAAAGATGATGGCAAGCAGTCCATCGTTGGAGTAATTGGTGAGGGAAATGTTTACCCTGCAAGCTGTGTCATTATCTGCACAGGCACGTTCCTCGGCGGCAAAATCTTCATCGGAGATGATGTAACCGTATCGGGACCTGCAGGATTAAGACCTTCTTGCAAACTTGCGGAGAATCTATATATAGATGGATTCCCTATGAGAAGATTCAAGACAGGAACTCCTGCTCGTATGCTCCGTGATACCATCGATTATTCCAAGATGAAGGAACAGAAGGGTGATGATGTTGTCGTTCCATTCAGCTTCATGAACGAAGGAAAGGAATATGATATCGACCAGATTTCTTGTTGGCTGTCGTATACCAATAAAGAGACTCACAAAATTATCCTTGATAATATCGAGAAATCAGCAATGTATTCAGGCAATATCGTAGGTGTTGGACCAAGATACTGCCCATCAATTGAAGATAAAATTGCGAGGTTCCAGGATAGGGAGAGGCATCAGCTATTCGTTGAGCCAGAAGGACTTGAGACCGATTGGATGTATATTCAGGGCATGTCCTCAAGTCTGCCTGAAGACGTCCAGCATGCATTCTATGCAACTATTCCAGGACTTGAACACGCAACAATTGTTAAGCCTGCTTATGCCATCGAATATGACTGCATTGATCCGCTGTCTATGAGACCATCTCTTGAGAGTAAGATCATTGGTGGACTGTTCTGCGCGGGACAATTCAATGGTAGCTCCGGATATGAGGAAGCAGCATCGCAGGGCTTAATTGCAGGAATAAATGCGGTTAGATTAATTCAAGGAAAAGAAGCTCTGGTTCTCGGTAGAGATCAAGCATATATTGGAGTGTTGATTGATGATCTCGTAACCAAGGGAACCAATGAACCATATAGAATTATGACCTCAAGAGCAGAGTATAGATTGCTGCTCAGACAGGATAATGCAGATAGAAGACTCACTGAAATTGGCTATGAATATGGTTCCGTTTCTGAGGAAAGATATCAGAAATATTTGATCAAAAAGCAGCACGTTGACAATGAGCTTGAGAGACTTAAGACTGTAAGAAAGCAGGGTGTGTCGCTATATGATTTGCTCGGTAGACCGGAGAATACATATGACGGTATCGCGGACCTTGATCCAGACAGACCAGAGCTTACAGCCATTGAAAAGACTGAGGTTGAGGTTGAAATCAAGTATGCCGGATACATCAGAAAACAGATACATGAGGTTGAAAAAATGCGCAAACTTGAGACCAAGAAACTGCGCGATGATCTCGACTATTTTAAGATAAATGGACTAAGAATTGAGGCCCAGCAGAAGCTCTCCAAGATTAGACCAATTACAGTTGGACAGGCGAGCCGTATCTCTGGAGTATCTCCAGCAGACATTAATGTCTTGCTCGTATGGCTTGAGAAGGAATACAGAAATGGCAACTAAGGAAACAACAGACAAGTACATAAAAGAACTAATGTTCGATTATGGAGAAGAGAAGACAGATAAACTAATCGCTTATCTTGATATGGTACTTGACCGTAATCAACATATTAATCTCACTGCAGTTAATGATAGAGATGAGGCAGTACAAAAGCATATAGCAGATTCGCTTGCTATCTGTAGTCTTCCTGAATATAAGGATGCTGAGTCTGTAATGGATGTTGGAACAGGCGCAGGATTTCCTGGAGCACTCCTTGCAATTGTAAGTCCAGAGAAGAAATTCATTCTAATGGATGCGACTTTGAAGCGGCTTAAGGTAATAGATGAATTTGCAGAAACTCTAGGGATTTCAAATCTTTCAACTCTACATGCAAGGGCCGAGGAAATTGCTAGAAAGCCAGAGTATGCTGCTCAGTCAGATATTTGTGTATCTAGGGCGGTGGCTAATCTATCAACTTTATCGGGATGGTGTCTGCCGTTTGTAAAGAAGGGAGGATACTTCATTTCCTACAAAGGGGAGAACTATCAGGAAGAACTCGATGAAGCTGCTAAAGCTTTAAAGAAGTTCGGAGGACAACTCAAGAGAGTAGTGCAGGTTGAAAATGCAGCAGAGGAAATCTCCGGACACGTACTGCTGGTAATAGAAAAGATTAAATAGAAATGTTTCACGTGAAACATTGCGCGCCTATATGGCGCGTTTTTTATTGCCGCTACGAGGCACATTGATGGTGGAGTACGGCTCTCGCCTGGTTGCGGACTGATCGTAGCGGACACTAAGCTCTGCCTTCGCAAAGCTCGTCAATCGCTAAGTGCCGACGGCCGCAAGCCCTCCACCATCCAATGTCCTCGCTACCGGCAGAACAACTTGCATATTACAAAATGTTTCACGTGAAACATCCAATGTACCCCTCAGCCCGATCCTAACCGGTACAGTGTTTGTAACCGGTAGGGACGGGCGGAGGGGTTCCCCATATTTTGTAGGTGGTGAAATAAGCAACCCCACGATAAAAATGCCCAATTTTAAGGCCAGAAAAATCACCGAAAAAACACAATTAAAGGCG
>JAGHUP010000003.1 GCA_018064755.1 Candidatus Crickella equi | reverse complement strand
AACAAATATCCTGGATAAACCTTAAATTCAATTATTCTATGACATAAGAAAAGCCCTCCTTCAGGCGATAGCCTGAAAAAGAGCTTTGTCTACGGTCTGAGAGGCTTCCTAGATGGAAGCTTCTATTATTTTGACTAATTCTTCTAGACCAGCTTGGTCTTTCTCTGTGAATCTGCCCTTGGTTGGACTGTCGATGTCTAGAACGCCCCAGATAGTTCCGTTCTTGTGAATTGGGATTACAATTTCGGCGTTGCTGGCTGAGTCACAGGCAATGTGGCCAGGAAACTCGTGTACATCTTTGACAAGTTGTGTTTTGTCTTCGGCTACGGCAGTACCGCATACTCCGCGGCCGACCGCTATGCGAGTGCATGCGATTTTGCCTTGGAATGGACCGAGCTTGAGTTCGCCGTTATCCATGATGTAGAATCCAGCCCAATTGATGTCGTCGAGGCTGTCCCATAGGAGGGCAGCCGCATTAGCGAGATTGCTAATAGGGTAGTCGACGCCAGTTGTGAGAGCTTTAAAAATGTTGATTAATTCTTGATATGATTTCATAGGTGTGTCCCTCTGTTGCATTCTTGCAATTTAGGTCTGACCCTCTGTTGCATAATCGATGCGGATTTTGAAGTGGTTGTTGCTGCCTTCATCGATGGAGGCGTAGTAGTTGGTGCCGTCGTTGCCCCAGCTGATGGCAAGGTCGGCGCCTTCGAGGGCTTCGGTGCCGTAACGTGCATTGATGAAGCTTGGGGCGAGGCCGGAAGCCGCTGCTGGGAGGGTGTCATCGATGATGTCAAAGTAGCGTGCGTTGTTTAAGTGGCCGTTGATATCGATGTAGGAGAACGGTACTTTGAAATGATCGGTAGCTGTGAAGTCTATTGGCTTCGGGCCGCCTTTCATTTTCTTCTCGCCCTCGATTTCAACTGGCTCTACAACGATGTCATAGTCATCTGGGTTGATGAGTTCTCTTGTTTCATAGTTGATGAGGCCCCACATGGAAACAGACTCTACGAGAATATCGCCGTCTGCGGTTTCAATCCTATAGTGACGAGGGAAGAAACCCATACGTGTTTTGGACGGCCAAGTCTTGAGAACAACGTGTTCCTCGTAGCGAGGGAGGCGATTGATCCAGACCTGCTCGCTAGCTAGTACCCAAACGATGCCACGGTCGCGAGTTCGGTCAGTGCCGAGACCAACCATGTTGCAATGATCGCCCGCAAGCTCCTCGAAGATGCTGAACATACGGGAAGTGCGGAGCATTTTGTGCTTATTAACGTCTGTCGAGACGATGTCGTATTCGGCGTGCAGGACGCCGTCGATAATCTGTGCTTTCATATCGTCACCTATAGTGTAATGTGTTAGAATATGATTAATTATAATACAAAGATGAAAATTATCAAATGAAGCAAAAATGTTCCAGTTAGGAACGGGCTGAGAGGTACAATTTTGATTGGTGGAGAACGCTACAACTCAATTAGTGATTATCTGAAGAAGGAGTTCGGGGGCAAAACAATCAAGCTTGCCATCGATGCTGGTTTTACGTGCCCGAATCGTGATGGTACGTGTGGAGTTGGGGGATGTGCGTTCTGCTCGGCCGGAGGATCCGGCGAACTGGCGTCTGTGTATACGCCAGGTTCGATTGCCAAGGCAATCGACGAGCAGATAGCACTCAATAGCGACAAGTGGCCTGATGCCACTTACCTTGCATATTTTCAGGCTCATACCAATACCTATGCTCCGGTTGAGGAGCTGAGGGAAAAGTATTACGAGGCGCTCGCTGATGATAGGATTAGTGGAATTGTTATTGCCACTAGACCGGATTGTCTCGGCGAGGATGTTCTGGACTTGCTTTCCGAGATTAATGAGAAGTATTTCATGTGGGTAGAACTTGGTCTCCAGACCATCCACCCCGAGACTTCAGAATTCCTTGGAATCGGCTATTCTCTTGACGTCTATGACAAAGCAGTGGCAGACCTAACTGCGCGAGACATCAAAATCGTCTCACATTTGATCTTAGGCCTCCCGGGCGAAACAGAAGACATGATGCTCGACTCGCTCCGTTACGTCTGCCAGAGCCCGATTTTTGGCCTTAAACTACACCTTCTGAACGTAGTCAAAGGCTCGCGCCTCTATGCAGAAATGCCTGATTATGTATCATTCAATTCAATTGACGAATACGTAGATCTCGTCGTTCGCTGCCTGGAGATAATTCCACCTGAAATAACGATTCATCGTCTAACTGGCGATGTACCACGCTCGCTTTTGGTCAGCCCGGAATGGAGCTATCATAAGCGCACGATTTTGAACAAGATAAACTACGAACTCAAAGCACGCGACACTAAGCAGGGAGTTTTTTGCAACAGAGGGTCAGACCTAAATTGCAATCCTGCAACTTAGGTCTGACCCGTTGTTGCAATTCTGCAATTTAGGTCTGACCCATTGTTGCAAAAGTGTGCTATAATATTTAAGTTATGAAGAAAGAAGCGGCACCGGTAGGTTTTATTAATAAGGCGAATTACCAGACGGGTTCGAATCGTAATTTTACGCATTCGGCGATGGAGAAGAAGAAACCGTCTGTTTTGCTGCACGCGTGTTGTGGACCATGTTCCACGGCTTGTGTGGAGAGGCTGGTGCAGGATTTTGAGGTGACGTTGTATTATTACAATCCGAATATAACCGACAAGGAGGAGTACCTGCTGCGCAAGGAGACTTTGCTGCAGTTCGTCAATGCTTATAATGAGGAGCACAAGGACGAGTTTACGGTGAATTTCATTGAGGGTGAGTACGATGTACAGCGCTGGCTCGATAAAACGGCGGCTTTGAAAGATGAGCCGGAGGGTGGCAAGAGATGCGATGTTTGTTTCTCGATGAGACTTACTGAGACAGCGCGTCAGGCCAAGGAGATGAAGTTTGATTACTTCACAACGACGATGTCGGTTAGCCCTCACAAGAATTATGACGCAATTAAGACTCTAGGAATGATCCTGGATGGTGAATACGGGGTAACTTACCTCGATGTAGATTTTAAGAAGAAAAATGGATTCGCACGCAGTGTCGAAATGTCGAAACAGTACGGACTGTACAGACAAGGATTTTGCGGCTGCGATTATGCAAGAATAGCACAGGAGGCACAGAAATAATGAGCAAGTTATACGTACCACAGGGTTACGATCCTATTCTGAACCCAACAGAAACACAGCGCGCTATCAAGCGCATCAAGGATTTCTTCCAGAGAGAGCTGGCACACACTCTGAATCTGGGAAGAGTTTCTGCGCCACTGTTCGTATTCCCTGAGACAGGTCTGAACGACAATCTGTCCGGCGTTGAGCGTCGTGTTGATTTCACAATCAAGGACCTCGACGAGCGCCACGTTGAGGTGGTTCAGTCACTGGCAAAATGGAAGAGAATGGCTCTCGGTCGTTACCACACTGAGGTCGGCCGTGGTCTTTACACAGATATGAATGCGATTCGTCGTGACGAAGAGCTTGACAATATTCACTCAATTTACGTTGACCAGTGGGACTGGGAGAAGGTTATCACAGCTGATCAGCGCAACGATAAGTATCTCGAGCAGACAGTTCGTATCATCTACAGATGTCTGATTGACCTCGCTGATTACGTTGACGATCTCTATCCTGAGCTCGGTGGTGTTGGTCTTCCTGACCGCATCAAGTTCATTGATTCCCAGGAACTCGAGGATTGGTATCCTGATTGCACGTCCAAAGAGCGTGAGCGTCGTGCGGCAGAGGAGTACGGTGCAGTCTTCATCAAGCGTATCGGCGGCAAGCTGAAGTCCGGTGAGCCTCACGATATGAGAGCTCCTGACTATGACGATTGGGAACTCAACGGAGATATCATTCTCTGGAACGACGTTCTGCAGGATCAGTTTGAGATCTCATCAATGGGTATTCGTGTTGATGCCGAAGCAATGGATCGTCAACTCAAGCTGTCCGGCCACGAGGAGCGCCGCGGACTGAGATTCCACCAGAGCATCCTTAACGACCAGCTGCCACTTACAATCGGCGGCGGTATCGGCCAGTCCAGACTTTGCATGTTCTTCTTAAAGAAGGCCCACATCGGTGAAGTTCAGGTAGCTGTATGGCCGGAAGACATGAATGAAGAATGCAAGGCAAACAAGATATTTTTGCTATAGAGGGTCAGACTTAAATTGCAGAATTGCAACAAGGGGACACACTTGAGTAGATACATTAATGTAATTATCGATAATAAGGCGGAGCAGACCGACAGTTTCTTCACTTACAGTGCGCCCGATGAGGTGCAGGTAGGGGCCAAGCTGACGGTCTCTTTTGGAACGCGGAAGAAATTGCTCGATGCGTATTGCGTTGAGAGCGATGTTGTTCCGAAGTTTGATACGACCAAAATCAAGTCTATTGAGTCGTATGATAGCGAGCGTTCGCTGACTCCAGAGATAATCGAGACTGCTAAATGGATGCGCCAGAGATATGGCGTTAAATATATCGATGCCATTAAGATGTTCACGGTTAATGGTAAGCGTGAGATGGCTAAGAATAAGAAAGAAAGGTCGGAGGAAGGAAAGGCGCCGGACTTCGAACTTACGCCTGAACAACGTTCGGCGGCCGACAAAATATGCGGTTCCATTAGGGCCGCCGGCAATGATGGTGCTAAAAGTGGGGCATCAACATATCTTATCAAGGGCGTTACCAACAGCGGTAAGACTGAGGTATATATGGAGGCGGTTAAGACAGCTCTGGACCTTGGAAAGACTGCGATTGTGCTACTGCCTGAGATTGCCTTGGCAGGACAGGTAGAGCAGAGATTCATTGAGAGATTTGGAGAGAAGAAGGTAGCGACATTACACAGCAAACTTACCACTTCTAAGAAGCTGGATGAGTGGCTTCGCATCAGAAGAGGAGAGGCTAAGATTGTTGTGGGCGCGCGAACTTCGGTTTTTGCTCCACTTGACAATATTGGAGTTATTGTTATTGACGAGGAGCACGAGTCAACTTACAAGTCTGATCACAATCCAAAGTTTGAGACAGTAGATGTTGCCTTCAAGCGCGCCCAGTTAAATGGTGCAACTCTTGTTCTTGGCTCAGCCACTCCTTCTGTTGTGTCTTATTGGCGTGCGAGCCAGGGCGTTTATCAGCTGATTGAGATGAATAAGAGGGTTGGCGAGAGCGTTATGCCGGAGCTTGAGATTGTGGATATGAAGAAGGAAGTTCGCAATGGCAATTTTGGTGTTGTTAGCGAGCGCCTTGCTGGAGAGATGAGTAAGACTCTTAGCCGTGGCGAGCAGGCCATCTTGTTCCTTAACCGTCGTGGCTTCTCAACTCATATCATCTGTCCTGATTGTGGCTATGTTATGACTTGTGAGGAATGCGGCATTACAATGACATATCACAAGGCTAGTAATGCTTGTGTCTGCCATTATTGCGGACGTAAGAAACCGGTTCCTAAGACATGTCCTGACTGTGATAGCCAGTACTTAAGATTCGTTGGAACGGGTACAGAAAAGGTTGAAGACAGTGTCCAGGAGATGTGGCCGGATAAGAAAGTGGCAAGGTTCGACCTCGATACAGCTTCTTCTGCAACTGAGATTAAGAAAGTAATTAAAGACTTCCAGAATGGTAAGACCGATATTCTGGTTGGAACACAGATACTTGCCAAGGGATTAGACTTCAGAAATGTCGGTCTTGTTGGCATTATCAACGCTGATCTAGGTCTCAATATTCCTGACTACAGGGCTGGAGAGAGAACTTATCAGTTGATTACTCAGGTAGCAGGACGTGCCGGCCGCGCTGGAGGTCAGTCCAGGGTAATCATTCAAACTTATGAACCGGATAGCGACATAATTGCAGATGCCGCGGCCGGCGATTACAATTCGTTCTATGAGGCGGAACTTGTTCACAGAAACGTTATGAATTATCCGCCTTTCAGTGATATAATTTCAGTGAGCTTTACGGAGAAGAAGGCTTCCGACAGCCAGGCCGATTCATCGCAAACTAGCGCAATGAAATACGCGACTCACTTCCGTGAGGTTTTGGCTTCGATGAAGGGTATGCCTGAAGGCGCAGTCGTTCTAAGACCGGTTGAGGAAGAGCGAAGAATTGACGGCAAACGCCGCGTTTCTTTCATGATCAAAGCACCGGTTGGCACAAGAAACGGCTATCTGAAGGCTTATCTCGATTACAGAGAACGCATGATTCAGTCGGGCGCCGACTGTTATATAGAAATTGACGTAAATCCATATTAGGAGATGATATAAATGGCATTAAGAAAGATCGTACTTAAAGGTGATGAAATTCTGACTAAGGTGTGCAAACCTGTCAAAGAGATTACTCCAAGACTTGTTGAGACTATGAACGACATGGTCGAGACAATGGAAGAGAATCTCGGTGTAGGTCTTGCTGCACCTCAGATTGGTGTTATGAAGAGATACTTCGTTGCTCGTCCTTATCCAGATGCAGAAGACGAAGAAATCGATCAGGTTTATTTCATGATTAATCCAGAAATTACTCTGCGCGAGGGTTCTCAGGAGTCTTGCGAGGGTTGCCTCAGCTATCCTGGTTACGTTGGATATGTTAATCGTCCAACTCATATCCAGATGAAGGCTCAGGGACTCGATGGCGAATGGCACGAGTATGATTTCGAAGATTTTGCAGCTATCGTAATGAGCCACGAATACGACCACCTCGATGGTATTCTCTATACTGACAAAGCTAGAGATATCATGACTAACGAGGAGCATGACGCTATGATCGCGGCAGAGGCCGAGGAAGAGGAAGCTGAAGACTAGGAGGACTTGATGAAGATTGTTTTCATGGGAACTCCTGAATTTGCGGTTCCTTCATTACAAGCTCTAATAGATGACGGACACGAGATTCCGCTGGTTGTAACTCAGCCGGACAAGAAGGGCAATCGTAACAAAATCATCCCTTCACCGGTTAAGATGCTCGCCGAGTCGGCAGGTCTCGAGATTGCGCAGCCTGTACGAATTCGTAAGGATGAGGAGTTTATCGCACGTCTCGCAGAAATCGCTCCGGACATGATAGTAGTCGCTGCTTTTGGACAGATACTGCCTAAGAGCGTTCTTGATATTCCAAAGTTCGGTTGCATTAACGTTCACGGATCGTTGCTACCGGATCTTCGCGGTGCTTCACCAATGCAGACTTCAATTCGTCTTGGTTACAAGGAGACCGGCGTTACTATCATGAGAATGGACGTTGGACTTGATACCGGCGATATGATTAGCAAGGTTACTTGCGATATCGAGGGCAAGAATATTACTGAGGTTGCTGAACTGCTGGCTGATGCCGGCGCCAAGCTGCTAATTGAGACTATTCCGGCTATCGCTGATGGCAGCGCTACATATACCAAGCAAGATGACGCAATCGCAACTCATTGCGGTATGATGAAGAAAGAGGACGGTGCGACTGATTTCAACGAATCAGCTGACGTGCTCGACTGCAAGATGAGAGCGTTCTATGAGTGGCCAACTCTGTACAGCTATCTCGATGGTCTGCAGGTTAAGTTCTTCAAGGCTGAAGTTCTTGATGAGAAGCCTAATGGTGAGCCTGGCACTGTCGCTGATATCGGCAAGAACTACTACACAATTAACTGCGCTGAGGGTAAACTCAGGATTCTCGAGCAGCAGCTGCAGGGCAAGAAACGCATGTCCGCCGGTGACTTCATGCGTGGCCACGCTCTTAAGGTAGGAGATAAGTTTGGACTGGATAACAACATTTAATGCACTCAAAGCCGTCTATATTGACGACGCATTCTCGAATATAGCAATTAACGAAGCCATAGAGCAGCATCCGAACTGTTCGACTGGCTTCGTTCGCACGTTTGTTAAGGGCGTGATTCGTGATACCCTGAAGCTCGATCATTACATTGATCAGCTTGCTGCCAAGGGAATCAAGGGCATCAAGAATCGCACCCTTATTATTCTTCGTATGGGAATCTACGCTATAGAATCCCTTGATTCTGTGCCTGATCATGCGGCAGTTAACGAGGCAGTGAAGCTCGCGCGCAAAGTGTCCAAGGGCTCAGATGGATTTGTAAATGGAATGCTGCGCAGCTTCTTACGAGAGCGCGAGCAGCTCGACGCGTGCGGAACTTTTCCGGTTGAATTAGAAGCCTTAATTCGCAAGCAGTATGGTGATGAAGCTGATGACATAATGAAAGCACTGGATTCTCCAGCGCCTCTGGTTCTGAGACCGAATAGATTGAAGGGTGAGAAGCCTGAACCTGTAATTGTTGAAGGTGGAAATGTCATTGGTGGAGAAGATTTTAAGGCTGGCAAGTTCTCTGTTCAGAGCCTGTCATCAATTGAAGCCATCGAGGCCTTCGCACCGAACGCGGGCGCGGACGTCCTGGACATGTGTGCGGCTCCGGGCGGCAAGACCTGCGCAATGGCAGAAATCATGAACAACCAAGGCAGCATAACAGCTTGCGATGTATATGACCACAGACTTGAACTAATTGAAGCCCAGGCCCGTCGCCTCGGCATCGATATCATCACAACCGAACTCCTTGACGGTACACAGCACCGCAAGGACTTCGACAACCGATTCGACTACGTCCTCGCCGACGTACCGTGCTCCGGCCTTGGAGTAATTCCATCCAAGCCAGAGATCAAGTTAAGAACGGATGTTAGCAGCTACAAGGAGCTGACAGATATACAAGCTTCAATCTTGAAGAACGCGATCTCTTACGCCAAGCCAGGTGGTTACATCGAGTACTCAACTTGTACGATTAACCAAGACGAGAACGACGGAGTGGTAGAGCGCGTTTTGGCCGAAGTCGGTAACTTGGCTCAAATTATTGAAAAACAGAGCATTTTGCCATATAATAACAAAGTGGGCTTTTACTACTGCATATTACAGAAACAGTAGTTTTCCACAAGAACACGAACGAGGTGTGTCCCCGAGTTGCAATTCTGCAATTTAGGTCTGACCCGTTGTTGCAAAGAAGGAGAGAAATGAAGGTAGGTTATTTAACTGATAGAGGAAGAAGAAGACCTGCAAATGAAGATGCCGTTAAGGTGATGCTGGATAAGAAGATATGCATGCTGGCTGACGGTGTTGGCGGTAACAGATCTGGCGAGATTGCCAGTCAGTCCGCTCTCGATGCACTCGAGAAATTCATTCTGCACAATCCGCCTGAATGGCTGAGTGACAGTGACGAGATCTTCAGATATTTCAGAGCAGCAATTAACTACGTTAATCAGTTCATAATTAAGTTGTCAGAAGCCAAGCCTCAGTATGCTGGCATGGCAACTACATTGTGTTTTACATATCTTAAGGGTGATACTCTGTATGTTGCTAATATTGGTGACAGTAGAGTTTACCTGATTCACAACGGTGCGATTCAGCAGATTACCGATGATCATACTTATGTTAACGATCTGGTTAAGATGGGTGCGATTACCAGGGAAGAAGCTACAACACATGCTCGTAAGAACGTAATCACAAGAGCAATTGGCGCTAACGCTAACAACGAGCCTGATTGCTTTAGCGTTTCGGTTCAGGCTGGCGACAGAGTTCTGCTCTGCAGTGATGGCCTTTATGACGAGCTCGATGATCGCACTATTTTGGCTAAGATGCTGAGATTCGACGACATGATGATTGTCGCCGAGGATCTTGTAGGAATGGCCAATGACAATGGTGGTAACGACAACATTTCAGTAGTATGTTACTGCGTGGAGGAATAGCGTATGGGTAGCAGATTATTATCAGGAAGATATGAGCTTCTGGAGAAAATCGGTGATGGCGGTATGGCTGTCGTTTACAAGGGTAAAGACAAGCTGCTGAACAGATACATCGCTGTCAAAATTCTGCGTCCTGAGTTCTGCAAGGATGCGACTTTCGTTGAGAATTTCAAGCGTGAGTCACAGGCTGCGGCTGGACTTTCTCATCCTAATATCGTAGGCGTTTACGATGTAGGTAGAGAAGGAAACATCAACTACATCGTTATGGAGCTGATTGAGGGTCGCACTCTGAACGAGGTTATCGCAGAAGAAGCACCTATGGATTATCGTAAGGTTATCGACATTTCCAAACAGGTAGCCAGCGGTCTTAGAGTCGCTCATAAGAATAAGATTATTCATAGAGACGTTAAGCCTCATAACATCATGATTACAACTGATGGAGTTGTTAAGCTGGCGGACTTTGGTATCGCAAGAGCTGTTAACGACGCAACTCTGTCAACTGGAAATAAGATCATCGGATCAGTTCATTACTTCTCACCTGAGCAGGCAAGAGGAAACTACGTTGATGAGCGTTCCGATATCTATTCACTCGGTATTGTTATGTACGAGATGCTGACTGGACAGGTTCCTTTCGATGGAGACAACCCTGTATCCGTTGCATTAAAGCACATCAATGAGGAGATTACTCCTCCTAGCCAGGTTGTTCCAGGTATTCCACCTGCACTGGAGAGATGTGTTATGAAGGCTACTAACAAGTATCAGACTAACAGATATTCAAGTGCTGAAGAGATGATCGAAGAGCTGGATAACATTGCTTTCGTATCCTCAGTAGTTGGACAGGACCTCTTTGCTGAGTCTTCAACAGTTATCGAGAAGCGCGCACAGCGCAGAGCTCAGATGGAAGAAGACGAAGAGTACGAGGAAGAGCTGAGAAAGAAGAAGAAAAAGAAGAAGAGCAAGCAGGATAAGAAGAAAATGATTATTATTGCTTGCGCAGCAGGATTTGTTGTTCTTCTTATCGCATTCTTACTAATGCTGAAGTTTGGCGTATTCTCTTCAACCAAGCCAGCTCCAGATCTTAGTGACATGACTCTCGAACAGGCACAGCAAGAGTGCGATGATGCCGGATTCAAGCTCAAACAGGGCAAAGACATATATTCAACTGATGTCCCTGAAGGCAGAGTATGTCAGCAGGACCCGTTGCCAGGAGAGGAGACACCTAAGGGCGGTACTATTACTGTTAACATCAGTAAGGGCTCTAAGGAAGGTGTAGTTCCTAATGTAGTAGGAATGAAGAAGGAAGATGTCGAAGACTATCTGAAGCAGTACGGATATGAGCTCGGATCTGTTAAGACTGAAACTTCTGTTGAGAAGGAAGGAACTGTTCTTTCTCAGGATCCTACAGCTGGAACCAAGCTCGACAAAGAGAGCAGAATTAACATCACTGTCAGTGATGGTAAGGGCAAGGAAAAGGGTAATGTTCCTGCAATGAATGGCATGCCACTCAGTGAAGCTAAGAAGGCAATTGCTGCAGCCGGATTCGTAGTTGGTGACATCACTTATGATTACAGTGATGTATATGGAAACGGTTATGTAATGTGGCAGCAGTATGAAGCTAACACTCAGCTGGACAAGGGTACATCAATTGATATCTCAGTCAGCAAGGGTGAGGAACCACCTGAACCAATGCCAGATGATAAGAAGAAGAAAGACTAAATAGCTCGCAAGAAGGTGACGATGACAGGAAGAGTAGTTAAGGGAATTGGCGGATTTTACTATGTGAATGACGGTCAGCAGACTGTTATGGGTAAAGCACGTGGTAATCTCAAGAGAAACAAGGAACTTATCTATGTTGGTGACATCGTTGACTACGAGATCGATGCTAATAACGAGTGCATCGTTAATCGTGTTGTGGAGCGCAAAAATTATCTAACAAGACCGCCAGTATCCAATCTTGAGATGCTGGTGGTTGTTTTTGCAGCGGCAGGTCCGGATCCGAATCTGCCAGTAATAGACAAGCTGATCGCTGCTTGCGAGGCCAAAAACATCGATGTAGCGGTCTGCATTTCCAAGAAGGATAAGGTCGGCGAAGCCGAGCTACATCGATTAATAGATACTTATGCGAATCTGTATCCGACAGTCGCAGTAAATGGTGTAACGGGGGAAGGAATAGACGAGCTGCGCCGCATCACGGCAGCACGCAATGTTGCGCTCGCTGGTCCGTCTGGCGTAGGCAAGAGCACTATTACCAACCATCTCCTTGAGGGAGCAGACGAAGTAGCTACCGGCTCGATCTCAGACAAAACCCAGCGTGGTCGCCACACTACAAGGCACGTAGAGATATTCGCTTTGGCCGATGGCACCAATGTTTACGACACGCCGGGCTTCACTTCGCTGGACATGCCGGAGATGGACGAAGCCGATGTCAAATCCTTATTCCCGGAGATGCGCGAGCGCCTGGGAGGCTGCAAATACGCTAATTGCATGCATATCAACGAGCCGGAGTGCTGCGTCAAGGCGGCGCTGGAGGCCGGTGAAATCAATAGATCAAGATACGATTCATACCTAATGATGGTCGAGGAGGTAAAGAAATGGCACAAATAAGCCCTTCAATTCTGGCTTGCGATTTCGCAAGACTTGGTGAGGATGTTAAAGACGTATGTGAGAGGGGTATCGACTACCTGCACATCGATATTATGGATGGCGCTTTCGTGCCTAATATTTCATTCGGACCTTCCGTAATGAAGAGCCTGAACAAGGTCGCAACAGTTCCTTACGATGTTCATCTGATGATCGAAAAACCAGACCGTTACATCGAGGAATTCGTAACTGACAACACCGAGTTCATCACTGTTCACTACGAAGCTTGCGATGACCTCAAGGCTACACTTGACCACATTCATTCCTGCGGCGTCAAAGCCGGCGTTTCAATTAAACCTGGCACAGCTCCTGAAGTCCTCGACCCATACCTGGCCGACATCGACCTCATCCTCGTTATGAGCGTTGAACCAGGATTTGGCGGCCAGAAATTCATGGATAGCTGCCTGCCG
This sequence comes from Candidatus Crickella equi, assembly GCA_018064755.1. Classification (GTDB taxonomy): domain Bacteria; phylum Bacillota; class Clostridia; order Peptostreptococcales; family Anaerovoracaceae; genus Crickella; species Crickella equi. The sequence goes on along the minus strand of JAGHUP010000003.1, from coordinate 249,656 downwards.
AAGATTCGCTATTTTGCAACAGCGGGTCAGACCCAAGTTGCAGGATTGCAACAAGGGGACACACCTTGTAATTATTTGATCGAGGTTGACGGTGGTGTTGGCTCCGCAAATGCTCACCTCGTTAAGGAAGCTGGCGTTGATATCATCGTTGCCGGCTCTGCTGTATTCAAGGCGGCTGACCGTAGCGCTGAGATTGCTTCAATCAAAGAGTAATGCAACAGCGGGTCAGACCTAAATTGCAAAATTGCAACAAGGGGACACACCTCGCTCACGATATTCAACATTTCTAACACGCAAAAATATGGCCTCCTCGGGCCGTGTTTTTTTATTATAATTAAGTTCTTCATCGCTACCGGAAAGAGGTTGATATGCTGAGGCGCAAAATGTTTGCCTATGCCTCGATGCTGGTTGTGGGGATAGCGAGCGGCTATCTCTTCTTCGAATGTAATAAATATCTAATGCCGATAATTATGATGCTGGGCGTTGCTCTTATCGTGCGCAAAATCGATCTTGAGTATAGACCGGAACGTAGCGACTTCGAGCGACGTGTTCTGATAGCGTTTATGATTGTCGGTTTTGTTGTGTTCTCTTTCGAATATATTCAGATGAATGGAAGAATATTGGATGAGAATAAGCGAGAAGTCGCGATAGAGAATATAACCAGTGTGCAGGGCAGAATAGTTGGTATTGAGAAGAGAAGTAATGATAATGTCGCTGCTTGGCAGAGCAGTGAGTATTATAGATTAATTATTAAGCCCATGTCGCTTCATGGTGCAGGCAAGATAATGATGAATTATTATGCACCTCTGAGCCCGTTCCTAACGGGTACATCAGAGGAAAATGTACCCGTTAGGAACGGGCTGATGGGTGCAATTGTGACGGTGTATGGTGAAGCGAGAGTTCCGGCCGGCCTTGAGAATCCCGGTTGCTTTAATTATAGGTCTTATCTGTATAGCAAAGGGATAAGGCTGACTTATAAATGTAAGTCAATGAAGGTAGATATGATGCCGGCCGAGGAACCTGGCATTAAAGGTTTTATTTCTAAGTGTTATTGGGCATATCGTAATAAGATTGTTGAGACGAGAGAAAAGTTTTTAAGCTATTTTGCAACGGAGGGTCAGACCTGTTGTTGCGAAAATGCAACAACAGGTCTGACCCGCTGTTGCAAAGAGGGCGTTGAAGGGTTCTTGAGGGGTATTGTGTTCGGAGATAAGTCGGAGATAGATGAGGAGACTTTGGAGCAATTTAACTCGAATTCAACGGGGCATATTCTTGCTGTTAGTGGTCTTCATGTTGGATTCTTGTTTGCTTTGCTGAAGGTTCTGACAAGGAAGAAGAAAAGCAAGCTGATAACGGCAACTATTATTGTGGTTATTGTGCTCTATGGTGAGATGACTGGCTGGAGTCCGAGCACCGCGAGGGCGGTGCTGGTGCTGAGTATCAGCATCCTCGCGATATACGCGAGGCGGACTCCAGACCTCCTTACAAGTGTCAGCACGGCAGCAATAATTCTGCTCTTATACAATCCCTACAACTTGGTTAATACTGGTTTTCAGATGTCGTTCTTGGCGCTCCTGGGAATATGTTTTCTGACTGAACCTCTATCACATTATATAGGCGAAGGAATGGCTGTGATGGTAGCAATACAGTTAGCAGTCGCGCCAATGGTTGCTTACAGTTACTCGGCTTTCAACATCAGCTCGATGTTTGTCAATATCCCGATCATATTCCTGGCGTCGATTCTGGTTCCAGCATGCATTCTCGCTCTTGCCACTATGATGTACGTGGGTTTTGTGCCGAGCTGGGCTGTAACGATAATCAGTTCGCTGACTGAATTTATAGTAAATCTGAACGAGAAGTTAACATTCGATAGACTATTCGTTACAGATATTCAAGGCATCAGCATTGGCGTTCTTGTTGCATATTATCTCCTGATATTCTTTGCAACTTCAGAGTGGACGAGAATTAAGCTGCTGCGGAATGAGACCAAAACAATCAAACGTATGATCCCGTTGCTCTTGCTGCCTGCGCTCTGTATCGGCATCGCCACTCACAATCAGTACCTTAATGATGAGATAGTTTTTGTCAACGTTGGCCAGGGCGATTGCACTCACATTCGCGCCGGAGACAATGACGTGCTCATCGACGGTGGTGGAAGTGCAACTTATAACGTAGGAAAGAACACTCTTAAGCCGTATCTTCTTAAGAACCATGCACGCAACATCGACTTGGCGTTAATAACACATCAACACACTGACCACTATAAAGGAATAGAAGAACTTAAGGAAATCTATCCGATTAAAAACATTCTTCAAGCGAGCATAGGCAACAACGCAAGACTTGGGAAAAATGTCTGGATAGAGCCAATTTGGCCGATTAAACCCTATACAGAACAACAGTTGTCTGACAATGCCAATGAGAATAATACCGTCTACATCATTCATTACAACAATACGAAGACAATGATAACGGGAGACCTAACAGAACCCGATGAACTTGCAATGGTAGAACATTATCGCGGCACCGACATCCTGGACTGCGACATTCTTAAAGTCGGCCACCATGGCAGTAAGACTAGCTCATCAGAACAATTTCTCGATGCAGTTAGCCCTAGCATCGCAGTCATCCAGGTCGGTGCCAACAACACATACGGCCATCCACATCAAGAGATTTTGGATAGACTACATAATCACGGGATTGCTGTATATCGGACAGATATAAGTGGAGCAGTAGGTGTAGACATACGAAAGAACAGATTGATAATTGATATCTTGCATTAATTATTATTGAATAGTAGTACCGAATGCGGTACTATAAGAAAGGAGGCAAAATGCCAACAGTTGAAAAGATAATAGAGAAGATGAAGACTTCGCCTAATTCTATTACACCAAGAGAACTAGAAAGAGTTGTATTTAATAAAGGTTTCTATATAAAAAGACAAAGAGGGAGCCACATTATTTATGTAAATGATGAAAACAGCAAAACTATAGTAATTCCGAAACATAATCCAATTAATGAATGCTATATTGAGGAAACTTTGAAAAAGATAGGAGAACAGCAATGAATAATACAAAGACGGTTGAAGACTATATGAATCTTAAATATACAATCATGGTTCAGGAAAGAGATGACAGTTCCGGACACTATTTCTTCGGCAAAGTGCTCGAACTAGATGGCTGTATGAGTCATGGTGATTCACCAGAAGAATTAAATCACAATATAAGAGAGGCTATGGAACTATATTTTGAAACAATGATTGAACTAAATAAGAATATTCCGCTTCCAATTTCTGAAAATGATTATAGTGGTAAATTTAATTTACGAATACCAAAAAGCCTTCATCAGCGACTTGCTATTGAGGCTAAGAAAGAGGGCATTAGTTTGAATCAGTATGCATTATATAAGTTGTCGATTTAGAAATTAAGTCAGAGGTAACTATGGGAACAATGCAAAGTGTAGCAATCTCAAAGTGGAAAAAAGCAATATATATAACAACAGGCTGCGTTATGACTGCGCTGCTTATTTTCAGTTTGCTTGTTGCTTATTCGCGTGGACTATTGCAGGAGAATGATGACTATCTTAAGATGTTGCTTGCCGTTACAGGAATGATATTTGCCGTCATTCTGTTCATCTGCTGTTGCTTTAACATTCAAGATAGTACGCATCAAGTTGACACCTTAGCAGCTATATCCGTCTTGCTGTATTTCACACTGTTCTTGTCAGGAATGATGGATGTATTTACAGGAAACGCCGCGGCAAGAACTGCGATAATGGCGTTGCAGACGATTACGGCAATCTGTTCTACAGCAGTACATTTCCTATTCTGGCGATACCAGTGTGCAACTCTACCAAAAAATAGTGCACAGATATATTTTACACTATGGATATATATCCTAATAGCGACTTACCTTGTAATGCTGGCTGTTAACCCATTTACTGGTATTCTATTTGTTGTGGATGCATCAGGTAATCTGATTTCTTCAGGCGAAACACTGGAAATCATCTTCGTCTCGTTATTCTATCTGACGTATTTGCTATACATCCTACCGCAGAAATGTACGCTGAGGAAGAAACTATCTCTTGCCAGCTTTGCAGTGCTGCCGATGCTTGCTATTGTGATGACAGCAATATGGTATGTGGCAGGTATTGAATGTACAGTGTTTTCAATCGCATATATTTTCTTGCTGATGGCAACCTATGTTGTATTCTTCGGAGATTACGTTGAGAGTAAAGAACTACTCCTGCGTCAGCAGACAACACTTGCAGAGATTAAATCAGAGCTGATGCTATCTCAGCTCAATCCGCATTTCGTGGCTAACACATTAAACTCAATCGTAGCACTGTGCCGTTTTGATCCACCGGAGGCAGAGAGGGCAACGAGAATGTTCGCAGGATATCTCAGGGAGAACTATGTGGACATGTCAGGCAATCAGATGGTGCCATTTGAAAAGGCACTGGAAAATATGAAAAACTATATCGCTATCGAGCAGATCCGATTTCCACATCTGCAGGCGGAGTACGATATCTCCTGCACAAAGTTTGAGATACCGACCATGACAATACAGCCGCTGGTGGAAAATGCCATAACTCACGGCATACACGGTAAGGGCAAGATCACCATATCTGCAACAGAGACGCAATCAGAATATACTGTACTTGTTGCGGACAACGGTGTAGGCTATAAAGAGCAGCCTGAAGACGGACGCACACATCTTGGTATCGCCAACTGCCGCGATAGACTGCAAACACTCTGCGGAGGCAGTCTGACTATTCGCACCGGGGACAATGGTGGAACGGTGTGCGAGATTATAATACCTAAAGGAGGTGCAGCAAATGAACATACTGTGCATTGACGATGAACCGCTGGCACTAAGACTACTTGTCAGTATGCTGCAAGATAAGCCAAACGTTGAGAAGCTACACAGCTTCGACAACACAGCAGATGCACTAGCCTGCGCTAAGACTGAGAAAATAGACATTGCATTTGTAGATATCATGCTCGGAAGTGCTAACGGACTGGACTTTGCCCAGAACTTGCGCAGCCTGCAGCCAAATTGCAAGATCATCTACTGCACGGGATACCCACAGTATGCCATTGAGAGCATCAACCGCGGCATCGTAGATGGCTATCTGCTCAAGCCAATAGAAGAGAAACAGATAGAAGAAATCCTGAACAGCATATGCGCACACAAACTTCTCACCGTCACAGGCAGTGGAAATCAGATTCACATTGTTGACAGACAAGGACAACCGGTTGTGTTCAAACGTAGGAAGATAGTCCAGCTCTTTTCCCTGCTACTTGAACAGAAAGGGGAGGATGCAACAGTAGATGAGCTGTGTGAGCAGTTGTGGGATCACAAGAAGGAATTAATCAGTAAGAATCGACAGTACCTATATTCCCTTGTCAATGCCATGAGTGATACATTCAAAGAACATGATGCGCAAGGCGTATTAGTCAAGACTGCTAACGGCTATGCACTGGATATGTCGCAGATCGAAATAAACTGAAAACAAAAAATATGCCGCCGATAGGAATCGCATAAGTGAATTCTCACTGGCGGTATTTTTGTGAGATTCTTTACCTTTAAAATGAGGTGCAACCTCATATAGTATAAACATATATAAGTAAAAAGTTGGCTATAGATTATAACCTATCTAACAGGTAAAACATTATTACGTAGAAAACAATTATGAAAGGAATGAATAATATGAAAAGGAAACTATTTAGCATCTTACTATCACTCGCAATGGTGGTAACTATGATGCCGGCAATGGCAAGTATATCATTTGCAGATAGTGCAAAATTATCTAGTTTTAAAGTAATATTCAAAAATGCAAGCGGAACTGTAATTAATGAAGCAAAGCCGGGCGCAAAGCTTACCGCTGAAGTTTATCTCGGGGAGGGAACCTACACATCGGCCACTGTAGGATTGTCACCCAATACAGATCCAGCTGTTAAGTTCACGAATATCGTAGGTGCCAACGGCATCAGCTTCACAGAAATCAAAATCGATTCGCAAGACGGTTCTGCAAAGGCAAATTTCAGCAATGAGGCCGGTGTTTCAATCGGAACATCACCGTTTTTCACAATCGATGTTACAGTTCCTTCAGGTGCTTCAAAAGAGCTATGATATTATTCAATATTTCGAATAATTCTCAAGCTATAAAGGACGGAACGAACTACGAAATCCCGAGAGACGGTTGGGGCATAGCGATTGCTGACGTATTCACAGTAGCCTCTGCTGAAGCAGGCACTATCGAACCTTTGGCATTTGGTATTGGCGAAGATGCCGCTAAGGCTGCTCTTAAGGAAACAGAAATTACAGTTTTCAACGAAGGTAAGACAGCTTCTGAGACATTTAAGCCGGACAAAGTTGAGATTACAGACTTTAGGCAGTCCGTATCCGGTACGTTTGAAGTTACATTAACCATAGATAAAGATTCATTCAAAGATTCCAGTAAGGCAGAATCAACTACAGATGTTGTATGTAAAACTACGGTTGAAGTTTCCCCCGCTCCCAAAGAATCCATCAAAAACGTAGCATTAACTGTAAGCGACTACACGGATGTCAATACATTACCTACGGTAACCGCTTTGAATGGTGCAAATTACGAAGCAGAGGTTGTGGGTGTCATCTTCCATGAAGGTGACAATATGCGTTTTGCACTTGCAACTGATGCCGAGTATGGAGATCTTGTTTGGTACGAATTTATCGAAGATGTTCCGAGACCTTTGGATGAGACACCGAACGTTTCCGGACTTGAAGCCCTTATTCAAATCAGATGCAAAGCTAAAGATGGGTATGCTTTTTACTATAACGATAAAACGTTTATTCAGGTAACTGTAAATAACAATAAAGTAGACTTTTTGGATAAAGGCTCTATCTCTACCGGCTGGGCATTTAGTGACGGTAATCTTACTGACGGTGAGGAAGATAATGCTATTATTGTAAATCTTAATGTTGATGCACCTGGAACTGAACCTGAGCCAACACCAGCTCCTGCTCCAACAAATGAGCAGCAGTTCAACGCATACAAGGTAACTGCTAAGGCAGAATGCGACAAGTTGCTCACTACTGATGATTCAGATGCAGTTAAGAAACTTGTAACTGATGCTAAGACTGCAATTGATAATGCGAAGTATGATACAACAAAGACTCTTGCAGATAACAAGATTGTTCTTGACGGTATTGTTTCTGAACTCAAGCAGAATGTAATGGAGCAGAGAGCAGACGAAGAACTCACAAGAATGGCTAAGGCAACTAAGGGTAAAGTATCTAAGGTTAAAGCAGTAAAGAGAGGCAAGAATAAGCTGACATACAAAGTTGCTGATAAGGGTCTGTATGTTGCTAAGTATCAGATTTACAGATCAACTAAGAAGTCATCAGGATTCAAGAAATTGGCAACAACATCCAAGAAGACTTACACCGATTCCAAGAAGTTAAAGAAGGGTAAGAAATATTACTACAAAGTTCGTGGAATGGTTAAGCTTTCAACTGGTAAATACACTTATACTAAGTTCTCTTCAGTAAAGAGTGTTAAGTCTAAATAGATAAGACAATAATCTCTAAGAATAGAGTGTCGAGATATCAAAATCTCGGCACTCAATTTTTATGCCGATGTTTGCATCATTTATACTATGGAATAATTTACTTTCGTGGAATATCTTTAACTGTTTTGATATAATCACAACATATGAACACTAACTCACGTACCCATGAATGCAATTCGATAGAGGATACAACGAAGATCTAAGGATAAACATAATTCGATATATAAATAATGGCTAAGAAAATCTCAATGCGTAACAACAACGATATTATTGAAAGAATAAAAAGACAAAAGGTGATTGTTATAATTGCCATAGTGATGTCACTTTTGATTATCGCTGCCAATATTTGGTCAATATACATGACTGCGTTCAGTACGGATTTGGTATATCTTAAGCAGGTTATTTCTATTCTTGGAATGGTACTTGCCGGGCTGTTATATGTTGGTTGTGGTATCAACTATGAGCTAGATAATAGAATGGGAAAATTCTTTGCAGCAATTTCTATTCTGTTTTTCTCCGGTATGACAGTTTGTTTGGTGCTTGATACTTATGCCGGCAATCCAGAAATGAAAACTTTCCTGCTTGTCTTTGAAACAATAATCACATTTGTTGCAATTGGTATTCATATTATGTTCTGGTTCTACCAAGTTGAATCACTTCCTTCAGATTCCAGGCAGAAAATATTCACTGTTTGGATTGTGATAATATCAAGTGTTTATGCATTGTTGAATATAATTAATTTATTTAAACCGGGACTTGTATTTTATGTAGATTCATCGGGATATTTTGTGTGGTCAGGATTGCTTTATGATATTACAACTTTTGGATTGTACTACGTGACATATTTAGTATATATACTGCCACAACATTGTCCGATGAAGAAAAAACTGTCGCTGGCAAGCTTTGCGATTATACCAATAGGTTCTATCATACTTAGTTTTATATGGTACTTAGTAGATGTTAACGTAACTATTGCATCTAGTTCTGGAATGATGTTGTTATTTGCAGCGTATACGGTATTCCTCTGCGATTACAGAGATACCCAGGAAGAATTGTTGCAACAGAAGGCCGAACTTGCTGACCGTGAACTTGCTCAGATGGAACTTCAGACCTCACTGATGTTATCTCAGATTCGTCCTCACTTTCTGTACAATTCGCTAACTGCAATTCGTAACTTGACCAAAACCGACCCTGAAGAAGCGTACGTTGCGATTGGCAACTTTGCTGATTATCTGCGTGCAAATATGGACTCAATCGGAGAGGGTCGAATGATACCGTTCGATAAGGAACTCGAGCATATTAAGACATATCTGATGCTCGAACAACTTCGTTTTGGCGATGATCTTAAGGTTGAATACGATATCCAATATACTGATTTTTCATTGCCTGCACTTGCAGTTCAGCCAATAGTTGAGAATGCTGTTAAGTACGGTGCTACAATGAATGAGGATGGTGGATTGGTAAAGATATCAACTACCAAAACAGACGAGGGTGCATGTATCACGGTTAGCGATAACGGACCTGGTTTCGATCCAATCGCTCCGATGGATGATGGAAGAAATCATTTTGGCATACAGAATGTTCGTAATTCACTTAGGACAAGGGATTGCGGAGAACTCGTTATCGCAAGTGAACCGGGAAAAGGCACAACGGCCACTATCATTATTAGGGGGGGGGAACTACTAAATGATTATCTTACTTGTTGATGATGAAATTCCGGCACTGAACGAGTTGGAAAGTGCGGTTACAGAGGCAATAGGGGAAGAGAATATTTATAGTTTCTCCAAGGCAAGTGAAGCAATGGCTTTTGCTGAGGAGAAGAAGATAGATATTGCTTTTCTAGATATTAATATGCGTTTTATGGATGGAATTACTATGGCGAAGAAGCTAGTAGAGTTCTATCCGAAATGCAACATTATTTTCTGCACGGGATACAGCGAATATGCATTGGATGCGCTCGACACCTATTGTTCTGGCTATCTGCTCAAGCCTATTTCGACTGAGAAGGTTAAGACTGCATTGGAGCATCTTAGATATCCTACTGAACGCCAGAAAAAACGTGTCGAGCTGCGTTGTTTTGGCAATTTTGATGTTCTCGTAGATGGAGTTCCGGTAGCATTTAAGTATAAGAAAAGTAGGGAGCTGCTCGCGTACTTGACCGATCGAGCTGGAGCAGAAGCTACAACACAGGAAATCATCGCTGCAATATTCGAAGAGAACAAGACTTCATACTTTAGCAACATTCGTCTCGATCTTATCAACACGCTCACAGCACTTGACTGCGTCGACATAGTCGAAACAGCCTATGGCAGAATGCGCATCAACAGAGACAAAGTCGACTGCGACTATTTCGACTATCTCGACGGGAACACATCGCTATTCCACGGAGAATACATGTCTCAGTACTCTTTTGCAGAGACAACGTGTGCACTTCTTAACGAATAATTTACAGATTTTAACTAGTAATTAATCTATATAGCATTCTATTGTGCGTTTTGTGTGCAAATCAGGGTGCTATATTTTAATTGTAAGAAGGATTTTAAGTTCTTTTCGGGGGAGACATATAATAAGGAGTGCAGGTTATGCCTGCACTCTTATTATTTTATCCGTATAAATGTGGGGTGAATTTTGCTATAATAAGTCCATGGCATACCAAGATTTTTACAATGACTTCAAGAAGGAAATAACACGCGATGCACTGTTCCTATATGGTGCTGAGGACTTCCTGATGGAGTGGGCAGTTGACCAGATTATCGAAAGATATGTTGATGAGTCAGCCCGCAGTCTTGATGTGCAATTTCTTGATGGTGACACTTGCTCTGCAGCAGATATTATGGGTGCTGCAAGGGCATTCTCAATGTTTTCTGATAAGAGAGTTGTTATAGTTCGTAACTTCCTGCCAGCAAGGAAGAAAGCGACTGACGTTGATGGCGATGCACTCTGTGAGTTCTGCGAGAATCCGGGAGGACAGTGTGTCATCGTATTCCTAATTGAGAGTAAATATTCCGGCGATATTACTGCATATGGCAAGAAATTAATGAAGGCATGTGGTGCATATGAGTTTGCAAGATTGGATAAAGCCGCGTTACAGGGCTTCATTAATAAGAGAGTAAAGTCTGCAGGTAAGATGCTCGGAAGTCGCGAGATGAATTATCTTATTGATATCTCGGGATACTACAACAAAGAGAGTGAGTATACTTTATCTCAACTCGATAGTGACTTACAGAAGATAACTAATGCCTGCGTGGACGATAATATAACTAATGATATTATCGACGAATTACTCGTAGGCAAGGAAGATAAATATGTATTCAATCTGATTGATGCAATGATGGCGGGTAATAAGGGCAAGGCAATGGAGCTCGCCGAGACCATCATTAGAGAAGATGACGGGGCATTGGCAGTTCTCGCGCTGCTGACCAAACAACTTGAGATCATGTACGATGCGCTCGAACTGGAGCGCGCCGGCATCAGCATCCCGCAGATGGCCAAGATGACAGGCATCAACGAATTCAGAATGAAGAAGGCATATCAGGCAGCCAGAACCTTCAGGCCGGCGCGCCTCAAGCAACTCTTGACCAATGCCTACAACATAGATCGCGACATTAAGACCGGCGAGCTCGACAAAGACCTCGCATTCGAACTCTTAATCGTAGGAATATAACAATAAATGCAATAATGGCATTTTGTTCTGCAGGATTGCTATTGGTAGCAATTATCGCCTTGTTAGATAATAACAGACATTAGGAGCTTTTTTTGACATAAAAATAGCTCACGTCCTTATTCTGAGTTGGGACGTGAGCTAATCTCATCAACCAACGAGGGATAACCGTTCATCGGCTTCCTCGTACGATTAATATAGCATAACTGGGTTGGAAAGACAATCTATATCACATATTCAATGGGATAGTTGTGGAAAGTCTTTTTTTATTGGGGTCAACCCTCATTGGATTTTTGTCCAAAAGGGACAGGCATGACGAAATTCGGTGCTGAAATGTCGGATATCGGTTGAGAATCGTTCGATTTCATTTTTTCGTTGAGATATCCTTATATTGCACCACATTCTGTAGCCCTCCAGAATGAGGTGAAGAAAGGATACTATATGAAAAAATATGAAGAGTTGACATTTACTGACGATTTCATGTTTTGCAGGATTATGCAGTATAATGAGGACATTTGTCGCGATCTTGTTGAGCTAATTATTGGTAAGAAGATAGGCGAGATCATTTCTAATGACAGGCAGCGACCAATTGAGATTACACCGGATGGCAGAGGTGTACGGATGGATGTTTATCTTGAAGACGATAAAGATACTGTATATAACATCGAGATGCAGAATGCTAATCTTAAGGATTTACCAAAACGAGCTCGCTATTACCAGAGTATGATTGATGTTGATATGTTCGAGAGAGGCGGCGACTACAAGGAACTCAAGCGCAGTTATATTATTTTTATTAACACAAGGGATCCGTTCGATAAGAAACTCCCTGTCTACACTGTCAAAAACCAATGCCTCGAGGATAGCTCGGTTGATTGCGATGACGGCGTGACGAAATTGTTTGTAAATGCGCGTAGTACATGTGGTATAATTAGTGATGAAATGAGAGCATTCCTGAACTACTTAAGTAGGGGAAACGCTGACAGCACATTAACTCACAGAATCGATGAAAAAATTCTTGAAGCCAAGCAGAATGCTGGCTGGAAAGGTGAATTCATGACATTATATGAGCATTATCAGATAGAGCGCGAAGAAGGCAGGGAAATTGGAGATGCAAATAGATTAGTTGTAAGCGTCGATGCACTAATAAAATCCATGAAGTTGTCTATTGAGGAGGCTTGCAAAGTCCTCAATGTATCTGTACAGGAATATAATGAGGCAAAGAAACTAATATAATACTTAATGAAAGGGGACAGGCTCAAGCCTGTCCCCTTTTGGACTTTTTGTCTAATGAGGGGTGACCCCAATTAGAAATTTACTTTGTTGATTAGGTCTCTTGCGGCTTCAAGTGCGCTGTCGTCGTTGGAGCCACTGAAGAGGGTTGCTACCATGCTGATCTTGCCGTCGGCATCGAGGTGGTTGATCTCTGTGTGAGATGAACTGTCTGCAACGCTCTTTGTGATGAGGTAGTTGTCGTTGCCGTAAGCTGCGATCTGTGGAAGATGTGTTATGCAGACTATCTGATGGTGGTCTGCTATTTCATTTAACTTCTTGCCGACAGTTAGAGCAGTCTTGCCACTAATTCCTGTGTCAATCTCGTCGAATATCATGGTTTCAACTGCATCGGAATCTCCTATGATGTGTTTGAAAGCCAGCATAATTCTGGATATTTCACCGCCGGATGCAATCTTGGTGAGTGGCATCAGTGGTTCGCCAGGGTTGGTTGAGATAAGGAATTCAACCTGGTCGTATCCGAGTGGTCCGATTTCTTCAAGCTTCTCGATGTTGATCTTGAAGTCTGAGTTGGCAAAATCAAGATCTTTCAGTTCCTGAATCATTGATGATTCGAGGTGCTCGGCTATTACGTGACGGAGCTCGCTTACGTGTGTAGCTGCGTCATATAAAGCTTGGTATTTATCGTTCTTAATAGCTTCCAGTTTGGACTTTTCTTCGTCGAAGTTCTGGATGATATTAAGCTTGTCGTCTAGTTCGTTCATATAAGCGATGATGTCATCAACGCTCTTGCCATATTTTCTCTTGGCATCCTCGATTGTTGCAAGACGTTCGCTAACTTGATTCAGATCTTCTTCAGAGAAGGAGAGTGAATCGTTCATATCTCTTAGCTGTCCGCTAACGTCTTCGAGTTGGTAGTAGATGCCTTCAATCTCATTGGATAGAGTAGCGATATTGTCACTATATGAGCTAATTGAACTGAGCTCATTAACTATGCGATTGAGTTCAGTGAGAATTGAGTTATCATTCTCGTGCAGCAAAGCATATGATTGGTTAACAGAAGAGTAGATCTTCTCACTGTTACGCATCAGATCAAGCTGTTCCTGAAGTTCTTCGTCTTCACCACTAACTAGGTTGAGTTTGCTGATATAGTTGAACTCAAATTCGTAGTAATCTTTCTGCTGCTTGGCGTTGCGTTCCTCTGCGAGCAGGTCGCGATAGGCCTTGTCGGCTGCTTTGTAGTCTGTGTAGAGGTCGCTGAGCTTGGCAAGGGCTGGAGCGAGTTGCTCGCTGCGATAGCTATCTGTGATGAGTATGTGGTTGTCCGGGTTCAGTATCTGCTGATTGTCATACTGGCCGTGAATGTCTACCCAGTCTTGGCAGAATTCTTTAACCTGAGCAAGGGTAACCATCTCACCATTGAGCTTGCAAACGCTCTTACCTGAAGAAAGAATCTCACGCGAAATAATGACGTCTTCACCGTTCTTGTCACCGGCAATCTGGATAACAGCACGGTCACATCCTGTACGAACCATCGAGGTGTCGGCACGATCGCCGAGCGCTGTAGAGATGGCTGTAACGAGGACTGATTTGCCGGCACCGGTTTCACCAGTGATGACATTGAGGGAAGAGCCAAGGTCGAATGACAGATGTTCAATTGTAGCGAAATTGTCTATTACAATACGATTGAGCATGTGTACCTCTTAGTTGTTAGTTACTTCGTCGAAAGCTGCGATTATTTCCGGAACGTTCTTCTCGTTATCTACGATGACAAGAAGTGTGTTGTCACCGGCAATAGAACCAACGATGTGCTCGAGCTCAAGGCAGTCGATTGCTTCTGCAGCTGCATTGGAGCAACCGGAGAGAGTACGAACTACGATGAGGTTCTGAGCTGGAGTGTATGAAAGCGTAGTCTCTTTGAAGATTCTTAAGAAACGCTCACTTACAGGTTTGTCGTCTGTAGTGTTGGCAACATATCTGATAACACCGCTCTTGGACTGACTCTTAACGAGCTGCAGTTCCTTGATGTCTCTTGAGATAGTAGCCTGAGTTACATCGTAGCCAGCTTGTTTCAGGAGGTCCTGTAGCTGATCCTGTGATTTAACATCATTAGTCTTGATTAGTTCTAAAATTTTGTTGTGTCTAGATACTCTCATTTTGTCTCCTGTTGGGCCTTATCGTTCGACCCGAATTCTGGCTAGATTATATCATATATATTGATTTTTATGCATAAATTCACAAATTCGGTTGAGAAATGTAGGATTTCGTGACGGCTTTTTCTGTGTTATAATTAAAGTATTATGAGGATAATGGGAATTGACCCTGGTTATGCAATCATGGGTTATGGAATTCTTGAATATAAGGGCAATAAATTCACGCCGTTGACATACGGCTCAATCACTACTGAGGCGCATACGCCGGACGCTGAGAGACTGAAGATTCTGTACGATGAGCTCTCCAAAATCATCGCTGAGTATCAGCCAGACGAGGCGAGCATCGAGAAGTTGTTTTACAACACCAATGCGACTACGGCGATTATGGTTGGCGAAGCGAGAGGTGTTGCGATGCTGGCTTGTGAGCAGGCTGGTGTTAGCATTTCAGAGTACACGCCGCTGGAGATTAAGTCGGCGCTGACCGGATACGGCAAAGCCGATAAGAAGCAGGTTCAGACTATGGTTAAGATGATTCTGAATCTTGCTGAAGTGCCAAAGCCGGATGATACGGCGGATGCGATTGCTGCGGCAATATGTCATGCTCAGCATGCGGGCGGAAGGATGCCTAGGAGATAATTATGATTAGAACAATCAGAGGAAATTACATGATGTACGAGTCCGGTGCTATTGTCGTTGAGACAGCTGCCGGAATCGGATTCAGAATAAATGTGACTGACACTTCGAGTCTTCTGACTATGAGAGAGGGAGATGAGATGACTGTCTACACTTATCTGCAGGTTAAGGAAGATGGTATGTCGCTGTATGGATTTGCAGATCCAGATGAGTTAAAGCTCTTTGAGATGCTGATTACTGTTAATGGTGTTGGACCTAAGGCAGGTCTGGCAATTATGTCTCTTGGAACGCCTAATAGCATTAAGGCGGCCATCGCCGGCAAGGATGCCGCGACTATCTCGCAGGCACAGGGCGTTGGTAAGAAGACAGCAGAGCGCGTCATCCTTGAGCTCTGCGACAAAGTATCTGCTCTGCCAATTGACGGCGCAGAGCTCGCAGCACCGGCAATCAAGACCGCTGCGACCGGCGATAAGGCCGAAGCCATCGTTGCACTTACAACTCTTGGCTATAGCAAGAAGGAAGCTGAACAGGCAATCATGTCAGTTCCTGACGAAGACCTGTCAGTAGAGGAATACATTAAGAAAGCACTTAAATATCTTATTTAGAGGCAATTATGAGTGAGAGAATTACAGAAGCAGCAGCCAAGCCTTACGAAGTGGCAGGCGAGCTGACGCTACGTCCACAGTATCTCAGTGAGTACTGCGGTCAGACAGCTACCAAAGACAATCTTTCAATATATATTGAGGCAGCCAAGAAGCGTGGCGAGCCACTTGATCATGTTCTGTTCTATGGTCCTCCGGGACTAGGCAAAACAACACTTGCAGGCATCATCGCTAACGAACTGGGCGTAGATATCAAGATTACTTCTGGACCGGCGATTGGTCGTGCAGGAGACCTTGCAGCAATCTTGACTAATCTTAATGAGAACGACGTTCTCTTTATCGATGAGATTCATAGACTGAACACTGCTGTTGAGGAAGTGCTGTATTCAGCAATGGAAGACTACGCACTGGATATCGTTATCGGCAAAGGACCAGCTGCTAGATCGCTACGTATCGACCTTGCTAAGTTCACTTTGATAGGAGCTACAACGAGAGCAGGAAGCCTCTCGGGACCACTGAGAGATAGATTTGGCATTGTTGAGAAGTTCGAGTTCTACACTGTTGATGAGATCAAGGACATCCTGAGAAGATCAGCTCACGTTATGAACTGCGCAGTTGACGAAGAGTCGTTGACTGAGATGGCTAAGAGATCCAGAGGAACTCCGCGTATCGGCAATAGGCTTCTGAAGAGAGTTAGAGACTTCTCAGCTGTTATTGGAGACGGTAGTATCAATCTTGATGTTACTCTCAAGGCTATGGAAGCTCTCGGCGTTGATGAGCTGGGACTTGAAAAACTGGATAGAGAGCTGCTCACAACTATTATTAAGAATTTCAACGGCGGACCTGTTGGTATTGAGACTCTGGCATCTGCAATAGGAGAAGAGAGAGTTACTCTCGAGGATGCTAATGAGCCTTATCTGGTTCAGGCCGGACTGATATATAGAACACAGAAAGGTCGTATGGCGAGTGATCTCTCATACGAACATCTAGGACTGAAGAAAGAATGAAGTTAGACGATTTTGATTATGAATTACCGCAGGATCTGATAGCACAGACGCCAGCGCAGCAGAGAGATTCTTGTAGACTGATGGTTCTTAATAGAGAGAAGAAGTCTATTGACCACAAGCATTTCTACGATATTCTCGATTATCTCCATGAGGGAGATTGTCTGGTGCTGAACGACTCCAGAGTTATTCCTGCAAGAATGTACGGAACCAAGGAGAAGACTGGAGCTCATATTGAGATTCTGGTTATTAAGAGAGTAGAAGGTGACAAGTGGGAAGCCCTTGTTAAGCCTGGCAAGAGACTGCATGAGGGAGATACTGTTATCATTGCTGAGTCTCCAATGTTCAAGGCGCACGTTCTCGGTATATACAACGAAGAGAACGGAACCAGGCTCATTGAGTTCGAGTATGAGGGCATATTCATGGAGCGCCTTGAGGAGATTGGCTCAATGCCTCTGCCTCCATACATAACTCGTAAGGCTGAGGAAGAAGACAAGGAGATGTACCAGACCGTTTATTCCAGAATTGACGGTTCTGTAGCTGCTCCAACGGCAGGTCTTCACTTCACACATGAGCTCTTGGATAAGGCTAAGGAGAAGGGTGTTAAGGTTGCTTTCGTAACACTTCACGTTGGTATCGGAACTTTCCGTCCTGTTAAGTGTGACAATATTGAAGATCACAAAATGCATTTCGAGGAGTGCACGGTTAGCGAGGAAGTCGCAGCTACAGTCAATGAAACCATTGAAAATGGCGGCCGCATCATAGCCGTTGGCACTACCTCAACACGTACACTTGAAAGTTTTGCAGTAGAGACAGATAAGGGATGGCGACTGGCGGCCGGAGATAAGTCAACCGGCATATTTATCTATCCAGGTTACGAATATAAGATTATCGACGCCTTAATCACTAACTTCCATCTGCCTAAATCAACACTGCTGATGCTGATTAGTGCACTATACGATAGAGAGGAAATACTGAAGGCTTACAATGAAGCTGTAAGTAAGAGATATCGCTTCTTCTCATATGGAGATGCGATGCTGATAGAATAATGAATAGAAACCGCAGATAGAATAATGAATGGAAATAGCTTATAAATTGATTTATTTTTAAAAGTCAGTTACCTATCTTATATTTCAGTATATTGAACCTTTAGGTAACTGAAAAAAGCGATACTTAATGGATTCTATTCATAAATTCAAACAATATAGCTTGATTTTCGCACTATTCTTGCTTGTTTTGATTCAAAATAAGCATTTATCTCGAGAAAGTTCAGTTACTCGGTAGTTGTAACCTTTGGAATTTAGATTTGGTAACTGATTTTTTACAAAATCTAGTTTTGGAGAAAAGTAATCATACTATATCTAATTTTGGAGAAAAGTAATCATACTATTAAAAAATGAAGAACGGACTTAAATTTGAATTATTACATAAGGATGGCCATTCATTAGCTAGACGAGGCCGCATCACAACTTGCCACGGCACCATTGAGACCCCGGTCTTCATGCCGGTAGGCACTCAGGCCACAGTCAAAGCAATGAAGCCAGAAGATGTTGAGGCTACAGGCGCTGAAATCATCCTGGGCAACACTTACCACCTCTACCTAAGACCGGGTGAAGATGTTGTCGAGGAAGCAGGCGGCCTCCACAAATTCATGAACTGGAATAAGTCAATCCTGACTGATTCCGGCGGTTTTCAGGTGTTCTCACTTGGTAAGTTCCGTAAGATAACTGAAGAAGGCGTAACCTTCAGATCTTATCTCGACGGATCCAAGCACATGATGACTCCTGAAGATTCAATCGCAGTTCAGAACGCGCTCGGCAGCGATATTATTATGGCGTTTGACGAGTGCATTCCTTATCCTGCAGATTATCACTATACAAGAAGATCTCTTGAGAGAACTACTCGCTGGCTCGAGCGCTGCATTAAGGCTAATAAGAATCCTGATAGACAGGCTCTGTTCGGAATTATGCAGGGCGGTATGCATCACAATCTGCGTAAGCAGAGTGCCGAGGAAATCACGAAGTTCGATCTGCCTGGTTTTGCCATCGGCGGACTTTCCGTTGGTGAACCTAAGGAACTTTTCCTCGAAATTCTTACAGGTTGCGTTGATTATCTGCCGGAGAACAAACCAAGATATGTTATGGGTGTTGGTACACCTGATTATCTGTTCGAGGGCGTTCAGCGTGGTGTGGATATGTTCGACTGCGTACTGCCAACAAGACTTGCTAGACACGGCGTTGCAATGACCAGCCATGGCAATCTGAATATTAAGAATGCCAAGCACGAGAGATCATGGATTCCACTGGATCCTGAGTGTGACTGCTATGTATGTCGCAATTACACAAGAGGTTATATCAGACATCTCTTTAAGTCCGAGGAGATTATGAG
This sequence comes from Candidatus Crickella equi, assembly GCA_018064755.1. GTDB lineage: Bacteria > Bacillota > Clostridia > Peptostreptococcales > Anaerovoracaceae > Crickella > Crickella equi. The sequence goes on along the minus strand of JAGHUP010000003.1, from coordinate 230,433 downwards.
TTCGATGCTGCTCTCAGAGCACAACATTCACTTCCTGGTCAATACAATGGCCAAGATTAGAAAATCGATTGAAGAAGATAACTTCCTCGACTACAAAGCTGAATTCTACGCTAAATACGGATATTACGAATAAGGAGAACGATGGAGACTCGCGATATCTGCAAATTCCACGAGCTGTGTGGTGGCTGCCTGTATCAGGGCGTCGACTATGAGAACCAGCTCGCGCAGAAAGATAAAGAAATAAGAAGAATGCTGGCCAAGCATAAGATAAACGAAGGAATCTACCAGGGTATGGTTCCTGCGTTTTCTTGTTATGGCTATCGTAATAAAATGGAGTATACTTTCGGCGACTTCGAGATAGGCGGCGAGCTAGAGCTCGGTATGCATCGCAAGAGAAGCTTCATGTCAGTTCTTTCAACTGACGAATGTCAGATTGTTCCGGACCAGTTCAATCAGGTGCTGAGAACAACTCTTGATTTCTGCCGTGAGAAAGGGTACTCATACTTCCACCGCAAGAAGCATGCAGGACTGCTGCGCAATCTCGTAGTACGCTGCGGAGTTAGAACTAATGAGCTGCTCATCAATATCGTAACGACCACCGAGGAAGGTTTTGACGAAGAAGGTTACAAGGATATGTTGCTCTCTCAGGATTGGGGCGAGATGACTATCGTTGGCATCATCCGCACATTCAATGACAGCGTAGCTGATGCTGTTATCGACGAGGGAACTAAGATCCTGTATGGCCGCGATTACTATAATGAGAAGATTCTTGGACTTAAGTTCAAGGTCAAAGCTTTCGCTTTCTTCCAGACCAATATTCCGGCTGTAGAGCGACTTTATAGCGATGCGCTTGAAATGATTCCAAACATTGATAATAAGACCGTATACGACCTATATTGCGGTACTGGCACCATCTCACAACTGATGGCGAGCCGTGCTAGGGAAGTATATGGTGTTGAAATAGTTGAGGATGCTGTTATTGCAGCAAGAGCTAACACCGAACTGAATGGCATCACTAATTGTCACTACATCTGTGGAGATGTTAAAGAGAAACTGTCAGAGCTGACTGAGAAGCCTGACGTAATCGTTGTAGATCCGCCTCGCGTTGGAATGCACGATCAGGTTGTGATTGACCTGTGCAAATACGCAATTCCTGAGTTCTTGTACATCTCATGCAACCCTAATACTCTCTGCATGAATCTTGAGAAGTTCCGTGAGAATGGCTACGAGGCTACATATCTCAAAGTCTACGACAACTTCCCAATGACCAAACACGCAGAATGCATCTGCAGACTCAAGAGACTGCCACAGTACGACGAGCTCATCGCCAAAGTCGATTCGCTCCTCGCAGGCAAACGCCCAATCATCGCAGTCTGCGGCAACGCCTCAGCCGGCCTAGCCGCTTTCCTCAAGAACCACTACGACTGCAATTTGTATAACTGGGCCGGTCCATATCTGTCGAATTCGTCAGTTTGGGGACAGTCCTCCGACTTGGAGAACGATATTCTCATTCCGACCAAGAGGGGCAAGACTGTTCGTTATCCTGTGTATAGCAGTATAGGAACTTTCAGAAAGTATAAGATAAAGGATCCAACTCAGCTGACAGTTGTTGAAGGCGAAGGATTCATGGATGAGTCGCTGTTAAAGTATTATGACTGCATTATTGATGCAAATGATGATAGATTCGAAATTAGATAAGAGGAGAGGCAATGTTAAATGACATCCTAACGAGACGTAGCACTCGTAAGTTCAAGAATAAGGTAATTCCAGCGCATATGCTGGAAGTAATCATTGAAGCTGGACGATATGCACCATCAGGATGCAATGTTCAGCAGGCACATTTTCTCGTGGTGCAAAGCAAATCAGTCCTCGCTAAGCTTGGAGAGCTCGTTCAGCAGGAGTTTGCGAAGATGGAGCCAACAGATGATATGCCTCAGACTGTTAAGAACAACATTGCTGGTGCTAAGGCCGGAAACAAGTCCTTCCACTACAATCCGCAGATTCTAATCATTGTTGCTAACAGTGTTGATAATCCAAATGCTATGGCAGATACTGCTTGCGCTATCGACAATATGATGGTGATGGCTAATCATATTAATCTGGGTACTTGCTGGATTAATCAGCTGAGATGGCTTCAGGACAATGAAGTATTGATTGAGTATTTACAGTCAATCGGAATGAAGGAAGGCGAGAAAGTATATGGAGCAATGTCTCTCGGTTTCCCAGATACAGCCAACGGAATGCCTGAGCGCACACCGCTTGCACGCACAGGCAATGAAGTAACATTCGTAGAATAGATTAAGGTTAGATAGGATAAGATAAGATAAGAGTAATTTCTAATGGATAATTATAAACTTACTAACGAGGGAATACAGGAGCTCTGCTCATCAGCCGAGACTTATTTGACAGATAATGGCCTTGATAGCAAACTTGCCAAACGCAATGTTCTGACTATCGAGGAAGCGCTGCTCAAATACCAGGATGCTTTCGGAACAGATCTGGAAGTTACATATAAGTCTGCCAAGATTCTTGGCCAGCTGAGGATAATGCTCTTCATTTCCGGCACGCCTTTCAATCCGTTCGAGATTGGCAACACAGACGACGTTCTGATGAACTCGCTGCTCTCGAGCTATAATACGGCTCTTCCGAACTGGAAGTACAAGAATCTGACCAACCAGCTAGTCTTCAATGTCAATAAGCCACAGAAGAGAAGCCTTCTCTCCAAAATCGCTATCGCGGTCGTTGTGGGCTCAGTTCTCGGATTCATCGCGAGGTTCCTGCCGGGCGGAATTGGACAGAAGATTGCTTTGGACTATGTTCAGCCACTTGGAGCTGCATACACAGGACTTCTGTGCGTTATGGCGGTGTTCCTGACATTCTTCGCAGTGTCACTGGGTATCGTTCATGCTGGCGACCTCACTACATTAAGTAGCATGTCCAAAACAATGTTCGGACGCATGCTGAAGATTACCGGATCAATCGTATTGATTCTGTCTCTAGCGTTGACACCGCTGATTGATCTTGCTGGAGGAATAGGAGGGGGCATACAGCTTAAGACTGCCTATGATGCTCTGCTCGGATTCATTCCGAGTAATCCGATAGCACCGCTTGCCTCGTTTAATGCTGGACAGATAATCGTTGTAGGTGCTTTGTTCGGATTCACAATGCTGTACCTCGGCAGCAAGGTTAGTACTCTTGAGGCGGCATTCACTGAGTGTAATTTAATCGCAATTAACTGCGAAAGTTTTCTGAGTAACCGACTGATTTTCTATTATGTTGGAATGAATCTATTTACTCTTGTAGTGACTGCTTCACTCGCTGATTTCGTACACTCCATACGTATAATAATCATCGTTCTGGCGGCTTTTGCGCTGCTGATGATAATTTATACTGTTGTTGCTGTAAAAACGCTGAAATGCAGCGTAAAAGCCTTATACAAGAGGCTGATGCCAGCGTTCATGATCAACCTATCATCGGCAACTTACGGTTCATCATTTACAACAAGTATTGAGGCTTTATTCGCTTGTGGAACTGATATCGATTACGGTAGCGTAGGCCATAATGTAGGCGGTATGTTATTCAAACCTGCATATGCAATTCTGCTCCTGGTTGGAACAGTAATTTCAGCAGTTAACCAGGGCGTTTCTTTCAGCATTGGATATCTTCTAACAATTGCAATTCTGTCAGTTATTCTCTCAATTGCAATTCCTACTATCCCAGGAGCTGCAATTACCGGATTCACTCTGATGTTCGCACAGGTAGGACTGTCTCAGGAATCGTTGGCTATGGTCATTACGCTGAACGCTTTGCTTGATTTCTTCACTGTTGCGGTTAATGGATTCTGTCTGCAGTCAGAAATTATGATTGGAGCTAAGAAGGCTGGACGTATAGATATAACGCAGATATAGACATATAGACACAATACGAATTTCGTTGTAGAATAATATTGTCAATAATGTGCCGCGAGGCACTGCTCAATAAATATAATTAAGAGGTGATAACAATGGGCTACACAGTAAAAGTTGGTATTTCAAACAAGCACTTACATCTTTCTCAGGAGCATCTTGAGATTCTGTTCGGAAAGGGAGCTACTCTTACAGTTAAGAAGGAACTCGGACAGCCTGGACAGTTCGCAGCAGAAGAGTGCGTAGAGATTATCGGACCTAAGAGATCTCTTGGTTCAGTAAGAGTTCTTGGACCAGTTAGAAAGGAAACTCAGGTAGAGCTCGCTCTTACAGATGCTAGAGGAATCGGCATCAAGGCTCCTATCAGAGAGTCCGGCAAGCTCGAAGGAACTCCAGGATGCAAGCTCGTAGGACCTTGCGGAGAAATCGAACTCGATCACGGCGTAATCGCTGCTATGAGACACATCCACCTTTCAGCTGAGCAGGCTGCAGAGGCTGGCGTACAGGACAAGGAAATCGTAATGGTTAAGGTTGCTGATACTGAAAGACCACTCGTATTCGATAACGTTCTGATCAGATCCGGTGAAGGACACCTTGCTGAGGCTCACTTCGATACAGATGAAGGTAACGCAGCACAGCTTGCTAACGACATGATGGTTGAAATCATCAAGAAGTAATTACTTGTTGAAACTGACGGTAATAATATGAATTGATAAACACTCGCGGTTTTTCGCGGGTGTTTTCATTTTGTAAAAGGTATGTGGCACCGTGTAATCGCTGATTGTGCACGCGGTAAATCGCTGTTTGTGCACGCGGTAAATCGCTGTTTGTCGCAATACGATATGACGTTGCTCTAAGACATACATTTTCGATGTAGTCAAAATTGGTTTTGTCGCAATGCGATAGGTGGCGACTCAAAGACATACATGTTTTGGTCTAGTGCTATGAAAATATGTATGTTATTCACGAACTTAAGGTCGTATTGCGATAATTCACTTGTATCCAAGTAAGAATATTGATGTCATACATCAATTGTGTGCTCTATTGCGACAAAAGCTATGAATCAAGTAATAATTCGTAAATAATGCCTCGCAATTCACGAAATCCGACATTTCTCTACCGAATTTTGAAATTTAGTAGATTTGCGTAAATAGAAATGTTAGATTAGCGGGACTAAGAGAGGAGGTAATATGAAATATTACAATATGTTGGATGCAGAGCGGGTAAGAATTGAAGATAGTATAAAGAAAAAGGAAGAGTTCATTAAAAGTGCACCGCAGGGCAAATTGCGTTGTTATAAGAATGGGAATAATACCAGATGGTATGTAATAACAGAATCTAAAGAAAAAGATGGCAGGTCAATTAAAAGAAGAAAATACTTGTCCAAAAGCGAATTGGATATTGCCAGTGTTCTTGCTAAGAAAGGGCTGTACGAGAAGGAAATCTTGGATGAAAAACAGGAATTAAGATCTATAAAAATGTATCTAAATAATTGTAGCAAGTATGAGAGAGCAAGCAATTACTTAAAGTTTAATGAGGAATATTCCATACTAATAGGTGAGAATTATAAGAAAAATCGACAATTATCTTCTAAGTATGTTAAACAGTGGCTGGATAATAGGTATAAGGGTCCCGTTCCACGCGAATGGGAACTTACGGTGCCTACTAGAGCGGGATTCAATGTACGTTCAAAATCAGAGAGAGATATTATAAGAGTTTTAATGGATTATGAGATACCGTTTAAATATGAGGAAAAAATTATTATCGAAGGGCGGGATTTGTTTCCTGACTTCACTATACTAAGCCCTACTACTGGAAAAGAATTATTATGGGAACATAATGGTTTAATGGATAAAGAAGGATATGCTGATAAGAAGTTAAAGGATGAGTTGCTATATTACAAATTGGGTTACAGAAGAGGAAAGAATATGATTGTTACTTATGAAGAAAATAATGAGGGAATCGATGAAGTGTGGGTTGAACGAATAATACGACATTATATCCTTCTGAATGAATAGAATACATTGATATGAAATAATACTATTATCAATAAAATAGGGCGGCTGTATAGCCGCCCTTGTTGTTCAGTTATTAGTGAACGAAGAATGATGTGAGCTGTCCGTATACGATCATTGCCATGAAGATAGGAGCGATGAATGAAAGACAGAAGTCATAGAATGTCTTAGTCTTGAATTCGGATCCCTTGGAAACTTCATCGTCAATGAAGTGTGGAACTAACCAACCCATGATGATAGCCATAATCAGTCCAGTGAATGGCATCAAGATTCCTTCGCCGAATGCATCCCAGAGGTCTGCAACGCAGCTCTGACCAAGGATGTGGAGCCAAGAAACTGTCTTAGCAGCTCCGAGGCAGTCAAGAGTTGTAAGTGCGTTTCCGATAAGACCAATAGTTCCCATGAAGAATGTAACCTTAGTTCTATCAGCGGACTTACCAGCTTTGATTCTACCATCCATGATAGCAGAGATGCCGCCTTCCATCATTCCGATGGATGAGGAGAGTGCTGCGAAGAATACGAGAGCCCAGAATACGAGCTGGAAGATTCTTCCCCATACTCCCATGTTCTGGAATACTGTTGTCATTGAGATGAACAGCAGTGATGGGCCAGCACCTGGCTCAAGGCCGTAGCTGAATACTGCAGGCATGATAGCCATACCAGCGAGGAGAGCTACAACAGTGTCGCCAAGAACGATAACGATAGCGTCCCACTCAAGGTTTTCTTCCTTGCCAAGGTATGAACCATAAGCAATCAGACAACCTGATGCAAGTGAGATAGAGAAGAACATCTGCGAGCCTGCGAGCTTGAATGTTTCAAATATTCCGCCGGCTGTCTTAAATGCACTGAAGTCTGGTGTGAAGAGGAATGAAAGTCCAGCACCTGCGTTAGGAAGAGTGTTAGCTCTAATAACGATGATTGCGAGCATTACAAACAATGCAGGCATTGCAAACTTACAGAACTTCTCAATTCCGCCGGATACACCGCCAAGTACAATAGCAACTGTTAGAGCAAGGAAGATAATAACCCAAATAAGAGCTGTTCCGCCATTGCTCAGAAGATTCTGTTCAAAATAAGCACCTGGATCAGTAGTGTTGATTGCGCCACTTCCGCTGAGACCTGCTACTGAAGCTATGAGGTACTTAGTGATGTAACCACCGAACGTGCAATAGAAGGAAAGCAGGAAGAATGGAACGATTGTCTGAAGAACACCGTTAAACTTAAACTTGTGATCCAGTTCGCTGTAAGCTTCGATTGCGGCTTTCTGTGTCTTACGTCCCAGAGCGATTTCAGAAAGTACCAGTGGGTAACCAACTGTGAATACCAGGATCATGTAGACAAGAATAAACGCAAATCCGCCACCCATTCCGCACTTGTAAGGGAATGACCACAGGTTACCAAGACCTACAGCTGATCCCAGGCAAGCCATTAAGAATCCAAAGTTCGAATTGAATTTGCCTTTGTAATTATCTGCCATAAAAAACCTCCAAAATAAATAGGTGATGTACACCAAAAATACAAGATATATATTACAATTATATGCAATGTGTTGTCAAGGTGAAAATGTGTATTTTCATAATAAATTTGATATTGAAATTTGTGTTACAGAACAAAAACAAAAAGCGGCTCATTTTGAGCCGCTAATTTGTTAAATAGCTATAAGTTATTGAATTTCCGATTATATCATCTCGTATTTTTTACGTATATCATCCGGTATCGTGCCGTCCCATTTGAAGTCACCATCTCGCCATCCAGGCTCATAATCATAGTGACCTTCAACGTCGACGACTTTGACTTCGACGACTTCATCATATGCTTCTCGATCAATTATCGTTTCACCGGTATCAGGATCTACGTGTGTTACAGCATCGTGGTGAATTGTCTGTGTCTCCATATGATATACTTCGTCAACCCATGTAGCGTGATTCTCACGTTCTTCAAGCCACTGCTGGTAAGCTCTTTCCTTAGCCTCGGCTTCCATCTTCTTCTGTTCACCGCCATCGTAGTTGGAGAGCTTCTTCTCCGTACCAGCAGTGAAGTAGAATCCGCCTTTCTCAATTACATTAGCAGGCTGAGGTAGGTAAGTACCCTGACAAGCTCTTGGGAGCTGTCTCATGATCTTACCCCAAAGTGCTGCAGCCGGACCTGACATTGTAGTCAGTGGGATGTTATTGTCTGTTCCAATCCAAAGTGAAGCAGCGTATGTCGGAGTGAATCCGTCGAACCAAATATCTGCCTGTGCATCAGTTGTACCTGTCTTACCACCGGACTGTACATTGTTAACTGCTGCTGCACCAGCAATACCTCTTGTAACTACTGACTGAAGAACATTTCTCATGATCCAAGCTACACCTTCATCAAGTACATCTGACTGTTCAGATTTTCCTTCAAGAAGTACATTGCCGTCCTTATCAAGAACCTTAGTGTAGCAAATTGGAGTGTTAAGCTTGCCACCAGCAGGGAATACTGAATAAGCAAGAGCCATCTCAAGAGGCTTTACACCGTGAGCCATAGCACCAAGAGCCATAGCTGCAGGGTTCAGATCGTTAACCTCTACATTTTCATCATCTTCGATAGTAGTTATACCGAATTTCTTAACCATGTTAGCAGAGTATTCTGCACCAACCTGCATCTGAATCTTGAATGCGCATGTATTGATGGACTGCTGAATTGCTGTCATGAAGTTGTTCTTACCGGAATAACCACCACCTGAGTTCAGAGGCCATGCTTCATGGTTAACCATCGTTCTTTCATCTGCTACAGAGGAGTGGGTAGTAATGTAAGCTCCGTAACCCTTAGTACCTTGATTGTCAATCTTATAATCAACATATTCCCATTCCCTGCCTGCCTTGCAGAGTTCGAAACTCTTCTGAAGAGCAGCTCCGTATACAGCAAGAGGCTTGATTGAGGAACCAGGCTGACGTGGGTTAGTAGCTCTGTTCAGAAGTCTTTCACCTCTGGTTGAACGACCACCTACCATTGCTTTAACTTCGCCAGTTCCAACTCCAACAATTACCATAGCTGACTGAGGCTGAATTGTCTTCTGTGGCAGGGAAATAGCGTTCTCTGTAATTGTGATTGATCCATCCTTGAATGAGAATGCATCAGGGTTATCTGTAAAGAATGAAGAATCGATAACAAGATTATCATTCTTATCAAGTGACTTATATTCAGCTGGAATATTAACATATCCGCCTGGGATAGCGTAGAGAACACCGTTCTCAGTTGTATAAGTCTGCTTGAACTCAAGACTGTAATCGGTTTCTCCGCCGTATTCAGTAGTATAGATGTTAAGTCTATGTCCACGTTTAATAGTTACAGAACCATCGTCATTCTTAGTAGCTTCACTCTTGTTTAACTTGAAACGTCCCTTGTCGTCGAAGAAGTTACTATATTTATAGAGTAGAAGAACTCCATCCCTTGAAATGATGTTTCCGTTAGAATCTGTAAGGCTGGATACGCCAGGGTAGTTAGCAGGGTTCTTGAACTCTTTAACGATTGTCTTCTGAGCCTTGCTATCCATAGTGGAGTATACTTTGAGGCCCTTGGTGTATACCATACGTTCAGCATCTTCCTGAGTCATATTTCTTTCTTCCATGAGGTCAGCGATGATTGTATCAACGAGGTATTCATGGAAGTATGAGTTAGAACCATTGCCTTCATTGAATGTAGGCTTGATAAAGTCAATCAGGTCATCATCATAAATTGCATCATGCTCGGCCTGTGAGATGTATCCCTGTTCTAACATGAAGTCAAGACAAATCTGACGTCTGAACTTAGCTGTATCGTTAGCGATATAAGTATCCGGCTCACGTGCAATGATGTTAGTATCACCCTCGGTTACTTCGGATGCGTCAACACACTGAACCAAAGCATATGTATCTGGAGCCTGCGGGAGTGCAGCGAGAGCCGCACACTCTTCGAGAGTCAAATCCTTAACGTCCTTGGAGAAGTATGATTTGGCAGCTGAGCCGATACCGTAGCATCCGTATCCAAGATAGATGGTATTGAGATATGCTTCAACAATTTCTTCCTTGCTGAGACAGGCCTCAAGTCTGGATGCGTAGTACATTTCCATAACTTTACGCTTGATACTTCGCACAGATTTAATTTCTGCTAGGTATACATTACGTGCTAGCTGCTGAGTAATTGTACTTGTACCGCTGATTTGACCACCACCTGTAACAGAGGAGACAACGGCTCCGACCATTCTGATCCAGTTAAATCCATGGTGCTTCCAGAACGTCTTATCCTCGAGTGCTACGAAAGCATTTACGAGGTCTTCAGGCATGTCTTCGTATTTTACAATCTTTCTGTTCTGGTCATAGTAGAATTGGTCAACTGCTTTGCCCTGATCATCGTAAATGATGGAACTCTGATCAACCTGTGCATATACATCATGGAAGTCAAAGTGTGGGGCAAACAGAATGCTTATTGCACAATAGAGCATAAATACGAGGCAGAGAGTTACACCTGCAGCAATACAGTCAAGAATAATCTTCTTGAAGCTTACTAAATAAGGTGTGTTCTTAATTTTCTTGCCTGCAAGCATGTATGTTTCGCCTTTAGTAGGGTCGTAATTCTCGTTCTCCTTGAGGAAAAGCTTCTGCTTGAGACTCTTGGTATCGATGTCCTTGACAGCTTTCTTTGCTTTCTCTGCAGATTCTTTAATGTTAATATTCTTAATCTGCTGAGTAGCACGTGAAATCATCTTAGTTTTATCTTCGCGATGCAAATTATCACGGAAAGAAGTCTTCTCTGTTGGTTCGTATGCAACACGATATTCCTTAGGGAATGAAGATGGGTCTGGCTTGTTCTGAGGCGCAACAACCTTAGGTTCAACCGGTTGCTGTGGAGCAACGTTAACCTCATTTCCTAAGATGTTATATTTGTCGACAAACTCTTGTTTGTCCATTGATGAATGTTCGTTGAGATACGAGTTGAGATCCGGTTCCATTTCTTCTGCCGGTGTGTCGAACTGCGCCAGAAAATCGTCGATCTCTCTTTCAGTATCTGAGCGCTTATCTCTGTCTGATCTCATAAATTGCCTCCTGTAGTGTTTTTTCTATATTTATATCGAAATGATCTGGATTGTTTTCATTCTCTATAACGACATTCCTGACCAATTGTGCCGCTTTATCAACGGCTGTAAACAAGTCACTGCCACGCATTATCTCAGAGAGAAGGGTAGCTGAGAAAACATCGCCTGTACCTATTAATGAAAAAGGTAGTTTGTCATATCCAATCGCTATTGTTTGATCTTTTGACGAATCATATACGAGATTGAAGGTCTTTCCATCTTCACTGGTGCATCCTGTAATAACGATATCCTTGGCACCGAGTCGGGAAATGTCATCTAGGAGTTCTTGGTATTCATCTGAACTAAGAACATCTCTACCTTCGAACTTTCCAGTGAGTATCTCAGCTTCGGTCAAGTTCGGGATAATAAGGTCTGATTTGGCCGCAAGCTTGCGATAGCATTCAATCGCGCCTTCGTACATTCCGGGATATAGTTTGCCGTCATCAGCCATAATAGGATCGACCATAACGAATTCAGCTTTCTGGTAGTCAAGAAGGGAAGTGATAATCTCTGCTTGTTCGGCTGAGTTGATGAGGCCTGTGGCTATTATCGGAAACGTAAATCCAAATTCCTTCCACTTGGCAATGCAGTCCTTCATGTACTCTGTTGTGTCGAGTATAACTGAACTGCCGTAGTCCATTGTATTGGATACGAGGGCAGTGGGCAAAACATAGGGGTGGTGCCCATATGCGGTCATAATCGGCATCATGGCGAATGAAGAAACTCGTCCATAACCGGTTACATCATTAATAATTAGTAATCTGTTCTTATCCATTAATTATAATGAAAGGAAATTTCCCTTGGTCTCAAGATAGCAGAGTAACATGTTGGTTAGAACTGACGCTGTCTTGCTACAGTATTTAACATGGACTATGTCTAACTTGCTGTTAATTTTGGAAATAAATGTCATCGGTGTGAAGTAAGTGTCGTTGTATTCATTCAGGGTGACATTGTTTCCAGTAATATCGTTAACTTTGAAGTAGGTCGTTCTAAGTGTTCTTACTAAGCCGTCCTTCTTGTTCTCATACACATCATATCCGTCCATCTTTACAATTGAACAACCGGCAAGTTCTGCTGCAGCTGCATTGTCACGTGTAAGAGCTGACATTTTCTCGCTGTTCATTGCCTGTGAAGTTAGGTCAATAACGATGCTGTCATCGTTAGCTGTAAGCTGTCTGACACAAGTAATTCCATATATAGCTTGATCCTGATATCCTTCAGGAACTTCTTCATCTTCTTCATATCTATATACGCCATTCTTAAGCGCGTATAGAGTTGTTGTAAGTTTTTCGAAGGTTGCTTTGCTATAAGCAGAAGAAGGGAATTCATCAGAGTCATTATCGAGAACTTCATATTCGTAATAACATTCAGGGTTATCATCTGAATTTGCTTTCTCGAAGGCTTCAACTCTTTTGTCGAGATATGAAATAAATCCTTCTACTGAATAAGAATTGAGTAATACAGTAAACTCGATTCCGGTAGGGTACATATATCCTTTGTTCTTAACCTTAATATCAGCAATCTGAGAGATGGTAGACTTGGTCTTAAGTCTAGTCAGAATAGTGCTGAAGGATGATATAGGGTTAGTATGCTTGGTAATTCCTGTATCAATTACGTCAGACTTAATGCCACCGATTCTAATCTTGATTGCAGTATCACAGTTAACTTCTTCAGTTTCAGCAGGAACAATAACTTGTTCATCGAGCTGTGCGTATGATCTAGTTGATATGTAGGTTTGTTTGCCGTAGTCGAGGTAGATGACTTTAGCTTTGTTGTCGAAAATTGATGGATCAAGTGCAGCGTATGCGGAACCATCATTCTTTTCGTTGTTAACGAATACTACGGTGCTTTTACCTGAATCCAGTTCTGTTAGAGCTACCATTGCAGCACCTGCAAGCACTTTGCGATTCTCAACTGCGTTGTCATAGTTGTAGTTAACAATGAAAACAGTAGGAGATACGCTTTTCTTACGTGCTGCAGCTGAGCGCTCGAAGATAATATTGTCGGCATCGTCAAGATGATATTTGAGTTCGTTCTCATCAGCCCAATGGGTAATATAGTCTCGCAAATCGGACTGCTTGTCGAATTGTTCGCCGTCTAACTCGAGATTGCTGCATAACTCTTTGTATTCAGATTTGTCAAACAGACGAATCTTCTGATATTTGTATACGCCAAAAGCACAAAGAATTATCGCGATTATCGTGATAATTATGATTGTTATTCTGGCGCGTTTGCTAAATCTGTGCATGTTAATATAACTTTCCTTTATATACATAAATATACAAAGTAATTATACAACGAAAATGTGTTGATTTGAAGATGATAAAAAGTTTTAAATAAGCCTTGCAACACCAACAATCTTGTGCTATTATAGACGAGCGTGTTAAGACACGTGACTAAAAAATCTACAAGGAGGTGCGGCAAATGTCCAAGAAATGCGAAGTGTGCGGCAAGGGTCAGACATCAGGAAACAAGGTTTCTCACTCAATGATCCATACAAGACGTAAGTGGAACGCAAACATCCAGACAGTAAGGATTGACGATAATGGTACAGTGAGAAAGGCATCAGTATGCACTAGCTGCCTCAGATCGGGCAAGGTTAACCGTGCCGTTTAATACGTATATACCGTACTGTGAGTCTTAAGCTTCGGCTTAAGACTTTTTTTCTATCAAAACTATGGGACAGATTAGCAGAAATGAATTTGGCTCTATCGTTGTAAACGATCAGGTGCTGACTAACATGATAATAGATGAGATGCTCGATATGTCAGACAGTATTATTCTGTGTAACAAGAAGGGCAAAATCATTAAACACAAACCGACTCCATTCATTGAGCCGGATTATCATGATGCTGTAATAATTACTGATACGATTAAAGAAAACAGCATTAAACTATATGTGATTGTTGTTTTTGGAAAGAGCATTTCAAGCGTAGCAGATGAATTGTTCGAACGTATTGGAGCTATTTATGACAGTTTGCTGCACAAGAAACCTGATGTGGTAAAATTCCGTGTCAGAGGTATGAAGACTGCTGCCGGGGTTGTTAAGAGAGAAATAGAGGTTCAGCATAGCTATGAGTAAGACGCTAGGATATTATGACAGCGTTAATAGCATTAAAGGAATTGGCGAGAAGAAGGCTGAAAGACTTAAAGTCCTTGGCGTTACTACCGTCGCTGATTTGTTGAATCATTTTCCATATAAATATAAGGACAAGAGATCGCAAGTAATATCGACTCGTGCAACTGAGGATAAAGATGTTCTGGTTGTAGGTGCTCTCAAGCGTGTTTCAAGCAGGCCGATTGGTGGTAGAAGAACGCTTGTTGAGTGCACTTTCATAGACGAGGGCGGTACATATTCTGCGGTCTTTTTTAATCGTCCATATCTTAAACAACAGTTTAAAGTTGGCGCTGAATATACTATTTATGGACGCGTTAAGATAAGAAATGGATATAGATCTTGGGCTAATCCGGAAGTTGCTGAGCTAGGTTCTGAACAGGACAAACGTGGTATTGTTCCGGTTTATAGATGTACTCAAGGGCTTACGAATAATGATTTTAATAAGTGGATTAAGATTGCGCTAGATGAGACGGAGTTTGATTCTGATTGGATTGATTACAGAATACTTGAGGCGGATAACATCTGTGACAGAGAATTTGCTTATTCTAACATTCATTTTCCAGCAAGCGAGTCTCATTATAAGACTGCAAGGTTCAGGATTGTCTACGAGCAACTGCTGATATATCAGTTGGCTATACGTTTGAATAGAAAAGATATCGATGACTCAGCTGTTGATTCTTCCATTGAAGATGTTGACATTAAGCCATTTATTGACAAGCTGCCGTTCAAGTTAACTGATGGTCAGATGTCCTGCATTTCAGAGCTTGAGCATGATCTTATTCAGTCCAAAACTATGAATCGTCTTGTCCAGGGTGATGTCGGCTGCGGCAAAACTGTTGTGGCTGAGACAGCAATCTATAAGTGTGTTAAATCTGGATTACAAGCAGCAATGATGGCTCCTACAGAAATACTTGCAAGACAGCATTTTGAACGCTTAGAACGCGATTTCGAGCCATATGGAATACGCTGTAGGTTGCTGGTCAGTGGTATGAAAGCCGCTGATAGAAGAACTGTTCTAGAAGAGATAGAGAATGGCGATTGCGATGTAATTATTGGAACTCACGCAATCATTCAGGATGACGTTAAGTACCGCAGTCTCGGACTTGTTATCACGGACGAGCAACATCGTTTTGGCGTTAACCAGAGGAAGGCTCTAGTACAGAAGGGCCGTGGAGTGAATGTCTGTGTAATGTCGGCGACTCCAATTCCTAGGACTTTGGCGGCGACTGTGTTCGGTGATATGGATTTCTCAATTATCAGAAATAAACCAGCTAATCGTCTTGAAATCATCACCAAAGTGGTCGATGCTAATAGCAGGGAACGCGCCTATATAGCTGTTAAGGATGAAATAGATAAAGGTCATCAGGCCTATATCATTGCGCCGAGTATTGATAGCGAAGATGATGATATGTCGTCCGTTGAGCAGCTATATGAGGAGCTCAGAGCTAAGTTCAAAGGCTATAAGGTCGGTCTTATTCATGGAAGACTGGATAAGGCTGACAAGGAAGCCATTATGAATGATTTTGCGGCTGGCAAGATTGATATGCTTGTTGCAACTGTGGTAATTGAGGTAGGAATTGATGTTCCTAATGCTACGATTATTGTTCTGGAGAACAGCGAGAGATATGGACTCGCTCAAATGCATCAGCTGAGAGGTCGCGTGGGCAGATCCGGACATCAGTCATATTGCTATCTGGTGAATTACAGCAGAAGTGAGACAGCAGTTGATAGAGCTAATGCAATGGTTAGAATTTCAGATGGATTTGAAATCAGCGAAGAGGACTACCGTCTGAGAGGCCCAGGTGATATTATGGGTACGATGCAGAGCGGTAATTATCAATCTGCAATTCTGTCGCTATGTAGATATAGCGAGATACTCGATATGGCAATTAAAGATGCCGAGCGCATTCTGGAGGAACCTGAAGGTACCGATCTTGAATTCGCAAGGAACTACATTGCCAGCATTACTGATAACAGTAGGATTTTATAATAATTGTTGTTGGAATTGACTGGCTGCCCGGAGGGAACGTTTCAGTGACCGGAGCGGCAGCCTCAATTCCAACCATATAATTTAAAAAATGTACCCGTTAGGAACGGGCTAAGAGGAACATTATGAAGATTACAAGTGGAGACTATAAATATAGGAACATAGAAGTTCCTCGCGACATTCGCCCAACCACCGAGAAGGTGCGCGAGGCGATTTTCAGCATGATTAGAGACTGGATTCCGGATGCGGTTGTTATTGATCTGTTTGCTGGATCCGGCGCGCTTGGCCTTGAAGCCCTTTCTAGAGGAGCAACTAAGTGCTATTTCAATGAGAAGAACAGACAGAACTTCAAGGTTCTGATGGGTAACATTGCAAATTGCAAAGCTGAAGAGAAGAGCGTGGCAATGAATAGAGATTACCAGACTTGTCTTGCCGGTATTACGGAGCCGGTAGATATAGTTATTATGGATCCACCTTATGCTGAGCTGGGATACTATGATGATGCATTTAATTTGCTTCAGGAGAATGAACTGCTGGAGAAAGGTAGCATTGTTGTTGCTGAGCATCTATATGAGAACGCTTTAGAAGAGAATTACGGCAAACTGAGTAAGATTAAAGAGAAGAAATATGGCAGTATTGGCGTTGATGTTTTCATCATGGGCGATTAGTTGAATGTTGATATAAATTCTGCTAATATCAATTATAAGGAAGGTATTAATATGGAAAGAACTGCACTGTATGCGGGTTCGTTTGATCCGCTAACCCTCGGACATCTGGATATAATTAAGAGAGCAGCAGCTCTCTACGATACCGTTGTGGTTGGTGTGGTTGCCAATCCTGGCAAAACTTCTCTGTTCTCATTAGATGAGAGAGTTGCGATGGTTCGCAAGGCGTGTGAAGGCATCGCTAATGTCAGAATTGAATCGTTTGAAGGCCTTCTTGCAGATTATGTAAATAAGAATAAGTTCGACGCAGTCGTAAGAGGCCTAAGAAGTTGTGCAGATTTCGAATATGAGCTGGACATGGCACATATTAACGCAACACTATACGACTCAGCTGAAACCGTCTTTCTAATGACGAAGCCAGAGTTGTCTTTCGTAAGCTCAAGCATGGTCAAGGAAGTCGCTTCACTGGGAGGCAAGATAGACGGTTTTGTAACAGAAGATATTATGAATCAGTTGATTAATAAATATGGGAGGAACAACTAATGAGTGAGCAGAGCATCAAAATCATGTCACTTCTCGACGAGCTCGAGGAACTGGTTACATCATCATCCAAGATGCCATTCTCTGAGAAAGGAATTATCGATCTTGACTATGCGCAGAAGGTAATCGATGATATCCGCATGAATCTTCCTAGAGATATTCAGGAAGCACAGTGGGTTCAGCAGGAGAAGGATCGTATTATCAATGATGCTAAGTCTGAGTACAATAAGGTTATCGTAAGTGCTAAGGAACAGGCTGAATACCTGATTGATTCTGATGCTGTTAAAAGAGAAGCACAGAAGAGAGCTGATGCGCTGATCGCTGAGGCTGAGAGCCATGCTAACTATATCAAGCTCAGAACTTATGAGTACATTGACAAGCTGCTGTTCGATATGCAGAATGACATCGCTAGTGTTACTGGCACATATCTGCAGCCTATGAACGATTATTTCCAGGATATGGTTGGAAATATTAATTACAAAGTTAATCAGAACCGTCAGGAGATGAAGACTCTTGCTGAGAGAGTTAACGGAGCATCTCGTGAGGAAGTTAAGACTGAACAGGAGTAATGAAGGCTGTTGGAATAATAGCAGAATACAATCCTCTTCATAATGGACATCTCTACCATATAGAAGAGGCGAAGAGACTTGCAGGCAGTGATGCTGTAGTCGTCGCAATGAGCGGCGATTATGTACAGCGTGGTGAGCCTGCAATTCTTGATAAGTGGGAAAGAACTGAACTGGCTTTGCAGCATGGAGCTGACATTGTAGTTGAGATTCCTACTTTGTTCTGCCTGGGTAATGCTATGCAGTATGGCAGGGCCGGAATTCGAATCTTAGAGTCCATGGCCAAAGTGAAATATCTTGCGTTCGGAAGTGAGTCCGGAGATATCGAAGAGCTTGCAAGAATTGCTGCAAATATAAATAGTAAGCAATTAGAAATGGATAGAATAATTTCTGAACTTAGCAAGTCTGGATATTCATATCCAAGAGCAAGAGCTGTCGCATATAGCGAGTTATTCGATGATAGCAAGGGAAGAACAGTTCTTGAGGGTTCTAATGATATTCTCGCTCTTGAGTATCTTAAAGCTTGCAAGAGATTAAAGCCTGTTGCTGTTAAGCGTGTTGGTGCTGACTATAATGATGAACTTGATGTGGACGTTGAGTATCAGAGTGCTACAGCAATAAGATCCGCGCTGAGAGATAGGAAAGATATTACTGACTATGTTCCTATGAGTGTCAGCGCCGCTATAGAACAGGCTAAGTATAGCGATCATCTGACATTTTCTGATGACTGGATGAATACTCTTAAATATGCTGTTATGAGTATGACGGCAGAAGAAATTGATGCTTGTCCATCAGGTGGTGAAGGCCTTGGCAATCGTATTAAATCAATGATTGCTGATGCTAAAACTTGGGATGACTTCATTGAGTCCGTGAAGAGTAAGAGGTATACACATACTAGAATCTCAAGACTGTGTATGCAGATTATTCTTGGAATTAATCGCGACTATTTCTTGTCAAGCGAGCCAGAATATGTAAGAATTCTAGGATTTACTAAGAAGGGAAGAGATCTCATCTCAGAGATGTCTCATGATGAGAGCCTTCCGCTGATAACCAACATCAATAAACAACGAGACCTGGTTAGTGCTGAGGGCATTAAGCAGCTTGAACTTGATATACATGCTGCTGATATTTACAACCTCGTTACAGGCCGCGACCAGGTGGTTAAATCGGACTTTAGAATGATTCCTGTAATGACTGAAAAATAGCCAAATTTCTTAATAAAAACCGTTGACAATACTGTGCTCGATGTCTATAATAGACAAGTGCGAATAAGATAAATAATAACTTTACTATATAAGGAGGTGTCCCCAAATGGCAGTACCTAAGAGGAAAACATCACAAGCTAAGACAAGTAGCAGACATTCTGCTAACATGAAGAAGGCTGCACCTGGACTTTCAACTTGTCCTCAGTGCCATGAGCCTAAGCTTCCACACAGAGTATGTCCTAACTGCGGTTACTATGACGGTAAGGATGTAGTAAACGCTGAATAATAGCAAGTGGTAAGAATCGGAGCAAGCTGAGGCTTGCTCTGTTTTTTAATCAGGAAGGGTTAGAAATGTTAGATTTAGAATTAATTAAGAAGATTGATCTGCAAGATTGCCCATACTGCGGCGGTCCTGCAATTCTCGAAGAGGAGAACGGCAGATGGTTCTACGTTGTATGTGGCGACTGCGGTTCTGTTACATGCGAGATAGAGTATACATCTGATGAGAACAGAGAAGAAGCTGCACAGCAAGTAGCACATCTCTGGAATATCGGAAAGATCAACAAGACAGGTGTTGGCGAATAAGCAAACTGACTATTAGAAGATGGTAGAATACCATCTTCTTTTTATGTCTATAAATGGGCTCAAAACTTTGCAAATTACAATATCTTGTAGTATAATCAATCCAAATAATACAATATGGGCTAATATGTCTATAGGAGATCAATAATAATGGCAGAAACTAAGAAGAGAGGTCCTGGAAGACCTCCTGGAAGTAAGAATAAGAAAACAACATCTGGCTCTAAGAGTACCCGTTCAGAGTACTCTGGCAAGAGCAAGGAAGAACATATTGAAGAACTGAGATTAAAGTACGAGAAGGATAAACGTACTATCGATGTTATCTGGTCAATCGCGTTTATCGCTATTGGCATATTTTTAGTATTCGCTGTAATCGCTAATTCAGCCGGAGCTGTTGGTTCAACACTTCACAATATTGGATTAGGATTATTTGGATTTATGGGATATGTTCTCCCGTTTTTAATCCTGCTCGGCGGAGTTCTTCTTATGATGCGCAAGCTTCAGCATGTCAATGGCAGAACGGCTATCTGTGGGGCATTGATGTTCCTTCAGATGTGTCTTCTGAACTCTTATAGATTCATAGATGAGAGCAAACTAGCATTTACGTTTGAAGATATTGTTAAGTATTACAAGTTCGGTGTTGAAGGTGAGAAGGGCGGAGCCATTGGAATGGAGATTGGCTCTATTATCGTTAAGCTGATGGGTAAGCCAGGACTTCTTATTATGGCTATAGCTATCCTCGTTGCTTGTATTTTCCTTGTTGCAGACACACCGATTTCCAAGCTCTTACACGATTGGAGAATTAAGCGTGAAGAGAAAAGAATGCTTGCAGAGCTCGACGCTGCCGAGCAGGCTAAAGTACAGCAGGCAGTTGCAAGTACCGCTCAGCCCGTTCCTAACAGGTACATTGACGATGATACAAACTTTGTTCCTGTCGTTAAGTCGACTCCGTCTGACCTTCAGGATACGATTGTTTTGCCTGCACAAACTGCAGCTCAGCCTAAAAAAGAAGAAGGTGGATTCTTCGCTAAGTTTAGAAAGAATACACTCTTTGCTAATCCTGAACCTAAGCCTGAAGCAGGTAAGTATGATCAGGAAGAGGTCGGTGCGAGTGTTTCAGATAATATAGCTGAGACTGGAATTATGCCTCAGATGGAGCAGAAGTCTGTTAGTTACGGACTTGGTGGCGAATTTAATAGACCATCCGGATATGGATTGGGCCTTGATGATGGTTATTCACAGAGCGGATATGGACTAGGCGGTGAACCTGTTAAGAAGGAAGAACCTGTTAAGCCTGCAAGAGTAATTAAGAACGGCGTTGCTGCCGCATCTAAGGCTGCAGAGACTGCTGCTGTAGCTGGAGCTGTTGCTAATCTGAACAAAAATGCACCAGTTAGGAACGGGCTGAATGGTGCAGAAATTGAAAAGATGGGCGAAGAGCTCAGCGCTGCACTTAGCACTAATAATGATGATAGTAATTATGAGATGCCATCGTTTGGTCTCCTCAAGAAGGGAGCTGGTGGCAAGCAACAGATGACTGATATTCAGCTTGAGCAGAGAGCTGATCTTCTCGAGCAGACCCTTAGAGATTTTGGTGTAGAAGCTACTGTGCTTGAAGTTACTCAGGGCGCTTCTGTTACAAGATATGAAGTTCAGCCTGCTACAGGTGTTAAGGTTAGCAGCATTACCAAACTTGCTGATGATATTGCGCTTAATTTAAGAGCTAAGAGTATTCGTATTGAAGCACCAATTCCTGGCAAAGCAGCTGTTGGTATTGAGGTTGAGAACGACAAACCGGCACCAGTTGTTGTACGAGACTTGATTGAATCCGAAGAATTTGTAAATGCGAAGAGTAAGATCTCATTCGTTGTTGGTAAGGATATTTCCGGACACAATATTATTGCAGATCTTAAGAGCATGCCACATCTGCTAATTGCAGGTGCTACAGGTTCTGGTAAGTCAGTATGTATCAATACAATTATTGCCAGCTTCCTGTATAAGGCTAAGCCAAGCGAGTTAAAGCTCATTATGATTGACCCTAAGGTTGTTGAGCTGCAGTCTTATAACGGAATTCCACATATGCTGGTTCCGGTTGTTACTGATCCTCGCAAGGCTAGTAAAGCACTTGCTATCGCTGTACAGGAGATGGACAAGAGATATGAGGCTTTCGCTAAGTATGGAGTTAAGGATCTTGATTCCTACAATGAATATATGAGGGCTGAACACGAATACGGAAATGTTAAGCCTCAGATTGTAATTATTATCGACGAGCTGGCTGATCTGATGATGGCTTGCTCCAATGAAGTTGAAACTTCAATCTGCCGTCTTGCTCAGAAAGCAAGAGCTGCAGGTATGCATTTAATCGTTGCTACACAGAGACCATCTGTTGACGTAGTAACAGGACTTATTAAGGCGAATATCCCATCCAGAATCGCATTCTCGGTATCTTCATCGACAGACTCAAGAACTATTTTGGATATGGGTGGTGCTGAGAAACTGCTCGGAAAGGGCGATATGCTCTTCTCACCAGTTGGATCCAACAAGCCATACAGAGTACAGGGACCGTTCATTACTGAGGCTGAGACTGCCAAACTCATTAAGTTCGTTAAGCAACAGGGCGGAGATGCTCAGTATGATAAGACAGTTCAGGAAGCTATCGAGTCTGATGGTAAAACTGCTGGCGGTAATGGTGAAATGCAGGATGAGCTGACTGAAGATGCAATTGCTTTCATCTTGAAGAGCAAGCAGGCAAGTGTCAGCATGCTACAGAGACGATTCAGAATCGGTTACAATAGAGCTGCTCGTATTATTGACGAAATCGAGGAACAGGGTATTATCGGACCATCCGATGGAGCAAGACCTAGACAGGTGCTGATTACTGAAGATGAGTATTATGGCGGTAGCGAAGAACAGGTTGAAGAAGTAGTTGAGGAAGTGGTAGCTGAACCAGTTGATGAAGAAACTGTTGCTGAGCCTGCTACTGAAGTAATTGACGTTGAGTCTGAGGCTATAAAGAACGTTTCAAGCGACACTGGTGTTCATGCTTTTAGCTCACTTCCTGAATCAGTACAGAAGGAATTATTAAATTCAGATGACTAAGATATATATTGATACACTTGGTTGCGCCAAGAATGAATATGACTCACAGGTATTAAGCGCAGATCTTGAAGAAAGAGGCTGCGCTATAGTGCTTGATCCAGAAGAAGCAGATGTGCTGATTGTCAACACATGTGGCTTTATTGATGATGCCAAGAGAGAATCAATTGAGCATATCTTCGAGATGGCAGAACTGAAGGGTGAATCCAAGAAACTTGTAGTTACCGGATGCTTGTCTCAACGTTATCACGACGAGCTTGTTGAAGAAATGCCTGAAGTTGATATGTTCTTCGGCGTTAACGATTATGACGTTATACCTGACATAATTGTGGGAGATGTCGCAGCTCCGTCCCCAGTAGGACATTTAGAGCCAACAACCCCGTCCCCCTTAGTGTATAGAAAGCGAATGTACAAGAAGAACGTCTACACCGATGTTCTCAAAATTGCTGAGGGTTGCAATAATGCCTGTGCTTTCTGCGCTATTCCAGCTATTAGAGGTCCTTATAGATCCAAATCAATCGAGGATTGTGTGCGTGAAGCGCGCGACATGGCAGAAGCTGGCGTTAAAGAGCTGGTATTGATTGCTCAGGATACATCTCAATATGGTAAAGATCTGTATGGAAGCATTAAATTACCAGAGCTTCTGACTGAGTTATGCAAGATCGATGGTATTGAATGGATTAGATTGCAGTATGTTTACGATAATGGAATTACCGACGAACTGATTGAGGTAATGAAACGTGAGCCTAAGATCTGCAATTACCTGGATATTCCTATTCAGCATATTGCCGATAATGTACTCAATGCGATGAGAAGGCGTTCATCTGGCAAGTCTATTAGGGCTACAATCAAGAAACTAAGAGACAATATTCCGGATATCCATATTAGAACGACTCTTCTTGTTGGATTTCCTGGTGAGACAGAAGCTGATATTGAGGAGTTAATCGATTTTATCGATGAAACTAAGATAGATAGACTTGGAGCTTTCGCATTCTCGGATGAGGAGGGTACAGCTTCGTTCGATTTGCCTGGAAAACTTGACGAAGAGACCAAGCAGGAACGCAGAAATATGGTAATGGAACATCAGCTGGCTGTTTCGGAAGAGCTCAATGAACGTAAGATTGGCGGCGTTCAGGAGGTCATGATTGATGAGGTTGCTGGTGAGAATTTATATATTGGAAGAACTCGTTACGATGCACCGGATATCGACTGCGAAGTAACTGTTTCGACTGAGATAAAACATAGACCTGGAGATATTATCAAGGTCAAGATTACAGATTCATATGAATACGATCTGGAAGGAGTTGAGGTTTAAATGAATTTACCTAACAAATTAACTGTTGCAAGAGTAATTGCAGTACCTTTCTTCATTGCGGCTTATATGCTGGGAATGTATTGGGTGGCATTGATTCTATTCATTGCTGCATCATTCACTGATCTGTTCGATGGCAAGATTGCAAGAGCACGCGGACTGGTTACTAATTTTGGCAAAATCATGGATCCACTTGCGGACAAGGTGCTGGTATATGCTGCACTCTGTCTTTTCATCGAGCAGGACCTGATTGCTGCTTGGATGATGATTATTATTCTTGCTAGAGAGTTCGCAATTGCCGGTATGAGAGCGGTTGCTGCGTCTGAGGGAAGAGTTCTTGCTGCTGGAATGAGCGGTAAGATTAAGACTGTTCTTCAGATGATTGCAGTTCCAATGATGATGCTGGGACAGGCTATTCCAAGCCTTCCAATTATTGCAACTCTTGGCTGGTGGGTATTTATTGCTTCACTTATCATGACAGTTTATTCAGGTACTGAATATATTCTTAAGAATAGAGACATCTTCGCTGATATGTAATCAGCTGATGGAAAGGGAGTTATTATGAGAGCTTCAATTCTGGCTGTAGGAACTGAATTATTATTCGGCCAGACTATTAATACTAATGCGGCATTTCTGTCTGAGCAGCTCAATCAGATGGGATATGATGTTATGTATCACTTCGTTGTTGGTGATAATCCGGCAAGACTTAAGGATAAGCTTGCTGAAGCATTTGCTGACACCGATCTTGTATTGCTGACTGGCGGCCTTGGACCAACTCAGGATGATCTTACTAAAGAAACCGTCGCTGAATTTATGGGCACTACTATGTACGAGGACAAGCAGGTTACCGCCGATCTTGTTGAGCACTTTAAGGCGAGAAACCGCGTTATGACTGACAATAATCTCAAGCAGGCGTACCTTCCTGAGGGATGTGTACCTTTCTATAACGCATCCGGAACTGCTCCTGGATTTGCACTTGAGAAGGATGGCAAGATTGCTATTTGTTTCCCAGGTCCTCCGCGCGAGATGAAGTACCTATGGGACAACTTCGTTAAAGAATATCTTGAACAGTTCGCTACCAAGAAAATGTATTACAGAGTTATTCGTACTATTGGAATTGGCGAGTCTGATCTTGAGACCAAACTACTTCCTCTGATTGACGGGCAGACTGATCCAACTATCGCGACCTATGCGAAGGAAGGCGAATGTACATTCCGAGTTGCTTCTCAGCGAGCAACAATTGAGGAAGCCAAGGCGGCCGTGGACGAAATGATTACTAAGATTGATGCAATCTGTGGTGAGTATATCTACAGCTACGACAATGAGGGCATCAATGAGGTTGTTGTTCATATGCTCAAGGAACAGGGCAAATGGCTGAGTTCTGCTGAATCAGCTACAGGTGGAATGTTTGCCAAATTCGTTACTGATGTTAGTGGAGCATCTAGCGTTTTCGATACATCTTATGTTACATATACTAACGAGTCCAAAATGCGCAATCTTGGTGTAAAGGCTGAGACTATTGACAAGTACAGCGTATCTAGTCCTCAGGTTGCAGTTGAAATGGCTGAAGGCGTTATTAGAGGAACCGGATCAGACTTCGCGGTTGCCATCACAGGTAACGCTGGTCCGGATGTCTACGATGGACAACATGCCGGTTTGGCCTTCATTGGATGGACACACGATGGCAAGTCTGGAGCAATTACCATTGATACACAGCGCAACGATAGGGCGTGGAATCGTAATTACTTCAAGCTAAGAATGATGCAGACTGTATACATGATGCTGAAAGGCGAGTTATAAATTCGGTTGAGAAATGTAGGATTTCGGTTCAGGATTGTTTGATATCGTGAAAAACTTGAAATTATAATATTGACAAGCGGGTAAACAAGCAGTATTATAAATACGAACAAACGTTCTTACATATAAGGAGAATTAACATGGCAGTAAACAATGGCGACAATCTGGCTAAGGAGAAGGCATTACAGCAGGCTCTCGACCAGATTCAGAAACAATATGGCAAGGGCGCAATCATGAAGCTCGGCGATGATAGTGCTATGGGAACTATCGATGCTATTTCTACAGGTTCTATCAGTCTTGATCTTGCAACAGGTGTTGGCGGATATCCTAAGGGAAGAATCGTGGAAATATATGGACCTGAATCCTCAGGTAAGACAACTCTTACTCTTCATGCAATTGCAGAGGCACAGAAGATGGGCGGCAAGGCCGCATTCATCGATGCAGAGCACGCACTTGATCCTGTTTATGCAAGAAATCTTGGAGTTAATATTGATGAGCTGCTCGTTTCTCAGCCTGATACTGGTGAACAGGCACTGGAAATCTGTGAAGTTCTGGCACGCAGTGGAGCACTTGATGTTATTGTTATTGACTCCGTTGCAGCACTTGTTCCTAAGGCAGAGATTCAGGGCGATATGGGAGATTCTCATGTAGGCCTTCAGGCAAGATTAATGTCACAGGCTCTGAGAAAGATTGCCGGTGCTGTTAATAAGTCTAATACATGCGTTATCTTCATTAACCAGTTAAGAGAGAAGATTGGAGTTATGTTCGGTAACCCTGAGACAACTACTGGTGGAAGAGCTCTTAAATTCTATGCTTCCATGAGATTGGATGTCAGAAGAGTTGAGTCCATCAAGAAGGGCGAAGATATTCTTGGTAACCGCACTAGAGTTAAGGTTGTTAAGAACAAGGTTGCACCTCCATTCAAGAAGGCTGAGTTCGATATCATGTACGGAACCGGAATTTCACTTTCCGGCGATATCCTCGATACAGCTGTAGAGTACAACATCATTGAGAAAGCCGGATCTTGGTATAGCTACAATGGTGAGAGAATTGGCCAGGGCAGAGAGAATGTTAAGGAATTCCTCGAGTCTCATTTTGACATCCTCGATGCTGTTAGAGGAAAGTTAATGGAGGAGTTTGAGAAGGCTAGAAACAACAACGCTGAAAACGATATTGCATTCAGTGACGATGAAGGTCTGATGGTTGACGAAGACGGAGTTGTTATCGAGAAATAACCAATAGAAATTTTGGCGGATTCTTAACTGAATTCGCCATTTTTTATTGTAAAAAATGATGGCTATATATATGAATAATTGGATAAAAGTGATAAAATGACTACGTATATTATAACTAGGGGGAATATTGGAGATATTCATGAAAAAACGTATTAATGCTAAGAGATTAATGGCGGTATGCTGCATCATGTTACTACTTTGCAGCACACTTATGTTATCTGGATGCGAAGTTTTCACAGGTCACAAGGAAAAGGATGTGCAGATCAATACGTTAGAGGAACTCAATGGCAAGCCTGTATATGCCGTTATGGGTACTTCTAATGCTGCTGCTTTACTTGAGTGTGAAGAACTTAAGGACTCAGAAGTTTTATATGCAACAGGAGACAATGATGCTGCACAGAAACTTATTACAGGTAAGACTAGTGCGTTCGTAACTGATAACATTTTTGCAAATACTATTGTAGCCAAGTATGAGAGCCTTAAAGTTCTCGACGAACCTATTTCCGTATCAAACCTGGGATTTGCTTTCCAGAAAGATAATGAGCTTCAGAACACTTTTAATGCATCAATTGCTAAGTTTAAAGAGAATGGCATTATTGATGAGATTCATGACAAGTGGTTTGCTACAGACATTTCTGAAGTAAAGGTTCCAGAACAGAACTATAAGGGCAAGAATGGTACACTTAAGGTTGCTGTTGACCCAAGTTATGAGCCAATTTGCTTCCTTGATGCAGACGGAAATCTTCAGGGATTTGATATTGAACTCTTGATTGAAATTGCTAGAGACAATGGATATAACCTGAAATTTGTTCAGAAGGATTTTGGCGAAATTCTACCTAATGTAGCCGCTGGCAATGCTGATTTGGGTGCATCCGGAATTACAATTACTGAAGATAGAAGTGATTTCGTTGATTTCTCAACACCATATTTCAGCAATTCAACAGTTGTTGTAGTAAGAGACACTACAGTGGATGATACTGGTGAAGCTGCTAAGATGACGATTGGCACAGCTTGTTATAAGGTGTTTGTAGAGAATGAGCATTACAATCTTCTGTTAAAGGGATTTGGAATGTCGGCACTCTTTACAGTAATTTCAATTATTACAGCTAATATCTTTGGTTTCTTGCTGTATCTGTGGGTATACTCTGGATGCTGGTTTGCTAAAGCTGTATGCCTTAGAATTAGAAGATTCATTCAGTTAATTCCTGGAATGATTTGGCTGTACATCGTATTCTATCTGGTATTCGTTGGATCTACAGAGGACGGATTCATCGCTTCGCTTGTAGCATTTACTATTATGTTTGGTAACGTTGCATATGGAGTATGGGGCTTAGGTTTTGGAGAGATAAGTGAAGGCCAGAAAGAAGCTGCTTATGCTATGGGATATGGTAAATACACAGCTCTGTTTAAGATTTACTTGCCACAGGCATGGCCAGTATTCCTTGAAAACGTTAACATCGAGATGGTTGGACTGGTTAAGTCAACAGCTCTCGTTGAACTTGTTTCAGTATTTGATATTCAGGCTGCATCAGATACAATTCTCAATGAAACAGCAGTTCCGTTTATTCCTATTATTCTTCCAGCGATCGCATACGTAATTATTGCAGTTGCTGTAAGCAAGATTATTTCCTTGATGGAAGTAAATGCTAAGAAGAAGATCGAGGATCCAGAACTTGTTGATAAGAAGATTTTGAAAGGATAAAGATTCATGATAGAGATTAAGAATTTAAAATTCGAAGGTAGACATCGTACAATCTTTCAAAATCTTAATATGACAATTAATGATGGAGAAGTTGTCGGTATTATCGGACCTTCAGGATGTGGTAAATCACTGCTGCTGAGATTAATGATTGAGCTTAATAAAGCTGATTCCGGTGAGATTTTGTTTGATGGTAAGGCTTTAGAGAGAAATAAATCCGGTGCTCTTGCTGATAATAGCAAGATTGGTATGGTTTTCCAGAACTATAATCTATTTGACAACATGACAGTTCTTGAGAACGTTGCGTCAGGACCTATGCATCTTACTAAGAAAGATAATGCTGAAGTTCTTGAAAATACTAAGAATATTATTAAGAAACTTGGTCTTAATGATGTTGCATATGCATATCCACACGTTCTTTCCGGTGGACAGAAACAGCGTGTAGCTATCGCAAGAACACTCGCAATGAATCCGGAGATTATTCTCTTCGATGAGCCTACTGCATCTCTTGACCCAATGATGAAGGGAGAGGTCGAGGCTGTAATCAGAATGCTTGCTGCTCAGAAGCGTACAATGGTAATTGTTTCGCATGAGATGGAGTTAATCAGATCTGTATGTACAAGAGTAATATTCCTTAAGGATGGTATTGTATTTGAAGATGGTAAACCTTCTGAAATCTTTGAACATCCTAAGAAAGTTGATACTAGAAGATTCGTACATCAGCTCAGATCCCTTGAATTTGACGTAGATTCCAAGAATTTCGACTTCATCGGTAATAATACTAAGATCAATGATTTTGCCTTCAGAAACGGAATTTCGTCACATCTTAAGGACAGACTTGCGGCTATTCTCGAAGAATTATTCCAGATGGTTATCATTCAGCCTATGGATGAGAACAGGATGAAGATTGCATTCGAGTATAATAGAAAGGAACAGGCTCTTGTTGGAGACGTTCAATTCACAGGACCTTACATCGATCCTGATGACCCGATGTTCTTCTTCTCATGGCCAATTATTGAGAGAAGAGCTAGTGAGGTTAATGTAAAACAGCTCGAAGATGACCTTGATGGATTCACTAATGATGTACGTATCATTATTAGAGAAGAGCTTAAGGACAAATAAAGTCAAATATTATCAAAAACCTTGCAATGTCAATACTTTAAGTGTTGACATTGCTTTTTGTTTGTAGTATTATTTACGTCGGTTAGCCGCACGAAACAGGTTATTTTCTTAAGCATAGCACCTGATTAGGCGAGACTGGTATTAGGAGGAAAATATAAAAATGTACGCAATTATTCAGACTGGCGGAAAGCAGTACAGAGTACAGGAAGGCGACGAGTTCAAGGTAGAGAAGCTCGAAGCTAAGGCTGGCGACAAGGTAGTATTCGACGAAGTCGTTGCTGTAGGTGGAGACAAGCTGATCGTTGGAAAGCCATTCGTTGAGGGTTATGCAGTAACTGCAAAGGTTCTCGAGCAGGGCAAGAACGACAAGGTTATCATCTATAAGTACAAGGCTAAGAAGGACGAGAGAACTAAGAACGGTCACAGACAGCCATATACTCTGGTTAAGGTAACAGCAATTGGCGAAGGCACTAAGACAGCAGCTAAGAAGGCTCCAGCTAAGAAGGCTGAGGCTAAGGAAGAAAAGGCTGCAGTTAAGGCTAATGCTTCTATGAAGAAGGATGAGCTGCTCGCAATCGCTAAGGATATGGGCATCGAGGTAGCAGCTAAGGCAACTAAGGCTGACATCCTCGCAGCTATCGAGGCAAAGTAATTTAAGAGGAGGTATTATCGATGTCAAGTAAAAAGGGAGTAGGAAGTTCCAAGAACGGTAGAGACTCTGAGTCCAAGAGACTTGGACTTAAGGTAGGTGCTGGTGAATATGTAAGCGCTGGAAGCATTCTTGTTAGACAGAGAGGAACTAAGTTCCATCCTGGTAACAACGTAGGTATTGGCGGAGATGACACTCTGTTCGCAATGATCGACGGAGCAGTTACATTCGAGAGATACGACAAGAAGAGAAAGCAGGTTAGCGTTTACGCTAAGGAAGCTTAATGACCTATTAGCCCCTACATATGTAGGGGCTTTTCTATTATAAAAAATAAGGTGAAATATGTTTGTAGATAGAGCAGAAGTAAAAGTTGTTTCTGGCAAAGGCGGTAACGGTGGCGTAACATTCAGACACGACCCATATGTTCCTGACGGAGGTCCGGACGGTGGTGACGGTGGAGATGGCGGCAGCGTAATTTTCGTTGCGGATAGAAATCTTAGAACTCTGATGGATCTTAAGTTTCAGAGGAAGTATCAGGCAGAGAATGGCCAGAACGGTATGAAGCGTAATCGTTATGGCAAGAAGGGTGAGAATCTGTATGTAAAGGTTCCTGTTGGAACACTTATTATTGATAAAGAAACAGGTCACTTGATGAAGGATCTCCGCGAGGATGGCGATGAAGTTGTTGCTGCCAAGGGCGGAAAAGGCGGACGCGGTAATGTCCACTATAAGACTAGCATTCGTCAGGCTCCTAATTTTGCTGAAGCAGGTGAACCAGCCAAGGAAAGAGATGTAATCTTAGAATTAAAACTCCTTGCTGATGTTGGTTTGCTCGGATTCCCTAGCGTTGGAAAATCAACACTTCTCTCAGTTTGTACGAGTGCAAAACCTAAGATTGCCGCATATCACTTCACTACGATTGATCCTAATCTCGGTGTTGTCGATATGTACGATAAGAGTTTTGTTATGGCAGATATCGCTGGTATCATCGAGGGCGCATCTGAGGGCGTTGGACTTGGATTCAAGTTCCTTAAACATATTGAGAGAACCAAGGTGTTAATTCACGTTGTTGACGTCAGTGGCTCGGAGGGACGAGATCCTATCGATGATTATAAGAAAATTAACGCAGAACTTGCTGCATACAATCCAAAGCTACTTGAAAAGCCACAGATTATTGCAGCTAATAAGATGGATATAGTCTTCGATCAGGATAAGCTGCAGGAATTCATGGACTTCATGAAGAAGGAGGGAAGAACTGTATTCCCAATTAGTTGTGCTACAAAACAGGGAATTAAAGAGTTAATGGATGAGGCTCTATATAGAGTTGAAACTTGTGAGGAAAATGAAGATCTTGATTATGAGATGTATGATTTCTCACAGGATGAATACGATCCAGACTATAAGAAAATCTCAGGATACCTTGATGAAGATGGCAGTTATGTTCTCGAAGGTAAACAGCTCAGTAAAATATTTAATTCAACAAACTTTACAGACCAGGGTTCAATAAGATATCTTTATAATTACATAGTAAAGCAGGGAGGAATTAAACTTCTGAAACAGATGGGACTTAAGGAAGGCGATACTGTTCGTATTGAGGATTTCGAGTTCGAGTTTACTGATGATTAATTAAGATATGAAGAAACATTTAATCTCTATTATTTTAATAATTATGGTTGCTATGTCTTTGCTTGCTGGCTGTGGTAAGCAGGATAGGCCATATCCAACGTCAATCGAGGAACTTAATGGATTAAGGGCCGGCGTTTTATTGGGCTCAATTTGCGACCAATTAACTAAAGAAAATTTCCCTGACAGTGAGATTTCTTATTTTAATACCAACGCTGATTTGTGTGAAGCGCTTATTTCTAACAAGGTAGACTACTTCCTTCTCGATACATTTGTAGTAGATATGATGTCCTATGAGAATGAAGGTGTCACTAAAATCGATTATTCTTTAATGGATCAGCCTATAGGTATTGCAACTCAGAAAAGTGAAAAGGGAGCCAGATTAGCAGCTGAATACAGTGAATTCATTAAAAATAATAAAGAAGAAATTGATAAGATAGTTAATAAATGGCTATCTCAAGGCGATTATGACTATGATTCCGTCGAGAAATATCAGCCAAAACTGACTGGAGAAAATGGAACACTTAATGTTTCTGTATCTGCTACTACTGTGCCTTTCACTTATGCTGATGGAGATACTTTTAATGGCATTGAGATGGACATTATTAGAATGTTCTGTGAGGAGGCGGGCTACAATCTTCACGTTGAAGGAACTGATTTTTCAAGCGTTATAGCTGCTGTAACTTCTGGAAAAAGTGATATTGGTGCTTGTTGTATTACCATTACAGAGGAACGAGCTAAAAGCGTCAATTTCTCAGAACCGCATACTTATGTAGGTCTAATTCCTGCTGTTGCAAAAAACCCTAATTTAGAGAGGATATACTATACATCCGGCAATCAGCTAGATGGTACAAGGTCAGCATGTGTAGTTGGCATGATAGATGATACTATTACTGCTGAAAATTATCCTAATGCAAAAATCTTATATTACAATAATACAGCTGATACTGTTAAAGCTGTTCAGACTAATAAGGCTGATTTTTCAATTGCTGATGAGTTTACGGCCTACGCTCTTGGTTTTGAATCCGATGATACAAAACTTTTAAAAGATAAGAAACTTGGTGCTCAGAAATCCGGAGTTGTATTTCCTAAAGGATCCAAGGATACCAAGTTATACAAGCAGTTCCAAGAGTTTATTGCTAAACATAAAGCCGATGGAAAGTTAAAAGAAATAAAGGCTAAATGGCTTGATGGGTCAGTTAATGACGTTTCTGAAATAGAAAAATTCCATCCGGATCTAACCGGAGAAAATGGTACTATCAGAATCGGAACAGATCCTGCATCTACGCCTATTTCATACATGGGCGAGGATGGTTTGGAAGGCCTTGATATTGAAATTGCCAACCTTTTCGCATATGAATATGGATATGACATTGATTGGTTTACTGCAGATTTCTCAGGACTTCTTCCTGCTGTAGCTTCCGGCAAAGTTGATCTTGCTATGTCATGTATAGCAATTACTGAAGAAAGGGCTAAAGCGGTTGACTTTACAGATCCATATGTGGTTGCAAATTTATATCCACTTGTAGCAAAAGAGAATAAAACTGGATTTGGACTGGAAAGCATTAAGGAAGGATTTAATAGAACGTTTGTTAAAGAAGATCGTTGGAAGATGGTCTTAAGCGGATTGGGATATACGTTTAGGATTATGATTGTTTCAACGATAATAGGAACGTTGCTTGGATTCCTTGTATATCTGTTATGCAGGAAGGGCAATAGGCTTGCTAACAAATTCTTCGATGGATTCTCTTGGTTGATGGCCGGCCTTCCTATGGTAGTAGTATTAATGATCGTCTATTACATAGTGTTCGGAAATTCAGATTTAACTGGTGCTACTGTAGCGACAATTGCATTTACAGTAAGTCTAATGCTTAGTGTATATTCGATGCTGAAGACTGCCGTTAAGTCGATTGATATTGGACAAATTGAAGGTGCGCTGAGCCTAGGATTCACAGATTTTCAGGCATTCTCTAGGATAGTATTACCACAATCCATGACTCAGTTCATTCCTAACTATATGGATGAGCTAATTGAGATGCTGAAGGGAACTGCAATTGTAGGATATATCGCTGTTCAGGATCTTACCAAGGTGTCTGATGTAATTAGAGCTAGAACATATGATGCATTCTTCCCGCTGATTGCGACAGCGCTAATCTATCTGGTAATAGTTGTACTGATAACAATTATCGTCAAGTCAATATTTAAAAGATACCAGCCTAAGCTAAGAAGCGACGAACAGGTACTGAAAAAATTCAAAATATAATTCAAATTTCAAGCTATTGAGGGGCATTAGCCCCTCTTTTTGTGTTATAATAAAACCAATTATAAGTAAAGTGGGGAAAGTATGTACTCAACTCAAATTTCAACAAGTTTAAGTGACGAATTATTGTATTTATTTAACACAGGTAAGTGCTACTATGCTTATCAGAATTGGGGTGCACACATTACTACTGCAAACCTTGAAGATGGCAGTGTAATTAATGGTGTACAATTCACAGTTTGGGCACCTGATGTTAAGAGTGTTAGAGTTGTCGGAGATTGGAACAATTGGGAAGGCAATGATTACCTAGAGACAATTAAGGATAGTGGTGTATTTACTATTTTTGTTCCTGAAGCTAAGATTGGTGACAATTACAAATACGACATCGAGACTGATAATGGAGAACATCTCCTTAAGGCAGATCCATTCGCTTTTAAATCCGAACTTAGACCTTCTACAGCTTCGGTAGTTTCTGACTTATCGTACGAGTGGAATGATGATGATTGGATGGATGAAAGATCCAAGAAGAATATTTTGGAATCTCCGCTAAACATTTATGAGTGTCATCTCGCATCATGGATGAGACATCCTGTCGAAGATGGATTCTATTCTTACAAAGAACTTGCAGATAAACTGATTCCTTATGTTAAGGAAATGGGTTATACACACATTGAAGTTTTGCCTATAATGGAACATCCGCTTGATGCAAGTTGGGGATATCAGGTTACTGGTTATTATTCTGCAACTTCAAGACACGGTGAACCTGTTGATTTTAAATACTTCATCGATTGCTGCCACAAGGAAGGAATTGGAGTAATCCTTGACTGGGTACCTGGACATTTCTGTCCAGATGAACATGGCCTATGCAACTTCAACGGACACAAGCTCTATGAAAGTGAAATTCATCCTGACTGGGGCACATACAAATTTGATTTTGGCCGCGGACAGGTAAGGAGCTTCCTCCTGAGTAATGCTATGTTCTGGCTCAAGGAATTCCACGCTGATGGAATTAGAGTTGATGGCGTTAGTAGCATGTTGTATTTGAACTTTGGTGTTTCTGATAAGAAGAAAATGAAGTTCAACAAATATGGAGACGAAGGCAATCTAGAAGCAATTGAATTCCTCAAGGAATTTAACTATATGGTTGGTAGTTATTGTCCTGGTGCATTTACTGCAGCAGAAGAAAGCACGGCTTGGCCAATGGTAACAATGCCACCATCTGAAGGTGGTCTTGGATTCCACCTGAAGTGGAATATGGGTTGGATGAACGATACTCTTGAGTATATGTCCTGCGACTTCCCATTTAGAGATGGTAGCCACAACAAGCTCACGTTTGCAATGTCATATGCATACAGTGAGAATTACATACTGCCGCTATCACACGATGAAGTTGTTCATGGCAAGAAGTCGCTAATAGGACGTATGCCAGGTGATCTGTGGCGACAGTTCGCTGGTATAAGATTACTCGCACTATATCAGATGACTCATCCTGGTAAGAAACTTAACTTCATGGGTCACGAACTGGCTACATTTATTGAATGGCGTGAGTATGAAGAACTTGAGTGGTTCATGCTCCAATACGAGAATCACGCTAACCACAAGAAGTTCATCGCTGATCTCAATGCTATCTACCAAGAGCATCCAGCTCTGTGGACAAGAGATTCTAGAGCCGATGGATTTATGTGGCTCGACCCGGATAATAAAGAACAGAGCATACTTAGTTATATGAGATTTGGCGATGTTCCCGGCAAATCTGACGAATACGAGAAATTGGTTGTTGTCGTCAATTGCGATGTTGCGTCATATGAGTCATATCGCATCGGGGTTCAGGAACCAGGATTATATGTAGAAATAATCAATTCAGATGATGTTAAATACGGAGGCAGCGGCAAGGTTAATCCAAGACCTATCAAGGCAGAGAAGATACCTATGCATGGCCAACCTTATTCAATAGAAATTCAGATGCCGATTGTTGGAGGCACAGTGTTTAAGAAGGAAAACTAATGATAAGAACTAAAGAAGATTTTAAAGAACAATATTCACAGCAGTTACACCAGATGTTCGGAAGATCCATCGAACTCTGTGACGAAAGAGAGAAGTATGAAGCTCTAGTTAGACTTGTAAGAATTATTGGTGGCGAAATCAATCAGGAGAATGAGTTATCAGATAGAGACGGTAAGAAGGTTTACTATTTCTCAATGGAGTTCCTGATTGGAAGATTATTAGAGAATTATCTTATCAATCTTGGCATTAGAGATGCAGTTTCTGAGGGACTTGCAGAGATGGGTTCAAGCCTTGAATCTATCT
This sequence comes from Candidatus Crickella equi, assembly GCA_018064755.1. Classification (GTDB taxonomy): domain Bacteria; phylum Bacillota; class Clostridia; order Peptostreptococcales; family Anaerovoracaceae; genus Crickella; species Crickella equi. The sequence continues at coordinate 193,673 of JAGHUP010000003.1, read as the reverse complement.
GTGAGTGCGAGGCAGATCCAGGACTCGGTAACGGAGGACTTGGAAGACTTGCTGCATGCTTTATGGACTCTATTGCTGCTCTCAATATTAACGGAGATGGAATGGGCCTTAGATATAGATTCGGCCTGTTCAAGCAGAAGATTGAAAACGGATATCAGGTTGAACTTCCTGATGCATGGATGGATGATGGACATCCTTGGGGAAGAAAGAGAGCAAGCGACTCAATCATCGTAAAATTTGGCGGTAAGGTTGAGAGAGAATATAAAGACGGCGAGATGGAGTATCACTATGTTGGATATGACTGCGTCAAAGCGGTACCTTACGATGTACCACTGATCGGTTTTGGCGGTAAGACTGTTAACACTCTTCATCTCTGGGATGCACAGCCTGTACACGATAACATCGATATGGATGCTTTCAATCGTGGTGAATATAGTGAGGCTATGAAGGATAAGTGTGACATCCAGGCAATTACTAGCATTCTGTATCCTAATGATAATAACGGTATTGGCAGAAAGCTGAGATTAAAGCAGGAATACTTCCTCGTTGCAGCTGGAATTGGTCACATTATCAGGGACTTTAAGTCAAGATATGGCAACAATGCTTGGAACGATTTCCCTAACAAAGTTGCTATTCATATTAACGATACACATCCAACAATGTGTATTCCTGAATTGATGAGAGTCCTGATGGATGATGAAGGACTTGAATGGGATGAAGCATGGGATATTACAACAAGAACTATCTCATTTACTAATCATACAGTTCTTCCTGAGGCTCTTGAGAAGTGGGATATTGCACATTTCTCCGAGCTACTCCCACGCATCTATATGATCATCGAAGAGATTAATAGAAGATGGGAAGACAGCATTCCTCAGGGAATGGATCAGGACATGTATGTAGTTAAGAGACATACTTCAGTTCTCTGGGACGGCGAAATTAGAATGGCTAATCTGTCCGTAATCGGTAGTTATTCAGTTAATGGAGTATCAGCTCTTCACAGTGACATTCTTACTAATTCTGTTTTTAAGGATTTCTATACTATTAATCCTGAGAAGTTTAATAATAAGACTAACGGAATTAGCCATAGAAGATTCATGATTCAGTCCAATCCATCATTGACTAATTTAATCAATGAATATATTGGCACTGATTGGCAGTCCGACTTCAATCAGATAGAAAAACTCAAGATGTACGAAGATGATCTCGAATTCCTCAACAAGCTGATTAATGCCAAGAGAGAGAATAAGATTAGAATTGCTAAGTATATCAAGAAACACATGGACATTGATGTTGATCCTGATTCAGTATTCGATGTTCAGGTTAAGAGAATGCATGCTTACAAGAGACAGATTCTCAATGGATTTAAGATTTTAAATCTGTATAACATTCTAAAGGAGAATCCTGAGTATCCAATTAATAATTACACATTCATTATTGCCGGTAAGGCAGCCCAGGGTTATGCATTTGCTAAGTCATCAATCAAGTTTATCAATTCACTTGCAGACATGGTAAATTCTGATCCAGTTGTTAACAAGAGAATGAAGGTTGTATTCATTGAGAACTTCTGCGTATCCAATGCACAACTTATTTATCCGGCAGCAGATATTTCAGAGCAGATCTCCACAGCCGGTAAGGAAGCTTCTGGAACTGGTAATATGAAGTTCATGATCAATGGTGCTGTTACGCTTGGAACAATGGATGGCGCTAACGTTGAGATTAACGATCTGGTAGGTCCGGATAATATCAGTATCTTCGGATATTCTTCAGACGAAACTGAAAACTTCTACAGATACGGTGGATATAATGCCGTTCAGAAATGCAATCAGGATCCAAGACTTCAGAAAATGCTCGGACAGCTGGTTGATGGTACTTTTGCTGACAGTGGATGTAATTTCTGGGATATTTACGATTCCCTGCTCAAGCAGAACGATGAATATTTCGTTCTTGGAGATTTTGATTCATATTTCAATGCATGGCTGGAGCTCGATAGAGCTTATTCAGATAGAATGAAATGGGGCAAGATGTCACTTGCCAATATCGCTAATTCAGCATTCTTCTCTAGCGATAGAACTATTAGAGAGTATGCAGATGATATCTGGGGTCTTTAAAGGAGGCAAGATATGAAGAAGAAAAAATGTATTGCTATGTTACTGGCTGGAGGCCAGGGAAGCAGACTGAAAGCACTTACTGAGAGTATTGCTAAGCCTGCGGTGTCATTCGGAGGAAAATATAGAATTATCGACTTCAGCTTGTCCAACTGCGTCAACTCCGGAATTGATACAGTTGGTATCCTGATTCAATACAAGCCACTTGTTCTTAACAAATACGTAGGTACTGGTGAATCCTGGGATTTAGACGTTGCTGATGGTGGTGTTCACATTTTGCCACCTTATGCTGGAGAGTCTGGTGGAGAATGGTATGAGGGAACAGCTGACTCCATTTACCACAACATCGATTTTATTGATATGTATGAGCCTGAAAATGTACTCATTCTTTCAGGTGACCATATTTATAAAGCTGACTACAACGAGATGCTTGAAGAACATATTAAGAACGATTCTGATCTTACGGTATCTGTTCTTGAGGTTCCAATCGAAGAAGCAAGTAGATTTGGAATTATGTCTACAGATGAACAGGGCAGAATTACTAAGTTTGCCGAGAAGCCTAAGGAGCCAGAAAGTAATCTTGCTTCTATGGGAATATATATCTTTAAGTGGGATGTTTTAAAGACAGCGCTTCTTGAAGATCATGAAGATGAATCATCTGCTCATGATTTCGGAAAGAATGTAATACCAAAACTTCTTAAAGAAGGAAAGAGATTATATTCATATAGCTTCAAAGGATACTGGAAGGATGTAGGAACTATTGATAGTTACTACGAAGCTCAGATGGACCTGATGGATCCTGAAGTTGATTTCGATGTATTCACTAAGGATGTTAGAGTATTCTCTAATAACAATATGTATCCGTCACAGTTTATCGGTGATACTGCTAAGATCAGTGATTCAATGATTTCTAACGGTTGCGCAGTATATGGAACTGTAGAGCATTCAATTCTTGGTACAGGCTGCATTGTTGAGTACGGTAGTGTAGTAAAAGATTCTATATTATTACCGGATTCACACGTTGGTAAATACTGCTATATTGAGAAAGCTATTATCAACGAGGGACATACTGTTGATGACGGAACAAATATCGGCGGACCTGATCAGGAAGTACAGCTGGTAGGTGAAACACATCTGACAATCTAGGAAAGGAGGGATAACAATGAAGACTATTGGATTAATTACAGCTAATTATAATAGCGATAATTTTGGATCGTTAACTGATAACAGACCTATTTCATCACTGCCATTCGGCGGAAGATACAGACTTCTGGATTTCGTTCTGTCTAACATGGTTAATTCCGGTATTACTAAGGTTGGTGTTATCACTCCTTACAATACAGCCAGCGTAATCGATCACATTGGATCAGGTAAACCATGGTCTCTTGACCGCAAGAAGGATGGATTGTTCCTGATGCCGGGTTCCGTTTACGGAATTCATTCAGCAGGATCAAGATTCCTCTTCAGAGATATTATTGAGCACAAATCTTTCCTCGATAAGAGTGATGCAGATTACGTTATCATTGCAAGTAGTTCCGATGTATATAACATGGACTATAATGACCTGATTAAAAAACATGACCAAAACGGCAGTGAGGTAACTATTTTATATAAGAAAGTTGCACTGGATGCTGGTCATAATGGTTATTACCTTGATATCAATGATAAGACTGGTGCTGTAAAAGGAATCTATGATTATGCACCTGCAGGCCCTGCAAATTACTTTATGGATTGCATGATTGTCAATAGATCATTCCTGCTTGATTGCATTAAGTGGTTCGCACAGCTTGAGTATAAGGATTTCATTGAAATCATTACTGATAATATCGATAAGTTCAGTGTAGGCAGTTATGAATTCAAGGGATATCTTGGTAAGATTAACAATATCAATGATTACCTTAAGGTCAGCAGAGACATTAAGGATTACGGTATTCGAAATGAATTATTCCACACTGATAGAACTATTATTACTAAGGTTCAGGATGATGCTCCTGTTCTGTATAAAGGTACAGGTACATCTAAAAATTCAATTATCGGTGCAGGTTGCAAAATTGAAGGCAATGTTGATGGAAGCACAATCTTCAGAAGCTGCAAGATTGGCAAGAATTCTGTTATTAAGAATTCTGTAGTAATGATGTACTGCGAGATTGGTGAAGGTGCGGTTCTTGAAAACGTTATCTGTGATAAGAATTGCGAAATCAGTGCAGGCGCCAAGGTTATTGGAAGCCCTGAAAATCCTGTAGTTCTATCTAAGGGTTCTATTGTTTAATTAGAGGACTATAATGGCTAAAACTAAAAAGAAAACAAATATATTATTCGCTGCTTTCGAGGCAACTCCATTTGTCAAAACTGGAGGACTCGGCGACGTAGCCGGATCACTTCCACAACACGTTAAGAACGATGAATTTGACGTAAGGGTAATTTTGCCAAAACTTAGCGCAATTCCTGAGGAATACCATGCAAAAATGAAGTATGTCAGAAACTTCGAGGTACCTCTGGGTTGGCGTAACAGCTATTGCGGACTGTTTACTTTGCGCAAGGGTGGAGTAACATATTATTTCCTCGATAATGAGTTCTATTTCAAGCGTGGCAAGGTCTACGGCGAGTTCGATGATGCTGAGAGAGTTGCATTCTTCTCGAAGGCAGTTCTTGAGACTATTAGATATATCGGTGGAAACTGGATGCCTGATATCATTCACTGCAATGACTGGCATACAGCACTGATTCCGGTATTCCTGCATGAGCATTATAGAAATGCGCTGGGATTCGATCGGATCAAGACGGTGTTCACTATTCATAATCTTAAGTTCCAAGGTCAGTATGATAAGTTCATTACTGGAGATATTCTTGGACTTCAGAATTCGCCTGCAGGGCCTCAGATGATTCATGATGATGCTACTAATTTCCTTCAGGGAGCAGTTATCTATGCTGATGCTGTTACAACTGTAAGCCCGACTTATGCTAAGGAAATATGTACTGCTCAGTATGGTGAAGGACTTGAAGGTCTATTCCAGTCAAGATCATATAAGTTATCAGGTATTATCAATGGTATTGATAACAAGGACATTAATCCTGAAACTGATAAGAGAATGCCGGCTAACTTTAGTATTGATGATATGTCAGGTAAAGCTATATGCAAAGCAGCCCTCCAGGAGGAGTTGGGATTTGAGGTAAATCCTGATATTCCATTATTTGTAATGGTAACTCGACTTACAGATCAGAAGGGCGCTAATCTTGTTAAGAATCTGCTGGGAACTTTCGCTGATAGAGATATGCAGTTTGCTGTTCTTGGTACTGGTGATAAGGAATATGAGAAAGCTTTCCAGGGAATGGCAAACTATAAGCCTGAAAAATTCGCTGCTAGAATTATGTTCAGTGAGCCGCTTTCTAGGAGATTTTACTCAGGTGCTGATGCGTTCTTGATGCCTTCGTTATTCGAGCCATGTGGACTTGCTCAGATGATGGCGATGAGATACGGAACATTGCCTATCGTTCGAGAGACTGGTGGACTAAAAGATACAGTTGATGGTTATTGGGATTATGGTGAGAATGCTACTGGATTCTCTTTCAAAGATTTCGATACCAATGCGGTTAGATCCGTTGTAGATAGTGCATTAACTCTCTGGTATGAAGATAGAGAAATGTGGAAAAAAATCCAGAAGAATGCTATGTCAATAGACTACGGCTGGGAGTCAAGTGCAGAAAAGTATCGTGAATTATATCGTTCATTGTTTAATTAGAATTAATAAAAATGTATTTATATCATAATTCTTGGTTAGAGGAATATAGAAATCCATTCGGAGCCGCAACTATCGGCTCCGTTTGTCGTATAGCTATTGATGTATATGATGCGCAGGATACTACTGTAACACTTCGCGCATGGCGTGATGGTTACGGCGAGTCGCTGATTCCGATGAAACGCGATGAGAGTTTTGGCGGTGAGGCAGAGAGATACTATGTTGATATTAAGATGCCGGATGAAGCCGGATTGATATGGTATTTCTTCATTGCTGAATGTGGTGATGAGAGAGTCTATTATGGCAATAATGAGGATCGTGTTGGTGGAGAAGGTGTGCAGTATGATCATGAGCCTGATTCGTATCAGATCACTGTTTACAAACCTGCTAAAACACCTGAATGGTTCAAGAATGGTATTTGTTACCAGATATTCCCAGATAGATTCAATCGTGATGATAAATGGGAAGAGAGAACACAGGCAGCTATTAATTGCAGAAATAGCAGAATCGTTGGACATGAGGGTTCTCAGAGACAGTTTATTGAGAAAGACTGGGATAAGCCTGCTTATTACGTTAAGGATGATGAGGGTAACGTAACCGATTGGCCATTCTATGGTGGAAGCCTGAGAGGCATAATGGAGAAGCTTGATTACTTCAAGTCTTATGGTGTTACAACTTTATATCTTAATCCAATATTTGAGGCTGTTTCTAACCATCGATATGATACAGCAGACTATATGAAAATAGATCCAATTCTGGGCAGTGAGGAGGATTTTAGACTTCTGTGTAAAGCTGCTGGGGATAGGGGTATTTCAATCATTCTGGACGGCGTATTTAGCCATACAGGAGCAGATAGCGTCTACTTCGACAAATACCTCAATTATGGTGGCAATGGCGCTTATACGAACGCTAATTCAAAATATCACTATTGGTATAATTTCGATTCTAATGAGCCTAATGGCTATAAATCTTGGTGGGGAGTTAGAGACCTTCCAGAAGTTAAAGAAGATAATTTCCTCTATCGAAATATGATAGTCGGAGATGATGGCGTAATTAGAAAATGGATTAAGGCAGGTGCTCGTGGATGGAGACTCGACGTAGCAGATGAGCTGCCTGATTCATTTATTCAATACATTAGAAAGAGTGTCAAGGAGGAAGGCGACGATAAGCTGCTTCTTGGAGAAGTGTGGGAAGATGCCAGCAATAAAATCAGTTATGATGAAAAGCGTCAGTTCCTGATGGGCGATGAGCTTGATTCAACTATGAATTATCCTCTAAGGCAGATATTGCTTGATTATATCAACTATACAATTAGCTCTGGAAAGGCTGCAGATAAGATCATGAGCCTGAAGGAGAATTATCCTAGGGAGAACTATTATGGTGCTCTCAATGTAATTGGTACACATGATAGAGCTAGAATCTTAACTGCTATGGCTGCGGATCAAGATTACAATTCTGCATGCTGCAAAGTTAAGATTATGGCAGCTCTTCAGTACACTTTGCCAGGCGTCCCATGTATTTACTATGGTGATGAAATTGGAATGCAGGGTGGTACTGATCCTGAGAATCGCAACACTTTCCCTTGGGGCAAGGGCAATATGGATATTGCATATACCTATAGAATGCTCGGCCTTATATATGATGAGCATCCAGTGCTGAAGGACGGCGAAATTCAGCTACTATCAGGTCAGTATGATGCAATTCCTGACGACGTACTTGCATTCATTAGATATGATGAGAATGAACAGATTCTTGTTTTGGTTAACAGAAGCTATGCTAATACAAGAATCGATTTATCCAGTTTTGGTATTCCTGAGTCTTCATATGCTCTTGAACTTCTGGAATCCAAGGAAATGAATCTGTCTGGCGCAGTTGATTTAGAGCGTCTTTCAGCGAAGATAATCCTCATTAAGGATGAATCACCAATCAAGGAAGATAACGAGCGCAAATCAGGCGTTATTTGCCATATTAGCTCACTTCCAGGAGGCACTCTTGGTGGGCCAGCTAGAGAATTTGTAGACTGGATGGAAAGTGTTGGTCTTAAGGTATGGCAGGTATTACCACTTAACCCTCCGGGTATCGGAAACTGTCCGTACAATAGCTATTCCGCTTTTGCCGGCAATCCTGATTTCATTAATTATGATGAGATTCCTGAGGACATGGAGACGTTCAGATCATTCATCATGGACAATAAGTTCTGGCTGGATGGTTATGTAGAGTTTGTTGATGATGAACAGGCGAATGAGCTGGTTAAGGAGCAGTATTACTTCTATAGGCAGTGGAACGATCTTAAGGAATACGCCAATGCACATCATGTTCAGATAATGGGAGATCTTCCAATTTTCGTTGCGGCTGATAGCGCTGACGTTAGGGATAATCCTGATATCTTCCTTACTGATAAGGATGGCAAGCTTGCTGTTCATGCAGGTGTACCTGCTGATGGATTCAGCTCCAATGGACAGAACTGGGGACTTGCTCTGTATGACTGGGAAGCACTTAGATCGCAGGGCTATGATTGGTGGATTAAGAGACTTAAGCAGTGCGCTGAACGTTACGACATCTTAAGACTTGATCACTTCAGAGGATTCTCGGAGTACTTTGCAATTCCTGCAGGTGGCACTCCGGCTGATGGAAATTGGGAACATGGTCCAGGATTAGATTTCTTTAATATGTTTAAAGAAGAACTTGCGAAGGATGGTCTTGAATTAGACATTCTTGCTGAGGATCTGGGTCTTCTTGATGCAGGCGTTCTCAATTTGATTAAGCTGACTGGTTATCCTGGAATGGACATCTGGCAGTTTAGTGCTCAGGAGATGATGGATATGGATCCTGAACTGGCTAAGAGAAGAGCATTCTATACGGGGACACATGATAACCAGACACTGGTTGGATGGCTAAAGATTACAGACTCTTACAAAAATGACAGAGAAATTGATATTACAGCTCTTGGTATTATCAAGCAAATATTCAATAGTCCTGCTAAATATGCGATGCTACAGTTACAGGATGTTCTGCTGCTAGATGATGATTGCAGAATGAATGTACCTGGAGTAGCTGAAGGCAATTGGAAATGGCATATTCCAGAATGCGGTATGGCAAGTGCTTATCATGATAGATACTATCAGATGAGTCAGTGGCTCAAACAACTGATTGAAGATAGTAATCGATAGATAGAAGTATTAATTTAGAAATTCATAGAGGAGGAATTATGATGGTATTAATTATTATTGGTGTAATATTACTCATCCTGGTTGTATGGATGATAGGTGCTTACAATGGATTCGTAAGCTCCAAGAACAAAATAGAAGAAGCATTCGCTACAATGGATGTTTACATGAAGAAGCGTTGGGACCTCGTTCCTAATCTCGTAAATACTGTTAAGGGCTATGCTGAGCACGAGAAAGAAACTCTTAGCAAAGTAACAGAGATGAGATCAAAGTCATACGAGACTATGACAGCAAGTGAGAAGGTTGAAGCTGATAAGGGACTAGGTTCAGCTCTTGGAAGACTCATCGCTACTGCTGAGTCATATCCTGATCTCAAAGCTAATGAGAATTTTGTTAACCTACAGAATCAGCTCAACCAGATTGAAAATGATATCGCAAACAGCCGCAAGTACTACAATGGCTGCGTTCGTCAGATGAATACTAAGGTTGAGTCTTTCCCTAGCAATATTATTGCGGGAATGTTCCACTTCGAGAAATATCCAATGTATGAAGTAGAAGATGCAGGAGAGAGACAGAATGTTAAAGTTGAATTCTAATAGAGTAATAGCGGCAGTTGTTACAGCCGCTGTCGCTATTGGAATATTCTTTGGCTGTGGTCTATTCGCCGTTAACAATTCATATGCTGATGCTGAGTCAGAAGGTTTTGTAATTACCGATTATTCCGTTGATGTTACAGTAACTGAGAATCGTACTTACAAGATAACTGAGACAATAGTATGCGACTTTAACCAGTATAAACACGGCATTTACAGATCAATTCCAACGGTATTCAAGGTTAAACGTGCTGACGGCAGCAGCTCCAAAATGGCTGCCTATATCGAAAATTTTGATGCGAATACATTCTGGGATACTGATTCAGATTACGATGTTCCAGGCAATGCAGATTCATATTTCACCGTAAGACTTGGAGATCCTGACGAACTTGTAACCGGTGTTCAGAAGTACACAATTAGCTATGACTACGTGTGCAGTGATGACACTCTCGAAGGCGCTGATGAATTCTATTTCAATGTAATAGGTTCAGGTTGGAATACTGATATTGAGCATGTATATTTCAATATCAACATGCCAAAGTCTTTCGACAGTAACAAAGTAGGATTCAGCCTTGGAGATTACGGAAATGCCGGTGTTTCTGAAGGGGAGTTATTAGTAGCTGTTAACGACAGAGTTATCTCAGGTGAAACAGTCAATCCAATGGGCCCATATGAAGCTCTGACAATTAGAGCAGAGCTTCCTGAAGGTTATTTCGTAAAGAATAATAACGGCAACGCTTTCCTTTGGGTATATTTGCTCATCGTACTTCTCGCAATCGTATCAATTGTTCTGTGTCTTAAATTTGGACGTGACGATAAAATTGTACCAGTAATCTCATTTGAACCACCTGAAGGCTACAACAGTCTTGATGTTGGACAGATGGATCACTTGGATCCAACCGATGATGATGTATTATCACTGTTAATTTATCTTGCAGACAAGGGTTACCTCACTATCGAGCCAATTCCAGATAGACATGGTAATGTTGAAAAGAGTAAAAAATTCTACTTCCATAAAGTCAAAGACTACGATGGTGACAATCTGTGTGAGAGAGTATTCCTGGATGGATTGTTCGGAGGTAGCAACACAGTTTCAAGTGATGATCTAGAAGATAGTTTCTATATTACGGTTCAAGATGTAGCGGCATATGCTAGAGGTTTTACAGCTGATCTTGTTTCACGAAAGGGAAGGCTGCCAATCACTTTAATCATACTTGCATCTATTGGCTTAATGTATCTGCCGATTGCAGGTTCTGGAGGATTCTCATTCTTCATAGCGACAATTACCAAGCTAACTACAATAGGATTCCTTGCAGGAATTGCAAGCATTATTGTTATGATAATCTGCTGGGGATTTATTCAGCATAGAACTAAACTTGGCGTTGAGCTTGCCGGTCAAGCAAGGGGATTGAAGGAATTTATTGAGACTGCTGAAAAGGATAGAATTGAGGCTCTGATAGAGCAGGATTCACAGAGTTTCTATAAGATTATTCCATATGCAATGGTACTTGGCGTATCTGATAAATGGATTAAGAAATTCAAGGGAATTACTCTCGAGAGACCTAGCTGGTATCTATATGATAACCCTATGATGGAAGGTTATATGATAGGACATATTCTTAGCTCGACACTCAACCACACAATGTCTGAAGTTGCTTCAGCTCCATCTTCTGATGGCGGTGGCGGCTTCTCGGGCGGTGGCGCCGGAGGCGGCGGTGGCGGTTCTTGGTAATTGCTACGTGAGATATAACCATATTAAGGAGGAGAGACACAATAAAAAATTATTAGTAATCATGCTGTCACTGTTGATGGCACTTACAATGTTCACAGCTTGCGGACAGAGGGAGAAGACTGTTGATTTTGTCCGTAAGCTCAAGCATCTTGATTATCATGTAGGAAGCAAGAAGTTCGACCTGATGGAGCTCAAAGGCAAGATCCAGGACTTTGCAGTTAAGTATGGACTCTGTAATAATGAGCGTTATCGTCTGGAGATGTGTTCAGAAGAGATGATATACGAGCTGTAGATGGAGGTGATTATTATGAAGGAAGTAGAAGATAAATTAATTAGTTTGGTAAAAAGCTATTATGAAAGAATAGACCATACTATAGGTTATCCTATTTGCCAATATCCTAATATTGAAGGATTTGGAGAGTGGTATGATAAGAGCGGTATCTGTGATATTGTTCTGGACAATGTTGGAAACCCATTTGCCGAGGAGCAGCTACTTCTAGGTTCAACTTTAATTGAGCGTGAAGTCATTCTGAAGTTTGCTTCAATATATGGAATACCTGAGGATAAAGCTTGGGGGTTTGTAACCAGCAGTGGTACAGATGGAAATATGCACGGAATCTATTTTGGTGCCAAGAAACTTCTGTATGAGACCGGAATGCAACCTATTGTTTACGTTTCCGAGGAAGCACATTATTCCTTCCGTCGTATATGTGATGTGCAGAATCTTGAGATTAGATTGATTAATAGAGACAAACAAGGAGGCATGGATCTTGAACTTTTAAAGAAAAGTATTGATCCATCCAGACCGGCCCTGATTGCTGTTGCTGTTGGTTCGACCTTTATGGGAGCGATTGATGATCAGGCTGGAATTCAGAAAGTGCTTGATGAGGTTAAACCAGTTGCAGTATATAAGCATCTGGATGGTGCCTTATTCGGTGGTTATCTTCCATTTACGAAGTATAAAGATCTTGTTAGCATGGAAATACAAGGCTACGATTCAATTGCTATCAGTGGTCATAAATTCTTTGGTATTGACGAGCCGAGCGGTTTTTTATTAAGCAGAAAAGATGTTTTGGAGGCACAGAAATCAATCAAGGTTGAATATCTTAATGATGATATGCCATTGATTAGCTGCTCAAGAAGTGGACTATCAGTTCTGAAGTTTTATTGGATTATTAAGCATGTTGGATTTGATAAATTCACAGAAGAAGCTAATGAAATGTTAGAGAACGCAGATTATCTGCAACAGAAGTTGGATGAAATCAATTATCCTGCATGGCATATGCCATTTAGTAATACCGTATTTTTCAAACGCCCAACTAAGGAAATTCAGTTGAAGTATGCACTTGCTAACGGTTTCATTCCGGAGTATGGCGGAGAACTTTCACATGTCGTAGTAATGCAGCATGTAAAGAAAAATATAATTGACGATTTCATCGAAGATATTAAAACGATGTAAATTTAAGAGTTTATCGACACTTACGCAGCGGCTTCACAACATTGAAGTCGCTGCTATTATATTGAAGTAGTTACAGCTATTTTAGTATTCTTTGAATTTGTCGCAATACGGGGATAAGTTGCTCAATGACATCAATTTTCTGTTATCCTGTATAGATGTTTGTCGCAATACATAGCTAAGTCCTCCAGAGACATACACGTTTTAATGTTTCTAGCCCAAAACATGTATGTCATACAACCGCCACCTTGCGCATTGCGACAAAATGCTTTTGGCGAGATGTAAAAATGCATGTCTACGCCTAGGATGAATGCCTATTGCGACAAATGATGGCAAATAGTTTGTATCCAATGCGGGACAGTCTTTTTTGGACAAAAAGGTAAACGGGGACAGGCACAAGCCTGTCCCTTTTTGACAAAAACCCCAAAAAGACTGTCCCGCATTGGAATTTTTGTTTGCGCATATATGCCAGCTAATGCGTATATATTGATTGGGTGCGAATATTTACTGCTAATATGCGATTAAGTTACGCAACATTAAGGCTAGTCTTGGACTTACAATAATAATAGCCCTCAGAAAGGAATAGAGATGAAAACTAAAACTAAGATTAGCTTTGATATGGATGAAGTTAAAGGATTTTTTAAGAAGCTGCTGGAGAATAAGAAACTAGTTGGAAAGATAGCTTTAATAGTACTTATTCTGATATTCGCACTTGTTATTCGAATAAATAATGCTAAAGATGATGAAGTGCAGGTAGAAGTAAATGACAGCATTAATACTACCAAAGTAGTAGCTGAGATGTATGTGGATATTAGCGGTGAAGTTAATAATCCTGGCGTTTATCAAGTAGATAGTGATACAAGAATGTACGAAGTTATTAAGAAAGCCGGTGGACTTACTGACGATGCTGATACAGACCAAATTAATCAGGCTGATTTCGTAGAGGATGGGGAAAAGATTATTATTCCGTCGATTAATGACGAGGTAAGCGCAGATGACTCGGAAGTCGGAAGCGTATCGGATGGTATTAGTTCGAGCGCTTTGATCAACATTAATAAGGCTAGCAAGGAGCAGTTGATGGAGATAACTGGCGTAGGTGAGGTAATTGCTCAGAGGATAATAGACTACAGGAAAACCAACAGGTTCAAGTCCAAGGAAGATATCATGAATGTTAGCGGAATTGGTGAAGCGACGTATGAGAAGATGAAGTCTCAGATATGTATTTAGGAGGCTGCGATGAAAGAATTAGTACTAAAAGTAACCACTAAAAGTGAAGATGTGGCAAGTCAGATTATTAAAGACTTAAAAAAGTATAACTGTGATTACAATCTTGTTAAAGAAAACGTGCGAAAAAATGGCCTCTATGAGTATAAGAATAATATGCCTACAAAACTATGTGAGGATGATGTTGTGTCGAAGAAGGATAAAAATGCAAATATGAAATATTATAGAAGTGTCGGTAAAATATTATTGTTATATGGTATTCCGTCGCATCAACTTGGATTTAAATACTTAATTGAATGTGTACGATTGATGAATTCATTCGGAATGGACAATTATTCTCTGCGTAATGATGTGTATCCTCTGGTTGCAGAGTGGTATGACGTAAGCGAATCCTCAATTGAACATAACATCAGGAATTCAATCAATTATGCTTGGAATTTGTTCCAGAAGGGGGATGTGATAAACAACGACATGAAATACTTCAGAATAAAGCCTACAAACCTTAAATTTCTAAGGCATATTGCCAAAATCACGTCCATAAATATAGCTGATTCGTACTGATTTATGGTATTATTATGTCAAGTTTTTTCAAAGGAGATAGGTTAATGGAAAAGGCTAAAATTGATCGTATTAATGAACTTGCTCGCAAGTCCAAAGTTCAGGAATTAAGTCCTGAAGAGAAAGAAGAGCAGTTCAACTTAAGACAGGAATATCTGGCTGATTTTAGAGCCAGATTCAAGGCCCAGCTGGATAATATCGAAATTGTTGATGATAACAGTGTTAAATCATAGATTTTCGCACAATTTCGAACGTTTTAGTGCTATAATTATTTAGTTAAAATAGCGAAATATCGCACAGATATAACTAATAGGAGATAACAATGAAAAATCTTGGCGTAAACACATTAAGAGACATGTTCAGAGACTTCTTCGTAAGCAAGGAACACTATGCAGGCGGCAGCGCTTCACTGATTCCTCGTAATGATAAGAGTCTTATGATTATCAATTCAGGTATGGCACCTCTTAAGCCTTATTTTGCAGGAGTAGAAACTCCACCTTCTAAGAGGATGACAACATGCCAGAAGTGCATCAGAACTAATGATATCGACAACGTAGGAAAGACTGCAAGACATGGTACTTTCTTCGAGATGCTCGGTAACTTCAGTTTTGGTGACTACTTTAAGAAGGAATCTCTTAATTGGGGATGGGAATTCCTGACTGAGGTTCTTGAGATGCCTGCTGACAAGCTGTGGGCAACTATTTACGAGAATGATGATCAGGCACATGATCTCTGGAGAGAGATTGGAATGCCAGAAGAGAAGATTGTTCGTCTTGGTAAGGACGATAACTTCTGGGAAATCGGTCTTGGACCATGCGGACCATGCTCTGAAATTTACTTCGATAGAGGTGAAGAGTACGGTTGTGGCAAGCCTGATTGCAAGCCAGGATGTGATTGCGATAGATATATGGAGATCTGGAATCACGTATTTACACAGTTTTCCAAGGAAGAGGATGGCAGCTATTCAAATCTTGCTCATCCTAATATTGATACAGGTATGGGTCTTGAGAGACTTGCTTGCGTATTACAGCATGTAGATTCAATCTTCGATGTTGATACTGTTAAGTACATTAGAGACGCTATTACTGATATGGCAGGCGTTGAGTATCAGGCTGGTAACTACAAGAATGATGTCAGCGTAAGAATTATTACTGACCACTTAAGATCAATGGTATTCATGATTGCCGATGGAATTCTGCCTAGCAACGAGGGAAGAGGATACATCTTAAGAAGAATTATCCGTCGCGCAGCAAGACATGCTAAGTTACTCGGAATCACTGGCGATAATCCAATTGTTACTTTGGCTGAAAACGTAGTAACTGTTTCCGGTGGAGCTTATCCTGAGCTCGTTGAGAAGCATGATTACATCATGAAGATGATCAAGATCGAGGAAGATAACTTCGGTAAGACTCTTGATAAGGGTATGGAAATCCTCGATGGATATATGGCAGATATGGAGAAGGCTGGCAGCAAGGTGCTGGACGGCGCACTCGCATTCAAGCTCTATGATACATATGGATTCCCTGTAGAAGTTACTCAGGAGATTCTTGAGGAGAAGGGTCTCGATGTTGATCTTGATGGATTTGCTACTAACATGAAGAAGCAGAAAGATCTCGCTAGAGCTAACAAGAAGAGCACTGACGAAGAGGCTTGGAGAGATGCTAGCGGATACAGCGAACTGCCTCCAACAAAGTTCCTTGGTTACACTGAGGAGACAGGCAAGAGCACAGTTTCATATATCGGTGACTTCGACCAGAACCGTAAGTTCGTTATTACAGAGGCTACTCCTTTCTACGCTACAAGCGGTGGACAGGTATTCGATACAGGACTCATTGTTAATGGCAAGGATGAGATTAGAGTTGAAGACGTTGTTAAGGAAAACGGAATCTTCCTGCACGTATGCAACGCTGATGATTCAGGTCTTGTAGAGCAGCTCGAGGTTGGCAAGGAAGTTGAGCTCAAGATTGATGCTGTTAGAAGACATAAGATTGCAAGATCTCACTCTGCAACACATCTGCTGCAGAAGGCTCTTCAGACTGTTCTTGGTGACCACGTTAACCAGGCAGGTTCTTACGTTGATGATAATTATCTCAGATTCGACTTTAACCACTTCCAGGCTGTAACTCCTGAAGAAATCAAGCAGGTTGAAGAAATCGTTAATGAGAAGATTGACGAGTATATGCCAATCACAATGAACGAGATGCCAATCGAAGAGGCTAAGAAGCTCGGAGCTATGGCTATCTTCGGTGAGAAGTATGGCGATATCGTAAGAGTAGTTGATATGGGTGGTTGGAGTATTGAATTCTGCGGTGGTACTCATATTGATAACACAGGCAAAATCGGCGGATTCAAGATCGTAAGTGAGGCCGGAATTGCATCAGGTGTTAGACGTATCGAGGCTATTACAGGTTCCAATGTTATCAAGTATCTGGCTGGCAAGGAAGCAACTATTGCCGATGTTGCCGGAACAATTAAGTCAAGTGAAGCTGATCTGACAAGAAGAGCAGAGCAGTTGATGGCTCAGATTAAGGAACTTGAGAATACTATTAAGTCATTCAAGTCAGATGAAATCAGTGGCGCACTTGACGATATCATTGCTTCTGCAAAGCAGATCGGAGACGTTCGACTGATCACTAGACGTTTTGACGATACAGACATTGACCAGCTCAGAAATATTTCTGACGCTGTTAAGGAAAAGGAAACTGGCGTTGCAATGGTATTTGCAGCAGTTAATGATGGCAAGGTTACATTCATTACTTCACTGACTGATGACCTGGTTGGCAAGGGTTACCACGCTGGCAAGATTATCAAGGAAGTTGCTGCAGCTGCAGGCGGCGGTGGCGGCGGTAAGGCTAATATGGCTCAGGCCGGTGCTAAGGATCCTAGCAAGGTAGATGCTGCTCTTGCTAAAGCTGAAGAAATTATTGCACAGTAATTGGAGGACGAAATGAGCAAGAATACAATAATGTTCGAAGGACTCACAGATGCTGAGATGAATAAGAAGGAAGCGTTAAATGCTATTTATGATGCGCTTCAGGAGAGAGGTTACAATGCAATTGATCAGATTGTAGGTTATCTCACTTCTGGTGATCCTTCATATATCACTAGCTACAACAATGCAAGAAACCTCATTCTTAAGATTGATAGAGATGAGCTTCTTGAAGAAATTCTTGTGAATTACCTTGGAATTGATAAGAAATAATGAGAATTCTTGGATTAGATGTTGGAGATAAAACAGTGGGGGTCGCAGTTAGCGACCCTCTTGGTATAATTGCGACTGGTGTCACAACCATTGATCGCGTTGGCATTCGTAAGGATACGGGCAAAGTAATTGACTATATCCGCGCGTATGGTTGCGAGCAGGTTGTGATGGGACTTCCGCTCAATCTTGATGATACTGATTCTGTTCAGACAGAGAAGGTGAGAGAGTTCAGGACTATGCTCGAGAACAAGCTGCGTAGCTCCGGAGCTGAGCTTGCCAGGGTTAAGATTGATTGGCAGGACGAGAGATATTCGACTTGTGAGGCTGAGGAAGTTCTGATAGAGGCGAATATGTCTCGTGAAGATCGCAAGAAAATAATTGATAGACAGGCTGCTATTGTTATATTGCAGCGATATTTGGATAGAATGGAGAAGAAATAAATGTACTATTTCGATTGGACTTATGTTGTGCTTGTAATGCCTGCATTTTTATTCTCGCTGTGGGCAAGTGCGCAGGTTAAATCAGCTTTTGCTAGATACAGTAGAGTTAGAAATTCTCGTGGAATTACTGGAGCACAGGCTGCTCAGGCACTTCTCGAGGCTCATGGAATTAATGATGTAAGTATTCAGCAGACTGGAGGACAGCTTTCGGATTTCTATGATCCTAGCAAGAAGCTCGTTAAGTTATCAGTATATAACGATACTTCTGTTGCAGCTGTTGGTGTAGCATGTCATGAAATTGGCCACGCAATTCAGCATGCGGAAAACTATTTCCCAGTTAAACTGAGAGCTGCCATCGTTCCTATTACTAATTTTGGTTCTAGGCTGTCAATTCCGCTAATATTGCTTGGAATAATTATGAGTTATTCTGCTTATTATTGGTATAACCTCGTATATCTTGGAATTGCACTGTTTGGTCTTTGCGTGGTATTCCAGTTGGTTACACTACCAGTAGAGTTCAATGCAAGTAGAAGAGCTCTTCAGGGCATTCAAGAGCTTGGACTCCTTGCACCCGAGGAAGAGAAGGGCGCAAGAAAAGTTTTAAGAGCTGCCGCACTTACATATGTTGCTGCACTTGCTATTTCACTTGCACAATTATTGAGATTATTATTGATATTTGGTGGCGGAAGAAGAGATTAATTACTAAGAGAGAGTATTAATGAGCGTTGTAGATAAATTAAAAAATAGTATGGCTGGCGCGAAGACAACCGAGGAATTGTTTGCTAAGAACGAAGCGAATGCAAACATGATGGTTGCTACACTTTGCTTGATATTATGTATAATGCATTGCATAACTATTATTCTTGCAATTTCCGGAATATTTCTTGTAGATGAAATCACTCTTGTATATGCAATGTTTATTCCTGGAATGATTAATTGTTTTGCTTATACATTATGCAGGGTTTACAAGGGAGAAGCACCATGGCTTAAACCTCTTCTTCTTGGAAGCTTGCTCCTTGCTTGCATGCTAAGTGACTTTGCGCTGAATTACAACGTTCCACTGAGTATGTCAGTTCCAATTCTTGCTTCCATTAGGTATTTTAACAAGAAGTCAACAATTAGAATTGGTGTATTTACTTCTATTGTATTTGCGATTTCTTCTTACATGAATACAAAGGTTGTTACACCATATCTTGATCTGAACTTCATTGGATATCCTGAAGGTACTGTCCTCAAATATCACGAATCACTCGTTCAGACTATCTATGAACACGGTTTCAACCAGCATAACTATACATATTATGCTATGGTTCAGGGCTTTCTTCCGAAGTTGATGGTTTACATTATGATTGCAGCTTTCTGCGTATTAATTGCTGAAAAAGGCCGTCAGATGGTACTAGAAGAGGGAGTTATTGCTTCAGAGAATGCAAGAATTGAGGAAGAACTTAATACTGCTGCAAATATTCAGGCAAGTATGCTTAATACTGAATTTCCTGATTATAACAGCTTTAGACTTTACGCCAGCATGACACCAGCTAAGGAAGTAGGCGGAGATTTCTACGACTTCTTTATGCTCGATGATACTCATGTTGGAATTGTAATGGCTGATGTTTCAGGAAAAGGTGTTCCTGCTTCCTTATTCATGGTTAGGGCCAAAACATTACTTCTCGAGGCCACTAGTAGCGATTCTGACTTAGGTGAAGTGTTTACGAGAGTAAATAATAAGCTGTGCCAGAATAATGAACAGGGTTTATTTGTTACAGCGTTTGAAGGCATACTTGATCTTACAACAGGTGAGTTTAGATATGTTAACGCTGGACATGAGTTACCATTTATTTATTCTGCTGAGAATAAAACTTTCACACCAAAACAGACTAAGGCAGCATTCGTTCTAGGTGGAATGGAGGGTTTGAAATATAAAGAGGGCGGAATAATTACTCTTAAGCCTGGAGATAAAATCTTCCAGTACACAGATGGTGTTACTGAAGCAACTGATGCTAACAATCAGTTATTTGGAATGGAAAGACTTGAAGAAACCCTCAACAGTTATTCAGATAGTATTCCTAAAGACTTGCTCCATAATGTTAAGTGCGAAATAGATCAATTTGTAGGTGAGGCACCACAGTTTGATGATCTTACAATGCTTTGCCTCGAATTTAAGAACTATTTAGTAAATGAATAAACAATCTGATTATAAATTAGGTTTAATATGTACTATATTTTGCCAAGTGTGGTGGGGATTATGTCCGATTTTCTGGGAAGCCTTAAAACCAATGGACTCCAAGATTATCATTTTATACAGACTCTTCACCATGTTTGTTTTCTCTCTGACTGCTGCTAAGTTCAGATACTCCTGGAAGGAGATATTTTCGCCTCTGAGAGACAGAAAAGTTAGGATTAAGTATTTTACCGCTGGACTGTTTCTTGCAACAAATTGGAGCATTTACGTCTGGGCAATGGTAACTGAAAGGGTAATACAGTCGACAATTGGTTATTATATCGAACCACTTGTAATATGTATGTTCGGCGTTGTTATATTTAAGGAAAAGTTGACTAAATATAACATCATTGCAACAGGATTTGCTTCAGCTGCAGTACTTCTAATTCTTGTTCACTACGGACAATTGCCAGGAACTGGACTTGGTCTAGCGTTTACATGGGCAATATATTCAGCAATTAAGAAAACATCCGATCAACCAGTAATAATTTCGCTGGTATATGAAACGATGATATTCGGAATTGCTGCATTCTTCATCATCTTATTCGTTGAGAGCAGGGGAATGGGAGGCCTGGCACTTGGAATGCCTGTTAAATACGGAATGTTATTCCTTACAGGCCTTATTACGGTAATTCCTGTTGGATTTTTTGGTGTTGCTGCAACCAAGGTTCCGCTATTTATGATCGGACTAATACAGTATCTTAGTCCAACAATCACATTTATTCTTGGAGTATTCTTATTTAAAGAACCAATCGACCAGACATTAATTATTGCATTTATGATTGTTTGGACAGGATTGGTAATTTATACAGTTGGGCAGATTAAAGAAGCAAGAGGGGAATTAAATGCTAAGAAACAATAATGAGATTAAAACTTACAATGTAATGTTTCCACTATGGTTTCTTATATGGATTCCTTCTTACTTGTGGCTGCTGTTAATTCCGATTAACTATGCCATTGACACATCAGTAACATGGTATACACTCCGTGATCTGGAAGACCATAAGAAATTCTGCCTCAGGCACAGCTGGAAGATCTGCATTGCAGGTTTTGTATGCGACTTGCTTGGCAGCCTAATACTATTAGGAGCAACATTATTAGAAACCATACCAAATCTTTCTTCTGATAATGAAATCTTTACTAACATAGCAGGTGGGATAATGATGAATCCATTTAATAATCTCGGATCATTTATTATCTGCTTGATTGCTTTGGCTTTCTCAGCAATACTAATTTATCTAATTGATAGAAAGATATTATTCAAAGCCGGCCTGGATATAAATAGAGCAACACATTCAGCAAAATGGCTCGCAATAATCACAGCACCGTATCTGTTCTTACTGCCATCAGGATGGTTGTACAGTGGGGCGTTCTAAGTTAGGTACAACTACAGGAATTAAATGTTGCAAATTTTGGGCAGAATAGTTATTATTTGTATATACATTATATATACAAGGAGGTCGCGTTATGCAAACTCAAATTAAGTCGTGGGGAAATAGCCAGGCAATCAGACTTGCAAAAGAACTTTTAGAAATTGCAGGTATGAAAGCAAATGAAGAAGTAAACATTGAAGCTTGTAATGGTCAAATTACTATCAGTAAAAGCTTTAAGCATAAAACTCTTGAAGAACGTGCTGCAGAATATAATGGCAGATTGAATTTGAATGATCCACAAGATTGGGGAGAACCTACAGGAAGGGAAATTTGGTAACGATATGTCGTTAAATAATTCAGTTAAACAGGGCGGCGTTTTAAAAGTTGATAAACTCAATTTTCCCGTTTTGGTTGTTAGTAAAAATTTTTTCAATCAAGAGGGGCTCGTTATTGTATGTCCGATACTAAAGGAATCAATTGAATCGCCACTACATATTAAAATTTCTTCGAAAAAGATGGAAGGATATGTTCACTGTGAAGATCTAAGACTTCTCGATTTAAAAGCTCGAAGATTTTCTGTGATAGACAGTATTGATATGCTAAGTATAATTAATATTACAGATGCTGTTCAGGGGATTTTTGATTACATATAAAGGGTAATATAAAGATCTTCACCATAATTTTCCTGTGTTTTAATGCGGTGCAAAGTATGTAGCTAAATGATATACAACTATTCCTAAAATCACAATTTTCGGAAATGTTGCAACGGAAAAAACCCTGAATGGCTCGAATTCTGTACCTCAGTCATATCAACGGCTTTAAACCTTAAATAATGAAAAATCGCCTAAAATTCGAAGCCGAAATTTTCGATTTAAGCGATTTTTTTATACCCTGTTGATATCTTATACCTTGTAATTTTGCGATATTATTTTCTTTTCTTGCCAGATGCTTTCTTAGGACGTTTCTTATTCTGTTGAGCTTTAAGTGCAGCTTCTTTAGCATACTTAAACTGCATGATACCTGCTATCAGGAATATTACCCCTGAAACTCCTGTCATAATTACGAAAACTATATCGTTGCTTTTATATGTATAGAAACTAGCTGCAAATAAGAACACTGCAGCTGCAAGATAAAACAAACCGGATTTTTTACGTTTGGACATTTCTAATTCCTTTCATTATCTATAATAGTCTTATATACAATTTCAGCTAATTTCTTGTGACCATTCTCGGTCAGGTGTTCGCAATCAAGTGGTGACACCTCAATGTTAGAGGCTTCAGCATTAACGAACAAACATTCATATTTCGAACATAGCTTCTTATATAGATCAGCAAGTTCTCTAGACTTACGTACTGAAGACAAATCAATTTCACCGTTAAATGGAGATGCTTCATAGTCTTCTAATATAGGCGCTGGCGAAATAACGACAATCTGAGGTATTCTTTCCTGTTGAATTAATCCCATTTCGCGAGTAGTAAGGATAAGCTGTTCCATACCATCAGCAATTTGTTGCGATGATAGACCCATTTCAACATTACAATCATTAGTTCCTAGCATGAATATAACGTAATCCAAGGGTTTATGAGATCCAAGAATAGCTGGTAAAGGCTGTAATCCATTCTTCCAGCAGAACCCAGGCCTATCATATGCTGTAGTTCTACCGTTCAAGCCCTCAGGATAGACTTCAAATTCATCTCCTAAAAGATTCTGAAGTATATTGGGCCACCTCTTTGACTTCTCATATCGGCTTCTACGACCTATATTTGGGTTGTATCCGTATGTATTAGAATCTCCGTAGCAGAGAACGTATTTCATTTCAAACTCCTTAGAACTGAAATTTTAACGATATAAGTATACTATATATAATAAGAAAATTCGAGGTGTATGGCCTCGAATCCTCTCAAGATAATAAACACACTATTATAGTCATATACTATAGGGACTAGTATATGGAGCTAACTATAAATTGGAACAAAAATTACATCTCCAGGTTGGAAGATATCATTAGATGAAACATCGTTGATTTCGCAAATATCGTCGATATAATCTCTGATGTCCATATTAGAAGAACAATGAGCTTCAGCGACTTCCCAAAGAGATCCATTCTCATGAATAATTACTTGCTGATATGTATTAACTGATGCAGCCTCGGCTGATCCCATATTTACTAAAGAATATCCAGCGAATACGATAGTGAATACGCAGATGCAAACAAATATAAAGAATCTAACTGGATTAACAATTCTGAATCTTCTACCCTTCATATCTTTCCACCAATCCTTTCGAAACATTTGTTCTTCTTGATGGTTATATAATAATCGAACAACTGTTCATTGTCAATACATTTTCGAAAATTTGTTCGAAATATTTTCATAATAAATAGCGGCTGATATCCGTATGACATCAAACCGCTGTAATTTCAAGGGGTTAAGGAAATATTATTTAACTAAATTTACAAATTTTGCATCTACAAATTCAGCTAAAATGTTAGGATCAAGTATTATCTGCATTCCCCTCTTTCCTGCTGAGAAGTAGATTTTATCAAACAAAATTGCTGTTTCATCAATATATGTTGGATACTTTTTCTTCATTCCAATGGGAGAACAACCGCCTCTAAGGTATCCTGTTAGGTCATTGATTTCTTTAACATGTATCATTTCTACCTTCTTATTACCAGATGCAACGGCAGCCTTCTTAAGATCAAGAGTTCCGGAAACTGGAAGTACAAATACCGATAATAGATTATTGTCACCTCGAGTTACCAATGTCTTAAACATCTCATCTTCAGATACTCCGAGTTCTGCAGCAGCATGCTCGCCTGAAAGATCTGATTCATCATAATCATATTCGGCCCACTCGTACTCGATGCCAGCAGCATCAAGTTCTCTCATTGCATTTGTCTTATTAAGCTTTTGCTTTGCCATGTTTGGCCTCTCTTTCTTCGTCCTTAGCCTCAAGATTATCCATTAATCTTATTAGAGCTCCCCTCTTTATCCAGCATAATGCAAGTATAATGAGACATATTACGGCCAAAATCGCTATCGCTATATAGTTCCTAGTCGCAATAAACGATCCAACCAACAAGCTTCCTATCATCGGAGGTGTACGACCAATCGTTGATACTATAATAAATGGAAGTATTCTCATATCAGATATACCTGCAACATATGTTACAAGATCTTTAGGCAGACCCGGTATCAGATATATTATCAATACGATGAGAAGACCTTTGCCACTGTTGAGTTTGGATCTGTAGTTCTCTACTTTATCCTTACCAAACAGTAATCTTACAGCGTTAGATCCTAGGAATTTGGCAAGATAGAATACAATGATTGCTCCAATAATAGCTCCTATAATGGAAATAAAGTAACCGCCTACAGTTCCAAATAAATAACTAGCAGCAATTTGTATCGGCTGTCCCGGCAAGAAACATACAATAATCTGCATAATCTGCAATCCAATCAGAGCAATTGCTGACCTTACAGGATTGTTAGACAAATGCTGTGGAAGCGCCTCAAGCCACTCCAAATTAAACAGCGTATCTTTGCATGCTGAATATAATACTATCGGAAGAGCTATTAATAATAGAATCAGTATTAATAGTTTAAAAAGTGAAGTTGTTCTATTCATATAAATAGTATAGCAGCGGTTCAAGGTCGCATCGTAAATCCGAGCGGTAGTGGCGCCTACTTCTTCACGCGCCCGTAGCGAGGATTTGCAGGGTGACCTTGAACGGTAGCTGCGCGCTGTCTTATATAAGAGAATTAATGCTCTTCAGCACTCCAAATCTTGCATGCTCATAAGTCAATCCGCCCTGGAAATAAGCAATATAAGGCTCTCTTAACGGTGCATCAGCACTAAGCTCAATCGACGAACCCATTACAAATGCTCCGGCTGCCATAATTACCTGATCATTATATCCAGGCATATCCCATGGAATTGGAGTTACATATGAATCTATTGGTGCTGAAGACTGTACTGCATTGCAGAAAGCACAAGTCTTATCAGCATCTCCGAACTTAATAGCCTGAATAATATCGCTTCTCTTGGCGAAAGCCCTTGGCATTACTTCATATCCGAGCTTGTCATAGATAACTCCGCAGAGAGTTGCACCCTTTATTGCAGAGTTTACGATCTTAGGAGACAAGAATAATCCCTGAAGAACGTTTCTGTTCTGTCCATATGTGAGTCCACATTCTCCGCCAATTCCAGGGCATGTAAGTCTATATGAAACCTGCTCAACAAGATCTGCACGACCCACAATGTAACCGCCAGACAAGGCAATTCCGCCGCCGGGATTCTTGATTAGAGAACCTGCCATAATATCTACGCCAACATCTGTAGGCTCATATGTATCAACGAATTCCCCGTAGCAATTGTCGATGAAAACAATAATTTCAGGATTAATCTCATGTACCAAAGTGACTACTTTCTCAATGCTAGCAAGCGAGATTGCCGGGCGCCAGTCGTAACCGGTCGAACGCTGCATAGCAACTACTTTGGTCTTGTTAGAAATTGCAGAACGAACAGCTTCAAAATCAATATCCATATCGGGTGTTAGCGGAACTTCCTTATATAAAACACCATAATCAAGCAGTGTACCAGTAAAGTTATCCCCTTCTTTGGCTGTTCCGATTACATTGCCAAGAGTATCATATGGCTTGCCGCTCGCCTCAATGAGCTCGTCGCCAGGCTTCAGAAGTCCCAGCAAAGTCGTTGCAATTGCATGAGTTCCATTAACAATGTTAGGACGAACAAGTGCTGCCTCTGTATGGAAAACACTGGCATATACTCGTTCAACAGCCTCACGGCCATCATCGTCGTATCCATAACCAGTATTCCAATTAAAATGAGTCGCATTAATGCGATTATCCTGAAATGCCTTCAGAACCTTTAACTGGTTGATAGCACATATATCATCTAGTTCAGTAAACATAGGCTGAAGTTCTTGCTCTGCCTCGTTAACCATATTGATTGCTTGTTCTTTAATACCGAGTTCCTTGCGTAGGAAATCATCGTATCTTTCTGACATTTACTTATCGTCCTTTCTTTCGAGTTCCCATTCCATATCACTTACGAGATCTCGTTTAACATTCATCTTGTGTTGTGCATATAACTGCGTTGTGGTTACTTGCTCATGATCCAAAA
This sequence comes from Candidatus Crickella equi, assembly GCA_018064755.1. GTDB lineage: Bacteria > Bacillota > Clostridia > Peptostreptococcales > Anaerovoracaceae > Crickella > Crickella equi. Next base: position 166,717 of record JAGHUP010000003.1, on the reverse strand, counting down.
GGGCCTGGACATCGAATATGGAATTACCGCGTCCGATTAGTGATGTGGCAGCGGTAGCACGTAATTTGTGAGGACTGTATCCTGCACGTCTAGATGTATTGAGAGCAATTGATGTATATTTCTTAACTAACTCTCTAATTGCTCGTTCTGTAATACGTTTGCCTTGCAATGACAGAAATAGAGCATCTTCGTCAGCTTCTGTCTGGGGCACAACAGTAGTTCTCTCTGTTGAAATATAGTCATTAAGAACCATAATTACAGACTGATTGAGAGGCATAATTGACTCTTTGCCCCTCTTCCGATAGATCTTGAACTCCCCTCTTGTGAAATTGAATGAAGAAAGATTAAGCTGTTGTAGTTCGCTAAGACGAAGCCCATATGTAACGAATATGATTAAGATTGCTTTGTCTCGAAGCTTGGTCTTCTCCCAATATGATCTTTCATGGTCGGTAAGTCCTGTACCATTACTAACAGCATCGAGCATTATCATAACTTCGTCATCTTGAAGAGCTTTTATCTCACGCTCGCCCGGTTTGGCAACACGTATTGGATCAAATCCATCTGTAATATTCTTTTCTATTAATCCATCTCTATATAACTGTTTGAACAAAACCGAAATTGACGACTTCTTGCGAGCCAGCGAACGGTTAGTGTTCTCGTAGACTGTAATAGTTTTGCCGTCATCTACAAAGTATTTTCTACAATGATCGATAAACAGATTAATATCCTGAGCAACGATGTTGTTTAATTCATCTGATGTAATTTTTCTAGTTTCAGTTGCTTGAGTAAGATCTGTTTCATTAATTAGATAGCTGAAGAAGAACTTGATATCGTGAAGATAAGCGAGCCTAGTCATTGGCAGTACATTACCACGAAGATATGCAAAATAAGAACGAAGGAACCTTGGCAGTTCCTCCTCTATTGCAGCACACTGAAGATAAATATCGTTTTCTTTCTTAACGATATTATCTGGTTTGTCGCTCTTATTATGAATCTTGTATTCTTTGCTATCGAATGACTGTCTTCCCATACTGTTAGTTTCCAGCTGCGATAATTTTATCTACTAATTCTCCAACGCTAACTTCTTTAGGAACATCAATCCAATTAATATCATTATAGCGCTTGAACCAAGTCATCTGTCTCTTGGCATAACGACGAGTATCCTTCTGAATTTCTTCGACTAATGTATCTGCATCAAGCTCACCATCGAGATAAGCAAATACCTCCTTGTATCCTATGCCCTTCATTGATGGCATATCAACAGTGTATCCGTTAGCTTTAAGAGCTTTAACTTCATCAATAAGTCCCATATTGAGAAGATTGATGACACGATTATTGATAATTTCGTACAACCATTCTCTTTCCATGTTGAGAGCACAGAATACGAAATCGTAATCAGTGTTCTTCTCGCATTCGTCAAGAGATTTGATGCCATCTCCTAGCTCGAAAGCTTCAATAGCTCTAATAACTTTACGAACATTGTTAGGATGAATTCTTTCAGCTGATTCAGGGTCAATTCCCTGAAGATATGTATACATATAGTCTGAGCCCATTTCTTCAGCCATTTGCTCAAGTTCGGCTCTTCTAGTTCCATCGTCCTGATTGCCTGCAAAATCCATTTTGTAGAGCAATGAATTAATATAAAGTCCGGTACCACCGACTACTATTGGTGTCTTACCTCTTGCTAGAATATTGTCCAAGCAAGCGAAAGCAAGTTCCTGATATTTAGCAACTGACATATTAAAATCAGGATCAACGATACTAAATAAATGATGAGGTACATCTGCCATCATTTCTGGCGAAGGTTTTGCACTTCCAATATCCATCTGTTTGTACAGCTGAATCGAATCGCAATTAACGATTTCGCCATTTATTCTCTTTGCGAGATAATATGCAACAGCGCTCTTGCCGGAAGCGGTAGGACCTGCAATTACATAAACTTTTCCTTTACTCATATATTCTCCTATTTACGTTTGAAAGATCTCTCAATTTCGTACTTGGTGTATTTAACGAATGTCGGTCTTCCATGCGGACAACTGAATGGATTTCTGCACTTGGACAGCTTATCCAGTAGTTCCTTAATCTCCAGCTCAGAAAGGCGTTCATTGGCCTTTACAGCGGATTTACAGGACTTCATGATCAGTTTGTCGATAACAGTCTTATTATTCGTGAAATCTTCGCTATTCTCAATGAAAGTTGTAGCGAAATTCTCCGCCTCAGTCATATCCATATACTGAGGAATACCTTTTACTATAAATGTATTAGGACCAAAGTCTTCAATATCGTAGCCCATAGTTTGGAGAGGTTCCATCCAGCTGCGGTCTGCGTTATATATATCTGCACTGACATTAATAGTAAATGGTGTCAGTATAGGCTGAGCAGACTGCTTCATGCTCTTGAAATTATCAGTTAGCTGCTCATAGAATATTCTCTCATGTGCAGCATGCTGGTCAAGAATAAATATGGAATCTCTTGCCTGCATAATAATATATGCATTAAATATATATCCCTTAAACTCGAGCTCTGAGAACTTGAAAGGAATTGGACCTTCATACTCATCATAAGCCTCTTCAGGTATAAATGATGTAGCTCTAGCCTTCTCTTCTTCTTCAGGACTGAGTGGAGATGCATAATTTGCAATCTCATCTGTTTCTTGTACAAACTTCTGAGGTTGTTTAATCTCTCTATCTAAAGAACTAAGATAATCCGTAATATCCAGTACTGGACAATCGCTATTTAACTTTTGTTCCAAAGTTACAGTTGTATCCTGATCGGACATTTCGACAATGTCCTTAAGCTTTGAAATAGCGGTCGGTATTGATTCCTTAGTGTTCATTACGGATTCGATAGCACCAGCTATCTCACCGATTATTTCATCTTGCTTAAGGAATTTTATTTCCTTCTTGCCAGGATGAATGTTTACATCAATTGTAGTTGGATCTACAGAAATAAAAAGAATTGCTATTGGGTAACCGCTGAATATACGATCTCCATATCCTCTCTCTATTCCCTTCTCAATTACAGGACTTTGAACTAATCTTCCATTAACGAAGAATAATTGACCTCTTCTTGATGATTTAGTAACGCCAGGATTAGAAACATATCCACTAACATTATTACTCTCGATAGGAATAAGATCTCTAAATTCCTTAGTTGGAAATACAGTTCTAATTGCGTTCAATCTATTTGAATCACCATCGGTTGTGAAGATTGTCTGACCATTATTAATCAGCATAAACCTAATATTGTCATAACAAATAGCATAATGCTCGATTAATTCGATAATTACAGAAGCTTCTCTAGCATCAGAACCCATGAATTTGCGTCTAGCTGGAGTATTATAGAATACATCTTCTACAACAATTGTGGTTCCAACGTTGGTTCCAACCTGTTCAGATGCTATTTCTTTACCACCGTGCATTACAAGTTTTGAACCAACTGCTTCATCTATTGTTCTTGTAACGATTGTAAGCCTTGATACCGCAGAGATGCTGGCCAGAGCTTCGCCTCTAAATCCAAGAGACATGATACCATCAAGGTCTGTCATTGTTGATATTTTACTAGTAGCATGTCTAAGAAATGCAGTAGAAACCTCTGCGGCAGGAATTCCTGAACCGTTATCTGTTACTCTTATGTACGATTTACCGCCATTTCGAATTTCAACAATAATTGAAGTTGCACCAGCATCTACAGAGTTCTCTACTAACTCTTTTACAATAGATACAGGCCTTTCAATTACCTCTCCGGCAGCTATTTTATCCGCTATGAAACTATCAAGTACTTTAATCATTAGTTGCCCTTGATCTCCTTGGCATCATCAATTATCTCACCCAAAGCATTTAATGCTGCGATTGGTGTCATAACATTTACATCTAATCCAGCGATTCTATTTACTAGTTCAGTATATCTATCACTGTTCTCTTCAACAGAAGAACCTACAAAACTATCTGCGAAGAAACTTAACTGCTCAGATGTTGCACCTACTGGCAAGTTGCCGTCTTCGAGCTCACGGAGCTTGATTTTTGCATTGACTCTGATTTCTTCAGGTACTCCTGCAATCTTAGCAACATGAATACCGTAACTCTTACTGGCAGCACCATCAACGATATTATGAAGAAATACTACGTTATTTCCGTCTTCAGCAACTGCTACTGATAGATTATGAATATTGTCATAGGATTCAGCGAGAGCTGTCAGTTCGTGATAATGTGTAGCAAACATTGTTCTAATATGATTATTCTCTTTACAGAGATATTCAACAGTAGCCCAAGCGATAGAAAGTCCATCGAAGGTGCTGGTACCACGACCTATCTCATCGAGAATTATCAGGCTGCGAGAAGTTGCATGTCTAAGAATATTAGCAAGCTCACTCATCTCGATATAGAAAGTTGATTGGCCATAAGAAAGATTGTCAGATGCACCTATACGCGTAAATACGCGATCAACAACACCAATAGTTGCACTTTCAGCTGGTACAAAACAACCAATCTGGGCCATCAAAACGATGATAGCAGTCTGTCTCATATATGTTGATTTACCGGACATATTAGGTCCAGTAATTATAAGCATACTGTTATTACTTTCATTAACGAAAGTATCATTGCTGACAAACATTCCTGAACCAATAATCTGTTCAACGGATGGATGCCTTCCCTTCTTGATATCAATTACATCTGAATCGTTTACAACAGGCTTAACATAAGCATTGTCTGTTGCAACTTTAGCGAATGAAATCATAACATCAAGAAGTGCAATTGCAGCGGAGGCTTTCTGAAGAGATTCGATATATGGCTCTATAGCCTCCCTAATTGCTTTGAAAATTTCGTATTCCAGCTTGTTTATCTTAGTCTCGGCTGAGAATACCATATTCTCTTTTTCTTTCAGCTCAGGCGTAATATAACGCTCATTATTAACCAGAGTCTGCTTGCGAACATAGTCATCAGGAACCTTATCAATCATTCCCTTACTGACATCAATATAGTAACCGAACACCTTGTTGAAACCAACCTTCAGGGTCTTAATACCTGTACGCTCCTTCTCGCTAGCCTCTAGGTTCGCAATCCAAGTTTTGGCATCAGCAATAGAAGCCTTGAGGTTATCAAGTTCCTCTGAATAACCAGGCTTAATCATACCGCCCTCGGTAATAATAAATGGTGGTTCATCGACAATAGCCTGCTCTATCATATCGTGAAGTTTGCCAAAATCATCTACATCGAGTGAGATTTCGCAAATGAGCTGACTGTCGAGGTATTCGAGGTTATCTCGAATATCCGGAAGTTCAGCGAGAGTAGTCTTAAGAGCAATGAGGTCGCGTCCGTTAGCTCTCTTAGTTGCAATTTTAGCTGTTAAACGCTGGAAATCATATACATGTTTGAGCGAATTAGTAATGTTGTTAGCTACTAGAGGATTGTTCTTCAGTTCTTCTACCGCATCAAGTCTAAGATTAATCTCATCAGCATCCTTAAGAGGCTCTCTAAGGAAGGACTTAAGAAGTCTTGATCCCATTGCAGTGTGAGTCTTATTAAGAACGCCAAGGAGTGAACCGTGAACATCCTTATCGTAAAGTGTCTCAAGCAATTCAAGATTTCTCATAGTTGATCTATCGAGCTGCATAGTATTAGCGATATTACGAATGACTAGTTCCTTGAACTGAGATGGCTCACTCTTCTGAGTATCATTTAAGTACATCAGAAGTGCTCCAATAGACGCTGTAATCTCTTCTCTACCATCAAGTCCAATGGAAATCATTGATGTAACATCGAACTGTTTCTGAACAATCTGTTCACATGACTGCTTCTTGAAATATGAATTGTCAACCGCTGCAATATATGGAGCAAGTGAAACATTCTCAAGAGCATCCTTAAGTTTATCTGCAATCACCTCGCTAATTACAACCTCACGTGGTCCGTAGATTGCAAGTTCGTTAGCGAGAATGTCAAATTCAACGTTATCTTCGAATTCTGTAGAAATCAATTCACCTGTATTAACATCAGCCAGAGTCATAGCTGTTAATTTATCTGATACACATACAGACGCAATGTACAGGTTTTCATTAGCATCTGATGATTCGGAAATATCTAGAGTTCCAGGTGTATATACACGAATAATATCTCTTTTAACAATTCCCTTGGCTTCGGCAGGATCTTCAATCTGTTCACATATTGCAACTTTATGGTCGTTCTTAACAAGTCTGGCAATATATGAATCTACAGCATGATGTGGAACTCCGCACATTGGAGCCTTTTCTTCCAGACCACAGTTGCGTCCTGTCAAAGTCAGTTCTAATTCTCTTGAGGCAAGTAAAGCATCGTCAAAGAACATTTCATAGAAATCGCCCAACCTAAACATGAGTATAGCGTCACTATACTCTGATTTGATTTCCTTATATTGAACCATCATTGGCGATAATTTCTCTGCCACTATTTCCCCTTAATACAGATATAGGGGACTATATTTCAAGTCCCCTACATAAGTCATCTTGTAAGTAACTGTTAATTACTACTTTGCGTTGTATGCAGCAACAGCCTTCTTAATCAGTTCGCAAGCTCTTCTCATCTTGTCTGGAGTAAGAACGTAAGCGATTCTCATCTCGTTTCCACCAAGTCCCTTAGTTGCATAGAATCCAGGAGCTGGAGCGAACATTGCAGTTTCGCCGTTCTCGTCGAATTCCTTAAGCATGAACATCAGGAAGTTCTCGATGTCGTCTACAGGCAGTTTAGCAGTCATATAGAATGCGCCTGCTGGCTTCTGGCATACGATTCCAGGAATCTGTGAGAGCTCTTCATAAGCAGCATCTCTTCTTGCTTCGTACTCAGCCTTAGCCTCGTCATAGTATGACTTTGGCATTCTGTACAGTGCAGCAGCACCAACCTGCTCGAGTGTAGGAACGCAGAGTCTTCCCTGGCAGAGCTTCAGGATTCCATCCATGAATTCCTTGTTCTTGCATACGAGAGCTCCGATTCTAGCTCCGCAAGCTGACCATCTCTTGGATACGGAGTCAACAATAACAACTCTGTCAGCGATTTCTGGAAGCTGTCCGAATGAATGAGCTTCTTTTCCATCATATACGAACTCTCTGTAAACTTCGTCGGAGATGATCCAGAGGTCGTGCTCCTTAGCGATTTCGCCGATGAGCTTCATGTCTTCCATAGTCAGAACTCTTCCTGTTGGGTTTCCAGGTGAGAGTGCGCAGATAGCCTTAGTCTTAGGAGTGATAGCAGCCTCGATCAGGTCTCTCTTAGCCCAGTCATATCCGTCCTCTGCAGAAGTTGTCAGTGGAACGAGCTTTCCGGAAACTTCGTTGCAGAATGTGTTGTAGTTAGTATAGAAAGGCTCAGCGATAAGAGCTTCATCGCCAGGGTTCAGCAGAGCTGTGAAAGCAAGAATAAGAGCTTCAGATCCACCATTAGTAATAATGATGTCATCTCTGTCGTACTCCATGTTGAAGTCTCTCTTCATGTACTCTACCATAGCGTCACGAAGTTCATTAAGACCCTGAGACTCAGCGTATGCGATAACCTTCTCGTCGAAGTTGTCGATTGCTTCCTTGAAGCACTCTGGTGTGTGGATATCAGGCTGACCGATGTTCAGATGATAAACAGTCTTACCCTTAGCCTCTTCCTCGAATGCATACTTGTTGAATCTTCTGATTGGTGAGAACTGCATAACAGCTACTCTTTCAGCAATTGTGCCCATAATTAATCATCCTCCTTGAAATTATGTAAAAATATTTAATATATCAGTTATAAGACCCTACTTAAGAGTCGAATGCGAATTGGCTACAACGCCTTCCACATCAAGTGTATTATCGCACATTTTTCGCTTAAGTAAAAGCAAATATTCTATGTTTCCTTTTGTTCCTGTAATTGGTGAAAAAGTTAACGCATTCGGATACAAATTATTCTCTTCTGCGTATGCAATTACCTTATTAATTACCTCGATATGAACGCTAGAATCTCTGACGATACCACCCTTTCCTACCTGCTCTTTGCCGGCTTCAAATTGAGGCTTAACAAGCGCTAAAATGCAGCCATCATCGGAAAGAATTTTGTCGCATACTGGGAACATGTGCTTAAGTGAAATAAAGCTAACGTCAATTGAAATTAGATCAATTGGTTCCTTAATTAAATCAAGGTCCATATATCTGATGTTAGTCTTCTCCATATTGACTACTCTATCGTCAGTTCTTAACTTGTAATCAAGTTGTCCGTAACCAACATCGACTGAGTAAACTTTAACCGCTCCGTTCTGCAGCATACAATCTGTGAATCCACCAGTACTGGCACCCATGTCCATACAATAGCAACCTTCAGGTGAAATTCCAAATTCATTAATCGCCTTCTCTAGCTTGAATCCGCCACGACTAACATATGGACATTCCTGTCCTTTTACTTCAATCTTGGACTCAATATCGAAAGTTGAACCTGGCTTGTCCTCGAGACGTCCTTCGACAGTCACAAGTCCAGCCATAATAGTTCTCTTAGCCTTTTCTCTAGATTCAGCAAGTCCATTATTAACTAGTAAAACATCAAGCCTTTCTTTCAAGATACGCCTTAACCTTTCTTGCAATTGATTTGCCATCTATACCGCATTCTTCTCGAAGTTCTGACACCTTGCCGTGACCAATGAATCTGTCAGGAATACCGATATTAATGATGTCAAAATCATCGTTCTTATATTCATCGTTAAACGCACTGCCAAAGCCTCCGCTGATAACTCCATCCTCGATGGTTACGACGAGTTTGGACTCGAGATCATGCCATGAATTGTCGAGAGGTTTTATAACAGCAACATCAGTAATTCCAACGCTGTATCCATCTTCACGCAGTATGGCAGCTGCCGACATGGCTTCTTCAAGCATATTTCCTACCGATAGAATTGTAATATCCTTGCCAGAAGTAATTTCAATGTTAGAACCATTAAATGGTTTAAGTCTTGAATCAGTAATCGCAGATGTTCCTCTTGGATATCTAATTGCAACAGGTCCTTCAATGTTAACTGCATAATCAAGCATTTCCTCAAGCTGAGGTCCATTTGCAGGAGCTAGAACTGTCATTCTTGGAATCATATTGAGATATGCGATATCGAAAACACCATGATGAGTTTCGCCATCATTACCTACAAGACCCGCTCTATCAACTGCAAATATTACATGAAGATCCTGAAGTGCAACATCTTGAATGATAAAGTCAAACGATCTCTGAAGAAAGCTTGAATATATTGCAACCACAGGGATATAGCCTTGCTTAGCTAGTCCTGCAGCAGTTACAACTGCATGTTCTTCAGCTATACCAACATCATAGTATCTATCAGGATGGTCGCCCCAGAATGACAGAAGTCCTGTAGCAGTTCCCATAGCTGCTGCAATAGCTACAACGTTCTTGTTGAGAGCTGCAATCTGATTGATTTTGTTGCCAAACACCTCGGAGAAAGTCGGAGCTACACTTGACGATAATGTATTACCGGTAGCAATATCGAATGGACCTATTCCGTGGAACTTTCTTGGATACTTTTCAGCCCATTCGTAACCCTTACCCTTCTTGGTAATAACATGAATAAGAGTTGGACCATCAATCATATTGGCAGCTTTAATGACATCAACCATATCGCGAATATTATAGCCATCTACAGGTCCAAGATATGTTATTCCAAGGTCTTCAAAGAGATGTCCCTGTTCTCCCAGCATACTATGCTTAATGTTTTCCTTAGAATTCTTAATGCCATCTTTAATTGCATCGCCAACTAGAGGAACACTATGAAGCATTGATTTTACTGACAATTTTGTTTTGTCGTATACCTCTGATGAACGTATTTTAGCAAGGTACTTTGACGAAGCTCCAACGTTATGTGATATGGACATGCCATTATCATTAAGAATTATCTTTACGTTCGTCTGTCTAGCTCCAATGTTATTAAGCGCCTCAAAAGCAAGTCCTCCTGTCATTGAGCCATCGCCTATAACAGCTACGATTTCGTTATCTTCACCCTTCAGATCTCGGGCGAGAGCCATACCATAGGCCGCGCTAATTGAAGTGCTAGAATGACCAGTATCATAAGCGTCATATTCGCTTTCGCGGCTCTTAGGAAATCCGGATAGACCTTTATATTGACGTAGTGAATCGAATCTTGATGCGCGGCCGGTAAGAATCTTATGTACATAGGCCTGATGTCCTACATCGTAGATTATCTTGTCTCTTGGCATGTCATATACTCTTGTAAGAGCTATAGAAAGTTCAACAATACCAAGATTGCTGGCAAGATGTCCCCCAGTTTTAGATACCTTTTCTACAAGAAACTCTCTTATTTCTTCTGACAGAATCGCCAATTCATCATAGCTGGCATTCTTACAAACCTGTATTAAGTTGTCGTGCTCGAGATCGTATTTCATTATTTGTTTCTGTTTTCTAATCTTGCTGCAAATTCTGAAAAGAACGCAGCGCTATTTCCATATTTTTCAAGGCAATCAACCGCCTCATTAGTTAATCTATGCAATTCTGTTCTTGCAGCATCAAGCCCGTGAATACATACAAAATTACATTTATCCTGGTCAATATCCTTGCCAAGAGTTTTACCAATTAATTTAGAATCCCCTTCAAAATCAAGAATGTCATCAAGGACCTGGAATGCGATTCCAAGATTCATTGCATATTGCTCGAAGTCGTTCTTAACATCTACGTTAGCCCCTGCAATATCAAGTCCTGCAAGTACTCCAGCTGTAATTAAATCGCCTGTTTTATGTTCTTCAATGAAATGAACCAATTCCTTGGTACCCTTTTTATTCTCATTAATTACATCTGCAACTTGACCGCCAATCATTCCGCGTACACCGCTTCTAGACATTATCTCGTAACCTGCCGCAGCATGATTCTTGATTTTGTCGGCATCCTTACATTTGACAAGTTCTGAATACATGAGTTCTGCAGCAGAATTAAGAAGACCGTCGCCGGCCAAAGTAGCTATGTCATCGCCGTAAACCTTGTGATTGGTCGGCTGTCCACGACGTAAATCATCATTATCCATACAAGGTAGGTCGTCGTGAATCAGCGAATAAGTGTGAATGAACTCAAGAGCGCAAGCATATGGAAGTGCTTCATTGATATCTCCACCAGCGAATTCACATGCAGCAAGAAGAAGGATTGGACGAACTCTCTTTCCGCCAACCTTAAGGCTATATTCCATACTTTCGCGAAGAGTTTTGGCTTCATCATCAATTGATGGAATATACTTTAAGAGATTATTATTAACTAATTCCTTATATTCATCGTAGCTACGCATTCTCTGTGCCTTTTTCGTATATTGTTATATGCTGATCAGCCTTATCAAGGATTTCCTTGCAGAATTCAGCTTCTTTCATTCCGTTTTCGAAGAGCTTAAGAGAATCCTCGAGTGTTGTTGCTTGCTTGCCTATTTCAGAAGCTGCGATCTGAAGATTGTTTAATGCTTCTATAAAAGTTTTCTCTGCCATATTAGCTCCTTTCAACGGATTTAACGACTGCGTTAAACGAGCCGTCTTTCATTTGAACGCGATATTCTTCGTTTTCAGCTATGTTATCAATTGAAGGCATAATCTTACCACTTGTGTCCAAAACAGCGGCATAGCCCTTATTAAATATGTTCTGAGGGTTGTTCTCGTTGATGGTTATGATAGCTTTCTCAAGAGAACTCCTTGCTTCGTTAATTTTGGCCTTCATATTGGAATACAAGAGGTCCGATCTTGATTCAAGAAGATTTCTCTCTGCATCAATCTTAAGTTTAATCGACTCGAGCAGGTATTCCTTGCTGCCTGAAATCATGTCCTTCAACTCGAATGTATTCATTACAGCCATATCAGCCGCTGCTGTTGGTGTTTCCGCTCTTACGTCAGCTACAAAATCACTAATCGAGAAATCTGATTCATGACCGACTGCCGAAATAATTGGGATTTTGCTGGCAAATATTGCTCTTGCGACGTTTTCATCGTTGAAAGCAGCGAGATCTTCTGCGGAACCGCCGCCTCTACCAACAATCAATGTATCAATTCGCAGTCCATTAATAGCGAGATTATTAGCGAGTTCAATGTTAGAAACGATGCTAGCTGGTGCAGATATTCCTTGAACTTGTGTTGGGAATATCAGAATGTCTGTGAAATCATTCTTGCTTGTAATTATCTTCTTGATATCCTCAATTGCAGCTCCAGTAGCTGAAGTTACAATTCCTACTCTGTAAGGAAACGCGGGAATTGGCTTCTTGAATTCCGGTTTAAACAGGCCCTCTTCTTCAAGTTTAGCCTTTATTCTGTTGAATTCAGCCATGAGGTCGCCTTCACCGGCAGCTTCAACATGTCTAACGCTAAGAGAATAATTTCCGCCCTTTGGATAAGGACTGATATCGCCTATAACGACTATCTTCTTGCCATTCTCAACAAGCTTCATGTCAATATTACGAGCATTAGTTCCCCAGATAGCACATTTAATCATACTATCAGCATCCTTAAGCGTGAAATAATAATGTATTCCACTTTTACTGAATCCGGATACTTCACCCTCAACGGGAAGACCGCGCAGATTCAGGTCCTCGCGCAATTTCTTTGCAATATATTCATTAACCTGTGCAACTTTGAATGGTTTCATTTACTTCTTGTATTGATTGAGGGCTAGCATTGCAATGCCAACGGCGTTATCACCTGATAATTCAGGTTTTCCAAAACGTATATACGGTCTATCGATCAGCTTACGAATAGCCTGCGATGACGCGACGCCTCCCGCCATATATACAGTATCAATTTTGTACTTATTTATTAGATAATCAGCTGAATCTATTAGTAATTTAGCAATCTTATTAAATAATTCAGCAATCATAGAATTGATTTCTTCTTCTGTGTGACCTTCTTGTAAATACCTAGTAAGTTTGGTCTCGACGCCAGATAAGTTAAAAAATCCATCGTCTATCTTAATCTTAGGAATGATTGATGAAGAGGATTTAGACTCTAAAGCAATCTTGTCCAGGTACATACCCGACGGAAAACTATATCCTAACTCAACTCCAATACGATCTAATAGCTGGCCCATACTGATATCTTTGGTACCACCTACGATTTCCAAGTTGTAGCCCTGATTATCTGCTTCGCATAACAGAAACTCGGTAGTTCCTCCGCTCAAATGAAAGAAACCGGAGAGGACTGTCCCAGAATTGTCATTATCGTCAGAAATGGACCGGCCCGATTTTACATGTCCTTCCTGATGCGAGAATTCGTAAACGGGAATGTCGAGGGCTGAGCCGAGTTCTTTGGCGAGGTTGTGGCCTGCAAGAAAGCATGGCATGTATGAGACTTCAACTCTTCTTGGTCTTGTGGAAACACCAATAGCAGCAATATCACTGGCTTTAACGGTTTCAAATGCTTCTCTAACAAATACAGGAAGATTGTTGGACTGTTTGAAGAAGGCATCTGATTGCCTTAGTCCACGCTCTCCCTGCTTAACATCTAAATATTCTGATTTATTGAAAACGATATTAGCGTTTTCATCAACAATCGAGAGCGAGGTCTTATAATTGGATGTATCTATACCAAGAAACAGCCTTGACATATCAACCTCTAAAGACTCTTCTCAATCTTACTAAGAACGGAATTTACGAATGCAAATGACTTGTCGTCGCCGTATTTCTTAGCAAGATTAACCGCTTCGTTGATAGCAACTCCATTAGGAATTGTTTCATTGTACTTCATCTCTGCAATTGCATTACGTAGAATAGCAAGATCTGTCTTAGCAACTCTATCGAGTGACCAATTATCAAGATTGGCCTTAATAATCTCGTCAATATCAGCGATATGATCTCTAATGATTTCGAGAGTTGCAAGAGCCTGTTTCTTTCCAACAGCCTTAACATCTTCTTCGATTGGAGTCAGTTTTTCATAATCGAATTCTTCTGCAACATCCATCTGAAATATCAACTGCATTGTCTTTTCTCTAATTTCTTCTCTTGTCATGCTATTCTCCTGCTCTGTCTATTCCTTCTACAGAGATATTAATTGATTTGATTAAGTCCAATTCTTCTTCGGTCAGCGAACCCTTGGCTTTGGATTGAATGTCATAAGATAACTGCGGAATATTTACTCCGTAATACACCTTAATTCGAATTCCAAGGACATATTTTTCCTTGTCTTTGTCTATCCATATGCCCGGAATGAACGACTCCCTGCCTAAAACGGTATTCGTCAAGTTGTCAGTAAATCCTCCGCCGACAAGTTTACTGATTCCTTCGAGATCGGCGATCGCATCAGCAATTTTCTGGACTATATTCTTTTCGAAATATGTAACTGTTTTCTTATCAGCCATTATTCCTCATCAGATTCTTTCTCAAGAACTTCTATCTTAAGTTTCTCTATTCTTCTGTCCTTAACATTAAGAATAGTGAAGCGATAATTCTCATACTCAATAGGCTTATGTTTAGCCTTTTCCTTAGGAATTTCACCTGTCAGATCGATAATAAATCCACCGATTGTCTCACTATTATCTGATTCCAGTTTAACACCAGTCTCTTCCTCAAGATCGTCGAGATATACATTACCATCAACGACATAATTATTAGCGTCAACTGTTTCTATTACTCGATCTTCCTCGTCGTATTCGTCATCAATATCACCAACTATTTGCTCGATGATATCTTCAACTGTTACGATACCACTGAATCCACCATATTCATCAATAAGAACGGCAAGGTGCTGCCTTTCTTTCTGCAACTCATGGAACAGTGCATCAATGTTCTTAGTCTCTGGGACAAAATAAGCCGGTCTTAACAGCTCACGAATATCTACATTATCAAAACCATGCATTGCTGCGTGATACAGGTAATCCTTAATATGCAGAATACCTACGATATTATCTGGATCTCCGTCGCTTACTGGAATTCTGGAATATCTTAGTTCCATTAATTCGTCCCAGTATTCATCCTTATCATCAGTTAAATCGAAGAAGAAGACATCAGTTCTTGGAGTCATAATTTCATAAGCAAGCAGATCGTCAAATTCAAATATCGAAGCAATCATCTTCTTACTTTCTTCTTTAATTTCTCCGCTTTCCTGGCCCTCTTCGAGCGTACTTCGGACAACATCCTCCGTTGTTTGATCTTTCTTTCCAAATATAAACATATCTATTTCTTTTTTCTCATTATGAAATCAACATCAGGTTTTCTATTAAATCTAATCTTAAGAACCTGTTGAGGATGCGGTGCAGATGTAACAACATTGCCCTCCTCGTCATACATTTCCGTAATAGTTTCTTCATAGAACTCAGTTCTTGGACCGAATACTTCTATTACATCACCTACTTCAAATTTATTACGCTGCTCAACTATAGTAAGTCCAGTTGATTCTTCATATCCTTTAATCAGGCCAACGAATGAATAATCTCTAGTATATTCGCTTGTTAAATAGTTCTGATCCTTATCAGTAGGCTTATTAAAGTAGAATCCGTGTGTGAATTCTCTATGACTTGCTTTGCAGAGTTCCTTAAAATACTTTTCATCATATTTATAGTTATCCGGATCAGCAAGATATGCATCAATTGCAGCCCTGTAAGCGCTTACAATAGTTGCAACATAGTACATACTCTTCATTCTTCCTTCAATTTTGAAAGAAGTAACACCTGCGTTTACAAGTTCAGGTATAGAATCAATCATGCACATATCTCTGGAATTGAGAATATAACTTCCTCTACCATCTTCCTCAATTGGAAAATACTCTCCAGGTCTCTTTTCTTCCATCAGTGCATACTTCCATCTGCAAGGATGAGTGCATGCACCACGATTAGCGTCTCTGCCAACCATGAAATTACTGAGAAGACATCTTCCTGAATATGAAATGCACATAGCGCCATGGATGAATGACTCTATCTCAACATCCTCTGGTAGCTGTCTTTTCATTTCAGCAAGATCTTTAATGCTCATCTCTCTTGCGCTAACAATTCTTTTAACGCCAAGACTTGCCCAGAAATTCGCTGTAACAAAGTTGGTAGTGTTAGCCTGTGTAGATAGATGAATTTCAGCATCAGGAATTTGTTCACGAACCATCATGATAACGCCAGGATCTGAGACAATAAAAGCATCGATAGGTAAATCCTTAAGTTTGCCAATATAATTCCTCAGAAGCGGAATATCCTCGTTGTGAGGGTATATATTTATGGTCATATAACCCTTACAGCCGTGCGCATGGACAAAATCCATAGCTTCTCTGATTTCATCAATCGTAAGGTTTCCGGCTCCGGCTCTCAGGCTGAATAATTCGCCTCCGAAATAAACAGCGTCAGCGCCGTAAATTATAGCAGTTTTAAGTTTTTCAAGGTCTCCTGCTGGAGCCAGTAATTCAATCTTATTATTCATCTAGCTTAATTACTGCAAGACCATCGCCACTACTCAGCATGCTTACAGTTAGATCTTCCCTTCCGTTGATATATTCAATAAATTGCTTCATATATTTGATATTAGTTCTATGACGTTTACCACCCTCATATGATCTGTCAACAATCCATCCGCGCATTAAAATATTATCGCAGACAACGACAGTTCCTGGGGCAGCTAGATGTATAGCTCTGTCGAAGAACTCTTTGTAATGACTCTTACCGGCGTCAATGAAAATGAAATCGTATGGATCCGGTTTTATCTCAGCATCCTTTATCATCTGATCTAGGATTTCTCTTGCATCACCGGTTCTAAAATCAATTCTCTCGCCTTCTGGCCACTCTTCGAAATTCTTAGTGGCAATAGGAATCATTCTCTGACCACGGTCTATAGTTGTTACTCTTGCTTCAGGACAGCTACGAGCAAAGAAGATTGCTGAATAACCGTATGCTGTGCCGATTTCGAGAATATGACGTGGTTTAAGAACCTTGAGCATCATTGCAAGATAACTCTCGGTTTCACGAAGAATCAGAGGAACTCCGTTTTCTTCATTTCTGGCTCTAAAAGCTGCAAGATCATCATCTAACGGCTTGTAATAACTATCTAGATATTCAGTTATCTTATCGTTAGTAATATTCATTATTTTGCAGCCTCGTAAGCTTTCTTGAGTTCCTTATATTCGGCTTTATCTGCTGTAAATACATGTGAGCCGTCCAACTTATCGCTTAGTACGTAATAGATGTTTTCAGTTTCGACAGGATATAGAGCGGCTTTGATTGATTCAATTCCAGGTGAGCAAAGTGGCTTGTCAGGCATTCCGCCGTCGATTTTCTTGCCCATATTAAGCCTGTTATGAATAACGGCTGAAATGTCTGCTCTTTCCTTATCTATATCTGTTTCCTGTTCAATCATACTAGCAATGATAATGATATCTCTAATGCTCATATTCATTTCATCAGCTCTATCACGGAATTCATCTGTGAATGCATTCTCAAACTCATTGAGCATTGTAATTACCATCATAGTAGCGTCAGCATCCTTACTAACTTCATATTTGGTTGGGAACAGGAAACCTTCTAATTTATCTGCTCCATATGAAGAGGTATCTAGATAGTCAAAATCTTCCGCGCTAAGATTTTCAGCAGCTGTTAGGAACTCGTCTTTGTCAACAAAACCAGCTTCATCGAGAGCCTTAGCAGTTTCTTCGACTGTAAGTCCACTTGACAGTTTAAAACCTTCTTTCAGCTTAAGTTCAGCAATAGCATCGCTATGCATTTTCTTAGTATTCTGAATTGAAAAAGCCACGACAATACCGGCAATAGCCACAATGGCTATTACCAGTACTATCAGTATCTTTTTAAGGTTAAATTTATTTGATTTTGTTTGATTATCAGATTTCATTATTAATTACTTGGATCTTCCGAGGTATTCTCCAACTCTTGTGTCGATCTGAATCTTCTCACCTTCATTGATGAAGATAGGAACCTGAACAACAGCACCAGTTTCAACTGTAGCTGCCTTAGTTACGTTAGTAGCAGTGTCGCCCTTAACGCCTGGCTCAGTTTCAGTTACGATAAGGTCTACGAAGTTAGGAGCTTCAACTGTGAAAGCATTCTCCTTGTAGAACTTAACTGTAGCTTCATCGTTCTCTCTCAGCCACTTCATAGCGTCTGAGCAAAGCTCTTCAGTCAGAGGAACCTGATCGAAAGTTACAGGGTCCATGAAGTAATACAGTTCGCCATCGCTGTAGAGATACTGCATTGTCTTAGTCTCGATATGTGCCTTAGGGAACTTATCGTTAGGGTTAAATGCTTCTTCTCTAGTAGCACCAGTCAGAATGTTTCTGTACTTAGTTCTTACGAAAGCAGCGCCCTTACCTGGCTTTACATGCTGGAAATCCAGAACGATATGTGGATCGCCATTCATCTCGAAAGTAACACCTTTTCTGAAATCACTTACACTAATCATTTCAATTTACCTCACTTAATTTAAATTAGATATAACTTGTTATTTCATGCCCATGGCTTCACCAAGAATACCAAAGACATCATTAACCATTACTGAAAAAGCGGCTTCAGCCTGCATATACTGTGCAGCAAGCGGTTTAGTCGCAATCATTGTTGCAAGACTCTGCATCTGTGTAATAGCTTCAGCGCTAGGTTCTTGACCAGTCATCTGAGCTGCCTGAATCTCCATCTGTTTAGCCTGAAGATCCTTTAACATCTGAGCAGTAGTCTCGTCTTTTTCAATTTCCTTGCGGAGATTGTCGAACTGCTGGAATTCAGTAGATTCCTTAATGGCTTTAGCTAAGCTATGAGCCTCATCATAAACATTCATAATTTGCCTCCTAAACATAGAGTATCATCGGCAGGATGACCGGATTTCTCTTAGTCTCCCTGTAAATATAAGCTTTCATATCTGACTTAATTGTCTTAACCAATGTTGCCTCATCGTATATCTCCTTCTCGAAACAACATCCGAGAGAGTTGTAGACAACATTCTTAGCCTCTTCGATTAAATCTAGATTCTCTTGAACATAGACAAAACCTCTTGAAATCAGCTGAGGTTCTGACATCAGCGATCCAGTTGCCTGATCTATCGCTATTGCGATAACCATAAGTCCGGATTGAGATAAAGTCTTTCTATCCTTAAGAACAATACTTCCTACATCACCAACACCGTATCCGTCAACCATGATATCTTCGCCGGAAGTGAAATTCTCAGCAATTTTGGCCTGATCATCATTGACAATCAAGGCATCACCATTGCTCATTACGAAGGTCTTATCCTTACCCATTCCCAGTGAATTGGCAAGTCTAGCATGTTCAATTAGATGTCTGTATTCGCCATGAGCTGGCATGAAGTATTTAGGTCTAACAAGAGAATGAATAATCTTCAGTTCCTCTCTTGCAGCGTGTCCGGATACGTGAACGTCCATTGCACTAGCAAGTACGACCTCAACTCTCTTTTCATAGAGTTTATTTACAACCTGGGTAACAACTTTCTCATTTCCTGGAATTGGAGATGATGAAAATACTACCATATCGCCCTTCTTGAGCTTAACATCCTTATGGTTGTCATTAGCCATTCTTGTAAGTGCTGACATAGGTTCGCCTTGGCTACCAGTTGTAATAATAGTCAGTTTGTCATCAGGAATGTCTTTAATCTTATCAATGCTAACTAAGATACTTTCAGGTATATCCAGTAGATAACCCAGTTCTCTTGCCAGCTGCATAGATTTATCCATCGATCTACCTGTGAAAGCAACCTTACGGTGATGCTTCATAGAAGATTCAAGAATATACTTGATACGATGAACATTGCTAGCGAAAGTCGCAATAATTATTCTCTTATCATTATTATCGAATATTTCATCAATGGACTTTCTTACTACTGCCTCTGATGGCGTATAACCTTCTCTTAATACATTCGTACTATCGCAAATCAGCAGGTCTACACCTTCATCGCCAAGTTGCGACAATCTGTTAAGGTCGATAACTTTGCCGTCAAGTGGCGAATAGTCAATCTTAAAGTCACCTGTATGAATTATTCTTCCACCTGGGAAATCAATTGAGTATGCCAGAGAATCAACAATTGAGTGATTGGTCTGAATTGCCTCAATAGTGTAATTTCCAATTGTAAATACATCGCCAGCGCTGACAACATTTATGTCAGCATACAAGTCAAACTCATCGAGTTTGTTCTTAATAAGTCCTGCGGTAAATGCTCCGCCGTAAATAGGAATATTTACTTCCTGAAGCAGATAAGGAATAGAACCAATATGGTCCTCATGACCATGTGTAATGATCATGCCTTTAATGCGCTCCATATTATCCCTGAGATATGTGAAGTCCGGAATGACTATATCGATTCCGAACATCTCATACTCCGGAAAAGCGAATCCGCAGTCTATGATTAGTATTTCACCATCACAGTCAATGGCTGTACAGTTCTTACCAATCTCTTTAAGTCCGCCTAGCGGAATTACTTTGAATTCTTTCTTCATATAATGCTCGGGAAGCTACTTTACAACGAAGTTAACAATCTTGTTAGGAACTACGATAGTCTTAACAACTATCTTTCCTTCGAGTTCTCCCTTAATCTTATCGAGGTTCTTAGCAGCTTCCTCGATTACCTCCTTGTCTGAATTGTTAGGCATTGCAACCTTGTCCTTTAATTTTCCATTAATCTGGACAATGATTTCTACCTCATCCTTAACAAGAGCTGATTCATCGTAAGTTGGCCATGCTGCCTGATACAGTCTATCTGTATGTCCTAGCTGCTCCCACAGTTCCTCTGTAATATGTGGAACAAATGGGTTAGCAACGATAAGCAGGCAATTAATAGCCTTATCAAACAGAGCGAGATTCATTTCAGCATTCTGCTTGTACTTATACATTTCATTAACAAGCTCCATGATGCTAGCAATAGCAGTGTTGAAGTTAAATCTTCCGCCTGCATCCTCGCCAACCTTCTTAATAGTGACGTTAATCATCATATTAAGGCTCTTGTCATCTGCATTATTAATAGTTATTTCGCTTGGAACTTTTAAGTCGCCTCTAATGTCAGTGATGTACTCATATACAAGTCTATATACTCTGTTAAGGAATCTATAGCTTCCTTCAACACCTGCATCTGACCACTCCAATTCCTTTTCAGGTGGAGCTGCGAACAGGATGAAGAGTCTTGCAGTATCAGCACCATACTTGTCCTGAATCTCCTTAGGAGCAACGACATTTCCAAGTGATTTGGACATCTTAGCAACTACGAAGTTGCCGTCTTTATCCGTGTAACCCTTAGTTACCATTCCCTGAGTGAGCAAGTTCTTGAAAGGTTCTTCTGCATCGCAGAGTCCAAGATCATGCATAACCATCTGGAAGAATCTTGAATACATAAGGTGGAGAATAGCGTGCTCAACACCACCGATGTACTGGTCAACACTCATCCAGTAATTAACCTTCTTAGGGTCAAATATTGCATCCTCATTCTTAGCATCACAGTATCTCAGGAAGTACCATGAAGAATCAAGGAATGTATCCATAGTATCGATTTCTCTTTCAGCAGGCTTGCCGCACTTAGGACATGTGCACTGTCTGAAAGTCTTGGAAGTAGTAAGTGGGCTGTCACCCTTACCTGTAAATTCAACGTCTGTAGGAAGCAGAATTGGCAGGTTTTCTTCCTTCTCAGGAACCCATCCGCACTCTTCGCAGTGAATCATAGGAATTGGAGTTCCCCAATATCTCTGACGACTGATAAGCCAGTCTCTGAGCTTGAAATTAACTGTCTTCTTACCGAGATCCTTAGACTCAAGATCAGCAATAATTTTCTTGATGGCATCCTTGTTATTCATGCCATTATATTCACCGGAGTTAATCATAGTTCCTTCAGCTGCAGCAGCTTCTGTCAGGTTATCAAGATCAACATCAGGTACATCAACTACAGGAATGATTTCAAGACCAAACTTCTTGGCAAAATCAAAGTCTCTCTGGTCGTGAGCAGGAACGGCCATAATCGCACCAGTTCCATAGTCCATCATTACATAATCTGAGATATAAATAGGAACCTTCTTACCGTTAACAGGGTTAATAGTGTACTTACCGATGAATTCACCTGTCTTTTCCTTAGTAAGTGAAGTTCTTTCAATCTCACTCTTACGCTTACTCTCTTCGATATAAGCCTTAACAGGAGTCTCATACTCTGTTCCTTCAACGAGTTCGAGAACGTATGGATGCTCTGGAGCCATTACCATATAAGTAACGCCATAGAGAGTATCAGGACGAGTTGTATATACAACAAGAGTCTTATCTGTTCCATCGATATCGAACTTAACCTCAGCACCCTCAGATCTGCCAATCCAGTTCTTTTGCATTGTCTTAACCTTGTCTGGCCATCCTTCGAGAGTATCGATGTTGTTCAGAAGTCTATCAGCATAATCAGTAATCTTCAGGTACCACTGGCTGAGATGCTTCTTAGTTACTGGAGTTTTACAACGTTCACAGCAACCATCAACAACCTGCTCATTAGCAAGTACCGTTTCGCAATCTGGGCACCAGTTAACCGGATTATCCTTCTTATAAGCAAGACCCTTCTTATAGAACTGAATAAAGAGCCACTGCATCCACTTATAATAATCAGGCTTGCATGTAGCAACTTCTCTATCCCAGTCATAAGAAAGGCCAAGAGAGTTCAGCTGATCATGCATATCATTGATATTTGAATTAGTCCATGTAAATGGATGAATGCCATTCTTAATCGCAGCATTCTCTGCAGGTAAACCAAATGAATCCCAGCCCATTGGGTGGATTACATTGTAACCATCCATTTTCTTAAATCTAGCGACTACATCTCCGATAGAATAATTTCTTACATGTCCCATGTGAAGTTTGCCTGAAGGATATGGGAACATCTCAAGAACATAGTATTTCTTCTTGTCATAATCTTCAGTAGTCTTAAAGGCCTGTTCATTGGCCCAGATTTTCTGCCATTTTGTTTCAATGGCTTTAAAATCATACCTATCCTGCATTTCTAATTCTCCTTATATTTACTCAATAATGGTTGTCTCACAGTCTGCCCAGAGTCTTTCAAGTGCATACTTATCTCTAGTTTCACTTGTAAACAGATTTACAATAATATCGCCGCCGTCAACAAGAATCCAACCTGACTCAGGTCTACCTTCATTGTTCTTAAGTTCAATGTCGTTCTCGGCCAATTTGTCTTTAACATCATCAGCAAGTGCTCCAAGCTGTCTAATAGAGCCAGCTGTAGCGTTGATAAAGAAATCAGCAAATCCTGACTTCTCGCTAATATCAATCAACTTGATATCTCTTGCTTTTCTCTGGCTTAACAGTTCTGCAACTACCATTGCTAATTCCTTGTTATCCATTATTCCACCTTCAATCTTTCCTTTATAAATTCTCTAGCATCAAGAGTTTCTTCATCTAACTCTCTGCCTTTTTCCATTATCATTTGAACTGCATAATTCATGATATGATAGCAAACAAGATCCAGATTCACTCTCGCTTCTGCTTGCAATTCCTTAAGTTCAGGATAATCTCTATTATCCTCAATAGCGTCAGCTACATATACAATTTCTTCTAGAAGAGACATCCCAACACGTCCGGTTGTGTGGCTCTTGACCGCATTTAGAACATCCTCATCGTCTACGCCATATTCATGTTCAAGAATAGCAGCCGCAACTTTAGAATGAGCCAAGGCGGGATTTCCCATATACTTGCGATCTATGTTGTACTTCATGATGCAATGATTAATATCATGATTGTCGAAGCCCTTGGCAATATCATGATATCTACCGGCAAAAGCAGCTTTCTCTGGATCAGCACCATGTATCTTAGCGAGCTCAGTTGCCATCTTCTCGACACCCAGCGAATGCTCGTATCTAGAAGGCTTGAGATGCTTGACCATGAAATTTTCAAGATCTTCTCTATTTGTACAATTGATGCTCACGGATATACTCCTCTACTTCAGGTAATACCATTGTATTAATAGGTTTACCTTCTTTGACATTGTTTCGTACCTGTGTTGCAGATAAATCAACCGGCGGAAAATCAAGAACATATACGAGAGTTCCATACTTCTCTCTGAACTCTTTTATCTTCTTCATTCCGTCATGATCATCAGCTCCGGGACGTCTTCCTGTTACAAGGGTGATATTTCTTAGAAGCTCTTCACCTTTGTACCAAGTATCTATTTCAAGGAGTGAATCCCATCCACATAAGAAGTGAAGTTCACCTTCAAGATTCTCCATAAAATGATGAATCGTCTCATATGTATATGAAGGCCCGCCCTTCTTAACCTCAACATCAGATACCCTGAAAGATTCATCATAGTGAAGAATGCTCTCAATCATTTTGAGTCTATCCTCTCCCGGAGTAGTCTTACGGCCCTGCTTGAAAGGATTCACATAAGTTGGAACGAAGTATAATTCGTCCAAATCGAGCTCTCTAGTTGCGTAGTAAGCTAACGATACATGTGCTCTATGAATAGGATCGAAAGAACCCCCATATATTGCATATTTAAAGTCACTATGATGTCTTTTTAGCATTATTTATCTTCTTCGACTACTTCAATTCCCAGTTCATCGAGCTGTCCTTCACCTGCTACTGCAGGAGCTTCGCATACTGGGCACTCTGCATTCTGATTCTTAGGGAATGCAATAACCTCTCTAATTGACTTCTCTCCAAGAAGCAGCATTACCATTCTATCAAGACCATATGCAAGTCCTGCATGTGGTGGTGCACCATACTTGAACGCTTCAATAAGGAATCCGAACTTCTCCTCACACTCTTCGTCAGTCAATCCAAGAGTCTTGAACATTCTTGCCTGGAGATCCTTGTCATGAATTCTTACTGAACCTCCACCAAGTTCAACACCGTTTAGAACGATGTCATAAGCATCAGCTCTAAGACTAAGGATGTCGCTATCCAGCTTGTCAAGCTCATCGAGCTTTGGCTGAGTGAATGGATGGTGCATTGCCTTTAGATTGCCATCTTCGTCTTCTTCGAACATTGGGAAGTCAACAACCCAGAGGAAGTTGAACTGATTGTCATCAAGCATTCCCATAAGGCCAGCGATTCTTCTTCTGAGGAATCCCAGTGAGTCATAAGTAACCTTAGCAGTTCCGCTAACGATGAAGATGATGTCTCCCTGTTTGCCACCCATCTTATCAAATACAGCCTTAAGTTCATTTTCTTCGAAGAACTTGCTTACAGATGAGTTGATTCCGGATTCATCCCATTTAATCCATACGAGGCCCTTAGCTCCGTAGCTCTTAACCTCTGTAACGAGCTTGTCAATCTTCTTTCTTGAGAACTCCTCTGCTCCGCCCGGTACGCAGATACCTCTGATATCTCCACCTTCCTCAAGGCAGTTTGCAAACACTTCAAACTTGCATCCTTCAAAGAGCTGATTTAACTTAACGAGCTCGATATCGAATCTTGTATCAGGCTTGTCGGAACCATATCTTTCCATAGCCTCAGACCATGGCATTCTTGGGAATGGAGTCTGAATATCGATACCCTTCAGGTCCTTCATAACTTTCTTGAGGAAACCTTCCTGAACCTCAATGATCTGATCCTGATCAGCAAATGACATCTCAAGATCTAGCTGTGTGAACTCAGGCTGTCTATCTGCTCTTAAGTCCTCATCACGGAAGCACTTAACTACCTGGAAATATCTATCTGTACCGGATACCATCAGAAGCTGTTTAAACATCTGTGGTGACTGCGGAAGAGCATAGAATGAACCAGGATGTACTCTTGATGGAACGATATAGTCTCTTGCGCCTTCTGGTGTAGGCTTGATGAGCATTGGTGTTTCAACTTCTGTGAAACCATTCTCATCGAAATAATCTCTTGCACACTTAACTACCTTGTGTCTGAAAGTAAGATTTCTCTGCATCTTATTCTTTCTAAGATCGAGGTATCTGTACTTAAGTCTCAGGTTATCATCTACATTGTCATCATCCTTAATATAGATAGGTGGAGTATCTGACTTTGAATAAATCTCAAGTTCATCAGCGAATACTTCGATATCGCCTGTAGGAATGTTGTCATTCTTAGAGGATCTTTCCTTAACAACACCCTTAATACCAATGCAGAATTCACTACGGAGTGACTTTGCCTTGTCGAGAATCTCAGTACTGAGGTCCTCGTTGAAAGTAATCTGAGTAATTCCAGTCTTATCTCTAAGATCAACGAATACCAGGCTTCCCAGGCTACGAGCCTTAGCTACCCAACCATTAAGTACTACGTTCTTGTTAACGTCTTCGATGCGGAGATCGCCGCACATATGAGTTCTCTTATAAAGCATTTGTCAATTCTTCCCTTCTGACCTTAGTTTGTTCTGAGGTCTGCATATTCTTAAGTGTCAGTTCTCCGCTCTTTACTTCGTCTTCGCCAATCACACATGTATATCTAGCGCCGAGCTTGTTAGCGTATTTCATCTGACCCTTGAGGTTTCTTTCTTTAGTATCTATTTCAGCCTTAACGCCCTGATTTCTCAGTTCGTGTAATAACTTAATTGCATATTCCTTGGAATCATCACCAATCCACGCAATAAAGAGATCTGGACCGGTAGTACCACCAAAGTCACTGCCATTAGCCTCCATTAATAAGATCAATCTTTCTTTACCAAGGCCAAAACCAACTCCCGGCATGTCAGGGCCTCCGATTTCTTCGATGAGGTGATCGTATCTGCCACCTCCACATACAGTACCCTGTGCGCCAATTTTGGTAGTGATAAACTCAAATGCTGTTTTGGTGTAGTAATCAAGACCTCTTACAATAGTTGGATCTACTACATACTTGATACCCATTGCATCAAGATGCTTCATGAGTTCTTCCATATCCTTCTTGCAATCATCGCAGAGATAATCGAGCATCATAGGAGCTCCCTGAACAAGTTCATGGCATACCTCAGACTTGCAATCCAGAATTCTCATAGGATTCTTGTCAAATCTTGATTTGCAAGTATCACAGAGCTGATCGTATTTAGGCTTTAAGAATTCCTGAAGAGCTTTGCGGTGAAGAGGTCTGCACTCTCTGCATCCTACGCTGGAAATATGAAGCTCAATATCGCTTACTCCCATTCTATTAAGGAAGTCATAACCAAGAGCAATTACCTCAGCATCTGCTAACATGCTATTAGTTCCGAAATTCTCAATTCCGAACTGATGGAACTCTCTTAGTCTTCCAGCCTGTGGCTTCTCATATCTGAAGCATGAAGTGCTGTAATAATACTTGGTAGGCTGAGTCTCAGCATATTGATTGCTTTCGATAAAAGCTCTTACTGCCGGTGATGTTCCCTCAGGCTTTAATGTGATGCTACGATGGCCCATATCCTCGAATGTGTACATTTCTTTCTGTACAACGTCCGTAGTATCACCAATTCCTCTATTGAAGAGTTCAGTTGCTTCGAATGTTGGTGTTCTCATTTCTTTGAATCCGTATTCGTCGCATATCTTAGCCCATTCTTTTTCGATATACTGCCATTTGTATATCTCCTGTGGCAGAACATCCTTAGTTCCCTTAGGAGCTTTAATTGCCATTGACTTAACCTCCGTGTTAATTATTCGTAATATTTATTCTTTCTATCGAGCATTTCATCGATACGCTCGCTATATACTTCGTAATTGTAGACATTAGGAATTCTTTCTAATCTATTCTCATCAGGATAATAGACTTTGCCGATTGCACCGACGCCAAGACCGATAATTGTCTGCTTCTCTTCCATAATTCTGATGTTGTAAATAGAATGTTTACCTTCCTTACAGTAGCCTACATTCTCAAGTGCACCTATCTGATGCTTCTGTCTATAGATGTAATATGGGAAAAATCCTTCCTCTGAAAGACGTTTTCTTGCATATCTCAGCATATCTGCAACCATCTCTTCATTGCGTCTATAGTAATCCGGATCTTTATCCTTAAGTCTGGAACCCCTCTTAACCGAGAGAGTATGAACTGTAATATTGTTAGCACCAATGTCTATTACTTCCTCGAGAGAAGCTTTGAAATCATTCAGATTTTCTTCAGGCAATCCTGCTATTAGATCCGCATTGATTACATCGAATCCATATTGTTTAGCGAGTCTATAACCATTCCTGATGTCTTCAGCGCTATGATCTCTACCGATTAACTTAAGAGTTTCATCCTTCATTGACTGAGGATTGATACTAATACGAGAGATGCCTAAATCTCTCATTACAGCCAACTTATCTGCAGTGATAGTATCCGGTCTTCCAGCTTCAACAGTAAATTCCAACTTAGCTGGGTCGACTCCAAGAGAATCTCTTGCAGCAATAATTACTCGTCTTAGTTGATCGGCACTAAGTGTTGTAGGTGTGCCTCCACCCATATACAGGCTTTCGATTACGGTATTATGCTCCTTAACCAAATCGCCCATGTATTCTATTTCCTTCAGCAAATCTACTACGTATCTTTCAATCGCAGCTGGTCCGGCTACGTTGCTAGCGAATGAACAGTACGCACATCTTGTAGGACAGAACGGAACTCCGATATATACACCAGACTTATCTGATGGATTGCCTTTAAGATGATTCAGCTGATAATTAGCTATGTCGGTTAATAGTTGTATCTTTTCTTCTGAAACAAGATACTTATTAGCAAGTTCTTGCTGCATTTCAGCAAGATTGCCTACTTTATCGAGAATTCCAAGAGCTATTGTAAGTGGTCTAACGCCTGTTAAAGTGCCCCAATCTGACTTAATACCGGTTAAGTCACTTAACAAATAGTAAAATTCTCGCTTAATTGCATCTCTGGAATCAGATGCAGAAGAGTTAACCATATAAGAATTATCGCCAAGTGCCAGATGCTCTGCGTCAGGTGTATTGATCGTAATTACTTCGAAATCGTCATCTCCGAAGAAAACTCTAGCAAGAGCATCATAGTGATAATCATTATCTACGTTGTTGATATAAAACCTATACAAACGGATTAGCCCTCTTCTCGTAACCTATTGTTGTGGTCATTCCATGACCTGGATAAACCATTACATCTTCATTCAATGTAAAAAGTTTGTTTCTGATGGAATTACATAGATCAAACCAATCTCCGGTTTCAAGTGATGTATTTCCAACCGAAAGTCTAAACAATGTATCTCCGCTGAACAGCTTGTCACCACTAAGGATGCACATTCCACCTTCGGTATGTCCTGGTGTATCAATAAACTTAAAGTCTGATGAACCAAGAATTAGTATTTCATTATCTGCGATATAGATATCTGGCTCAGGACAATTGTGCATTCCCATGCCAAGTGTCATTCTGTCTTGTGTCCAGTCCTTGTGAATTAGGTATTTCTCATTCGTAGGACCAACTAGTTTAGCCATAGGATATTCTCTAACATATTCCTCGGCTGCATATACGTGATCGAAATGTCCATGAGTTAAGATTATATATTTAAGGGTATTTATATCTCCAATATCATTAGCAACATCTTCTCCGTAATAACCAGGATCGATAATTGCTTTATAACCACTATCCTCATCTGTTACCAAGTATGTATTTTCTTCAAGTGGTCCATATGGATAAACTTTAACCTGTAAACTCATGAATATTTAGCCTCTACTTTGCTCTATAAACTTTAGTAACACCATCTAATGTTCTAAGATTCATAAGTAATATCTGCATCTGATGCATATCTGAGATTCCGATAGTCATAACGAGCTGTTGTTCGCCTGGCTCTGAAGGAATCATATTAAGTCCAGCTATCTCAACGTTGGTATCATCACACACCTTAGATACATCATGGAATAATCCCTTACGTTCTTCTGCAACTACATTGATATCTGCAAAATATCTATGGTTAGCATCCGGAGTATCCCAATCAACATCTATCAGTCTTGCTTTATCCTCTTCACTGAGGTTCTGCATGTTAGAGCAATCACATCTGTGAACTGTAATACCTTTTCCCTTGGAAATATATCCAATAATTAAATCTCCAGGAACAGGATTGCAGCACGTCGCTCTTCTAATCAATAAGTTATCAGTGCCTTTTACAACAATACCGCTCTCTGAACCTTCAGCGCCTCTATTAACAGATCTCTTCTTAACCTCAATAGTTTCTTGTTTCTCAAGTTCTTTCTGGTGATCTATTTCGTAATAGTCAATCAGTTTAGTACCGAGTTGTTTTACGAAATTACCGCCTCTAGATATCTGAAGATAGAGTTCGTTAACATTGGAACAGTTGAAATCTTTAACGGCCTTAAGAATATATGCATTTCTTGTAACAAGAGCTGGGTCATATCCCTTCTTCTTGATATAAGCGGTAATATTATTTTTACCCTTATCTACATCATCATCTTTGTTAGCTTTACGGAGCCAGTTTCTAATCTTCTGTTTAGCTCCAGATGATTTACATATCTTCAGCCAATCCATACTTGGACCTGAAGAGTTTGATGATGTTACGATTTCGACGATATCGCCATTGTTAAGCTCATGGTCGATTGTAACCATCTTGCCGTTAACTTT
Source organism: Candidatus Crickella equi (assembly GCA_018064755.1). Classification (GTDB taxonomy): domain Bacteria; phylum Bacillota; class Clostridia; order Peptostreptococcales; family Anaerovoracaceae; genus Crickella; species Crickella equi. Next base: position 136,343 of record JAGHUP010000003.1, on the reverse strand, counting down.
GGCACCTACACACTTAACTCCTACCTCGGTATGTACCTTGAAAGCAAAATCAAGAGGCGTACTTCCGGCAGGAAGTTCCATTACATCTCCGCCAGGCGTGAATACGAATACCTGATTCTCGAAGAGGTCAACCTTCATGGTCTCGAGGAACTCTACTGAGTCATCAGCCTCCTTCTGCCACTCAAGGGCCTGTCTCAGCCATGCGAGTTTCTGTTCACTATCTTCCTGCTCGCCGTTAACCTTACCTTCTTTGTATTTCCAATGTGCAGCGATACCATACTCAGCGATGCGATGCATCTCATAAGTTCTAATCTGAATCTCGAATGGATCACCATTATCGCCAATTACTGTCGTATGTAACGACTGATACATATTAGGCTTTGGCATTGCAATGTAGTCTTTGAAACGTCCAGGAATTGGTGTCCATTTATTATGAACAAGTCCAAGCACTGCATAGCAATCCTTAACACTATCTACCAAGACTCTTACAGCCATCAAATCGAATATTTCATCGATAGATTTCTGCTGAATTACCATTTTGCGATAGATGCTGTAAATATGTTTGGATCTACCCTTGATATCATGCTGAATGCCAGAATCATCAAGCTGTGCATTGATTGTCTCAATCAGCTGTTCAATATTCTTCTCGTATTGTTCTTTCTTCTTGTTAACAACACTTGAAAGTTTCTTATACTCCAATGGATGTAGATACTTAAGTGCAAGGTCTTCAAGTTCGAACTTAATACTGAAGATACCAAGTCTACCGGCAAGAGGCGCATAAATCTCCAAAGTCTCTAGGGCTTTAGATTCCCTCTTGTTTGTAGGCATGTACTCAAGAGTACGCATGTTATGAAGTCTATCGGCAAGCTTAACAATCAGAACTCTAATGTCCTTGGACATAGCTAAGAACATCTTTCTGAAGTTCTCTGCCTGCATTTCTTCATTGGATTCGTACTTGATATTACCAAGTTTGGTAACTCCATCTACAAGAAGAGCAATACGCTCATCGAAATCTTTTACAAGATCGTCTCTCGAATACTCAGTATCTTCAACGGAGTCGTGAAGCAGTCCGGCAACGACAGTTTCATTATCCATTCCAAAGTTAGCAAGGATTTTGGCCACGGCAATTGGATGAATGATGTAAGGTTCACCACTTTTTCTGAATTGTCCGTCATGGAGTCTGAAAGCAATCTCATAAGCTTTAACGATAATTGTATCGTCATACTTAGGATTGATTGCAATCAGCTCATCCATGAAATGTTCAGTTGTTAAGTCTAATACTTCGTTCATTGCCATATGGCCATAGTCCTAACTTGATTTATAGATATTATTTAACGATTCCGTCGTCTGCTTTTCTCTTGGAAGACTTGTTTGTCTTCTTATTCTTCTCCTGCATGAGTTCATACTTGGAGAGATTTTCTTTTCTTGTGAGCTCATAGAAGATTGGGCTACACATGAAGATTGATGAATATGTACCTGCAGTTACACCGATAATCAGTGGAATGAGGAACTCTCTCAGTTCTGATGAAGCCATGATGAACAGTGGAACCATTACAAAGAGAGTTGTAACGGAAGTCATGATGGATCTTCCCAGAGTCTGGTTGATTGAAGTATCGATAAGATCTTCGTTCTGCTTCTTCTTGAAGAATGCAACATTCTCTCTGATACGGTCGAACACTACGATAGTATCGTTGATTGAGTAACCTACTACTGTGAGGATACCTGCAACGAATGGGTTGTTAATTGCAAATCCAAAGATTGCGTAAAGTGAAAGTGTAATCAGAATATCGTGAACAAGTCCAGCGATAGCAGCTACACCATACTTCCAAGTCTTAAATCTAAATCTGATATACAGCAGCATACAGAGGCCAGCAATGATAATTGACTTAATCGCATTGTGCCTCAAATCCTTACCTACTGTTGGTCCAAATTCTTCAGAAGCCATTACAGCTTCATCACCAAGGTTGTACTTATCGGAGATAGTCTTAATTACCTTAGTTCTATCAGCAGACTTAAGATCCTTAATAGTCTTGATAACGATTTCCTTGTTATCCTGACCTGCGTATACGATTGTTGGATCAAGTTCATAATCTGCGATTACTCCCTTAACCTCGTCAATGCTAACTTCCTGACCCATATCCATCTGAATCATAGTACCACCAGTAAAGTCGATACCGTAGTTGAATCCTCTTACAACTCCGAATACAAGACCGAGGCAGATGATAACTGCAGAAATAACATAGAATATCTTTCTGTTCTTGATGAAGTGAACAAAGCCCTTCCAGCTTGCTCTTGGAGTACCATCTTCCTTCATTCCGAACATCTTCATTGTTCCAAAAGTCTTGCTCTCAGACATAAGGTTAACGAATACCTGAGTAACGAATACAGCAGTGATGATGGATACAACAGTACCGAGCATCAGTGTAAGAGCGAATCCCTTAACTGAAGATGTACCAATGAGGTACAGAACGATAGCTGCGATAAGTGTAGTAGTCTGAGCATCGATTACTGTAGTAAGTGCTGCATGATAACCCATGTCTACAGCAACTCTTATTGACTTACCCTTAGAAATTTCTTCTCTAATACGAGTAAAGATGATTACGTTGGAGTCTACAGCCATACCTACTGAGAGGATGATACCTGCGATACCAGGTAATGTGAGTACTGCTCCCATTCCTGCCATACCCCAAAGTACGATCATTACATAGAGCAGCAGTGCTAAGTCTGCAACCAGACCAAGTGCTCCGAATGCAAACAGCATAATCAGCATTACGATACCGAGTCCGATAACACCAGCCTTAGCTGAAAGAACCAGTGCATTAGCACCGATAGTTGCTGTCTCAACTGATGAGTTAACTTCTACCAGGTTAGCTGGGAGCGCACCACCTCTAATCAAAGCGGACAATTCTGATGCCTCAGTCTGTGAGAATCCACCAGGTCTTGTAATCTCGCAAGATCTTGAGTTGATCTTCTCCTGAACTGTAGGAGCAGAGATAACCTCATCGTCCAGCATGATTACGATAGCTCTTGAATCAACTGCTTCTTTCTCCTGATCCCACTGGTCGCTAACTTCAACTGTTCCTGAGCAAGCCTTCTCTGTTGCCTCAGCAAACTTGTTAGATCCGTCGCCTGTGAAATCGATTGTGATTTTGTAGCCGCCGTTCTCAGTATCTGTTGCCAGCTGAGAATCACTAATTCCGTCACCGTTAAGAGCCAGAGAACCATCAGCGAGTTTGAAGCTCAGCTGAGCTGTTCTACCAATCTGCTTAATTGCAGATTCAGCGTCTTGTACGCCTGGCATCTCAACTCTGATTCTGTTAGTTCCTTCTCTAGCAACTGTAGCCTCAGAAACGCCCATTGCGTTAACTCTCTTCTCGAGTACTGACTTAGTCTGGTCCATGATTGCATTAAGCTCTGTTCCAGTTTCCTTAGTGTCTGCTTCAAGGAGAACATAAACACCACCGTTGATATCAAGACCATACTTAAGGTGGTCATTAAGATTACCAAAGCTCTTGCCAACGCCAGTGAATGAAATTGTCCAAGAAGCAACCAGCAGAATGATAATCAGTACTGCTAAAACTTTTCTTCTTCCTGTCTTCATTGTCGTTAAATACCCTTTCAAAATTATTATTATTAATACGTTTGAGCGCATAAATTCGCATTAAACATATATTCACTCTATTTTACTGCAAATTCGTTGTAATTTCAATAAAAAAGCACCCTTTCGGGTGCTTAAATTTCTATTAATTTTACCTATATTATGCTAATAAGATTATTCAGCCTTTTCCTCAGCCTTATTCTCGTCAGATTTCTTAGTGAGTTTCTTAGGAGCAACCTTCTTTTCCTTGCTTGGAGCCTTCTCATCAAGGTTGTCATCCTCAGCGTCCTTCTTAGCAGTCTTCTTAGCAGCAGCTGCAGCATCAGCAGACTTGGAGCTAGCAATTGCAGACTTGATGAACTCAATTTTAGTCTTATCTGCACCAGTAGTGATAATTACAGTTCTGTCAGTAATCTTAATGATCTTACCAACTACTCCGCCAATAGTCATAACCTCATCTCCAACCTTCAGAGACTCTCTCATCTCATTGTCAGCCTTTTCCTTCTTCTTCTGAGGTCTAATCATCATGAAGTAAATCAGAGCGATAAAAGCAACGAGCAGTAAAATATTCATACCATTAATTCCCATAACATACCTCCTGTATTTGAGTGGTGCCGGCGGTGGGGGTCGAACCCACACGGTATTTCTACCACGGGATTTTGAATCCCGCGCGTCTGCCAATTCCACCACGCCGGCTAATTGACAAGGACTAGCACATTAATAAACAAAAGCACCATTTCCTTTACTGAAAAACAGTAAAAAAAATGGTGTGGATGACTGGACTCGAACCAGCACGGTCTCCCACATGCCCCTCAAGCATGCGCGTCTGCCATTCCGCCACATCCACACGACAAGTGATAGTATACCAACCACTTGCTATAAAATCAACCCTTTTTTCAAAGAGTTTCTAATAATTTATCTATAGACTTATGAAGTTCTTCAATGCTGCCGTTATTATATATAACTTCGTCAGCGAATTTAATCTTATCTTCTTCCTCAGATTGAGAACCGATTATCAACTCAATTATATGTTCATCAATTCCATCGCGCAGAATAACTCTCTCTTTGCGAAGGTCTCGATCAGCCGTAACAACCCAAACATAGTCATAATCTCTATTTGTCTTGGTCTCAAATAAAAGTGGAATATCGAAAAATATAGCATGAACGCCATTCTCAGCAGCTTCGGCCTTAATGTTATCGATGTCTTTAAGTACCACCTTGGTAGTACCTTCTTCAAGAATCTCTTTCTGACTAAAATCCTTGAAAATCAAATCTCTCATCTTAGCTCTATCCATACTGCCATCTTCGCGAATATATGCATTTCCAAAATGCTCACGAATATATGGAATAGCTCTGCCACCCGGCTCAGTCAATTCACGAGCCATCTTATCAGCATCAATTACTATGTAACCCTGCTCCTGCAGATATTTAGTTGCTGTTGATTTACCGGATCCAATACCGCCGGTAATTGCAATAGTCTTCATATCAACCTCTATTTCAGTTCATACCATGTTGTACCAGTATGAGTATCACAAACTAACTCAACTGCAAGATTAGCAGCATTTTTCATACAAGTTTCGAGAAGATCCTTAACTTCTTCCGCCTCTGAAGATGGACCTTCGATTATCAATTCATCATGAATCTGAAGAATCAGTTTACTTTCCATCTTACGTGATTTGAGTTCAGCATTTACGCTATTCATAGCGAACTTAATTATATCAGCAGCTGTACCCTGAATTGGCGTATTCATAGCAAGTCTCTTAGCAAATTCACGCTCCATATACTTGCTACTAGCAAACTCCGGAATCTGTCTTACACGTCCATAATAAGTATGTACTTCTCTATCCTTTTCGCCGTCATTAACAAGCTTATCAAGATACTCCTTAACCTTTACATGCTTGTCAAAATAATCATTGATATATTGCTGGCTTTCGGCCCTAGAGATATTAAGGTTCTCGCTCAGCCCAAATCCGCTCATGCCATATACTACGCCAAAATTAACGGCTTTGGCCTTAGATCTATCCAGCGGAGTGACTTCGTCCTCCAAGAGATTGAATACTCTTGCGGCAGTTGCTCTATGAATATCCTTGCCCGCTTTGAAAGCATCAATCATATTCTCGTCACCACTAAGAGATGCGAGGACTCTCAGTTCAATCTGTGAATAGTCAGAACCGGTAAAGATGTTGCCCTCATTAGCGACGAAAGCCTTTCTTATTAGCCTACCGTAATCATCTCTTACAGGAATATTCTGCAGGTTAGGATCAGTACAACTAAGTCGGCCTGTTGCAGTTACAGTCTGCTGGAAGTGCGGTCTAATTTTACCATCTACGCCTATTAACGATGTTAATCCGTCTACGTATGTACTTTTCAGTTTAGCAACTTTACGATATTCAAGAATATCGGTAACAATAGGATAATCAAATTTGAGTTTATCAAGAATATCAGCGGCAGTAGAATATCCAGTCTTGCCCTTAGCCTTAGGATACTTTATGCCAATATCTTCGAACAGTACTATTCCTAATTGCTTAGGCGAATTAATATTGAACTTCTGTCCGCTAGATTCATAGATCTTAGATTCAAGCTCACTTATCTTATCTTCAAGTTCTTTTCCGATTTCAGAAAGAACATCACTATTTACTCTGATGCCTTCATATTCCATCTCTGCAAGGGTTCTGCACAGAGGCATCTCACAGGAATTAAAGAGATTGGCAAGACCCATTTCATCGATAGTTTGAGATTGTTTCTCCTTAATCTTAGAAATATGGAACAATTTATCCTTTACGGCAAGATTGTCATCAGGCTGATATGCGTTATATCTTAGCATCAGTTTTTCAAGCAGATATTTATTGCGGTTAGGATCAATAAGATACTCGGCAACTACAATATCATAAACAGGATGCAATTCAGATTCCGTATAGTTCAGCAGAGAATAAATAACCTGCTTAAGATCAAATCCTACAAGTTTATATTCTCTATCTGCCAAGCTTTGAACGCTGATTTCAATATCTAACGGAGTAAATTCCTTATATGTAAAGATGTTCTTGTCAGCTGAATACAATGCAACAGAAGCAATATCCGGTTTATCTAGATGATTGTCATCAGTAACAAGATCTATTACTATCTCAGAGCCTGTACCAACTTTATTAATGAATTCGTTAAATTCAACTTCATCAATTACAGATAATTCGTCACTATAATCAACAGAAGCATTAACAGCTTCTCCTCCCTTACTACTAAGTTCTTTAATGAACTTACTAAATTCAAGTTCGGTATAAATATCAACAAGTGCATCGTAATCAGGCTCGACATATTTGAGTTCATCCCAAGTATAATCGATTGGGCAATCTGTCTTAATTGTAGCAAGCCATTTTGAAAGCATGGCAGACTCAATATTCTCTCGAATATTCTCACCCATTTTACCCTTAATTTCATCAGCATGCTCAATTACGCCTTCAACTGAACCATATTGCTCAAGAAGGCCAATACCCTTCTTCTCACCAATACCAGGAATACCTGGATAATTGTCTGAACTGTCTCCCATCAAGCCTTTAAGATCAATGAACTGCTGAGGCGTTAGATTATATCTTTCCTTCATTGCAGCTATATCGTAGACATCAAACTCAGACATTCCCTTCTTGTTAATTAGAACATTGACATATTCATCAACAAGCTGAAGTTCATCCTTATCTCCAGTAATTACAAGCGTTTGAACACCTTTTCTATTAGCGTCAGCAGCAATAGTTCCAATTAAATCATCAGCCTCATATCTTGGCATTTCGAGAATTTTAATATTCATTGCATCAAGAACCTGATGCATCAGTGGAAACTCTGCGAGTAATTCAATTGGAGTTGCGTTACGACCAGCTTTATATTCAGAATATTGCTCGTGACGAAAAGTTTTCTCCTTCATATCGAAAGCAACAGCAATATGTGTTGGCTCATATTCTTTAAGAATCTTATTAAGCATATTAATGAACGCAAAAATGCCCTGAGTATGAATTCCTTTAGAATTCACCATAGGACGCATCATTGCAAAATATGCTCTAAAGAGCAAGCTATTACCATCGATAAGAATTAGTTTTTCCATAGTTATTAAAAAACTCCCGGGATACCGTCAAGCCTTATAATTGACGCCCTATCGAAATAAGATAAGGTGGGTACTTCCTTAGCCAGTGATTCTGTAGTCCACTCTATGGAGGCATTACATAAGTCAAAGGCACCCGGAATCCCTTTAAGTAAGTGTAGGTTCAATTATGATAGCTCAACGCATATTCCAGGAATCCGTTAAGTTTAAATATTAGTAATTATTCTGGCAGTTCACAGTTGTAGTAAACGTTCTGAACGTCATCGTTCTCTTCAAGAATATCAATCATCTTAGTAAGAGACTTGATTGCAGCTTCGTCAGTTACGTTAGCCTGCATTGAAGGAATCTGCTCGATTTCAGCTTCTACAATATCATATCCAGCCTGCTTGATAGCTTCATGAACGTCGTTGAAAGCACCAGGATCAGTGATAACCTCAAAGCTATCTTCGTTAACATTCATATCCTCAGCGCCAGCTTCAAGTGCAGCCATCATTACTTCTTCTTCATCAAGACCTTCGCTATCAATAATGATAACGCCCTTACGTGAGAACATATAAGATACGCAACCAGGAGTTCCCAGGTTACCGCCGTTCTTATCGAATGTAGATCTTACGAAAGCAGTAGTTCTGTTGTTGTTATCAGTAAGGCACTCAACGATTACAGCAACGCCAGATGGGCCGTATCCTTCGAATGTCTTCTCTTCGTATGTCTCTCCACCAAGTTCTCCAGTTCCCTTCTTGATGGCTCTGTTGATATTATCATTAGGCATTCCAATGCCCTTTGCTTTATCGATTGCAACTCTTAATGCTGGGTTGAAGTTTGGATCTCCACCATTCTTAGCGCAAACGATAATCTGTCTTGCATACTTTGTGAACATTGCAGCTCTCTTTGAATCCTGTGCTGCTTTTCTGTTAGCTATTGTGCCATGTCTACCCATAGGGCGGCACCTCCTTCGTTATTTAATAAATTCTGTGCTAAGAGCACGTTAATTTCCACCCATTAGTATAATACCTTAGGCTTTATTCTTCAAGATTTTTGAAAGCTGTTGCCATCATCATTTTGATACGATTGAGTTGGTTAACATTAGATGCACCAGGATCATAGTCAATGGCAACAATATTAGCTTTGCTATCGTACTGTCTAAGAGCCTTTAGCATTCCCTTACCAGCAACGTGGTTAGGAAGACACGCAAATGGCTGCAGACAGCAGATATTCTTAACACCACTATCGATAAGATCAACCATCTCACCTGTTAACAGCCAGCCTTCTCCGCACTGGTTAGCAACAGAGATAAAACGTTCTGCGTTAGCCGCCGTATCCTCGATATGATGGTCAGGCTCAAAACGTTTACTCTGCTCGCAAGCTTTACGAGTATGCTTACGGAATGTTTCGATAAGCAGATGTGCCGCCTGATTGATTCTCATATCCTTCCAGCTACCGTTAAGGTGCTTGTAGTTATATATCTTGTTATAGATAGTGTATTCAGCGAAGTCTGTAAGTGATGGAACTACAGCTTCTCCACCTTCTTGCTCGATGATATCTACCAGATTATTGTTTGCATTAGGATGATACTTAACAAGAATTTCTCCTACAATACCAACTCTAGGTTTTCTATGGCTATCATCGATAGGAAGTTCATCAAATTCCTTAACAATCTGATAGATATTCTCAACAAATTTTTTCTTGTTCATACTCATTGAGTTCTCGACGATCCTGTCAAACCAACTATCCATCAGAGCCTGAGCACTACCTGGTTCAATCTCGTAAGGTCTAGTTCTGTAGAGACACTTCATCATCAGATCTCCATAGAATAATGCAAAGAACAATCTAAGCGCCAATGGAACTGTAATTGTAAATCCTGGGTTCTTCTCAAGACCAGCAAGGTTGAATGAAATTACTGGAACCTGTTCCATATCAAGCTCTTTAAGAGCTTTTCTAAGTAGTGCAACATAGTTGCTTGCACGGCATCCGCCGCCTGTCTGGGACATAAATACTGCTGTTTTGTTCAGGTCATATTCGCCTGACTTAAGAGCAGAAATTATCTGTCCGAGAGTAACGATAGTTGGATAGCAAGCATCGTTGTTAACATACTTCAGTCCTTCTTCTTCTGAATCCTTGGAAACCTCAGGTAACAGAACCGCATTGTAACCACACTGTTGCATTACCTTCTCCATATACTTGAAGTGAATTGGAGACATTTGCGGAACTAGTAAAGTATAGCCGTCGAGCTTCATCTGTTTGGTGAACACTTGACGAACATAAGGCAGATTAACCTTCTTACTCTTAGTTCCCAGCTTGTCTCTTTCTTCAAGAGCGGCCTTAAGTGATCTGATACGTATCTTAGCAGCCCCAAGGTTAGCTCCCTCATCAATCTTAAGAACTGTATAGAGCTTGTTGTTCTGCTCGAGCAGCTCATCAACTTCGTCTGTTGTAACCGCATCAAGTCCGCAGCCAAATGAATTCAGCTGGATAATTTCAACGTCGTCTCTCTGTCCAGCAAAAACAGCTGCTTTGTACAGTCTTGAATGGTATACCCACTGGTCAAGAATTCTAATAGGTCTCTTTGTTTTAATCTTCCAGCTTACGGAGTCCTCAGAAAGAACTACCATATCCTGCTGAACAATTAGATTATCAATACCGTGATTAATCTCAGGATCTACGTGATAAGGACGTCCAGAAAGAACAATTCCCTTCTTGTTGTAGTCCTTCATATATTTCAAAGCTTCATCGCCAGCGTGAGCAACAGCCTCTTTATATTGCTTCTGTGCAAAACGACCCGCATTAATTGCGTGCTTGAGCTCAAGGTGGTCGGTGTTGAGATTGAATAGCGAGTATTCTCTCTTATCCTCTCCAAAGTGGAAACTCTCAACAATGTTCTCCTCAGCTGCTACGTCAACCTTTCTTTTGCCACTGAAGAATCTTACAAATTCTTCATTCATACGATCATCGTTATCATACGGAATGAATGGATGATAGAATTCTACATCGTTTTCGAAGAAGTAATCAGCCATATTTTTGTCGATTACCTCTGGATAAGTCGCAACAACTGGGCAATTGTAATGGTTAGGCGCTTCTTCGTCTTCTACCGCCTCATAGTTAAGAGATGGATAGAAGATGCGCTTTACACCATTCTCAACAAGCCATTTAATATGACCGTGAACCAGCTTAGCTGGATAACAAGCTGTATCTGAAGAAATGGTGTCCATGCCACTTTCATACATCTTTTTGTTACTAGGTGGAGACAGAATAATTCTGAATCCCAGCTTGGTGAAGAATGCATGCCAGAAAGGATAATCCTCATACATATTAAGTACTCTAGGTATGCCAATTACTCCACGTGGAGCTTCAGATTCATCAAGCACAGGCCTGTTGAACAATAAGTCTTCTTTAATTTTGTAGAGGTTAGGAATGTTACTAGCAGTCTTAGTAATTCCTGCTCCTCTTTCGCATCTATTACCAGTTACAAATTTGCTTCCATCGGAGAATTTGGAAATAGTAAGAACGCAGCTGTTACCGCAGCCCTTACATCTTACGTTGGATGTTTCAACGCTAAATTTATCAAGTTCATCAGCACCCATTGTAGTTGACACTTCACACTGAGTATGATTCTCAAGAGCTACAATTGCTGCACCATAAGCACCCATTAGGCCTGATATCTCTGGTCTAACTACATCCTTTCCAAGGATAATCTCGATAGCTCTTAGAACGGCCTCGTTGAGGAAGGTTCCGCCCTGAACTACTACGTGTTTACCTGTCTCATTAGAATTTCTCAGCTTGATAACCTTGTATAGAGCATTCTTAATTACTGAATATGACAGACCCGCAGAAATATCTGCAACAGTCGCACCTTCTTTCTGTGCCTGTTTAACCTTGGAATTCATAAATACTGTACATCTGGTTCCAAGATCAACTGGTTTCTTAGATTTAAGTGCTTCCTGTGCAAAATCAGGAACTGACATATCTACAGACTTGGCATAAGTCTCGATAAATGAACCGCAACCAGAAGAGCATGCCTCATTAAGCATAATGCTGTTAATAGCACCATCCTTAATCTTCATGCACTTCATATCCTGACCGCCAATATCCAGAATAAAGCTAACATCAGGCAAAAACTGCTTGGCAGCCTTATAGTGAGCCATTGTCTCAATCTCGCCGGCATCAAGTCTGAAGGCTGCCTGAATCAGTGCTTCTCCATAACCTGTTACAGTTGATCTTCCAATGTATGCACCCTCAGGCATTAAGTCATATACTTCCTTAAGAACTGACTTAACAACGCCTACTGGATCACCTTCATTATTTTGATAGTGATCGTAAACAACCTTTCTATCCTGGTCAATCAGACAAGCTTTGGTTGTAGTTGAACCAGCGTCAATACCGAGATACAGAGGTCCGATAGCCTTAGCAATATCTCCTCTTGTAATCTTAGCTTTAGCATGTCTGTCCTTAAATTCCTGATAGTCTTCATCAGACTCAAATAAAGGCTGCAGGTACTGAGTATCTGCTACCTCATCAGAATTTGCATTAGTAATTCTATCTACAAGTGTAGACAGCTGTAATTCTGACTCTTTTTCTGCAAGATATGCCGCTCCAATAGCAACGAAATACTTAGCATTCTCTGGGAAGATAATATTCTCATCCTTGAGATTGAGAGTCTCTATAAATCTTATTCTTAACTCAGATAGATACTCAAGCGGGCCTCCAAGGAATGCTACATTTCCTTTAATCGGATGTCCACAAGCAAGTCCAGATATCATCTGATTAACAACAGCCTGAAGAATCGAAGCCGCAATGTCGGAAGTGTTAGCTCCATCATTAATTAGAGGCTGAATATCAGTCTTTGCAAATACTCCACATCTTGAAGCGATTGGATATAGAATATGATAATCCTTAGCTGCTTCATTGAGTCCTGCGGCGTCAGTATTAAGAAGTATCGCCATCTGATCGATGAAAGCACCTGTTCCTCCGGCACAAGTACCGTTCATTCGCTGTTCTACCGACTGACCGAAGAAAGTGATTTTGGCATCTTCTCCACCTAGCTCGATAACAACATCTGTCTGAGGGATTAATTTCTCAACGGCGTTAGTACAGGAAATTACTTCCTGTTCAAATTTAATGCCAAAAAGGTTAGCAAGAGACAGTCCGCCGGAACCTGTAATTACAGGTCTCAGAGTCATGTCTCCCTTTTCTTTATACAAGTCTTCGAGGAGTTCTCTAACTTTCTCGAACACACTTGACATATGTCTCTCGTAACGCGAATAAACAATCTTATCCTCGTCATCAAGAATTACTAATTTGACTGTTGTTGATCCTACATCAATTCCTAATCTATAACTCATAACGTACCCCTAATATAAATGAACTCGGGCAGACCATAAGCCGGGTTCTGTATTAGACGATCATCCATCTAGTACTACGATTGCTCGTAGCATCAAGCGACTTACCTGCGGGCTGGTACGGGCCGCACCACTACTGCCCAACTCAGTCTTGCTCCGGATGGGGTTTACACGGCGGGCATGTCTCCATACCCCCGGTGAGCTCTTACCTCACCATTTCAACCTTACCACGGCATTACCCGTTACGGCGGAATGTTTCTGTTGCACTTTCCCTACAGTTACCTGCGGCGGACGTTATCCGTCATCCTTGCCCTGCGGAGCCCGGACTTTCCTCATGCATTGCACGCGATCGTCAGGTCTACCCGAATTAATTAACGTTACTATTTTACACTAATTTGATGTTGAGATAGTGTTAATTTTTGTTCTTTCTTAATTCATTAAAGAAATTAAGAACAATCATTAACAGTATTGCTAGTCCAATATATCCCTGCATTGGATATAGATATTCTACCAAAGTCTTGAACCCTGTGAGTCCGAGTGCAAAACCGAGTAGCGCACCTCCTATTACTACATACTTCTTCCAACTAACATTCGGAAGTTTGGTGGTAAATCCGAAATACAGACTGGAACCGGTTGAATATATTGAACAGAATAACAAAATTGCATATATAACATTGAGAACGGGTGAAATTCTCATTGAATACTCAAGCAAAGGCAGATCGAATCTTGCTGTAAAAGCCATATCTGTCATAAGTGCTCTCATAAGAGCGATTATCAAACCTCCAAGGCAAAGCGGGCCCACTAGAGCACCGATATAAGCGTTCTTTCTATCCTTGGCATTTATCGCTGCATTTCCGATAATTGCGGGAGTTGCTAACGCATTATATGAGAGAAATACGATAGAACTTATCATCCAAGTTGGCGTAATCTCTCCAGGCTCAAATTTGGTTCCACCACTCTGAGAATAATCAGCTCTAATTATAAGAACTATCATCATTACAGCGGCAGCGAACAATACAGGAATTAGAAACCTGAAAACGCTTGATATTCTTTCAAAATCTCCCAATACTGTAACTATTATAAGCACTGCTATCAGAAGACCACCTATATACTTGCTTATTAAAAACTGCTGGAATAATAATGATCCACCAGCAGCAGTCATGACGATTACATCCATATAGAAGAAAGCAGCAAGAATAATACCCGGAATATTATCAAGTCTTGGATCTCCAAATGGTGAAACAAGTTTTCCAAGATCAGCAGTCTGTTTGCTATTGGCAATATAGGTCATCATGAAGGATAATGCCACTAATCCTACAGTGAATACTATCGCTCCATAATAGCCGTCATTACCGAAAACAGCGAAGAACTGCCAGCATTCCCTACCAGAAGCAAAACCTGCGCCCATTATTGTGCCGATATATAAGGCTGTAATTTCAATCCAGTTAAGCTTCTTCATTTAAGATTGTGTCCAATAACTCCTTATCAATATTACCGCCTGTTACAACAAGCGCAATGTTAGTGCCGCCCAATTCTTCTGGTTTGGCCATAGCAGCAGCAACAACTGTAGATGCGCCGCCTTCTGCCAGAAAACCTTCATTCTTATACATATGAGCGACAGCTTTTCTAATATCTTTCTCATCGACAGCTACATAGCCGTCAATTAGATCCTTATGCATTTCAAAAGCGAGGTTGCCGATACCACCAACAAGGCTCTCACATATTGATTCACCATCAGTTGGATAATTCTCGTACCACTCATTATTCTTGATAGCTTCTATCATAGAAGGACAAGCTGAAGTCTGAACACCAATTACTCTAATACCAGGTTTTACAGTTTTGGCTGCAAGTGCGATACCAGCACATATAGCACCGCCACCAATAGGAACGGCTATGGTATCAATTTTAGGATTCTGTTCAAGTATCTCAAGGCCAATACTGCCAAGACCAGCGTATATTTCAGGATCTTCATCAGCGTCAATCATGTGCATATTATGCTCTCTGATATACTTCTGACCCAATTCATGAGCCTCATCGTAATTCTCACCCATGATAAGAACATTGCCGCCAAGTTCTTGGATAGTATTAATCTTCTTCTTAGGAGTGCATTTTGGTACGATAATTACGACATTATCAATACCGAGAATTCTTGCGACATAAGAAACTGCACATCCATTATTTCCAGATGAGACAGTACCAACGCCTTGCTTCTTCTCACTATCAGTCATTAGCGACATTCTTGCAAGAGATCCACGCAGCTTAAAACTGTTCAATTTCTGCTGGCATTCAAGTTTAAAGAAATAGTGGTGATTATCATCGCCAAGGTATTTAGACTCCTGAAGTGGCGTCAGTTCAATATATTCACGAATTCTCTCGCGAGCTGCGAGCACATCATTGTAAGTAACGGTACTCATTATTCCTCTATTAAACTACTTAAATACTTGTAATCAGCCTGAAGCAAATTAATTGCATCAGCTTGGTCTTTATCACTTAATCTCAAGCTCTCAATTTGCTCATTAATACTACCAAGTTTCCATCCAACTCTCTTTTTTAAACAGGATTTATCCGCATTTCTTAAAGTTTCCGGATAAGCCCATCTAATATCGTCTTCATCGAATGGCAGAACGCTACGAAATTCGTTAGTCGGAACTGCTACGATTATTTCACAGATGAATTTCCCTTCAGAAGTTAGAATCTCGTCGGTGATTTCGTAACCATTCTTATACAACCATACTCTAAGTGCACCTGAGTGTTTACGTGGCTGAAGAATTAGTTTCTTGAAAGACTTAGTCTTGATAATATCTGCATCAAGAATTTGCGAAATAGTATGTCCACCAAGACCCGCAATGATAATATCATCTACCTCACCGAATTTAATTGTATCCAGTCCATCGCCTACTCTAAACTGACTTGGATCAGTCGGAATATTAACGACACTAAAGGTTTCAACCGCTTTAGACAAGGAATCCTCGGATATATCAGACATAATGACATAATTGCTAATTCCGTCACGAACAACAAGCATCGGTACGTATCCGTGATCCGTACCGATGTCTGCAACCGTTTCGCCTTGTTTTACAGCATCTCTTAATGCGTAAATTCTCTTGCTAAATCTCATTAATTACTCAAGATAATCCTTCAGTTTCTTACTACGGCTAGGATGTCTGAGTTTTCTCAGAGCCTTAGCCTCAATCTGTCTGATACGCTCTCTTGTTACGTTGAATTCCTTACCAACTTCTTCGAGAGTACGTGGACGTCCGTCATCAAGTCCGAATCTTAAGATAAGAACCTTCTTCTCTCTGTCGGAGAGAGTATCGAGGACTTCTCTTAACTGTTTCTGTAGCATTGAATAAGCAGCTGCATCAACTGGTGAAGGGATATCCTCATCAGGAATGAAGTCACCGAGGTGTGAATCTTCCTCTTCACCGATTGGTGTTTCGAGAGATACAGGATCCTGGCTGATCTTCTTAATTTCTCTTACCTTCTCAACAGTGATTCCCATCTCTTTAGCAATTTCTTCTGAAGTTGGCTCACGTCCATACTCCTGAAGCAGCTGTCTTGAGATTCTGATCAGCTTGTTGATAGTTTCTACCATGTGTACAGGAATTCTGATAGTTCTTGCCTGGTCAGCGATAGAACGTGTAATTGCCTGTCTAATCCACCAAGTTGCATAAGTTGAGAACTTATAGCCCTTAGTATAGTCAAACTTTTCAACAGCCTTAATTAGACCAAGGTTACCTTCCTGAATAAGATCTAGGAATGAAAGTCCTCTGTTAAGATATCTTCTTGCAATTGAAACAACGAGTCTCAGGTTAGCTTCGCAGAGTTTCTTCTTAGCTTCTTCATCGCCCTGCTCAATTCTAATCGCAAGATCTCTTTCTTCATCAGCAGTCAGAAGTGGAACTTTACCAATTTCCTTGAAGTACATTCTTACAGGGTCATCTGTAGGAATATTCTTTACTCCAGATTCTGTTACTTCAATCTCACCTGTTGACTTGATAACAACACCGCTACGCTTCTCGTCTTCTTCCTCGCGGTTCATAACGTCCTCATCGTCAAGATCCATCTCCATGAAGTCTTCCATATCTTCATCAAGATCAAGTTCAAGATCAATCTCAGCCTCGAGTTCTTCTGTGGATGGCTCACGTGAATCAACAATATTGACTCCCTTACTCTCAACGATTTCATACACTTCATCAATCTGAGTTTTATCAAGCGTCATCTCAGCAAGATGAATTCCAACTTCTGCATAAGTAAGTTCGTTGTTTGAAGCCTTTGCTGCCTCAATTAACTCAATTGCAGCTTCTTCAACTTTGGTCAGTTCTGTCTTGTTTTCGAGATCATTTTCAATAATTTCTTTGTTTGGCATTCTAACCCTCCATAGTATTTTTGATGAGGTTGTCTATCTCAATCAATCTCGCCGCTAATTTATCCATTTCATCGGTCTGGTTCATCTGTTCAGCAACAGCAAGGCTGTTCATTACCTCGACCCTCTCATCTTTCAGCGAATTGACCTTGTAGCTAGCCCTTGTTTCTTTGTAATATACCTCATCATCAGGACCTAGCTTGGTTGTGTTAACGTATTTGGCAAATACCTTCTCCTCATCAGGATCCAGTGCTCTGAAGATGTCATTTTCATCAATTCCGTCGGCTCCAGGCTTTCTATTAGTAGCCAGAGACTCCAAGGCGGACAATATCTTCTTGGCGAGTGGTGACCTGAATTCAATATTATCTTCACCAAAACGTTTTAAGTATCGTGAGTTCTTCATTGCGAGTATGAGCAGCGACATCTCTATGTGCATATCTCTATCACCCACATCAGATGACCTTGAAGGTCTTCTGTTAACGATAGCACCTTTCTGAGTGCCATCCGATTCAGACCTAACAGCCATCGTAATAGCATGTTCAGAAACTCCGAATTCATTCGATAGTCTCTTTATATATAAATCCTGTTCAACAGGACCAATGCTCTTTAGTACAGGAACGATTCTCTCAATGTATTCGAGAACTTCCATATCATTGTTGAAATTGAATCCTTTCCTGGCGAGATCTAATCTGAACTGTGTAGCAGGAACAGCATTATCAACGAGTTCATTAAATCCATCTTTACCATGTGCCTTAACATAATCATCTGGATCCTTTCCATCGATTACGCTCAAGACTTTAGTCTTGGCACCGGCACCTGCCATAACTTCAATTCCTCTGAGCGCCGCCTTGATACCAGCGCCATCAGAGTCGTACGACAGCACAACATTCTTAGAATATCTCGTAAGTAATTTGGCTTGGTTATCTGTAAGTGCAGTTCCAAGTGAAGCAACAACATTCTGAACTCCAGCTTGATACAATGAGATAACATCCATATAGCCTTCAACAACTATCGCTCTGTCTTCATCGGAGATATCTTTCTTGGTGAAGTTTAGTCCAAACAGATTATTCTTCTTAAGGAAGATCTCAGACTCAGAAGAGTTGATGTATTTAGGTTTAATATCCTCGATTGCTCTTCCGCCAAACCCAATAACTTTACCCTGGGTATTCATAATTGGAAAGATGCAACGATCACGATATTTATCATAAAGTCCGTTCTTGCCCTCATTAGCAAGTCCGAGCTTTAACATGTCTGCGTCGCTAACATTCTCGCTATGCAGGTAATCTACAAGCGCAGTGCCGGTAGCTGGTGCATAACCAAGGCCCCATTTGGTTATAGTTTCTTTGCTAAGACCTCTCTTCTTGAAGTAAGCTAAACCTCTATTATTCTTAGTTCCAAGTGCGTTATAGAAGAATCTCGCAGCTTTGGCATTGATTGCGTAGTAATGGTCATAATCTATCTTAGGACCACTTGAAGCTCTCTCAGGCTTCTTAATTCCATACTCATCGCAGAGCTGATCAACTGCTTCAATAAATGGAATCTTGTGGTAACTCTCTACGAACTTAATCACATCGCCCTTCTCTCCACATCCAAAGCAATTGAAGATCTGTTTTTCTTCATTGACCATGAATGATGGTGTCTTCTCAGAATGGAATGGGCACAAGCCCTTGTAGTTCGCACCGGATTTCTTAAGATCAACAACTCGGCCGACAACATCAACTATATTCACTTGCATCTTGAGCTCATCAATAAAGCTGTTGTCCCAAGCCATCTTTACCTCCAACCATGTGGAACAAATAACTTATCGTACAGATTAAGTGCAAATCTATCTGTCATTCCGGCAATAAAGTCCTTAACTGCAACTTCGGTACCGTCAATTTCCTGAATTTTCTTATAAATACCAGGTATCTCATCAGGATGGTTGATGTAGTAGTCGTAAAGTGAACTAATAATTACTTCAACCTTTCTCATGCTTGTAACAGCCTGAACTTGCTTGCTGTTATATACATTAGCAAACATGAAACTCCTGAGCTCCATCAACGCATCATGAATATCAGGCGAAAGAGAAATTCTATCCTTACCCTCACTATTCTTGCACAGATCAACAATAAGATTATTAATACGATCGCTATGCTCTGTTCCAAGAATATCAATAGCATGTTGAGGAAGATCCTTCTTGCGAATAATGCCACTACGAATAGCATCATCAATATCGTGATTAGTGTATGCAATGCGGTCACAGATATTTACAATCTGTCCCTCAAGTGTACATGGAACACCGGAACCTCTATGATTCACAATACCATCTCTAACCTCGTAAGTAAGATTGAGCCCGCGCCTTCTCGCTGTATCCTCGATGCAATCAACGGTACGAAGACTCTGCTCGTTGTGAGCGAATCCACCTGGGTGGATTTTGGCTAGTACGGTCTCTCCTGCATGGCCAAAAGGCGTATGACCAAGGTCGTGACCCAGCGCAATTGCCTCAGTCAAGTCCTCATTAAGCATCAAAATACGAGCGCATGTTCTTGAAACCTGAGATACTTCAACCGTATGTGTAAGACGAGTTCTGTAATGATCATCCTCAGGGGCTAAGAAAACCTGTGTCTTGTGCATCAGCCTTCTGAAAGCCTTAGAATGTATGATTCTATCCCTGTCACGCTGATACTCAGTACGAAAATCGCACATCTTCTCAGGAAATTCTCTGCCCTTGGTCTCTGCTGCTTTGGCAGCAAGTGGTGAAAGAATCTCATATTCGCGTTGTTCACACTTAACTCTGTCGAGCATATTACTTACCTGTTACGTTTACGATAGTGTATTTATTGTAATCTGATATCAATTTCTTGCTTGATTCGATATCTTCAATAGTAATGGCGTCAATGATACCAATTGCATCCTTCTGATCAGGACATTTACCCAATGCAAAGTAGTTCAATCCGTTAGTTCTCATTCTAGCCTGAGTACTTTCCTGTGAATAGATGTATGAAGATTTCATCTGTTGCTTACCTCTATTGAATTCATCAATAGAAATAGGCTCATTATTCAGCTTATCTAGTTCTTCTTTAATAGCTTCAAGGGCTTCGTCAACTCTATCCTTGGCAATTCCTGCAACAATGCCAAATTCACCAGCTCCTGAATAGAAAGAATTGCTGGAATATACTGAATATGCAAGGCCCTTCTTCTCTCTTACATTCTGGAACAATCTAGAAGACATTCCGCCACCCATAATAGTGCTAAGAAGCGACATATGATAACGTCTAGGATCAGCTGCGGCCACATGAGATAATCCCATGACTATATGTGCCTGCTCGATATCCTTTACTATCTCTACATTATCAATCTTGCCAGTTACTGAACCATGATTTTCAATTCTCTGATGCTCTCCAAGGTTAGTAAATCTATCTGCGAAGAATTTAATAACAGATTCCTCATCGAAAGAACCAGCAACACTTACAGCCAGGCTATCTCTTGTATAGTGCTCGCAGTAATACTTATTAACTGAGTCATGGTTGAAAGATGATACTGTCTCCTTGTATCCCAGTACTGGATGAGCAAGTCCTGATCCATCAAGAACAATCTTATCAAACTCCTCGATTGCAACATCATCAGGATCATCAGCATTCATATTTATTTCTTCAATTACTACCTTCTGTTCACGTTCTAATTCTTCCTGATCGAACAGTGGATGCTCAATCATATCTGTTAGAACTTCAGCAGCCTTGAATAAATCTTCGTCTATACACTTTGCATAGAAACATGTAACTTCCTTGGAAGTAAAAGCATTGATATCAGCACCCAGACTATCCATCTCGTTTACAATCTGAAATGCATTTCTAGTAGGAGTACCCTTAAAAAGCATATGCTCAATGAAATGTGATATACCATATTCTTCTGGCATCTCATTCACGGAACCAGTCCTACACCAGATTCCAATGCTGACAGACTTAACTCCGTCAACTTTATCTAAAATCAGCTTAACGCCACTTGGTAAATCAATAGTTTTAATCATCTTCTGTCTCTGTATCTATAATATCTGCAATTCTTACATCATAGCCTTCAACTTCGTAGTCATAGGCAGTTCTGAAATCATAATCAGTCTTCTCTCCAAGGAGTTTAGCTGCCTGAATATCATAGCGTGCATCACGAACGCTAACCTCGACCTGTTTCAGTTTGTCGAATACCAAAAAATCCTGAACGTACCACTTTCTAAATCTAACAATCTCATCTGCCAAAGTGCTGATCTCATCGCTCGTCATATCAGCGACCATCATGCCACTAAATGCTCTCTTGATAGACTCTACTGTGATATACAGACTTGTCTCCTCATCAGGAATAGACTTGAGGAATTCTTCGAAATAATTATCTGTAGTATCAGCTAAGAAATCCATATCGACATCTTTCAGCAAGTCTTTAATTAAGTTTGATTCAATATAGTCATCTTCCTCAAATAGGGCTGCAAGATTCTCGAAGTATTCAAATTCTGCAGCATTATCTATATTCAATTTGTTATAAAAAGTAGTTTTGTCCATCTGTTCACCTAGATACATTCTTGTGATATAATACGTGACAGTAAATTATACCACAAGAGGTGCAATAAATGAATAACTACGGTGACAAAACAAGAGCAGAAATTCCTCAAGAATACAAATGGAACATAGAAGCAATGTACGCAGACGAATCTAAGGTTGAGAAAGACCTTCAAACAGCAATTCAACTTGCAAACGAAGTTTCTGAAATGCAGGGTCATATCATGGATTCATCTGTCTCCCTACTCAAGATGTTAATGATATACTCAACAACAATTCGACTTGTTGAGAAAGTTTTCGTTTATTCTCATATGAGGCACGATGAGGATAATGCCAATTCTAAGTATACTGAGATGTATGGCAAGGCAGTGTCCGTCTATACGGATATTAGCGCAACTTTATCCTTCGTAACTCCAGAGATTCTCGAATCTACACTCGAGCAGATACATAAATATATTGATGAACAGCCTGAGCTTGAAACATATAGATTTATGCTTGAGGAAATAATGCTCAAGAAAGATCACACTCTTAGCAAAGAACAGGAATTCATTATGGCATCTCTCAGCGAAATCGTTGGATGTCCTGACGAAATCTTCACTGTTCTCAATGACGCTGATCTTAATTTTGGCATGGTTAAAGATGAAAATGGTATCGAGAAACCTCTCACACATGCCAGCTACATTCAATTCATGGAGTCTGAGAAACGTGAAGTAAGAAAAGAAGCATACTACGCAATGTATGAGAAATATAAGAAGCTTAATAACACTATCAGCAGCCTTTACGGATACAATGTTAAAGCTGATACTGTTTGCAGCAATCTCCGCAATTATAACTCAACTCTTGAACGTGCTCTATCTTCAGAAAACATTCCAACTACTGTGTATAGCAACCTTATTGACGCTGTTCATCAGCATCTACCTGCTATGCATAAATACGTTAAAATCAGGAAGAAAATTCTCGGAATTGACGAGCTGAAGATGTACGATGTTTATCGTCCACTCGTTAAGCCTTTAGACAAGAAATATACGTTCGTAGAAGCCGTAAATATCGCCTGTGCGGCTCTTTCACCACTCGGCGAGGATTATGTCAACACGCTCCGCAACGGTATTCTGAACGAAAAATGGGTCGATATATACGAAAATAAAGGTAAGACTTCAGGTGCATATAGTTTTGGTTCGTTCGACAGCTATCCATACATTCTGATGAACTTTACAGGTGACCTTAGAGACATCTTTACCCTTATTCATGAAGGTGGTCACTCTATGCATTCATACTACACCAGAAAGACTCAGCCATACATCTATGCTGATCATTCTATCTTCACAGCAGAAGTTGCCAGCACAGTAAATGAGACACTTCTTATTAAGTATTTGCTCGAGCACTGCGAAGATCCGGAAGAAAAGAAATATCTCATCAATTTCTATATCGATGAGTTCAAGAGCACCCTCTTCCGTCAGACAATGTTTGCTGAATTTGAGAAGATAGTTCACGAACAAGTTGAGCAGGGAGAATCTCTCTCTGCTGAGTATCTGAATCAAACTTACAACGAACTTAATAGTCAATATTTTGGACCTGCACTGTCAGAAGATGATATGATACAATATGAGTGGTCGAGAATTCCTCATTTCTATAGATCATTCTATGTTTACCAGTATGCAACAGGCTATTCGGCAGCCAATGCTATCGCCAATCGCATCCTGAACGAGGGTGAACCGGCTGTTAAGGACTATCTGGAATTCCTTACAACAGGTTCCTCAGATTATCCAATTGAGCTTCTCAAGATTGCAGGAGTAGACATGAGTCAGAAAGCCCCTGTTCTCTCCGCACTTGACACATTCGATTCGCTCGTTGATGAGCTCGCAAGTCTACTATAAAGAGATAAATATATGACTAAGAAGATCTACATTTTTTCAAACAATAAGGATTATTCACTTGAAACTTGCAACAAACTGAGAGCAGGTCTTATTAAACGTGGATGGACAATCCTTGAGGACAACTACGAGGATGCCGACCTGCTCGCATGCATCGGTGGCGACGGTACCTTCCTTAGTTTTGTTCACAAACTACAGTTCCCTACTGCGCCAATTATCGGAATCAACACCGGACATCTTGGTTTCTTCCAGGAAGCCAATCCTGAGAACCTCGAACATGTTCTCGATGCTATAGACAACAACGATTACCAGATTCAGATTATCAGACCTGTTAACTGTGCAATTGTTACTGACAAGAATACATACAACCGCATCGGAATCAACGAAGTATTAATCAGAGGTCCGTTCTCGCATATCACTCAGAATGAGGTCTCCATCGGTCATACCAAAATCCAGGATTTCTCAGGCGACGGAATTCTGATTTCAACGCCTGTTGGATCAACTGCGTACAACTATTCACTCGGCGGATCACTCGTATCACCTGATCTGAACGTTCTTCAGCTCACACCGGTTGCGCCAATGAACACCAATGCATATAGGAGCTTCCTATCCAGCGTACTTCTTCCTGCCAGTGAGACCATCACAATCAAGGGCAAGGGTCGCAGCTCCAACGGTACAATCATAGTTTCCTTCGACGGAAGAACGCATGAATTCAATAATGTGAAGTACGTTGAGGTAACACAATCAGAACGTGAAATACATCTGATCAGATTCAGTAGCTATAACTACTGGGAGAAGCTATCAGACAAACTATTATAAAGAAAACTGAGGTCATTCGACCTCAGTTTTTTTAAATATGTCCAATATGAACCATTTTCTTCATTTAAAGAGCTGCGTATTTCTTCTATTTTTTCTTTTCCTCCACAATTTGCCTCTGCTATTCTTCTTATCAACAATAATTTTTAATTCTTCCTTCAGTTAATTCAGTTCTTCATTTGTTTTTTCCATAATAGTTACTTTCCTATCTACTACAATTCTATACCTTATCAGTCCATGAATTCCTGATTTTCCTTCATCTCGACAAAATGGGATTTGTCGCAATAGATAACCATCTTACGCACAGACATACATTTTCACTTCTCGCCAAAACCATTTTGTCGCAATGCGCAAGCTGGCGACAAATTGACATACATATCTTGGACTAAAAATATGAAAACGTGTATGTCTCTGAGCAACTCTGCTATATATTGCGACAAAACACTAAACAAGATGACAGAAAATTGATGTCTAAGAGAAGCCTGTCTCTGTATAGTGACAAATTCCAATTTATATGTCTAAATACTACACAATTGCAGTATCATTTACCATTACCATCAGGATAGAAAAATTAAAATTTCATTGACAAGTGCTAATTCTAAAAAAAGGACTACAGGTAATGCTGTAGTCCTAATCTTCGAGTTTATCAATTACTGAATTAAAGTCTTCAGGCAGTGGTGCAATTATCTCCATATCCTCGTCCGTATGCGGATGTCTTAATCCCAGATAATAAGCATGTAGGGCTTGTCTATCTATCAATTCCTTAGTACCACCATACAGTTCATCTCCAATTATTGGATGGCCTATATGTGATAAATGAACCCTAATCTGATGTGTTCGACCCGTATGTATTGTGAGTTCAAGAAGCGTATAATCGCCTTTAATGTCACTATTATTTCTATCCTCTTCCCTGTATTGCTTAAGAACTTTTACATCAGTAATGGCATCTTTTCCGCCCTCATACATTACAGTTCTCTGGATTGATACATCATCAGGTCTGCCTACAGGTAGATCAATGGTCATATCTTCACCGATTATGCCATGAACGATAGCCTTGTACTTCTTAACCGTCTCTCCCGCTCTCATCTGTTTAGAAATACTATCCTGCGCGTTAGCATTCTTGGCTACGATGATTATGCCGGTAGTATCCATATCAATTCTATTAGCGAACCTTATCTTGAATGACTGCTTGCTATCGAGCATATACTTCATTACTGCATTCGCAATAGTGCCAGTCGGATGTCCATGTGTAGGATGAACAATGATACCCGACTGCTTGTTAATAGCAATGATATCATCATCCTCATATATGATATCCAGTAGAATATCCTCAGGTGGAAAGTCACTAGTCTCTTCAGGTAGTCTGATAGAGATAACGTCGAACAAATTCGGCTTAATAAATCCCTTAGTCGGTACACCGTTAAGATCCACGAGTGACTGAAACTTCATTTTGGTCTTGAAGCGAGCTGAGAAATTGTAATTCGCACGAAGTATCTCATTGATGGTCATTCCGAGTTCTTCCTCGGTTACAGTATGATTGTACTTGGCCATCTACTCACCCCTATTGAAGCCTGACATATCGACATTCTCTCTGAATACATCCTGGTCTTTGTATTTGAAATTCTCAAATCCACCAGTCTTTAGAAGCTCATAGAACACTGTTTTACCAAGAGCCCAGTATCCGAGCGCCAGATAGAATGGTGCGTTAAGACCCAGAATAATGAAGTCACCCATTACAGTTGAAGTGTCGATACCAAATATCATCTGTGCCACGATTGGGAACAGCATTCCGAGCAATACGTATGGAAGAAAACTGATGAAATACACTATGTACATCTTGCGATTGCCACGCATTCTGAGCTTGCTCTCCAACATGCATTCGAATATGTTCTTGTCAGGATTATCCGCAAGCAGATAGAACGACTGCGAGAAATTTAGCAGTGCTATTATTCCCGGAATTACGAAGAACATAGACCAGAAAGCAATAATAAGTGTCTGACAAACAAACAGAGCTAAGGTTTTAAAGTAAAATGAGAAAGCTTCCCATATCGCTTTAAAATCCACTTCTCGGCTTCTAATTACTGTCAGGCAGAACAATGCCTCTGCAAGGTTAAAAACGCCATTAAACAGCAGCGCATAGATATACGTGCATACTGCAATCTTAGGCATACTCGCAATAATCTCTGGATTCATGCGAGGATTAAAATACGCAATTACATCTGGAACTGTCGTTGGAAGAAAAAGGCTGATAACTTCCGGCACTACTTCCTGCATCATAAACAGAATGAAAAAACCTAAGAAAAACTTCCCCAGCAGATCTACTGAGTGTTTCCTGATCTTATCATGCAGTATTACCGGTGGAACAGCCACCCTATGACATTGTATTACTTTAAACTTTTCGTTCACTTTGATTACTATCTAAGTTCTGCACCAACTTTATTGCCGAGAACCTTCATGATTCCGTTCATTTTCTTATCAATCTGCTTTGCGTTCATTGTTGAATCATCGTTACCAATCTTAACGCTCAGCATAATTGACTTCTTACCTTCAGGAACCTGTTCGCCACGATATTCTTCAACGAACTTGACTTCCTTAACCATATACTTAACTGCCTCATAGATATCAGCCCACTTTACAGACTCATCAACCAGAATTGAGAGATCCTTATCTACCAGTGGGAATTGTGGCAAATGCTTGAATTCATTAGTTCTTGATGGAAGAGCTACCAGCTTGTCAGTATTAATTTCAAATGCAGCAGCATTTGCTCTCTTTATACCAGCATCAGCAAGAGCCTGGACTGACAGAAGACCGATTGATCCGACAACTTCTTTGTTGAATACAATATTCAGCCATACCTTCTCATCTGCCCAAGTTGGCTTCTCTTCCTGTACGAATTTAGCTTCCTTGCAATCTACAAATGGAAGTCCTTCGCAATGACAATATCCAGGAATTCCCTCGATTACACCCTTAACCTGGAAGAACAGAGTCTTAGCATCGTCACCAACAATAGCACCAGTCAGCATATTCTTGTGAATTGGTAGTGTCTCATCTTCTGAACTTGGATGATACTCACCCTTTTCAAATACCTGTGCTGCTTCGAAGATTGAGAAGTTATCGAAATATCTCTTATTCTTCTCAATTGCTTCAAGTGCTCCAGGAATTAGTGATGCTCTGAGGTATGCTGTCTCTGGTGATGGTGGAGTTGCAAGTTTAACGCAAGTGTCCTTATCGATACCTGCGGCATCAATATACTTCTCCTCAATCCAAGGATAAGTGAAAATTTCGTTGAATCCACATCTGAAAGCAAGATACTCTCTCATAGCTCTACCGAGTTCCTTATCTGGCTGTTTAACTGAATGTTCGAAGTTAACAGGAAGTGGCTTTGACTCGAAATACTCATATCCGAGCAGTCTTGCAATATCTCCCAGAACGTCATCTCTCATGGATACGTCACCTGTTGATCTCCAAGTTGGAGCTACGCAGTGATATACACCATTAGAGAATGCTACTTCAAAACCCAGTCTAACAAGAATATCTTCGATTTCAGCCTGTGTAAGAACCTTACCAAGACGAATGTCGAGGAACTCCTGTGTAACGTCGATTTCAGCATTTTTAGTTGCTTCAGGATATGCATCTCCGAATGCAGTGATCTTGCACTCAGGGAAGATTTCCTTGAAGAGATCCAGTGCCATCTTAAGACCGATATCAACTCTCTGAGTATCAATACCCTTCTCATATCTCATGCTGGCATCAGTCTTCTCATCGAATCTTCTTGAAGTCTTACGAATTCCAGGAGCAGTAAATGTTGCTGCCTCGAGCAGAACAGAAGTAGTGTCATCAAGAATAGAATCTTTCTTACCACCCTTGATTCCTGCCAAAGCCATAGGCTCCTTAGTGTCGCAGATTACAAGATCGCCTTCAGCGAGCTCAAGATCAAGATCGTCGAGAAGTAAGAGCTTCTCTCCTGCCTTAGCGCTTCTAACAACAATCTTCTCACCTTCAACATGAGTACTGTCGAAAGCGTGCAGTGGCTGACCAACAGCCATCATAATGAAATTAGTAATATCTACGATTGCGTTAATTGGTCTCATTCCAGCGTTTGTAATGAGAGTCTTCATCCATACAGGTGATTCTTTAACGCATACATTTTCAATCTTAGTTGCGGAGTATCTTGGGCACTGAGCTGGTGAATCAATCTGAACATCATACTTAGCAAGTCCCTCTGGCTTGTCAGCTGGCAGGGCCTTGAAAGGAACTTTGTAAATTGCTGCAAGTTCTCTAGCTACACCGTAGTGACCCCACATATCAGGTCTGTTAGTAAGTGACTTATTGTCAATCTCAAGTACGATATCTGCTGCGCCAACAACTTCAGCTACGCACTGTCCAACTTCACATTCAACTCCATACTGAGTGAAGTCCACGATTTCATGATCGTCCTCTGTTGGGAAATAGTCTGCAAGGAAAACTTCAGTTGCACCGCAAATCATTCCATATGATGGCTCGCCTCTGAGTTTGGACTCCTTGATTTCAACTGGGTCTCCCTCACCGTGCCAGTAAACAACAGCACCAGGCTTGGATACACATACCTTATGACCAGCTACAAGGTTGGAACCTCCGCATACGATCTGCTTGTCCTCGCCAACTCCGCAATCTACCATGCAGATACGAAGAGCGTCAGCATTAGGATGAGCGCTTACAGATTTAATCTCTCCAACAACGATGTCGTGGAATTTATCAGCAGTGTTGATTACATCTTCAACCTCTACAGTTCTCATAGTGAGGTCATAAGCAATCTGCTGTGGTGTCAGATCTTCTGGAAGATCAACATATCTCTTTACAAAATTCAATGAAATATACATCTTATGCCTCCTTTCTTACTTGAACTGCTCGAGGAATCTCAGATCAGCACTGTGGAAATATCTTACATCATCTACGCCGTAACGCATCATAACAAGTCTGTCCAGTCCGATGTTAGTGTAGAATCCAGTCCACTCATCAGGATCAAGTCCAGCTGAGCGAAGTACATTAGGATGAATAACGCCACCTGGCATTACCTCAATCCAACCCGCCTGATTGCAGGCTTTGCAGCCCTTGCCACCGCAGAGGAGGCATTCCATATCGATTTCATAACCAGGCTCTGTGAATGGGAAGAATCCTTCTCTCATTCTTACATTTACCTTGCGTCCGAATACCTTCTCAAGGATAGTCTCGATCATTACTCTTCCTGAACTGAATGAGATATCCTTATCTACGATAAGAGCCTCGTACTGGAAGAATGCTCTCTCGTGTCTGGCATCAGTAGCTTCGTTTCTGTAAACTCTACCAGGATATACGAATCTTGCAGGAGCACCAACCTCAAGCAGATGTCTAACTGATCCACCTGTCAGGTGTGGTCTCATACAAAGTCTCTCTGTTCCTTCTTTATCTTCAGTACCATCAATCCAATAAGTATCCATGGACTGTCTAGCTGGGTGATCAGCTGGGAAATTCAGATTATCGAAAGCATACTTCTCTGAGCTGATATCATCTTCGCTATAAACCTCAAAACCGAGGGATCTAAAGGCATCATTAAGGTCATAGCACATTTGTGTGATTGGATGAAGTGCACCCTTAGGTACTTCAATTCCTGGAAGTGTCAGGTCAATCTCGCCATCAATTACTGATGCATGAGCAACCAAGTCTTCTTCCTTAGCATCAATTTTCTCTGCGAAGAGATTCTTAATCTCATTAGACTTCTGACCAACTGATTTTCTCATCTCTGGCTCAAGTCCACCGAGACTCTTCAGTACTTCCTGAAGTTCACTCTTCTTGCCTGTGAGCTCTTTACGGATTACCTCCAGCTCATTCAGGTCTACAGCACTTTCAATCTTAGAAAGTCCCGCATTCTTGATTTGTTCTAATTTTTCTAACATGTTTATCCCTCCTTAACCATGCCTTTATATTCTTTGGCCTCTTCTTCGCCTCTTAGAACTCTAAGTGCTCCGGAAGCCATAGCTTCATGTTCAACTTCATTCTCGTAAATAAATATTGGAGCAATCCAGCCTACATATCTCTTGATATATTCAATCAAACCTTCAAATCTCGTATATCTACCTGTGAGAAGGATTCCATCGACTTCGCCCTTCAGTACAGTTGCCATTGATCCGATATACTTTACGATATTATAGCCAAGCGCTGTCCAAACTAGCTGCGCGTCTGTATTACCAGCTTTGGCCATGTCCAGTACTTCGTCTGCATTGGATGTGCCAAAATATGACACGAATCCGCCAAATCCTGCGCAAAGTTTTCTCATTTCCTCTGTCGTATGTCCGGACTCTAGATATTCCATTACACCTAGAAGTGGCAAAGATCCTGTTCTTGTTCCAGTAAATGGTCCTTCACCACCGGCTCCGTCGTTACAGTCTACTTGACGACCATGGTCATGTGCAGCAATAGTGATACCACCATCAATGTGAGCAACTACGAGTTTTGCCTCATTATAGTCAAGGCCATGGCTCTTACAATGCTGCATTGCAGTTCCCTTGAGGTTAAGCGCATGAGAAATAGCTTTTCTTTCAATTCCCTTGACACCAGTAACCCTTGCTACTTCTGTATATTCATCTACACAGATAGGGTCAACCATGAAGAGTCTGCCGCCATATTTCGCCTGCATTCTCTTACCCATCTGAACGCCTAGATTAGAAGGATGCTGAATGCCTCCAACCGCGTTATAAATGTCTTCAACCAGAAGATCGTTAACCTCATAAACACCGCTCTGTACAGGATAACAACTACCACCTCTTCCAACGAAAGCATCAACATCACTAAGATCAATATTGTTGTTCTCGATAAACGCATGGATTACTTCCATTCTGTAGTCAAGTTGATCGTTGATTGTTGGGAATGAATTAAGTATCTTAGCATCATGACTTACGGTCATCTCGAGAGTTTTATGCTTGTCCTCGAACAGTGCAACCTTAGTTGAAGTTGATCCTGGATTAATTACAAATACCTTAAACTTATATTCTTTCATATCTCTACACTTTCTATAAAATAAGCGGTCCCCTTGCGGAGCCGCTTGCTATTTATCATCACCCGTTTAACTGCTCCACAAATTTAGTTCGGGATGATCCCACCGAACTCGCTAAAGACTGGAGCAAGTACCAGAGCAACTATAGTCATGTATTTAATCAATGTGTTAACAGAAGATACAACCAAGTATGATCCCTCACGATTTGATTCATTATTAGAACCAAAGTTATTAATTAAGAACGAAGTAATCATACCGGAAGTAACCAGTCCACCCATCAAACCACCGAGTGTCTGAACGCCAAGGAAAAGACCAATCAGGACCGGAATTAGAATAGCTGTCATATCCAGTATGAAACTATAATCTTTATCCTCAGTACTTTTGTTATAGATAGTAACATATACCAAAGGCATCGTTACACCAATCAGCAGTCCTGCCAGCACCTTTGGAACCATAATACTGATAGTAACCAGATGTCCAGCATCAATGAAAGCAACGAATACAGCAAGAACAGCAAGAGCTGATGCAATGGTTGAATATCCGTTACCCAAGTTAACAATAGTTGATTTTGTATCAGTAACCAGACCAAATGTGTTGATTGAGATCATTACAGCTGTAAACGCTACGAAACCAAGAGCTGCAAGAGCAATTCCATACAGACCAATGAAGTAATACGGAACTATCATTGCAATTGCAAATAATACAGCAGGTACGAAAATCATCTTTCTTGATGAACACATGGCTGTAGCAATACCAAGTACAACTCCAATAACAAGAGCTACTGCATATACATAAGACTGCAACATTCTATAACTCAAGAATGCAGACGATACAGCTACGAGCACAGCGCTGACAATAACACAAATGTTAATGTGAAGACCTTCCCAAGACCTCTCTCTACCACGAACGAAAAGCGATCCGATAACTGATGCAAGAATTCCGATACCAATAACAATCAGTGGGAAAATTGCTGCTGTTCTAGTATTAAATGTAGATGTAATATTCGAAGTCTTAACCGCAAGAGAACTAAGAATAATAGCTGACACGACTGTTTCAATATACGAATCATACAAGTCAGCAACAGGTTTAAATCTAGTACGGTTGAAGATAACAACTGTTGAAGCTCCGAAAGCATAGCAAGCAATTGCAGTTACAGCTGACTGAAGTTTGAACGGAATGAAGATAGCACCAAGTGCCAATAGGCCAAAACTTGTCATCATCAGTCCTGCAGCGGCTCCAGATCTATACGAAATTCTGAAAGCTCTTGTATTGTCATCAGTAAGTGATAGTTCTGTACGACCTCTTGCAATTACTCTACTGCCAGCAAACTCTACAAGAAGAGTAACAGCAGCACCATAAGCATATAGTCCACATGCAAACCATCCAACGAAAACTCCCGTAGCAGCAGAAAGAACGATAATCGTAATGATTATCGTCATCCATTCATCTCTATGGAAGAGATCATTATTCTTAGCGATTATCTGATAATCAGCCTTCTTGCCATTTACTCTTGATACCCATGAAAAATATACAAAAGCAGCAAGCAGGCCAATTATTCCGCAGATAAGTGGTATAAGTTTCAGCATTAGTAGACTCCGCTATATTGCTAGTTATTAGTTAAAGATTGCTACAATTGCAAGAGCAACTACGATATATACGATTGCAGTTACAGTAGTAATCTTGTTCAGAATTGCATCGTAACCTCTGCTCTTTTTCTTACCAAAGAGCTGTTCAGCTCCACCGCCGATTGTTCCTGAAAGTCCATCACTCTTACTCTCCTGGAGAAGAATGCTAACAATCAGAAGAAGAGATGCAATTAAGAGAATTACCATTAATGCAGTATGCATAATTTCCTCCTTCAAAAATAAACATAAATTAACAACTAATAATAGCACAAAGAGAGCGGAACTATCAAGTGTTCCGCCCTCTTTTCGTTCTCTTTTTTCGTGATTATTTCAATGCGTTTGCAGCCTCTGCAATAGTTGCGAAATTATCTACCTTAAGGGAGTCTCCGCCAATCAGTCCACCATTGATATCCTGCATTGCCAGAAGTTCTGCTGCATTACCAGCCTTCATGCTGCCACCATAGAGTACGATAAGTTCATCACCAACTGCTGGATCTTCATACATTCCACCAACAATGCCTCTGATGAATGCACACATTTCCTCAGCCTGATCAGGTGTAGCAGTCTTGCCAGTACCAATAGCCCAAATCGGTTCGTATGCAATCACGATATTCTGAACTTCTTCTTTATAGATACCTTCAAGGTCAGCGAACAGCTGTGCAGCTACGAAAGTCTGCTCGCCGTTTCCTTCTCTAATTTCAAGAGATTCACCTACGCAGAGAATTGGCTTAATACCATTCTCAAGAAGAGCCTTGAGTTTCTTGTTGCAAGTTTCATCGGTCTCGTTAAAGTACTGTCTTCTCTCGGAGTGTCCAATTACACAATAATCAACGCCGATTTCCTTGAGCATTGGAATTGAAATCTCGCCTGTGAAAGCGCCGGATGGCTCAAAGTGAACATTCTGAGCTCCTACTTTAACACCTGTTCCCTCCAGTTCTTTCTTAAGTGAAACAAGCTGAGTGAAAGGTGCCATAATAGCGCAATCTTCAGCATTTGCAAGGTTCTTAGACTTAAGAGCCTGAGCGAATTCTACTGCCTCAGCAGTAGTTTTATTCATCTTCCAGTTACCTGCGATTAAAAACTTCTTCATTGTAAACTCCTATTACTTCTCTTCAATAATAGCGATGCCTGGGAGCACCTTGCCCTCAAGGAACTCAAGAGATGCGCCACCGCCTGTTGAAATATGAGTCATCTTATCAGCAAATCCGAACTGATTACATGCTGCAGCGGAATCTCCACCACCGATAACTGTAGTAGCATCGCTCTTAGCGAGGCATTCAGCAACAGCCTTAGTTCCGTTAGCGAAGTTGCTCATCTCGAATACGCCCATAGGTCCGTTCCAAACAATAGTCTTTGCAGTGTTAAGAACGTCAGTGTACTCCTTGATTGTCTTAGGTCCAATATCCATTCCCATTCTGTTCTCTGGAATAGCGTCGATATCATAAGTATCGAATGCAGAATCATTGGAGAATTCGTCTGCAGCAACAACATCTACAGGAAGCATCAGCTTAACACCCTTCTCCTCAGCCTTCTTCAGAATGTCTTTCGCAAGTTCAAGTCCCTCTTCGTCGAGAAGTGACTTACCAATTGCATAACCCTGAGCTTTGAGGAATGTGAAGAGCATTCCACCACCGATAACAAGAATGTCAACCTTGTCAAGGAGATTAGTGATTACTGGAATCTTATCCTTAACCTTAGCTCCGCCCATAATAGCTGCGAAAGGTCTTTGTGGTTCTTCAACAGCAGCGCCGAGGAACTTGAGCTCCTTCTCAATAAGGAAACCGGATACGGCTGGGATGTAGTCAGCAATACCAGTTGTGGAAGCGTGTGCTCTGTGAGCTGTTCCGAATGCATCCTGAACGAATACATCGCCAAGCTCTGAAAGAGACTTAGAGAAGTCTGCATCGTTCTTCTCTTCTTCTGCTCTGTATCTAACGTTTTCAATCAGCATAACTTCGCCAGCCTGAAGATCCTTAGCTGCAGCCTTAACGGCATCGTCTACAACTACATCACTTGCTACAAACTTAACTTCCTGACCAAGATACTCACTCAACTTCTTAGCAACTGGAGCAAGAGTGAATTCAGGCTTTGCCTCTCCCTTAGGTCTTCCAAGGTGAGACATAAGAACAACCTTAGCCTGATTCTCTACAAGGTACTTAATTGTAGGAAGAGCTGCAACGATTCTTGTATCGTCAGTGATAGCTCCGTCCTTCATTGGAACGTTAAAGTCGTTTCTCATAACAGCTGTCTTACCAGCCCAATTTACATCTTTAACTGTCTTCTTCATTTCTATCTCCTTCTGAAAAAGTATGCCGTGCAATTAGCACGGCACACAGTTTAATTAACACTATGAATTACTTGTTGTTTCCGTCAACGTTAGCCATATGTCTAACGAGTCTCAGCATGTTGCAAGTATAACCGAACTCATTGTCATAGTATCCAACCAGCTTGAAGAAGTGATCATCGAGCTGGATTCCCATCTTAGCATCATATGCTGATGGAGCTGGCCATCCGAGGAAGTCCATTGATACAACGTTCTCATCTTCATAAGTCAGAACGCCCTTCAGAGGACCTTCAGCTGCTGCAGCCTTCATTGCAGCGTTGATTTCTTCCATGCTAGCAGCTTCCTTCAGGATTACTGACAGGTCAACTACAGAAACGTCAACAGCAGGAACTCTGAATGCCATACCAGTCAGCTTGCCGTTAACTTCAGGGATTACCTTACCAACAGCCTTAGCAGCACCAGTAGTTGTAGGGATAATGTTGTTGTAAACAGCTCTTCCTACTCTCCAGTCCTTGTTGCTTCTTCCGTCGATTGTCTTCTGCTTACCAGTGGAAGCATGAATTGTAGTCATGAGGCCCTTCTCAATTCCCCACTTGTCATTGATAACCTTGCAGATAGGTGCGAGGCAGTTAGTTGTGCAAGAAGCTGCAGAAACAACTGTCATATCACTCTTATATGTCTCATGGTTAACGCCGTATACGAATGTAGGTGTTTCCTTATCCTTAGCTGGAGCAGAAATGATAACCTTCTTAGCTCCGGACTTCAGATGTGGCTCTGACTTCTCAAATGTATTGAGAGCGCCAGTTCCGTCGATTACATAATCAGCACCGAACTTAGCCCAAGGAATGTTGTTAGGGTCTTCTTCAAATGATACTGGGATTTCCTTACCATCAACGATAAGTACACTCTTTTCATTATCAAAATCTACAGTTCCAGGGAATCTTCCGAATGTTGAATCATACTTAAGAATGTAAGCCATGTACTCTGGTGTAGCATTTCTCCAGTTGATACCAACAACTTCGATGTCATCAAAGAGCTTAGCAGCTCTAAGGCAGCATGTAGAAATTCTTCCCCATCCATTAATTCCAACTTTAACCATTTTAGTTCCTCCTAAAAAACTTGAAATATTTTATACACATTAATTTTAACACTAAATACTGTAATTTCCAACCGCAACAAGGGCTTTATTTTGTATTATAAATGCACAATTTTGAGAGCAAACATTCATCGCATTTAGGTCTTCTCGCATCGCAGCATTTTCTGCCATGAAATATGATTAAATGATGAGCTCTTATCCACTTATCACGGGGTATTCTTTCCATCAGGACACGCTCAGTTCCGGCCACATCTTTCTCATCAGTAAGTCCAATTCTGTTCGCAACTCTGAATACATGAGTGTCAACAGCTATGGCTGGTTCTCCAAACCCCTCGGCTAAAACAACATTCGCCGTCTTGCGACCAACACCCGGCAATTTCGTCAGTTCCTCTCTTGTCGAAGGTACTTCTGAATCATATTCTTCAACCAACATTTTCGCCATCGCAATGATATTCTTAGCCTTATTCTTATACAGGCCTATAGTACGAATCATTTCCTCAACATCAGCAACATCTGCACTTGCAAGGTCTTGAGCTGTTGGATACTTATCGAACAGAGCTGGAGTAACTTTGTTAACAGAAACATCAGTCGTCTGTGCTGACAAAGCCACAGCAACAATAAGCTCGAACAGATTGCGGTGATTAAGAGCACATTTTGCCTCCGGATGCATCTGTTCGAGCAGATTTAATACTTCATTTACTTGTGGGTCTTTAACCAATCTTGACATAACTAAAAGAACTTTGCCATCCTACGCATCTTGGACTGATTCATATGGTGCTCCATCGCTTTGCGACCAGCCGCAACGTTACGAGACTCAATAGCATCGAAGATGGTTTTGTGCTCCGCAAGAATAGTCTTAAGATAGTCGTCAGAATATGACTTAGCCGGTGCTGAATGCTTGAGATAAGTCTGATACATATACAAAGTCTTCTGAAGAATACGATCCTTGGTTCCCTCATAGATGAGACGATGGAACTGCGAATTGAACTGCAGAACCTTGTCTGTATCGTCCTTAAGAGTATAGAATTCCATGAACTCAACAGTCTCCTTAAGGGCGTCGATTTCTTCGTCAGTCATTCTCTTAATTGCCCATTCAACCGCTTGAATTTCAAACATATAACGCATATCGAACAGGTCTGAAATATCACGATTGCTAAGGCCAACAGCGAAGGCTCCGCGATTAGGAATATTCTTAATTAAGCCCTCAGATTCAAGCTGTCTAAAAGCTTCTCTAAGAGGTGTTCTACTAACATTGTATTTCTTGCACAATGTCTGCTCTGTTAGCTTACTATCTGTAGGAATATCTCCCGATAGAATATCCTTCTGAATTAATTGAAATAAGTTAGCCGATAGTGGCTGTGCAGAAGTTTCTAGATTGTTCTTAGCCATAATTGTTCTCGTTCCTTAAATCATAATACAATGTGCATATTGTATACACATATACAATTGTATGCACAATAATAGGTGAAGTCAATATGACCTCACCTTCATTAATAGAAAATACATAATTATACAAACTAGAACAGTATGTTCATAAAGAAATTAATGCATGGCATCAGCACTATATCAGTAACATCGAACAGAATTAATAACAGCAAGAACCATCCTCCATACTGATATACATATGGATACCATCTATACTTCTCGAGATCAACAAGCTGTGTCAGAATTCCCCATCCATCCAATGGTGGAACCGGAATCAAATTGAATATCATCAGACAGAGATTAATCTGAACGATGAACATACAGATGTAAAACAAGGTTTCAAAAAGTGTGTTTCCACTAGTTGAGTAAGCCGAATATAACCATTTTGTTGGGAAAGAGAAGATAATGGCAAGTAACAGGTTCATAATAACACCTGCAAGTGCAACAAGGAGCTCGTCTCTCCTTCTCTTCTTGTAGTATCTAGGGTCAATCATTACTGGTTTGCCCCAACCAAAACCACATATCAGCAGGCACACAAATCCGATTAAGTCGACATGTGCGAGCGGGCTGACAGTTAATCTGCCCTGCATTCTTGGCGTCGGATCTCCCAGTTTGTTAGACATCCATGCATGTGCAAACTCATGAAAAGACAATCCAATGATAATACCAGGAAGAGTCAGTATTTTCATATATAAATCGCCGAATAAATTGCTCATTAGTATTTCCAACCCTTTCCCGGAGTCATATACTCATCAAGTCTTGCCTGGTATGCTTCTAATGCAGCTTCACTGCAGGCAGGCTCGAATCCAACCTCAAACACGACATTCATATACCACTTTGTTAGTAGTGGATTTAGTGGCAGCAGTGGTCCGATCAACTGAGTAGCTACGAAATTATTAATGCGAATGCCCTCTTTCTTAGTCTCAAGATTGGAGCCATATCCTACAACAGTCTCAATCTCATTATTCTCTACGTCATTTCCATAGATGAAGCCGAACAAACTCTTGTAACCAACTACCTTAAGTGGTTCCTCATCACCTGCGTCGAAGTCTCCAACATACAGACAGTTATACCTGTCAAGCGATGATCTTCTTGTCTCGATATCAACAAGACCAAGACCCTGTGCAACTTCTTCACCGTCTTCGATGATAGCGTTTCCGAATACTTCAACAGCATTACCGGTTACAAGGAAGTTAACACCTTCATCAATGCATTTCTTCAGCTGTTCCTTGTACTGTGAGAGCTTCTTAATAACGAGTTTCTGACCATTTTCAGTCATAGTACCCATATAAATAAGATCTGGCTTCTCACGCAGGAACAATGGCTTGTCAGTGAGATGCGTCTCAATAATTTCAACATCATAAATAGGCGCACCATCTGATAGCCTTACTGCATTATCAAGAGACTGCTTGAGGTAGCGAACATTACCAAGATCTCCGTAAAGATTACAGATTTCAGGGAACAAAACTTCAATCTTCATTAGTTCTTCCCCCTCTCTCTGATTTCCTGCTCAACAATCGGAATCAGCTGTTCTGCTATATCAATAGTAATTGTTCCATAGAGAACATATACATCTTCAGGCTCCTCAAGCTTAAGATATTTAGCCGCTTCAAGCTCTGTTGGAGCAAGAGAAATCTTCTTCTCATCAAATCCCGCAAGCATCAATCTCAGCTTGTAGTCATATCTTCTTGGTCCGGTACAAACGATGTTATTAATTGAGTCATCATTCAAGAACTCGAAATCGCAATCGTACATCCAAGCAGCATTCTCAGTCCAAGTTTTCTCATCGCCACGACAATTCATGGCAAAGATTAATTCCTTCTTGTTAGGTTTGGTTGAGATACTGTCGAAAACACGAGAAGATGCCAGAGCATTCTTCTCCTTGGACATCTGCTTTACGATTCTATATTTGCCAACCTCAATTACATCATATCTGCTGGCTACAATTTCAATGCCCTTCATCAGCTCAGCAATCTTCTTAGGCTTGTAACCAAGTTCTGTCATCACTGCTACAAGAGCAACAACGTTGTAAATATTGAAAACGTTTTCATTCAAAAGTCTGAAAGTATTCTTTCCTTCAGGCGTATCAATTTTAATGTTCATCTTCTTGAGATTAACATCATGTCCCCTATACTCACACTCTGGTGACTTAAATCCACAATTTGGGCAATAAGCTTTACCGATGTGATGATATCTCAGATATTCATACTGCAACACGCTTGCGCAATGCGGACAGATCTGCATATCATTGATAAGATTAACGCACTTCTGTACATCTGTATCCATCACGTCAATGCCAAAATACACCCTCTCGTTAGTCGGGGCTACATTGGCGGTGATGAGATCATCACCGTTCAAGATGAGTTTGGTCTTGGCAGGCATATTATCTGTAAGAATCTTGGCAATGAATTCAGGATGAGCATTTCTCATAAATGAATCTCTTGTAAGATTATTAATTAGAAGAATATCAGGTTCAAGATCACCAAACAGAACTCTTGAAGTTCTCTCATCTATCTCAAGAACGGCCGTATCATACTTGCATGTTCCGAACGCATTACAGCCATAAACAAAACTGGAAACAATACCGCTAAGGGTATTTGATCCCTTGTTATTCTCAAGAACACTAATGCCGTCTGCAGCTAGCATATCAATTACAAGATTGGTAATAGTTGTCTTACCGTTAGTTCCTGTAATGCCGATGATTTTGCCAGGCTTCTGAACGTATTTCATAAATCTTGGGCAAATCTTAAGAGCAACAGTTCCCGGAAAGTCTGTTCCGTTATGACCTGTCAGCTTAAGTGCCACTATTGATAATTTGGCCATCCACATGGCCAGATAGAATCTTAGCTTCATTAAATTACCTCTTTACCGTCAAGGCTGAAAGTCTTACTCTCAGTTATCAGCACTTTAACAGTAGTTCCAATGATTTCTTCAGGCTTCTTATTTGAAGTGAAGTTAACCAATTTAAAGTCGTTAGTTCTTCCCCCATAAGTAGACTCGTCATTCTTGCTTGCACCCTCGACAAGAACGTCATATGTCTTGCCAACATATGTGGCGTTCTTCTCAAGCGAACACTCATTAACAAGATCAACTAATCTATCGAATCTCTTGTGTTTGATTTCTTCAGGAATCTGATCTTCATAACGAGCTGCAGGAGTTCCCTCTCTTGGTGAATAGAGGAAGGTAAAAGCAGAATCGTATCTTACTCTTGCAACCGCTTCCAGCGTCTGTTCGAAGTCCTCTTCCGTCTCGCCAGGGAATCCAACAATAATATCCGTAGATATTGAAATATCAGGACATGCAGCTCTTAACTTATCTACAATGCTCATATACTTAGCCAGATCATAATGTCTGTTCATTCTCTTAAGAACAACATCACTACCTGACTGAATTGGGAGATGAATATTGTGGCAGAGTTTATCGCAAGTCTTGAAGCACTCAATCATCTCATCACTAATATCCTTAGGGTGAGAAGTCATAAATCTAATTCTCTCAAGACCTTCAATCTCATTAATTGCCTTCAGCAGTGTCGCAAAATTATTACCCTCAATGTCCTTGTAAGAGTCAACATTCTGACCGAGAATCATTATCTCTTTAACGCCATCAGCAACGAGACATTTAATCTCAGCAACTACATCGCCGAGTTTTCTGCTCTTCTCACGACCGCGTGTGTAAGGAACAATGCAGTATGTACAGAAATTATTGCAACCATAAGTGATATTTACCAGAGCTTTGTGCTTGAATAATCTCTTAGGATGCATCTCTTCCTCTTCGATATGAGGATTATTATCTACAATTGCGTACTGCTTCT
The DNA here is from genome assembly GCA_018064755.1 of Candidatus Crickella equi. Lineage (GTDB taxonomy): Bacteria > Bacillota > Clostridia > Peptostreptococcales > Anaerovoracaceae > Crickella > Crickella equi. The sequence goes on along the minus strand of JAGHUP010000003.1, from coordinate 94,502 downwards.
TACCTGTCTTAAGCCTCTTTTCAAGAAGTTCAGGGAACTTGCCGATATTCTGAGTTCCGAATACGATATCTACCCATGAAAATGCTTGCCTTATCTTCTCAACAATTCTTGGCTGCTGTGGCATGCATCCGCATACACAGAGAATGAAATCAGGATTCTGTTTCTTGCGTTTTTTGAAGGTACCAAGAACGCCGAAAAATCTATTATCGGCATTCTCTCTGACGCTGCAAGTATTCATTACAACTAAATCAGCTTTATATTCGTCTTCACAATAAACATAGCCCTGAGCTTCTAGCAATCCTGCTATATTCTCAGAGTCGTGTTCATTCATCTGACATCCGTATGTAATGATATGATATGTCTTCACTTTGAATTCTTTTCCTTAAACTCTTTAATTTTCTTTCCAATCTCAAGCTTTGGTTCCTCGCCTGCTCTAATCCTCTTGATATTAGGAATATGAGTGTAAACGATAAATGCTGCAACGAGCAAAGCGAAGATTGTAATCTCTCTTGCAATGAAGAACATCAGGATTGGATACAGAATTGCAGCACTGAGAGATGCAACTGACATTCTCTTATCTATAAGAAGCACTATTACTCCGAAGAAAATTGCAAGCATAGCAGATGGCCAGTTGAGTGCAATTGCTGCTCCAAGTGCTGCAGCAACGCCCTTGCCACCCTTGAATTTATAGAAGTATGGGAAGCAATGTCCGATAATAACGAATACGAACGCTACATACTCTCCTACAGGCCATGCGAATGCAAAACCAAATTTAACTGCAATATAGCCCTTAAGTGCATCAACCAACAGTGTAAGAAGACCTGCCTTAAGTCCCAGTGTTCTAATTACATTAGTAGTGCCAGGATTACCACTTCCTTCAGCGGTAATATCTACTCCGTAGATTTTTGAGATAATCCTTGCAGGACTGATGTTTCCAAGTAAATAAGCAACAATAGCTACAAAAACGCTCTTAATAATTGTACTAAACATTATCCTTGCCTCTTCTCTCGTTCCATATGAATTTTACAGATGTACCCTCGAAGTCATAGGCTTCGCGGATCTTGTTCTCCAGATATCTGGCATATGAGAAATGCATCAGCTCTCTGTCATTGATACTGAAGGAGAATAATGGCGGCTTGACATTTACCTGTGTTCCATAATAAATCTTAAGTCGTCTGCCCTTGTCTGAAGGTGGCTGTCTCATCATGATAGCGTCCTCCAGAATGCTGTTAAGTTTGCCTGTAGTGATACGCTGCTCGCGGTTCTCAGCAATCTTAGCAGCCTTGGCAATAATATCGAAGATTCTCTGCTTATTGAGGACTGATACGAACAAAACAGGCGCATAGCTTGCGAAGAGTAATTCGGCCTTGATCTTACGCTCGTAGTCACGCATAGTATTGGTTTCTTTCTCGATAAGATCCCACTTGTTAACTACAACCATAAGGCCTTTGCCTGCCTCATGTGCATAGCCTGCAATCTTTTTGTCCTGTTCTGTCAGTCCTTCAACTGCATCGATCATCAATATACATATATCGCATCTTTCGATAGCCGCAACCGCACGAATTACACTGAATTTTTCAATGCTGTCGTGAACTTTGGACTTCTTACGAAGACCGGCTGTATCAATCAGAGTATATGCATTGCCTTCGTACTCGAAAGGTGTATCAATAGTGTCTCTTGTTGTTCCGGCTATCGGGCTAACGATAACACGGTTCTGCTTGGTAAGTGCGTTAACCAGAGAAGACTTTCCAACATTAGGCTTACCAATAATGGCAATGCTGGTTCTCTCTTCATCACGTTCCCAGCAATCCTCAGGGAATCCAGCAACGATGCGATCCAAGAGATCGCCCATATTCAGCATATTAGCCGCTGAAATGGCAATTGGTTCTCCAACTCCCAGCTCATAGAAATCCATTACAGCATCCCATTCGTTACTTGGTTTATCAACCTTGTTAACAACGAGGATTACTTCTTTGCCCGTTCTACGCAGCATTGTAGCCACTTCTCTATCTGCTGTTGTAAGGCCTTCTTTGCCGTCTACCATGAACAAAATGACGTCAGCCATATCCATAGCCATTACGGCCTGATCTCTCATCTGAGAGAGAATTATGTCGTCAGTTCTAACCTCGATACCTCCAGTATCGATGATGCCGAACTCCTTGCCCTGCCATTCAGCCTCAGCATAAATACGGTCTCTGGTAACTCCAGGGATATCTTCAACGATGGCCCTTCTCTCACCAACCAATCTATTAAAGAATGTTGATTTTCCAACATTAGGTCTACCAACAATGGCCATAATTGGCTTACTCATCGAAAATTCCCTCCGCAAATTCCTTAGCATTAAATGGGATCATGTCATTCATACCTTCACCCATTCCAATGAACTTGATAGGCATATCAAATTCGTCTGTAACAGTAATGGAGATACCGCCTCTAGCAGTTCCATCCATCTTAGTCAGGATTACTCCTGTAATATCAGCAATATTGTTGAACTCCTCAGCCTGGCTGATTGCGTTCTTACCTGTTGTAGCATCAAGAACAAGAATGTTCTCACGTGTTGCCTCAGGATACTCTCTGGAGATGACCTTACTCATCTTCTCGAGTTCTTTCATCAGGTTAACCTTGTTCTGAAGACGTCCCGCAGTGTCGCAGATGAGCACATCAGCGTTGCTCGCTTTGGCAGCCTGAATAGCGTCATAAATAACAGATGTTGGATCAGCACCTTCTTCATGTGCAACAACTCTGCAACCAACTCTCTCACCCCAAGTCTGGAGCTGCTCAGCTGCAGCTGCACGGAAAGTATCTGCTGCTGCAAGGATAACATTCTTACCCTGTTCCTTGTACATATGAGCCAGCTTGGCAATCGAAGTTGTCTTGCCACCACCGTTGATTCCGATCATCAGGATAATAAGCGGATAGTCCTCAGACATTTTGTTGCGCTCACCCTTGTCGATAATCTCCTCAATTACACCCTTCAGCTCATTCTTAATACCGTCAGCCTTAGTGATGTACTTGTCTGTGATTACCTTATTAAGTTTCTCCATTATTTTGTCTGAAGTATCAATGCCGATATCAGACATTACTAATCCTTCCTGAAGTTCTTCGAGGAACTCTGGACCCAGATCCGGATTGTCGTAAACAACATTAGTAATGCTGTCGATGAACTTCCTGAAGGCATTTTTCTTATCAAATAAACCCATAAATTACTCCTAATCTATATCAAATTCGTCACCGAGTTTGAGTGAAAGCATCTTGGAAATACCCTGTTCTGGCATTGTTACACCATAGAGTACGTCTGCGTGTTCCATAGTTGCCTTCTGGTGTGTAATCAGTGCAAACTGAATATTATCAAAGTCTCTTAGATAACCTGAGAATCTCTCAATGTTTACCTCGTCCAGTGCAGCCTCAACCTCATCGAGGATAACAAATGGAGTTGGTTTGGCCTTGAGAACGGCGAACATCAGAGCAATTGCTGTGAGCGTCTTCTCACCACCGGAGAGCAGATTGATATTTTTAAGTTTCTTTCCAGGTGGCTGAGCTGTAATCTCAATGCCTGACTCGAGAGGATTATTCTCATCTTCAAGTCTCAGCTCAGCATAACCGCCACCAAAGAGTTCCTTGAATGACTTCTCGAAGTTGATAACAACCTGATCGAAATTCTCCTTGAACTTTACTCTAATAGTCTTGTCCATATTGGTAATAATCTCGTTCAGTTCCTTCATAGCCTTGGTAATATCGGCTTCCTGTGCAGTCATGAACTCATATCTCTTGCTAACAGCCTTGTATTCCTCGATAGCTCCGATGTTAACATCACCGAGTTCAGCCATACGGAGCTTGATTTCTCTAGACTCCTTGTTGCCTGCAGTTACGGCAAAATCATCATCCTTCATATCAAGGGCTTCGGCATAACTAACCTCGAATTCTTCCCAGAGCTTATCCTTCTGAGTGTCGAGCATAGTTTCATTACGAGCGTTCTTAATTTCAAGTTTGTACTTGTCATCTCTAATCTGCTCAAGCTGTTCAGTATTAGACTTCTGTGCACGAATAGTCTCTTCGTTATCAAGTCTATTCTTGTCCATCTTAGAAGTAAGGTCTTCAATCTTATCCTCAAGAGACTTCTTCTCAGCTCTAAGAGTCTCTTCCTTCTCGCCTGACTCAGCTGAATTATTGGTCAGAAGGTTACGCTGATGTTCAAGATCAGCTCTTGAATTCTTATCATCTTCAAGACCTGACTCAAGCTCAGTGATAGTATCTCTGATTCGTTCTATCATTTCGTTCTGGGCAAGAACCTTAGTATCCTGCTCACCCATCTTGACCTTGAGTGAAACTATCTTCTCGTTATCTTCCTCGATTACAGCCTTGAATTCATCAGACTTGTCAATCATTGATTCAACGTCAGACTCGAGTTGTTTAGCCTCGCTATCAGCCTCATCAATCTGTGTTCTATACTTAGCGATCATTGCATCGGCTCTTTCGATATCTTCTGCAATAGTCTTAATCTCACTCTCGTACTTGGCATTAGCATCGCTATCTGTATCAACGAGGTCACTAGCATGATCTCTGTCGGTCTTAAGAACGTTATACTCAATCTCAAGCTTCTGAATCTTCTCATTCAGAGCAACACGCTCATCAGTGAGTTTCTTTTCCTCAGATCTAGCAGATTCACGGCTATTCTTCAGCTCATCTGCCTTACTGTTAAAGTCATCAATCTTGGCAGAAAGTTCTCCGATTTCCTTCTTACGGTCGAGAAGATTAGCTGTCTTATTAGCGAATTTACCGCCTGTAATTGCTCCGTATGAATTAATAACTTCACCGTCAATTGTAACGATACGGAATCCACCAACATTCATCTTAGACATTTTGATGGCATCGTCCATTGTCTTGGCGATAATAACTCTACACAGAAGATAATCAACGATTTCATCAAACTTACTGTCAGCTGTTACCATCTCACTGGCAATACCGATGAAACCATTAGCATTCTTCACATCATTGCCAAGAGGCAGTCTGTCAGCGTGAACTGATTCAACCGGCAGGAATGTTGCTCGTCCTGCTCTAGCCGACTTCAGCCAATTGATTGCTGATTTAGCACTTGCATCATCCTTGCAGACAATATTTTGAAGGTTGTTGCCGAGCGCTGTCTCAATGGCTACCTCGTAGCCATTCGGAACAGTGATGAGATCGGATACTGTTCCGAGGATGCCACCCATGGATTTCTGCATCAGCATCCTGACAGCGCTGTTATATCCCTCGTAATTGTGTTCCATCTCTTCGATGGTGTTCTTACGAGCAATAGCTCTGTTAGTCTGAGCAGTTAACTCATCCAGTTCAACATTAATCTCTTCTATCTTCTTACCGGCAGCAAGAATTTTGTCTGAAAACTCGTAGACAGACTTTCTTGAAGTTTCGAGTTCATCGCCCTTGGCAGCCAACTGAATTTCAATCTCAGCAAGACGAGCCTTATTCTCTGCGTCCTTCTCATCCTTGCCGTTATAATCATCATTTAGACTCTCTTTTCTATCTGCTAGAGTCTTCTTGTAATTCTCAAGTGTCTGGATTTCAGCATTAAGTCTGACATTAGTATTGTTCAGCTCAATGATTCTTTCCTTAGACTGCTCGATATCGCTATTAATCTTGTTAGATTCGAAAGTATGCTCATTGAAAGCAATTACAGCCTGTTCATACTCGTTCTTAACGCTGTTCATAGCAGAATTAAGATCGCTATCATTTTGCTCTAATTCAGCAAACTGAGCCTTCTCAGACTCGAGCTTCTCCTCAGCATCATTAATAGCATCATTAAGTCTAATGAGATTTTTCTCAATATTAGCAAGCCTCTCAGCATTGAGCTGTCCACCGCTTGTAATAATATTAAGTTCTTCAACCTTTGCTAAGAGATCCTCATTTGCCTGGTTGAATTCAGCATTAAGTTCTGCATCCTGTAGTCTGAACTGCTCAAGAGTATTCTCAAACTCCTGGCTCTTACTAGTAGCTTCAGTCAGTTTATTCTCCAGTTCCTCAAGATCAATAGCACCTTGTTTAACGCTCTTATCAAGGCTCTCAAGGTTGTGCAGAATAATATTGATACCCAGCTTCTTATATCTATCTCTCAGGCCAATAAATTCAGTGGCTTTCTCGCTATCTTCTTTCAGTCCACCAATACGGCCTTCAATTTCATTGATAATATCCTTAACTCTATCAAGGTTTTCAGTAGCAGTCTTCAGCTTATTCTCAGCCTCAGTTTTTCTGGACTTGTAGAGAACAACACCTGCAGCCTCCTCGAAAATCTGACGACGATCTTCGCCCTTGGAACTTACGATTTCGGCGATTTTGCCCTGACCGATAATTGAATATCCGTCAACTCCAATACCGGTATCCATGAAAAGTTCCTTGATATCTCTAAGTCTGCACTGATTGCCATTAATCATATACTCACTCTCACCGGAGCGGTACATTCTACGTGTTACAGCAACCTCGTTGTACTCGAGAGGCAGAATTCCTGTTGTGTTATCGATAACAAGAGTAACCTCAGCCATTCCCTTAGGCTTACGAGTTGCAGTTCCAGCAAAGATAACATCCTGCATCTTATTTCCACGGAGCTGCTTGGAGCTCTGCTCACCAAGTACCCATCTCAGAGCATCAGAAATATTACTCTTACCGCTTCCATTAGGACCGATAATACAGGTAACACCATCATTCAGTTCGATTGTTACAGGGTCAGCGAATGACTTAAATCCCTGCATCTCTATGCGCTTAAAATACACTTATATGTCTCCCTTCGACAGTACTTCCTTGGCTGCAGCCTGTTCAGCTTTAGCTTTGCTCTTACCTGTTCCGCTTCCTAGTACCTTGCCATCCATCTCGACCTGAACATTGAAAGTTTTGTCGTGATCTGGACCACTTGTGGAAGTCAGTACATAACTAATCTTAACGCTACGATATTTCTCCTGGAGTTTTTCCTGTAGTCTGGATTTGTAATCCTTATTCAGCTTACCATCAACAGCCAGCTGAATCTTATCTGCGAACAGTTCCAATACAATCTTCTCACACTGGCCAAAACCGCTGTCAAGAATGACAGCGCCGAGTAGTGCCTCGAAAGCATCCGATAAGATCGAATCCTTGTTTCTGCCGCCATTAAGTTCCTCGCCCTTGCCAAGATTGAGATAATCGCCAAGATTAATCTTACGTGCAATATCTGCGAGGGACTCTTCCCTTACAACATCAGCCCTGTTTCTGGATAGAACACCCTCATGCGACGTCTTCATGATATCGAAGAGCTTATGTCCTATAACAGCATCCAGATATGCATCACCAATGAACTCGAGCCTCTCATTATTGAGCTCATAATTCATTTTGTGCTCACTGGCATAAGAGCTGTGAGTAAGTGCAGTTTTAAGTAGATCCTTATCCTTGAAACTGTATCCTATTTTCTTTTCCAGTCTATCGTAATTAACCATTACTACATTTCGTTTCTGATGATTTCTTCAGCTGATTCCTGATTGATTTCATCATCCATAATTGCTTGTGCAATCATTCCAGTAACATCCTTCTGTACATAAGGAATAGCCTTCTTAATTGCCCAATATACTTCCTTTTCCTTGGAGTTGCCATGAATCTTAAGAACAGCACCCTTAACTCCCAGAATTGGAGCTCCACCAGCATCTGCATAGTCGAACTCGCTCTTAATATCCTTAAGTTTGCCATATGCAAGAACTGCGCCCGCTTTGGCTGCAACGCCCTCTGTGAGTTTAGACTTAATCATATCCATCAAGCACAGCGCAACTCCCTCTGAACTCTTCAGGAAGACATTTCCTGAGAATCCATCAGCAACAACTACGTCAGCTCCGCCAAATACAATGTCTCTTCCCTCGATATTGCCACAGAAATTAGCTTTACTATCTCTCAGCATATCGAAAGCGGTTTTGTGCAGTTCATCGCCCTTGGCATCCTCAGCACCAACGTTCAGCAGTTTAACTACAGGCTTATCAATACCCTTGATGCAATGAACGAAAATGCTACCCATCATTCCGAACTGATAGAGATACTCAGGCTTGCAGTCAGCGTTAGCCCCACAGTCCAGTAACAAAGTCTGATCATTCTGTCCGATCTTAGGGAACCATGCAGCAATTGCAGGTCTCTTAATGCCCTTGATACGGCCCAGCAGCAGAAGCGCACCTGAAAGTAGCGCACCAGTGCTACCAGCAGAGATGAATACGTCTGCTTCTCCCTCTTTCAGCATATTCATGCCCTTAACGATTGAGCTGTCCTTCTTTCTCTTAATAGCCATAGCTGGATGCTCATCGTTAGTAATAACCTCGCTGGCATTTACAATCTCAATATTCTTGCCACGATACTTATACTTGTCCAGATACAGCTTAATTTGCGACTCTCTGCCGATGATTAAGATCTTCTCATCAATTTCCTTGGCAGCTTTGATTGCACCCTTAACAATTTCTTCTGGAGCGTAATCTCCGCCCATTCCATCAATTAGAATTTTCATAATATTTCCTCGTAATTATTGATTTAACTACTTGTTCTTTCCGCGTAACTGTCCGCAAGCGGCATCAATATCTGATCCAAGCGTACGTCTTACAGTTACCGCAACCCCTCTCTTTTCAAGTGTTTGCATGAACTTTGCAATATTATCCTTGCGAGAGGTCTCAAATTCTCTTTCCTCAACCTTGTTGAGTGGAATTAGATTAACATGTGTCAGCCATCCCTTAAGATGGCCTGCCAACTCCTCAGCATTAGCAACTGAATCGTTAACTCCATCTATCAGCGTATACTCGAAAGTAATACGTCTACCTGTCTTCTCTGTGTACCTCTTGCAACAAGCAATCAATTCGTCATAGCTATACTTGTTAGCAATTGGCATTGTCCTGCGTCTTATCTCGTCATTAGGAGCATGAAGAGAAACCGCGAGATTAACCTGTGGGAAATCGTCACCAAATCTATCAATCATTGGAACAAGTCCACATGTTGAGATCGTAATGTTGCGATATCCGAGATTGTATCCCTTCTCGTCGTGAATGAGTCTTAAGAACTTGCTCAGATTGTCATAATTATCCAGCGATTCGCCTATACCCATTATTACAATGTGCCCGATATCCTCGCCGGTAACATTGCGCATCTGGAGTACCTCGGCGAGCATCTCGCCTGCAGTCAGATTGCGCTCGAGTCCATTCAATGTTGAAGCACAGAACTTGCAACCCATCCTGCATCCCACCTGTGATGAAATACAGATTGAATTACCGTAGCTATACTTCATGAATACAGACTCAACTCTCGCGCCGTCAGCGAACTCATACAGACACTTTCTGGTACCGTCGTCCTTCGACTCTTGAGTAACAACTACTTTGGGCAAGCCAATATAGTAATTCTGAGCAAGAGCCTCACGGAGCTTCGCAGGCACATTAGTCATATCGTCGAACGACTCGGCACCCTTCGCCAGCCATCCGAAGATCTGCTTTGCACGGAAAGCCTTGTCGCCCAACGATTGTACAATTGTCGTTAATTCTTGAATGTTATAGTCTAGTAAATTATTCAAGGTGTGTCCCTTTGTTGCAATCTTGCAATTTAGGTCTGACCCGTTGTTGCAAAATTACATTTTCTCAACTGCGATGCCTGTCTTGTGGCCGTTGATGTCAAACTCAGCGATACCATCCTTGGACTCGATGCTCTTAGCGATTGTCTCGTCCATGATGAAGTCTTTGTTTGCTTCAACTGCAGCCTTAATTTCGTCATCAGCATTCATGAAGATTTTGATCTCGTCCATCATCTCGAAGTTAGCCTGCTTTCTGAGCTGCTGAATCTTGGAGATAACCTCACGAACATAACCCTGTTCGATCAACTCTGGAGTAAGAGTTGTATCCAGAATTGTGAATACATTGTTCTCCATTCCTACTACGAAGCCTTCCTTAGCGGCAATCTTAACGTCAACGAGTTCGTCAGTAATCTTGTACTCACCTTCGCCAACCTTCATGCTAACAGGTCCCTTAGCGAGCTCAGCGATGAATGCCTTAGCATCTGTCTGTGCCATTGCAGCACCGAATGCTTTGATATCCTTACCGAATACCGGACCAGCTGCTCTGAAGTTAGGCTTGAGTGAGAAGTTCATATACTTGTCGAGATCGTCCTCGAAAATAACTTCCTTAACGTTCAGCTCTTCCTCAATCAGTCCTGTCAGGTCTCCGATAGTATTTCTATACTTGCCGTCTACCATTACACTTGCAAGAGGCTGTCTAACCTTCAGCTTCTCCTGTTCTCTTGTTCCTCTACCGAGGTTAACAAGAGTTTTAACGAGATCCATTCTCTCTTCAACCTTCTCGTCGATGAGAGACTCATCAGCAATTGGATAGTGAGCAATGTGAACTGTCTTCTCGCCTGTCAGCTTAGTGTAGATTTCATCTGAGATAAATGGAGCTACTGGAGCCATCATCTTAGCAAGACCTACGAGTACTTCATATGTAGTTGCATAAGCAGCCTGCTTATCAAGCTCAAGTCCCTCAGCGAAGAATCTTCTTCTAGCTCTTCTAATGTACCAGTTGGAGAGATCATCGGAGATAAAGTCACCGATTGCTCTTACAGTCTTCATATGGTCATACTGATCCATTGATTCAGTAGTATCCTTGATCAGCTTGTTGTACTTGCTGATGATCCATCTGTCGAGCTCAGGTCTCTGGCTATATGGAACATCGAGCTTAGCTGCATCAACGTTGTCGATATTTTCATAGAGGCAGAAGAAGTTATAAGTGTTCTTCAGAGTTGAGAATACCTTGGAGATAACTTCCTTAACGCCTTCTTCGTCATACTTTGTTGGAGTCCATGCTGGTGATGAATATACGAGGTACCATCTAACAGCATCTGCACCGTACTTGTCGATCTGCTCGAATGGTGAAACTGTATTACCTACGTGCTTGGACATCTTCTTGCCCTTAGCGTCGAGAATCAAGTCATTAACCAAAACGTTCTTGTATGGTGCGCAACCCTTTACGATAGTCGATACAGCCATCAATGAGTAGAACCAACCTCTAGTCTGGTCGATACCCTCACAGATAAAGTCTGCCGGGAAGAGTTCATCGAACTTTTCCTTGTTCTCAAACGGATAGTGCCACTGAGCGAATGGCATTGCTCCTGAGTCGAACCAGCAGTCCATAACCTCAGGAATTCTGTGCATGCTCTTACCACACTTTGGACACTTGATAGTAACATCATCAACGTATGGTCTGTGCAGTTCGATAGTCTCATCGATATCCTGCTCTGCATCTTCAACGAGCTGTTTTCTGGAACCTACGCAGTGCAGATGTCCGCACTCGCACTTCCATACTGGAATTGGTGTTCCCCAATATCTTGATCTGGAGATAGCCCAGTCCTTAACTTCCTCGAGCCAGTTACCAAATCTCTTCTCACCTACATAGTCTGGATACCAGTTAACTGTGTTGTTATTAGCTACGAGCTGATCTCTCAGCTTAGTCATCTCAATGTACCAAGACTTGTTTGCGTAATATACGAGTGGAGTTCCGCATCTCCAGCAGTGTGGATAAGCGTGCTCCATTTTGATCTTAGCGAAAATCTTGTCGTCCTGAGCGAGATACTTAATGATATCTACGTCCAGACCGTCTTCCATTACGAATCTTCCCTTCCATGGAGTCTCAGTGTAGCAGCCCTTCTCATCTACAGGCTGAATTACAGCGAGGTTATACTTACGTCCGCACTGATAGTCGTCTTCACCGAATGCTGGTGCTGTATGAACGATACCTGTACCATCCTCAGTTGAAACGTAATCCATGCAAGTTACGATGAACTGTGCTTTGCCTTCTTCAGGAGTGCAGAATGGTTCGAGCTGTTCGTACTCCCAGTACTCCATGTCCTTACCCTTAACCTTCTCAACAACTTCGTACTCGTCGTTGCCGAAAGTATTGGCAGCCTGGCACTCAGCAACCCACAGCAGATTGCCTTCGTTATCGCCGGACTTCATCAGACACTTAACGTAATCAATGTCAGGTCCTACAGTCAGAGCGATGTTGGAAGCCAGAGTCCAAGGAGTAGTTGTCCATGCGAGGAAATATTCGTTCTCAGTATTCTTTCTCTTGAACTTACAAGTCAAAGTATTAACCTTGATGTCCTTGTAACCCTGAGCGACTTCGTGTGAAGCAAGTCCTGTTCCGCAACGCGGGCAGTATGGCAGAATCTTATATCCTTCATAAACGAGGCCCTTGTCGAATGCGTTCTTAACAATCCACCAACCTGTCTCAATGTAGTCATTGTGATAAGTAACATATGGGTTTTCCATATCAGCCATATAAGCCATTCTGTCTGACATGTCTTCCCACATCTGGATGTATGTGAATACGGAATCACGACACTTCTCATTGAACTCCTTAATTCCGTACTTTTCGATTTCCTGCTTACCGCTGAAACCGAGTTGCTTCTCAACTTCAATCTCTACAGGCAGTCCGTGAGTATCCCAACCACCTTTTCTCTTAACCTGGTAACCCTTCATAGTCCAGTATCTATTAACTGAATCTTTCAGAGTTCTTGCCATCATATGGTGGATGCCTGGCTTACCATTCGCAGTTGGAGGTCCTTCGAAGAATACATAGCTAGGGCAACCTTCTCTTTCCTTGACACAGAGGCCAAGAAGATCTATATCTTTCCAGTGCTGAACTTGTTCGTTCTGAAACTCAGCAACCGGCTTATCTGATAAATTCTCAAACATTTCTCTTTCTCCTATGATCTAAAATTCTAATTATTAATTATCCATTCCGTGACCAGCCATATGTCCTTCAACTTCCTTGCCCTTCTTGTAAGTTGCAATGAAGAAAAGAACTGATAGCAGCAGTGCAAACTGATAGAACAGGAATGGCATTATCTTCAGTGTTGAGATACCTGCGATACCTGCAGCAATCAAGAGCTGTGCTCCGTATGGGATAAGTCCCTGACCGATACATGAGAATGTATCAAGAAGTGATGCTGTCTGCTTGGCTGGAATCTTATAATCTTTACTTATGTCCTTAGCAATTGGTGCAGCTACTACGATAGCAACTGTATTGTTAGCTGTAGCAATATCCATCAGCAGTACCAGAAGTCCAACGCCGAGCATACCACCCTTAGTTCCCTTGAATGACTTCTTAATTAGCTCAAGGATAGCTTCGAATCCTCCATTCTCCTTAATCAGCGCTCCAATAGCAGCAACCAGAATTGCAACTACGAGTGTCTCGAACATTCCAGTAGTTCCATCTCCCATCGCACTGAACGCAGTAGCAATAGTCAGTGACTTTGTCAGAAGTCCGATAATGAAGAACAGAACAGTTCCTCCAACAAGTGCAACGAATACGTTAACTCCGCAGATAGCAGCAATCAGAACTACGAAATATGGGATAGTCTGAATGATGTTGAATGAATCAATGCTGAAATCTGCAACTCCGCTGTTGAATGAGAATATCAGCAGAACGATTAGAGTAACTGCTGCTGCAGGAAGAGCAATCTTGAAGTTTGCTTTAAACTTAGCCTGCATTGGGACGCCCTGTGTCTTAGTCGCAGCAATTGTTGTATCGGATACGAATGAGAGGTTGTCTCCGAACATTGATCCGCCAACTACAGTACCGATGCAAAGCGCAAGATTAAGTCCTGTAGACTGCGAGATTGCAAGAGCTATAGGTGCGAGGACCGTGATGGTTCCACAGCTGGTTCCCATTGCCATTGAAATCAGGCAAGCAATCAGGAAGATTCCCGGGATAGCGAACTGAACTGGAATTATGCTCAGTAACATATAAGCAGTACTGCTTGCTCCACCTGATGCAGATGCGATACCGCTGAATGCTCCAGCAACTAAGAAGATGAAAATCATAATTGTAATGTTGTCATCTCCGATTCCTGTAGCACATACATGAATCTTCTCGTCGAATGTTAAGTCCTTGTTCTGAACTAGTGCAACGATGAGAGCAATTACGAAGGATACTACAACAGACATGATGTAGAATCCCATACCTCCTTCTACTGGGTTAATGTACTCGAAATAAATACCACTACCCAGATACAGCACCAGAAAGACCAGAATAGGAAGTAACGCGAAACCATTAGCCTTTTTCTTTTCCATTTGGGTCCTCCAATTTAGTAATAATTTATATCTTTTATGCGATAGTTTTGTGTGCATTTCTAGGAATTTTTTGCACACAAATAGCCATCTTTACATACATGGTAATAATACCACAATTTCAACGGTTTTTGAACGATTTAAACTAATATTGACGTGATAATTTTTAGAGTATACAATTAAGTGCAAGATAATTGTTTTGGAGGACAAAATGCCACTTATAATCATCGCAGTTCTATTCATAATTGGAATAGCAATTTACACCTCAATTAAGAATAAAAAAGAGATTCAAGATACCGAAAAAAAGCTCGGTGACAAACTCTTTGATTTGTTTGAAATGCTAATCAAAAAACTCCGCAACAATGGCGCTTCTTTCACCGTCGAAGACGACGATGACTACAATCCAGCAAATGAAAAAGAAGAAGACAAAGTCCTCTTCTTCCCTAACAAAAACAAAGATGAAAATGAATAATGTACCACTCAGCCCGTTCCTAAGTGGTGCATTTTTTATTTAGATGCACCACTTAGGAACGGGCTGGAAGGTACATTATCCCATTAACATAGTCTGGCTATCTACAACTATATCGCCCTGGACCTTCTTGTAATACTTTCCATCATATCTAAGATATCTACCCTTAACATTATCCATGTAATTCAGATATAGAATAGCTTTGATGCGACGCCTTAATTCATTGTTATAGATAGGTGCAGCAAGTTCAATTCTCTTCGACATATTTCGAACCATGAAGTCTGCAGAAGAAATATACATCACTTCTTCCTTACCGGTTCCAAACACGTAAACCCTTGAATGTTCAAGATATCTACCAACTACGTTAACCACCTTGATATTTTCAGTATATCCTTCAACGCCAGGCAACAGACAGCATATTCCACGTACTATCATACGAATCCTGCAACCTGCGCATGAAGCTTGCTTCAGTTCTTCGATCAGGTCATCATCTGTAACAGAGTTTACCTTGATGAAGATGCGGCCATTCTTGCCCTTCTTAGCTTCACGTCTTATGAGGTTAATTAAAGTCTCCTTCATCGTCTTAGGCGAAGTAAGGATATGATCATAAGAACCGACCTTGTTCGCCATGATATCCTGCCACATCTCGTTAGCTGCAGCACCAATTCTCTGGTCATATGTAATTAGCGCAATGTCGGTATATCTTGAAGCTGTCTTTTCGTTGAAATTACCGGTTGAGAGATGTGTAATATACTTTGTTTTGCCACTCTCCTCAAGCACAATCTGTGCCAATTTGGAATGAATCTTATATCGTTCATCGCCGAAACGAATTTTAACACCCTTACGACGCATTCTTTCTGACCAATCGATATTATTCTCTTCGTCAAAACGAGCTCTGAGCTCCATTACTGCGGTTACTTTCTTGCCATTTTGAGCAGCCTCTTCGAGGTATTCAACTATCTTTGGATGTGACGATAATCTATATATCGTCATTCTTATCTCCTTTACCCTCGGATCAGTTGTGCATTCCTTAAGAAGCTCAAGAAAAGGTTCCATTGTGTCGTACGGATAGCAGCAAAGAATCTCTTTCTTTCTCAACCTGTCGATAACAGGACCGTATCCGAGCTTTAACTGATTAAAACCTTTAACAGGACCCCAGCACAGCTCATCCTTTAACCAACCAGGAATTTTTTCTTCCAGTTCGCCAACATAGCTATAATCAAACTTCAGTGTAGTGAATACCTGAGCACGCTTCAACTTGAATACTTTCATAAGGAATTTGTTCAAATTTTCGCTAATATTAGTGTCTATAATCAATTTGTCAGGAGAAGAATATCTACGCTGTTCGGATAATTCTTTCATATCCTTCAACATATCCCCTTCCTTCTTATCGATTTCGATCTCTGCATTCCTTGCAATATCAATAGTTGCAATTTCAGCAACATCAAACGGTGCAAATACATCTGCAGCAAACATTTTGATTATATCTTCTACAAGAATATATCTGAAAGTTGTACTACCATATCTCGCATTACTATATGCATTGAAATCATATTGCAAAGATAATGACGCAGGAATTCCATCATTAAGAACCAGAATTTTTGGAAGATTTGAAGGAATATCAATAACCGAAAAAATTATATTAGTCTCAGCTTCAAGGCGTGAAACTATATAGGATTTATCCTGATCAATGTATGGGAAATCTTTAACTTTAGACCCCATATAGATCTTAATAGTATTCTTGACTTCTTTCTTATAGAACTTCTTGCACTTATCAACTTCTTCCCTTGTCAAGCTCTTAGAATCAACGCGTACAATTCCTGCTTTCGCAAGTCTCTGTTCTACACGAACATGGATTTTATCTTTGTAAGTCAGAAGCTGTGCAATTCTTTTATAAATAGCTTTAAGCTGTTCTTCGGCATTCATTCCTGACTTATCATCAATTTTATCAGAACCTCTTTCGTCTTCTTCTATGAGGCCACCAACTCTAACCTGAATAAACTCTTCAAGATTAGACATAAAAATAGAGATATAGTTCAGACGTTCAAAGAGAGGCACCGTAACATCAAGCGCCTCTTGTAGAACTCGCTCATTGTAATTGAGCCAGCTTAGTTCTCTATTCTGAGTATATCCCTCTTTATATAATTCCATTATTATTTAGCAATCTGGATTCTATTCAATTTATCAAACACTTCTTTGCGTAGCTCACCTGGAAGATTTCTGAGCATCGAATTATAGATAATAACATCGAATTTATAGTCTTCATCAACTCCATATGGGAAATACCATACAGGTGGGTCCATTTCTTTAATATCATAATTACTAGCAAGTTTAGCTGTAATAGCAAACTCGTAAGCATATGGAATAATCTGATAAATATATCCTGGATTTTCTGTCAGTATAGCCTTAGCCTCTTCACCCTTGGTGTTAAGAAGGCTTTTTCTAAAGCCTCTAGTCTTACCAGTAAGATTAGCGATTTCTCTATTCTTTTTCTTTCTAATTGATTTAATAGTTTTAGCTTCAACTGCCGGAACAGCTTTGGCAATTCTATCTGCCGCATCAACTAATTTCACCGACTTTTCACCATTGAAGATCGCACGATATAAGATTTTGATGGCGTCAGCCTCATCTGTTGGCTCGTTCAAAGCCTTGAATTCGAACCGTTGCAGCTCATATTCAATGATATCCATATATCTCTTCTCAGCAAGATAATAGAATCCCGCAACAATGTCACGATCATTAACAACGCCATCAATTATGCAACCTGTCTGAATAGGATTGAGGCCTTCAGGAGGATACTGCGAAAGTTGTTCAACAATTACAACATCTCTCCAACGAGTCAATGACAACATATAGAAAATCAACACTATTGCGATGAACGCAAAAAGTGTCACCGAGTAAGTTCGGCTAAAACCATATGCGCTTCTTATGAAATATAGCGCACCCATTGCACAAAGCGCTACGATGACCATAGCAATTGCGACTTTAACAGTGCTGTGTCTCTTCTTTAACATCTCTATGCCTCCATGGATGTTTCTAACGAAACTATTTTAGCACAAAAAGAGCCGGGTAAAAATACCCGACTCTTTACAAAATCTTACGATTAGTCCTCAGCGAGGTCCTTTCTTGACAGGTTAATTCTGTTCTGGCTATCAATCTCAGTAACCTTTACTGTTACCTTGTCGCCGATAATCATTACATCTTCAACCTTCTCTACTCTGTGCTTAGCCATCTTGGAGATGTGCAGAAGACCTTCCTTGCCCGGGAGAATCTCAATGAAAGCACCAAAGTTCATAATTCTCTTTACTTCACCTTCGTAAGTCTCGCCTACTTCAACGTCCTTAGTGAGAATCTCGATTTCGTGCTTAGCAGCCTCTGCGCTAGCCTGATCTACAGAGTAAATTGTGATGAGACCAACGTCCTCATCTGAAATATCAATCTTAACACCTGTCTCGTCGATGATTCTGTTGACAGTCTTTCCTCCTGGTCCGATAACAATTCTAACCTTGTCTGGATCAACTCTCATACTGATGCATCTTGGAGCATATGGTGAAAGTTCAGCACGTGGCTCAGCAATCTCTTCGAGCATATTCTCGAGGATATGAGCACGTCCTACCTTAGCCTGATCAAGAGCCTGCTTGAGGATCTCTCTGTTCAGTCCGTGAACCTTAATATCCATCTGAAGTGCAGTTACTCCGTCTGGAGTTCCTGTTACCTTGAAGTCCATATCTCCGAGGAAGTCTTCCATACCCTGAATATCAGAAAGAACAGCAAACTTGCTGGATCCGTCTTCATTGAATCCCTCGATAAGTCCCATAGCGATACCTGATACAGGCTTCTTAATTGGAACTCCGGCATCCATCAGTGCAAGGCAAGAACCGCAAGTTGATGCCATTGATGAAGAACCGTTGGATGAAAGAACTTCAGATACGACTCTGATTGCGTATGGGAACTCTTCCTCGCTAGGGAGTACTGGCAAAAGTGCTCTCTCTGCGAGCGCGCCGTGTCCGATTTCACGACGTCCTGGTGATCTGCTAGGCTTAGCTTCGCCAGTGCAGTATCCTGGGAAGTTATACTGATGCATGTATCTCTTGCGAGTTACGTCTGAATCAATGCCATCAAGGTACTGAGCCTCGCTAAGAGGTGCAAGTGTACAAACTGAAAGAACCTGAGTCTGTCCTCTCTTGAAGAGTCCTGTTCCGTGAGTTCTTGGAAGTACGCCAGTCTCGCTGAAGAGTGGTCTTACTTCTGTCAGAGCTCTGTTGTCAGGACGAACGCCTTCCTCGAGGATTCTTGTTCTAACTTCTTCCTTCTTGATGTTGTACAGTACTTCGTCAACCTCGGCCATTCTCTCTTCGTATTCCTCAGCGAAGTGTTCCTTAGTCTCTTCGATTACTGCATCCATATTAGCAAGTCTTTCCTGCTTGTCTACTGTGTAGATAGCATCAACCATCTTCTGAGTTGCATACTCTCTAACTGCAGCATCAACATCTTCAGCAGCCTTGAAAGCCTTGTATTCCTGCTTTTCTTTACCAACTTCTGCAACGATTTCCTTGATAAACTTGCAGATATTCTTAATCTCCTCGTGACCGAAGAGAATTGCCTCGAGCATTTCTTCCTCAGGAAGCTCATTAGCTCCAGCCTCTACCATCATGATAGCCTCCTCTGTTCCGCATACAGTGAGGTTAAGGTCGGAAACCTGTCTCTGCTCGAATGTAGGGTTGATAACGAACTCCCCATCAACCTTACCTACTACAACGCCTGCTGTAGGGCCATCCCATGGAATATCAGAGATAGCGATTGCACAAGATGTACCGAGGAGTGATGCTACCTCAGGCTGGCAATCAACATCTACTGACCATGCTGTAGCTGTTACGCATACATCATTTCTGTATCCCTTAGGGAAAAGTGGTCTAAGTGGTCTGTCAATCAGTCTTGATACCAGAGTAGCCTTGTCGCTTGGACGACCTTCTCTCTTGATGTAACCACCAGGAATCTTACCAACTGCGTACATCTTCTCTTCGAAGCTGCAAGTCAGCGGGAAGAAATCTACGTCCTGCTTTGGCTCCTTGCTGGCACATACAGTACAGTTAACAACTGTGTCACCGTACTTTACTGTTACCTGTCCGTTGGCCTGTTCGCAGACCTTACCGATTTCAAACTCGAGTAATCTGCCGCCAACTGCTGTTCTATAAGTCTTATAATCTTCAAATCTACCCATTATTAACAACTCCTTCCTGTTAATTATTTCTCTCCTATGGGTTTATATACAAGTAAAGCGGAGGCCTTATAACCTCCGCTCTCATTGTCTTAAATTACTTTCTCAGTCCGAGACGAGCGATAAGTGCTCTGTATCTTTCGATATCTGTCTCCTTGAGATACTTGAGAAGGTTTCTTCTCTGACCTACCATCTTGAGCAGACCTCTTCTTGAATGGAAGTCCTTGTGGTGCTCCTTCAGGTGCTCGTTCAGATCGTTGATTCTGTAAGTAAGAATAGCAACCTGTACTTCTGGGGAACCTGTATCGCCTTCCTTAACAGCGTACTCCTTGATGATTTCAGTCTTCTTTTCCTTAGTAAGCATAATCTTTCTCCTTTTCTGTCATTCACCATTGCTGCGAGACCGCCGGAGAAGCGCATCCCTGAAGCAACAGTATGCATTAATTACTTGTCCGCACACGCGAACGCATTGATATTACCACACAAATCGCAATTTGTCCAGTATATTTTTGTACCTTTCAGCCCGTTCCTAACGGGTACATTTTTGATTTATGTACCCGTTAGGAACGGGCTAAATAGTGCATTTTTATTTATTAATTAGATATAGTCCGAATAGGCAAACGATAACTCCAATTACCTTGTACATTGTAATCTCATCGTGATAGATCAGAACGCCTATTGCGAAGAGTGCGAGCGCTACGATTGTGCTTGAAAGCATGAATCCAACGGAAATTTCCCAGCCTACTTTGTACATGTAGATATTACCGAACTCGAGTCCTACAATTGAAAGACCCATCAAGATACCGGCCCAATTGATATGCTTGAATTCTGACTGGAGGCCTGGACCGCCAGAAGTTGTATAGTACATAACGGCAGCAGTGAAGGCAGCAATCAGGTATACAACGACCAGCATTGCAAGCGGATTGATTGCAGCAGGTGTAGATTTGGAGCAAACATTATAAATAACGTTAGATGCTGCCAGTATTATAATTGGTGTCCATAGATTCATAATACAGCCTCACAATCCTTCCTGATTTGTTCGTACAGTTCATCAGAACTTGCGAATTTCATCTCAGGTCTAATGAATTTCTTGAGCGAAACAATAATATTCTTATCGTAAGCATTTCCGCAATAGTCGAAAAGATGCGATTCAATCTTGGTTGTAGTTCCATCGAAGGTTGGCTGAATTCCCAGATTGGCAATACTCTTATAGTCAACGCCCTCAACGTTAGTAATTGCAGCGTATACACCTTTTGGCGGCAGTGCTCTATCTGCTTCAGGAACGATGTTTACAGTCGGAAAACCTTTCTGTTTTCCCACCGACTTGCCATGTTCAACAACTCCGGTAAAAGCATATGGTCTTCCGAGCAATTCCTCTGTCTTAGCCATATCTCCCGCTGCAATCATCTCACGAATTAAAGTTGAGCTAACAACCTTATCTTCATACATTACCGCATCATGAACGTGTACTTCGATACCCTTCGTCGCACCCTCAACAAGAAGATCTTCCGCTTTGCCCTCAGCACGAGTGCCATAAGTGTAGTTAAATCCAACAGAGATGACAGCTGCGTTCAGTTTCTTAACAAGAATGTCCTCGAAGAAGTCGTGTGCATGCATCTTCATAGTCACCTCATCGAAAGGCACATTGACGAGATAATCAAAGCCCATCTCTTCGAGCATCGCAATCTTGTCTTCCTCGGAGCAAATCAGTTTGATTGCCTCAGGATCAGTCGCTTCGCGATGCATGATGAAGTTAAATGGATGATTGGAGAACGTATAACACAGAGACTTAAGGCCCTCCAATTTGGCTGCTTCAATCGCATTCTTAAGAATCTCGGTATGTCCGATGTGTATACCATCGAAATTTCCCAAAGCAACCGCAGTCTTCTCCTCTATTCTAATGTCATCAACTGATGTAAATATTTGCATCTATTCCTGTTCAGTCACAACCTTAATCGGCTGCAACACCCTATTCATAATCTTTCCAATTCCTATGAATTCGCCCTTGCAATATATTCTATATGCATTCTCGAAGTCGCAATCCTTACTTACTTTGTAATCCTTGGAAAGTATTTCATTTCCATGTGTTACGAATCTGTATTTCTCGTCAATAACCGTGACAACACCTGTATGGTTAATGGTCTCATCAGCAGGCAAAACAAGTGGTCGTATCTCTTCTAGAGGCATCTCGAGGAGTTTGAAGAAATCCACAGATCCGCATAATTTGAAATTGCCGCTTTGTGTTCTTACAAGTGCTGTCATTGTCGCCATGCATCCGAGCTTACGACCGATATCATCAATCATAGTTCTAATATATGTACCCTTGGAGCATTCAACATCGAACTCGATGATTCCATCATTAAGATTCATAGAAGTAATCTTGTTATTGTATATGGTAATTTCGCGTGGCTTGATATTAACATCAATGCCCTGTCTTGCAAGGTCATATGCTCTCTGACCATTGATACGAACAGCTGAATACTTAGGTGGTATCTGGCTGATATTTCCCTTGTAAGCTTCGAAAGCTGCGTAGACATCTTCTATACCAACGCTGGAGAAATCGTGTTGAGAAAGAGTTTCTCCGGTGATATCGAGTGTATCTGTCTCAAGTCCAAGTTGCATTGTTGCATGATAACTCTTGTGGTCATGATCATAATACTCGATTATCTTGCATGCATTGCCTATGCATACAGGAAGAACTCCCGTAGCCATCGGATCAAGAGTTCCTGTATGACCTATCTTCTTAATCTGAAGTTTACCTCTTAGCTTGGCACATACATCCTGAGAAGTCCAGTCAGCCGGCTTATTTATATTGATAACGCCTTCTATCTTCATTTACTTCTTAACCGCCTTAACAAGTTCAGGAATCAATTGTTCTTTAGCAGTAGCCAGCGGCGTATTGAAAGTGCATCCAGCTGCTTTAATATGTCCACCACCGCCGAATACAGTAGCAACGGCGGCAACATTAGCATAATACTTACCACGAAGACTTACTCGAATATTATCTGTTGTCTCCTTGAAGAGAGCACCAACTTCAACGCCATCAATACTCATAATTCTCTGGATCATACCTTCTGCTTCATCCATAGTGCAGTGGCATTCAGTGAGCAATGCCTGTGTAACAGCACCTACTGCAACCTTACCATCTGCATGGAACTCGAGTGCTGAGAGAATTTTGCCTTCCATCATCAATGCTTCCTTGGACTGTCTGTCATAAATTAGCGCTGAAATAGCCTTGGAATCAAATCCTGCCACCTGATAAAAATGTCCAACAATGTCGTGAGATCTCTTAGTTGTATTGTTATGCTGGAAATTGCCTGTATCCGTTGTAATTGCTGCGAACAGACAATTAGCGATATCCAGATTAATCTCTACGCCAAGATTTCTAATCAGCTGGTAAATAATCTCACCTGTAGCTGCTGACTTTGGCTCAGATCTGAAGAAATCGAACTTAATATCTGTAACACCAACAGCGTGGTGATCGATGCAGCCCTTCAATCTTCCCCTCTCGAATGCAGCCTCTCTACCAACAATACGATTGCTACTATTACAGTCGAGCATCAGTGACAGCTCAACGTCCTCAATAACGCTATCGTCAGTAGTTGTGCAGCCGCACTCAAGGAAATCAAGATTCTTAGGAACAGGTTCTGAAATCATCACGTAAGCCTTCTTACCCAGACTTCTCAAGGCAAGGCAAAGCGCCGAGCATGAGCCCAGCGCGTCGCCGTCCATATTAATGTGCGGATATATGAGAACAGAATTAATGTCCTTCATAATTGTTGCGATACTTCTTAGAGAATCATTCATTATTCTTCCTCGTTATCAGTGCTCTTAGGCTGAGCATTGATTTCTTCAATCAGTGAGTCGATGTGAGCACCGTAGTCCTGCGATGAGTCATGCTTGAAGATGAGCTCCGGTGTGTGTCTCAATTTGATGTCTCTTGAAACCTGAGATCTTAACGCACCCTTCGCCTTCTCGAATCCTGCCAAAACGTCGCTCACGACTTGCGCTTTGTCCTCATCAGCGAGAGCCAGCGGCGATACGTATACCGTCGCATAGCTACCGTCATTAGTCACTTCAACACCAGTGATTGTAATAATTCTTGAATTAAGTCTTGGATCCTTAGCTCCGTTAATCAGGAAGTTTGAAATACTCTTCTTGATTTCCTCACTAAGTCTTCCCTGTCTATGTCTTGCCATATTATGCTCTTTCAACCTCTACCATTGTGAAGCACTCAATTACGTCCTCAGGCTTGATATCGTTGTAGTTCTCGATACCGAGACCACACTCGTAACCCTGTGCAACTTCCTTGGCGTCGTCCTTGAATCTCTTAAGGGATGAAATAACACCCTCGTGGATTACGATACCATCACGTACAAGTCTAATCTGTTCGTTACGCTTAACAATACCTTCCTGAACGTAGCATCCACCGATAACTCCAACGCTAGGCACCTTGAATGTATCTCTAACTACAGCCTTTCCGAGAACCTCTTCCTTGAATTCAGGATCGAGCATACCCTTCATAGCTGCCTCAATATCATCGAGGATATCGTAGATTACTCTGTAGAGTCTCATCTCTACTTCGTGATCCTTAGCCTGCTTTTCAACTGCAGATGAAGGTCTTACGTTGAATCCGATGATGATAGCATTGGATGTCTCAGCAAGAGTTACGTCTGACTCATTTACAGTACCAACGCCTGAGTGGATTACATTAATCTTAACCTCCGGAGTCTGGAGCTTCTCGAGGGATGTGATGATAGCACCAACTGAACCCTGTACGTCAGCCTTTACGATGAGGTTAAGTTCTTTAGCTTCGCCTTCCTGAATCTGGCTGAACAGTTTGTCGAGAGTCATGCTAGCATTCTTAGCCAGAACCTCTTCTCTCATCTTCTCCTTACGGTTATTTGCGATTTCTCTAGCTGTCTTGTCGTCTCTTACAGCGTTGAAAGCATCACCAGCTGCTGGAACATCGGACAGACCGAGGATTTCTACAGCAGTTGCTGGGCCAGCCTTTCTGATTGCCTTACCCTTGTGGTCAGTCATTACTCTGATCTTACCAGCACAAGTACCTGCTACAACAGACTGTCCGGACTTAAGTGTTCCGTTGGATACGAGCAGTGTAGCAACAGGTCCCTTAGCCTTATCAAGTCTAGCCTCGATTACAGTACCCATAGCGAGTCTGTCAGGGTTAGCCTTGAGTTCGAGAACCTCTGCCTGAAGCAGAATCATCTCGAGGAGCTCAGTGATTCCTTCACCCTTCTTAGCGGATACAGGTACAGCGATTGTTTCGCCACCCCAGTCTTCTACGATGATGCCGTGCTCTGTGAGTTCCTGCTTAACTCTATCCGGATTAGCGCCTGGCTTATCCATCTTATTAATTGCAACGATGATAGGAACGCCTGCTGCCTTAGCGTGGCTGATAGACTCTACGGTCTGTGGCATTACGCCGTCGTCAGCTGCTACTACCAGTACAGCGATATCTGTAACCTGCGCACCTCTAGCTCTCATTGTAGTAAAAGCCTCATGTCCCGGTGTATCAAGGAATACTATCTTCTGACCGTTAATCTCTACCTCAGACGCACCGATGTGCTGAGTGATACCACCGGACTCGCCTGCAGTAACATTAGTGTTACGGATAGCGTCCAGAAGTGAAGTCTTACCGTGGTCAACGTGACCCATAACTGTGATGATAGGTGGACGACCTACGAGATCGTTCTCGTTATCAACGTGGTTATCGATACCAGCTTCGATGATTTCTTCCTCTTCCTCAGTAACTACAATCTGAAGTCCAAGCTCTGCTGCGAGCAGTTCAACTGCATCCTTATCGAGCGTTTGGTTAACAGTAGCCATAACACCCATCTGCATCATTGACATGATGATAGTGGATACGCTGATTTCAGCCTGCTCTGATAGTCCAGCTACAGTAATAGGAACTGTTACAGCGATAGTACCTTCTGGGAGAAGCTCCTCAATTGTAGGTTCTTCCTCAACCTTAGTCTTGTACTTCTTCTTGCTACGCTCCTGCTTCTCCAGTGAACGTTCATCATAGATGTTATTGTTGTTATTATTACGTCTTGAACCAGGACCGTCTTCTCTTCTATCAAATCTTGACTGCTTGTCCTTATCCTTATTGTCGAAGAACTTCTTGCTTTTACCCTTTTTAGCATTTCCTGCAGGAGCATCAGAACCGCCGGCATTGCCTCCTCTATTCTGAGTTGGCTTGCTGTCCTTGTCGTTCTTATCTTTCTTGAAATCCTTCTTATCACCACGGTTCTTGTCGCCGTGATCTTTCTTGTCTTTATTATCCTTGTAGAATTTTTCCCTATTAGCCTGCTGTTTCTTCTTATTCTCTTCTGCTTTCTTTTTCTCAGTTTCAGCGTCAGAAATCTTCTTGAAACGCATAGGCTTATTAGGAGCATTCTGGTATTCTTCTGCACCACTTAGGTCGTTCCTAACTGGTACATCAGCCTTAGGTTCTTCTGCCTTCTTAGGCTCTTCAACCTTAGTTTCAGGTGCTGGAGTCTCAGCAACAGGAGCCTCTTCTACAACAGGCTCTTCCTTAACTTCTTCCTTAGGCTCTTCAGCAGGCTTAACTGGCGCAACAGGCTTTGCCTTAGGTGCTTCTCTCTTAGGAAGTACCAGCTTTGCATTGATTTTAGGCTTGTTGCTAGCAGTCTCAGCTGTTGGTCTACCCAGCAGCATATTAACTGTCTTAGCCAGTCTATCAGCTTCGCCATCATCGATGCTTGACTTTTCTCCTGCTAATTTGATACCAAGCTGCTCCGCATATCCATTCAGTTTCTCGAAATCAACTTCGAGTTCCTTGATAAGCTCGCTAACTTTTTTTGACATTATTGTGCCTCCTTAGTGTTGTCGAGTACCTTCTCAACAACCTGTCTTATAGTATCTGGATCTACGTTCTTCTTGCAGATCCTATTAAAAGCTTTCTTCTTAATTGCTACATCGAGGCATTCTCTCTTCTTGCAGAGGTAGAATCCTCTTCCATCATTCTTTCCATCAGTATCTGGAACTATCTCGCCGTCCACCAAAGTGAATCTCTGTAGTTCGTTCTGTGGATACGATGTGTAGCAAGCAATGCATCTACGCATCGGCTTACTCTGCTGCTGTCTCCTCATTTACATCCTCTTCTGCATCTTCATACTCATCGAATGCAAATCCCATTTCCTTGAGCTGGTCGTTGGACTTGATATCAATCTTCCATCCGCTGACTCTTGCAGCAAGTCTTACATTCTGACCTTCTCTACCGATTGCCAGTGAGAGCTGCTGCTCAGGAACTACTGCTGTAGCTGACTTCTCTTCTTCGTTAACGTATACGCCTTCAACGATTGCTGGTCTTAATACGTTGGAGATAAGTACTGCAGGATCCTCATCCCATACGATGATATCAATCTTCTCACCGAAGAGCTCGTCTGCGATGTTCTGTACTCTGCCGCCTCTGTTACCAACGCAAGCACCTACAGGATCAACGTTCTCATCATGAGAGTAAACTGCGATTTTGGTTCTGGAACCAGCTTCTCTAGCGATGCCCTTAATCTCAACTGTTCCGTCTGCAATCTCAGGAATCTCGAGTTCGAAGAGTCCTCTTACCAGACCAGGATGTGATCTTGACAGGAATACCTGAGGTCCCTTGCTCTCTTTCTTAACGTCCATAACGTAAACCTTAACTCTGTCGCCAGGCTTAAAGGACTCAGTGCGTACCTGCTCTGAATTAGGTACGATACCCTCTGTGCTTCCCAGTGAGAGGAGCATTGTTCCATTGTTGATTCTCTCAACCTTACCTGTGATAATCTGACCCTTCTTGTCGATATACTCGTTGAAGGAGTTTGATCTCTCAGCTTCTCTATTCTTCTGAACGAAGACTTGCTTAGCACCCTGTGCTGCAATACGGTTGAAATCCTTAGGATCGATCTCGTACTCAACGATGTCGCCAACCTCATAACCGTCGTACAGTTCCTTAGCATCAGTGAGGCTAATCTGAGTCATATCGTCCTCAACTTCCTCAACAACTTCCATGCCCATGAGAACTGTTACAGCGCCCTGCTCCATGTCTACTTCAACTCTTACATTGGATGCACCATAGTTCTTTCTGTATGCATTCTCAATAGAATCCTTGATTGCGCCGATGATTTCTTCCTCTGAGAGATTCTTCTCTTTCTGAAGATCCTTGAACGCTTCGAGAAATTCATTCTGTGCCATTTTGTCCTCCTAAAAAATTACTGCCAAATTGATCTTGGATACCTTGTCAGCTGGCAACTCGAGAGTTGCGCCATCGATATCCAGTTTAATAACGTTGTCTTCCTTGCCAATCAATGTACCTTCGAAATTCTTCATGCCATTGATCTGCTCGTATGTCTTTACTTCTACCACTCTTCCGGCAAAACGTCTGAAATCGCTATCCTTGATAAGCTCGCGATCCAGTCCCGGTGAGCATACCTCGAGGTTGTACTGCTTGTCGCTGAAGTCAATCTCGTCAAGCTTGTCAGACAACCATCTAGCAACTTCTTCGCATTCCTCGATGTCGACATATTCCTGCTCTGAACCCTCTGGCTTGTCCAAAAGTACACGCAAGACCCAATCTTTACCTTCCTTCTTGTGAACAAGTCTGTACAGCTCCAGATCCTTGTCAGCAAGGTATTCATTTAATAATGTTTCTATCTTTTCCATTGTCCTGAATAAAACTGAAAGAGTGGGCTTGACCCACTCTTTCGAACAAATATAACTTATATTGCTATTTATACACCAATTCCCTTGAAATTGCAAGACTTTTTTGCATTCTTTGCAACAGCGGGTCAGACCTAAGTTGCAATCTTGCAACTTAGGTCTGACCCGCTGTTGCAAAATCTTACTATTTCTTAGCTTTCTTTACGTCTTTCTTTACTTTTTCTTTTATATTTGACTTTTTGTCTTTCTTATCAGACTTTTCATCTTTCTTTTTGGTTGGTTCATCTGGTTTATCTGTTCTAGTATCAGATTCAGGTAGTTCATTCTCTCCATATCCAGGCTGAGTTCCCATAGTATAATACTCACCGCCTAACTTAACAACATCGCTAGGCATACTCTTGTACTTGCCCTTCTTAACTTTAGGAATCTGATTCATGATCTTTCCCCAGAGAGATGCAGCAGGTCCAGACATAGTAGTTAATGGTACATTCTGATCTGTTCCTATCCAAAGAGATGCAGCATATCTTGGAGTGAAGCCATCGAACCAGATATCAAACTGATCCTGGGTAGTTCCGGTCTTACCGCCTGACTGTATACCGCTGAGCGAAGCACCACCTGCGATACCTCTGCTTACAACAGATTTAAGTACATCTGTCATTATCCATGCAACGCCTGGGTCGAGGACTTCTTTGGCAGTGTTCTTGTGCTCGAGCAGGACCTTGCCATCTCTATCTTCAACATATGTATAGCAGTGACCTTCATTGAGCTTACCACCATTAGGGAAAACTGAATATGCGAGAGCCATTTCAAGAGGGCTAACGCCATATGTCAGACCACCCAGTGCGAGCGAAGCGGCATTCATATCATTTGCAGCTTTGGATGTATCTGTTACAAGTAATGATATTCCAAATCTTTGTACCATATCAGCAGAATACTGATTGCCTACCTGCAGTTGAATCTTAACTGCGCAGGTATTGATTGACTGTTGAATAGCAGTTCTGAAAGTATTCTTTCCTGTGAAAGCGCCATTAGAGTTGTATGGCCATACTTTGCCATTAACAACCATCTTCTCATCGTTAACCCTGGATGATGCTGTTATGTAACTACCATAGCCACTTGTTCCCTGCTTGTCATAGCCATAGTTGACATAGTCCCACCTATGGCCTTTCTCAGCAAGTTCAAAACTCTTCTGTAGAGCTGCACCATATACCGCCAGAGGCTTGATTGAAGATCCTGGCTGTCTTGTAGCTGTTGCTCTATTATACAGTTGCTCTCCGTCAGGCTTACGTCCACCAGCCATAGCGCGAATGGCACCGTTCTTAACACTAACAACTACCATTGCTGCTTCAGGTTTCTTGCCCTTGGCAGTGTTAGGGAAGTTGCTATCCTTCTTCAATTCCTTAGCAACAACCTTCTGTATCTTAGAATCAAGTGTTGAGTGAATCTTAAGCCCCTTAGTATATATCATATTCAAAGCTTCCTGCTCTGATTTTCCATACTCATTCATTAGATCCTTAGCAACCTGATCAATTACATAATCTTTGAAATACGACGTTGAAGTGTTGCTTGCTGTCGAAACACCAGGCTTGATGAAATCAACCAATGGCTTCTTGGCAGCATCAGCTTCATTTTCGCTAATAAATTCTTGATCTGCCATCAAGTCAAGACAGAGTTCTCTTCTATCCCTTGAGATATCGTTAGCATAAATGCCCTTCTTAACCTTAGTGCAATATTCATCTTTTTCGCTCTTAATCAAAGCATATGTATCTGGAGCCTGAGGAAGCGCTGCGAGTGCCGCACACTGTTCGAGCGATAAATCGCCTATGTCAACACCAAAATATGTTTTGGACGCTGAAGTAACGCCATAACAACCATAGCCTAGATAAATCGTGTTAAGATAGCTCTCAAGTATCTCCTCCTTGGATAGCTCACGCTCGATAACATAAGCGTAATACATCTCGATTATCTTACGCTTAATAGAACGCTCACTCTTAATATCAGCAAGGTATACGTTACGGGCTAGCTGTTGTGTGATAGTACTCGTTCCACTTATACCGCCACTAGTAACAGATTGAAGAACCGCACCACCCATACGTTTGAAATTGAATCCGTGATGTTTCCAGAAAGTCTTATCCTCAATAGCAATGAATGCGTTCTTAAGATTCTCTGGAAGATCCTCATAATGACATATGCGACGATTCTCGTCGTAGTAAACAGACTCAATTACTTTATCCTTATTGTCGTAAATGTATGTGCTCAAATTAAGCGATTCATACATAGTTTTAGGATTAATTGCAGGCGCTTGAGAAATAGTAATTGCAGCATAAATGCCACCAATTGCACAACAAATCAAACCAACAATAATAATTAGCATAATAAGAGCTTTAAGGCATCCACGCTTCTTCTTTTTCTTAGATTTCTTTCTAATCTTATTGTAAGCCTTCTCGCTTTCCTCTATCTGTCCGTATCTATCTGAACGTGCCATATCAATCCTCTAATAAGTTCTCTTAGCAAGCATTCTCATTGAGTTGAGAATACATATCATTGCGACTCCAACATCTGCAAATACAGCAGCCCACATATTCGCTATTCCAAGTGCCCCAAGTATGAGACAAGCAATTTTAACTGTGAGTGCGAAAGCAATATTTGCTTTACTAATTGAAATCGTTCTTCTAGCAATTCTGATGAGCATCGGAATCTTAGCGATATTATCGTCCATAATAACGATATCTGCAGCCTCGATTGCCGCATCTGATCCAAGTGAGCCCATAGCAATACCGATATCTGCTCTTGTCAGAACTGGTGCATCATTAATTCCATCTCCAACGAAAGCCAGATACTTCTTCTCTGGCAACTTGCCGAGGAGACCTTCCACAACATGCACCTTGTCTTGTGGAAGCAGCTGAGCTCGATACTCACTAACGCCGAGCTCAGCAGCGAGTGCTCTCGCTGTCTCCTCGGCATCACCTGTCAGCATTACGACATGCTCAACCTTCTCATTTATTATATCACTAATTGCCTTCTTCGCCTCACTCTTAGGCGCATCAGCAACCTGAATACTTCCAATATATTCACCATCAAGACTGACATGTACCAATGTACCTTTCAGCCCGTTCCTAACTGGTACATTTTCACTGGATGTACCAGTTAGGAACGGGCTAACCAGTACATTGTTGCCGACAGCAATTTTATGTCCGTCTACAACGGCTATAATTCCCTTTCCAGGGACGTTTTCTACGCTACCAACCAATTTAGCGTCATACCTATCTTCACATGCTGAAACGATAGATAGACCAATTGGATGTGTACTGTTACTCTCTACTGCAGCAGCGTACTTAAGAACCTCTTCTTCAGCATGACCAGGAGCAGCTACAACTTTATTAACTCTAAACCTACCTTCAGTAAGTGTTCCAGTTTTATCTGAAACTAGAGTATCCAATTGAGCCATCATCTCAAGATAATTGGATCCTTTAACCAGCACACCATTCTTACTCGCTGCTCCAATTCCGCCAAAGAATGCCAGTGGCACAGATATTACGAGAGCACATGGACAAGATATTACAAGGAATGTACAAGCTCTAAGAACCCACATTCCAAAATTGCCAACGAAGATTGGCGGAACAAACGCTAGCGTCGCACCGGATAGCACAACAATCGGCGTATAATACTTAGCAAATCTTGTAATAAATGCTTCAGTCTTACTTTTCTTAGTAGCAGCATTTTCTACCATCTCAAGAATCTGAGCGACTGTTGAATCATCATACAACTTGCCAGCCTTAATTTTAATAAGATTCTCACCGTTAATACAACCCGAAATGATATCATCTCCGACTTTAACAAACTGAGGCATCGACTCACCAGTTAATGCCGAAGTATTAATTAGACCTTCACCGCTAACAACAATTCCATCAACAGGAATTTTCTCGCCCGGCTTAACAATAAGTATATCCCCTATCTCAACATCATCAGGATCAATTACCTCAACGGATCCATCTTTCATCTCGCGATTAGCATAGTCAGGCGCTATACTCATCAATTCCTGAATAGCATTTCTTGACTTTCCTACTGCATAATTCTGGAAGAACTCGCCCACCTGATAGAACAGCATTACGGCAACTGCTTCCTCGAACTCCTTACAACCAAACGCTCCAATTGTCGCCAAAGTCATAAGGAACGACTCATCGAACATTTGACCATGTGCAATTCCTAGCACACACTTTCTGATAACATCGTGACCTACAACAAGATACGGCACGAGATACAGCACGAACATCACTAGATGATGACTAACTCCATCCAGAGCAAGCAAATAGAGGAGCCGGCTTCCCGCCTCCACATGTTCGAACACAACGACAGCCGCAAACAACACTGCAGCTATCAATATTCTAATTAACTGCTTCCTCTGTCTTTTATCCATTAAAGTACTATATCTGTGTCAGGATTTACCTTATGCACGCATTCAACTGCCTGCTTCAGAACTGCCTCAAACTTATCATCCTCAGCATCAATCATTACCTTCTCAGCGAAGAATGATACGCTAGCATCATTAACTCCATCCAGTTTCTTAATAGCCGCCTCCATCTTTTCAGCGCAGTGTGCGCAATCTAAATTTTGCATCTTAAATTTTTTCTTCATAGTCTTACTCCTTTATTCCTCGATGTGCTCCTTGCCCATCGCAATTATTGTCTTCACGTGCTCATCAGCAAGTGAATATATGATAGCCTTGCCGTCTCTCTTGCTACGAACTAGCTTGGCGTTCTTAAGCGCCTTCAACTGATGAGATACCGCAGACTGATTCATCTCAATCTCATCACAGATTTCAGTAACATTCTTCTCTCCCGCCCAAAGCGAGTACAGTATCTTGATTCGTGTCGAGTCTGCGAACATTTTGAACAAATCTGCCAAGTCCAGCAATTCCTCTTCCTGAATATCCTTCAGCAAATAATCTTCATCATGTGTATGCATATCCGTTTCCTTTCGTTACGCAGCAATGAATAGTTTTTCATATGAACAATTTATCATATGTTCATTGATTAGTCAATATAAAAGGCTAGACAAATTGTCTAGCCATAGTAATTAAATGTTTACGCTAACTCGAAGAGAGTCATTTGTGCACTATCAGGTAATCCTTGGAAAAGACCATGTTTCTGGAGGTCTTCAATATTGGATTGAGAGAGTTTCGTTCTAGTTCTAACATCGTCAAGTGTAAAGAAATCATTATCATTGTATGCCTCAACCAATGACTCTGCAGCAGTATCTCCTATTCCATTAATTGCATTAAATGGAAGCATAACCTTGCCATCATGAACCTTGAACTTGGTAGCTTCAGCAATTCCCAGAACAGGTTCTGCAAACTCATATCCTCTCGACATCATCTCGTACATTACTTCATAAACCGTAAGACTATCCTTCTGTTTGGTCGTTGCCGTGTTACCGAGTTCGTCAATCTCATCCATACACTTCTCAAGATCCGCCGGAGTTTTTAGGATAACATCGGCATCAAAATCATCTACTTTGGATGTGAACCATGCTGCATAGAAAGCTTCTGGATAGTTAACCTTGAACCATGCCATTCTAAGCGATGTCATTACATATGCCGCAGCGTGTGCTCTCGGGAACATATACTTCAAAGTATCACATGACCAGATGTACCACTCTGGAACCCCGTGGCTTCGCATGTTGGCAAGATCTTCTTCCGAGAGGACCTTGTTCTTACGAACAAACTCCATGATATGGAATGCATCGGAATTCTCAAGTCCTTTCTTAATCAGGTAATTCATAATATCGTCACGGCATGAAATTACTTCATCGATAGTTGCTGTCTTGTTGCGAATCAGCTCCTGTGCATTGTTAGTCCATACATCTGTACCGTGTGAGAAACCTGACATCTTAATCAAGGCCGATACAGTGGTTGGCTTGATATCGTCTAACATGTTACGCGTGAAGTTAGTACCAAATTCCGGTATTGCGTATGTACCGTGAGTAAATCGATAGTCCGGATTCTTAATCTTGAGTTCGTCCAGTTTAGTGAAAATGGAAAGTGTTCTCTGGTCATCCAAAGGAATTTCCATAGGATCAACTCCAGTCATTAGCTGAAGGTGTCTGATTAACTGCGGACCGTCGTGTCCAAGAATATCCAGCTTTAAGAGGTTCTGGTCGATTTTGTGGTAATCGAAGTGTGTAGTAATGATATCTACATCTCTCTTGTTTGCCGGTCTCTGTATAGGACAGAACTCATATATCTCATGATCATCAGGACATACGATGATGCCACCAGGGTGCTGGCCTGTTGTTCTCTTAACGCCAGTACAGCCCTGAGTTAGGTAGTCTACATCGTATTTGTTGGCTTGAATATTATTATCTTCTACATAATGTTTAACGTAACCATAAGCAGTCTTATCTGCGATAGTCGCTACTGTTCCTGCTTTGAACACGTTCTTTTCACCGAATATCTCACCAACGTATCTATGAGCAACTGGCTGATATTCTCCTGCGAAGTTAAGGTCGATATCCGGTTCCTTGTCTCCCTTGAATCCAAGGAATGTTGCGAACGGAATATTAAGGCCTTCTTTCTTCATGCGTGTACCACAGTCTGGGCACATTCTTTCCGGCATATCGTAGCCCGTGTCGTAATCAGTTAAGCCAAGGTCTGCTGCTCTTTCGTATTTCTTGCAGTTTGGACAGATATAATGAGGTGCAAGCGGATTGACTTCTGTGATACCGGACATTGTAGCCGCGAATGATGAACCTACAGATCCTCGAGATCCTACAAGATATCCATCATCATTGGACTTCTTAACCAGCATCTGTGCAGCGATGTACATTACGGCGTATCCGTTACCAATGATAGAAGTGAGCTCCGTGTTAAGTCTCTCTTCTATGTCCTCTGGCAATGGGTCTCCATAAATTGCGTGGGCTTTGTCATAGCAGAGAGTTCTAAGTGTATCTTCTGCACCCTCGATCTTAGGCGGGAATTTACCCTTAGGAACAGGGAGTATTCCATCTTCGACCATGTCTGCAATCTTATTGGTGTTAGTAATTACAATTTCCTCAGCTCTATCTCCGAGATAGTCAAATTCCTTCATCATCTCGTCAGTTGTTCTGAGATAGAGTCCTTCTGTTCCCGCATCCTGGAATCCAATTCCGGCCATTACAATATTTCTATAGATAGAAGACTCTGGTGTTGGATAATGCGCATCAGTTGTAGCAACTGTGAGCTTGCCAATTCGGTCTCCTATCTCAACAATCTTCTTGTTATATGCGATGATATCTTCAACGCTGTTCGCCATGCCCTTCTCGAGCATAAACTTATTATTACAAAGCGGCTGAATCTCGAGGTAGTCGTAGAATGAAGCAATTTTGTCGAGTTCCTCGTTAGATTTTCCTTCAACAACGGCTCTGTATAGTTCTCCTGCCTCGCAAGCACTACCAATGATGATACCCTCTCTAAACTCTTCTATAAGAGAGCGTGGCATTCTTGGTCTGCCCTTCCAGATATAGTCAACATGTGACTTGCTGACCATCTTATAGAGGTTCTTCATGCCAGTCTGGTTCTTAACGAGCAGAATAATATGGTAGACATTCTTGCCTGTAATATCTATATTGCCATTCTCATCCCAAGCGTTCTCATCAGGATAGAGGTATCCTTCAACGCCGTAGATGATCTTGATTTCCTTGCCTGCCTTGGCTAGGTTGCCGGCTGCCTTGGCTGCATCAGGGAATCCCTGTACAACACCGTGGTCAGTAATTGCTACCGCCGGCTGTCCCCAATGTGCTGCAGTGTTAACGATATCTGCAACTTCACTGAATCCGTCGTTATCACTCATCTTAGAGTGGCAGTGCAGTTCTACTCTTCTGCCATTAGGATAAGTGTCTTCTTTAATTTCCTTCTGGACCTTCTTAATGGCCTGTACCATCATTACGTTCTCATGGTCATAGGTATCGAATTCAATAGCGCCCTGAGCTCTGATGATATCTCCGGTCTTGAGATTCTCATCGATTTCAGCCATCTTCTCTTCGGATACGAAAGCTTTCAGACAGAAGGTTCTTGCCTTGGCTGCAATGAACATAGAGAGCAGTATTCTTCCACTCTTAATTGGTCTTGATTCAATCTTAAATATCTCGCCTTCAAGTGTTCCCTTGTCCTTGCTACCAACGAGGTCAAGAACCTGGGTAAATGACTGCGGCTCGCTACGGAAGTCACGGCCGAGCACTACGAACTCACCCTCATCATTAGTGAATCCAGGCTCGTCCTTCTTGCGCTTGTAGTTGCCACCACCATTCCATCCACCATTGCTTGGCTGTGATGCCTCATCCTGTCTCACAGGAGCAGCCTTAACGCCAGTAAACTCATAATTCACACGAATCCTGTTAACGCTACCAATCTTCGCTCTAATCCTCTCCTTCATTACGTTCTCGACATTTTTCGGCATCACAAAATTCAGCTTGGTATCAATGTTCAGCACCAAACTCTTCTTCTCAAGCGCAATGCTCGTGATCTCAATATCTATATCACTCGCCTTCCTGCCGCTCGCCGCTTCCAGCTCTTCAATTGTCAGAACATCTTCAGGAATCTTAATCATTTGCAACAGCGGGTCAGACCTAAGTTGCAGGATTGCAACTCGGGGACAGACCTGCCTAGTCCTCTCTTATTACTTTTAACAATTCATCTATCAATTCTGCCTCAGGCACCTTCTTCAGGATCTCCCCATGAGAGAATAAAAGTCCCTCGCCCTTGCCGCCTGCAATGCCATAATCAGCCTCTCGGCTCTCGCCCGGGCCATTAACTGCGCATCCCATTACAGCGATCTTAAGTGGTCTCTTACCTGCTATCTTTCTCTCCTCTGCAATTGGCTCGAGCCTCTCATCAGCTTCATTAGCAAGGCCAATTAGGTCAATCTGTGTTCTTCCGCAGGTTGGGCAAGATACAACCTCGATAGCCTTCTCTCTAAGACCAACCGTCTCAAGGATTCTCTTGGCCATATATACTTCTTCAACCGGATTCTCAGTCAGACTTACACGCATAGTATCGCCAACTCCTGCGAGCAACAGCGATCCAATGCCAACAGCTGACTTCAGTTTGCCATTACGAGGAGTACCTGACTCAGTAATACCAATATGGATTGGATGATCAGTTAGATCCTTAAGTATCATATGAGCATCGTAATTCATCTTAACATTGGATGACTTGATGGATACAACCAGCTGATCATAACCTAGGTCCTCAATGACCTTCAGCATATTTGCTCCGCTCTCAGCTAGGCCTCGTGCAGTCACCCCACCGTACTTAGCAAGAATCTCCTTCTCAAGAGATCCTGAATTTACGCCAACACGGATAGGAATATCGCGCTCTTTAGCAGCCTCAACCACGCGCTTAACATTATCCATGCTACCGATGTTGCCAGGATTGATACGAATCTTATCGGCACCATTCTCTATAGCAGCAATAGCCAGTTTGTGGTCGAAATGAATATCTGCGACCAGTGGAACACGCACTAATTTGCGCGCCTCTCCGAAAGACTCCGCTGCCTGCATATCCGGAATCGCGCATCTAACGATCTCGCATCCGGCATCTGTCAGCTCCTCGATTTGTCTAACAAGAGCCTTGGTATCTCTTGTATCGACATTCGTCATTGATTGAATTGATATCGGTGCGCCACCACCAATGAGGACACCACCGCAATTAACTTGTTTAGTCATATCTATCTCCTAGAACCCTATCAGGTTCGCTATATCGTTCACAGTTACTACTGCGATTAACATCAGCAGCAACGTTATACCAACCATTGTGGCCCTCGTCTCCATCTCGTCCGTTACCCTGCCCCTCGACAATTCCTTGATAATAACGAACAATATCTTGCCACCATCCAGAGCCGGAATCGGTAGCATATTGATGAATGCCAGGTTCAGGCTGACCAAAGCGAGCAGTAGCAAGTACGATTGCCAGCCCTGACTCGCAGTCTGGTTTACAACCTTAACAAGTCCGACTGGTCCGCTCACATCATCAGCTGAAGCCTTACCTGTGAACAGCATTCTGAACGACTGGAACATCAGGTTATTCAACCTATATGTCAAAGCCGCACCTTCTGGTATGCACTTAAGAGGGCTATGGGAAGTTTCCGCTGTAATACCGACTGCATATCGTCCCAGCTTCTTGTTATACTCAGGCACCATCGTGAGATTAAGAGTTTCATTGCCCCTCTCTACAATGATGTCCATATCTGCATTCTTTTCAGGATTGTACGCCTGGAAAGCATCAATTACATCAGTCCACTGCGGCGTTTTCGTCCCATCAACCTCTACAATCTTGTCACCAGCTTCAAGTCCGGCAACTGCAGCGGGCTTACCCGCATCAACAGTCTCAATTGTATTAACAGCAACGCCAGTCATTTCAGCAATAATGATGCAGATTAGAAGTGCAATCAGCACATTCATTGTGACTCCAGCAATCAGTATCAATATCCTTGATATAGCATTCTGATTATTGAATCCTCTCGGATCGACACTTTCCTCGTCTTCGCCTTCCATAGCGTTATATCCGCCAATTGGAATAGCTCTCAGAGAATACTTAGTCTCGCCCTTCTGTCTCTGCCAGATCAACGGGCCCATGCCAATTGCAAACTCATTAACCTTAACGCCTACAATCTTCGCTACAATAAAGTGCCCCAGCTCATGTGGAGCAATTAGAAGTAGCATCATTAAGATAAAAAGTATTGCAGTCAGCATATTGTAATCCGGGAATTCCGAAATGCCACTTCGGTCACTGAAACGTTCCCTCCGGGCACACGGCAATTCCCGTTTATATTCTCCTTAAAGTAATTCTCTTGCCATTCTTCTGCTCTCTGCATCAAGTGCCAATATCTCTTCAACAGAATTCGCTTTAGATGGCTTGTGCTTTTCCATAACTTTCTCAATCGTGTTCGGAATGTCGAGGAATTCAATCTTGCCAGCCAGGAACATTGCTACGAGTTCTTCGTTAGCTCCGTTCATTACAACAGGATAGCTGCCGCCTTCCTTGATTGCCTGGTAAGCCAGATCAATACACTTGAACACCTTTCTATCAGGTTTCTCGAAAGTCAGTTCCTTGCCAACTGTGAAGAAGTCAAGACTTTCGCCGCTGTAATTAAGGCGATTCGGGTAATTCAGTGCCAGACTGATAGGAATCCTCATATCAGGAAGTCCGAGCTGTGCAATTACACTAGTATCGCAGAACTCAACCATCGAATGAACAATGCTCTGTGGATGAACATGAATATCAATATTCTCTGCAGGAACATCAAAGAGCCACTTAGCCTCGATAACCTCAAGACCCTTGTTCATCATAGTCGCTGAGTCAATGGTAATCTTGCTACCCATGCTCCATTTAGGATGATTGAGTGCCTGTTCAACACTAACGCCCTTCAGCTGATCAAGACTGTAGCCTCTAAATGGTCCGCCGCTCGCGGTGAGCAGAATTCTCTTAACAGCTCTTCCCTTGTTACCTTCTAGGCACTGGAAGATTGCACTATGTTCACTATCAACCGGCAGTAACTTTACACCCTTCTCCCTGCAGAGCTCAGTGATGATTGCTCCGCCAGTGACCAAAGTCTCCTTGTTAGCCAGCGCAATATCGCAACCCATCGAGATAGCTGTATAGGTTGGCGCGAGTCCGCTGATTCCCATCAGAGAATTCAGTACGATGTCGCAGTCCATTTTGGCAATCTCAATTAGGCCTTCATCGCCATAGTAAACCTGAACTTCAGGGAACTCCGCTCTCACTTTAGCTGCATCGTCAGCATTACCAACACATACAGCAGAAGGATTGAACTCCTTCATCTGCGCAATCAGGTTCTCAACTCTGCTACGGCAAGTCAGACCTACCGCACAGAACTTGTCATTATTCTC
Source organism: Candidatus Crickella equi (assembly GCA_018064755.1). Classification (GTDB taxonomy): domain Bacteria; phylum Bacillota; class Clostridia; order Peptostreptococcales; family Anaerovoracaceae; genus Crickella; species Crickella equi. The sequence continues at coordinate 54,158 of JAGHUP010000003.1, read as the reverse complement.
TCTAATAATGTCGAGAGCCTGGGTACCAATAGACCCAGTGCTCCCGAGAATTAATACTTTCTTCATTTTGTTAATACGTAGTTATACAGTAAACAGAACTAAGTAATATACGAATGGTGCAACGAAGATAACGCTGTCAAATCTGTCCATAATTCCGCCGTGGCCAGGAATGAGATTGCCGTAATCCTTGATTCCCATCTTACGCTTGAAAGCACTTGCTGTCAGATCGCCAGCCTGGCTGAATGCGCCGCCAACGATACCGATGAAAATGCACTGTAGGATATAAGCTTTAGCGAAGATCATTCCATAAACTCCGCAGAGAACTGCAGCTCCTACTACGCCACCAACAGCTCCCTCGATAGTTTTCTTCGGGCTCAGAATTGGTGCGAGTTTGTGCTTGCCAATCAGGTATCCAGTGAAATAAGCGAAGATATCTGATCCAAAAGCTGCCAGAACTACTGTCCAGATGAAGATGCTGCCGTTAGGCAGGCTGTCCAGCAGGACAAAGTGATATGAGAAAAATACTACATACACAAGTCCCAGAACTGTTGCCATAGCATCGTATGGACCTCTCTGATCAATCTTCCATCCGTACATCATTGCAACAACTATTGCAAGAACCAGCCAGAACATCAGATAAGCTGAATACTCCAGACATGAAGTTCCATGATGTGCGTAGAAGTAGAACAAATGCATTGCATATAGCAGTGCTATCATCACATAAGCAATTGTCTTGGAAGGCTTGACCTCCAGTGCTTCCCAGCCGCTATAGAACTCTTTAACGCCTACAGCAGCGATTGCTATGCAAGCAGCAACCAGTGGAAGTCCGCCCCAGTACAATATCAGCAAGAGCGGGACCATACACAGTCCCGCGATAACTCTAGTCTTCATAACTATTTATTATCCTCATTTCTACCGCCATAACGTCTGTCTCTATGCTCGTATTTCTCGCACATTGCAACGAACTCCTCCGGTGTGAAGTCAGGCCAAAGTGTATCTGTGAACATTAGCTCACTGTACGCTCCCTGCCACACAAGGAAGTTCGATGTTCTTTCTTCTCCGCTCGTACGAATGATGAGGTCAGGATCTGGAATTCCAAGTTCACCTGTATACAGATGCCTTGAGATATCCTCCTCTGTCAGCTCTTCAATACTACCGTTGCCCGCCTCGAGCTCTGCGTACAGTTTCTTGACACTCTTCAGTATCTCATCTCTACCGCCATAATTTAGAGCAATATTGAAAGTCAGTCCATCATTATCAGCAAGTCTTCCCACCATCTTATCGATAGCCGCAACACTCTCGGCCGGCAACATACTATAGTCACCCAGGATATTGATATGGACGTTATTCTCATCTAATTCTTCAAGCTCAGAATTAACGTACTTGACGATAAGTTTGAATATGCCACCAACTTCTTCAGCACTACGCTTCCAATTCTCTGTCGAGAAAGCATAAACTGTCAGGTGCTTGATGCCCATATTGGAGGCAGCTATTACAATTTTCTTCATAGACTGCATGCCGGCATTGTGACCCATTACACGAGGCACATTATGAGCCTTGGCCCATCTGCCGTTGCCGTCCATTATGATTCCAACGTGAGTCAGCATTATACCTCTAACAGCTCCTGCTCTTTGTCCTTAATGATCTCATCGATAGACTTGATAGCCTTCTCAATGATCTTCTCGCAATCATCAAGTGCAGTCTTGAGATCGTCCTCAGTCATCTCGCCGTCCTTCTGCTCCTTCTTAAGGGCATCAACCTGCTCTCTTCTGAGATTACGAACAGCAACCTTAGCGTCCTCGCCGTATCCCTTAACTGTCTTAGCGAGTTCCTTACGTCTCTCCTCAGTCAGCTGTGGAATAGCAAGTCTGATTACCTTACCATCGTTAGCTGGGTTAATTCCGATATTAGCCTCATTGATTCCCTTCTCGATATCAGCAATTGCCTTAGGATCGAATGGGCTGATCAGCAGCATTCTTGGCTCTGGTACAGAAATGTTAGCCAGCTGCTTCAGTGGTGTAGGTGTTCCATAATATGAAACAGTAACCTTGTCCAGCAGTGCAGGGTTAGCTCTGCCGGCTCTTACAGTATTTAAGTTCTCCTTCAGGAATCCCTTGGAGCTCTCAATTCTCTCTTCTAATGATTTCTTACTGTGGGACATAGTCTTTCCTCCTATTGAATAAGTGTACCTACGTTCTCGCCGTTAATTACTTTCATTAAATTGCCTTCTTCCTTGAGTGCGAAGACATAAATTTTAGTTCCTGTATCTTTGCACAGCGTTGCTGCTGTGAGATCCATTACTTTAAGATCCTTCTCAATGATATCCATATAAGTAAGATTGGTATATCTCTCTGCATTAGGATCAACATTAGGGTCTGCTGAATATACAGCATCGATATTCTTAGCCAGTAACAGTACATCAGCGCCGATTTCAGCTGCTCTCAGAGCTGCTGTTGTATCAGTTGTGAAGAATGGACTTCCAGTGCCGCCGCCAAAAATCACTACCTTGCCCTCTTCCAGATAGTCGAGAGCCTTACGACGAGCGTAACCTTCAGCCATATCGCGAATTTCGATTGCTGTCATGAGTTTGGCCTCGCATCCGATTGACAGGAGTGAATCCTGAAGTGCCAGACCGTTCATTACTGTTGCAAGCATACCCATATAGTCTGCTGTTGGCTTGTCGATGCTTCCGCCGGTTCTGCCTCTAAAGAAGTTGCCTCCTCCACATACAACAGCAACCTGTACGCCAGCATCAACGATTTCCTTAATCTGCTTGGCAACGCCTACAGTCATCTCGCCATTAACGCCGAACTTGTCATCTCCAGCAAGCGCCTCACCGCTGACCTTGATTAAAACTCTTTTAAACTTCATAATGTACTCCTCAGATGTACCTCTCAGCCCGTTCCTAACGGGTACATTTTCCAGAATGTACCCGTTAGGAACGGGCTAAGAGGTACATTTTTTAACATCTGCTTACATCTGCTTAGTAGCAACTTCCTCTACAAGCTTAGCAACGAACTCATCAACCTTCATAGTTCCGAGCTCGCCTTCCTTGATTGATCTTACAGTCAGAGTCTCGTCTGCAACTTCCTGATCTCCGATTACGCAGATGTAGTTATTACGAGCGTTTCTTGCCTCTCTAATCTTGTATCCAATCTTCTCGTTTCTAAAGTCTGTCTCAACTCTGAGTCCAGCTTCTCTGCACTTATCAGCAACCTTCTGTGCGAACTCTACATTTCCCTCAGTTACTGTTGCCAACTTAACCTGAACTGGTGCGAGCCACAGTGGGAACTTACCTGCGAAGTTCTCAATCAGGATACCGATGAATCTCTCTACTGATCCAAAGCAAGCTCTGTGGATCATGAGAGGTCTGTGCTTCTCGCCGTCGGAACCAACGTATGAGATGTCGAATCTCTGTGGCATCTGCATATCGAGCTGAATAGTTCCGCACTGCCATGTTCTTCCAAGAGAATCCTCGAGGTGGAAGTCAAGCTTTGGTCCGTAGAATGCGCCGTCTCCCTCGTTGATTACGTAAGGAACGCCGATGGATTCGATTGCCTCCTTGAGTGCTGTCTCAGCAGCATCCCACTCTTCCTTAGTTCCCATGGAATCTTCAGGTCTAGTTGAGAGCTCAATGTGATATGGAAGTCCAAAGAGCTTGTACATATCGTCATAGAGCTGGATTACCTTAGTTACTTCTTCCTTAGTCTGCTCTGGCAGCATGAAGATGTGAGCATCGTCCTGTACGAAAGTTCTTACTCTCATCAGTCCGTGAAGTGCGCCTGACAGCTCGTGTCTGTGGCACTGTCCGAGCTCTGCATATCTCAGTGGCAGATCTCTGTATGACCAAAGTCTTCTCTTGTAAGCAAGAATTGAACCTGGGCAGTTCATAGGCTTGATAGCATAGTCTTCATCGTCGATCTTAGTGAAGTACATGTTGTCCTTGTAGTGATCCCAGTGTCCGGATGTTCTCCAAAGCTGCTCGTTCAGAATCAGAGGTGTTCTGATTTCCTGATATCCTCTGTTGTAGTGCTCCTGCTTCCAGAAACTCTCGAGCTCGTTTCTTACGATCATGCCGTTAGGCAGGAAGAATGGGAATCCTGGACCTTCATCAGCGATCATGAACAGATCCATTTCCTTGCCAATCTTACGGTGGTCTCTCTTCTTAGCTTCCTCGAGCTTAGCCAGGTACTCGTCAAGTTCCTGCTGACTTGGGAATGATGTACCATAGATTCTCTGGAGCATCTTTCTGCTGGAGTCTCCTCTCCAGTATGCACCTGCGATTGAAGTCAGCTTAACTGCCTTAACAACGCCTGTTGATGCAACGTGAGGTCCTGCACAGAGGTCTGTGAAGTCGCCCTGCTTGTAGAATGAGATTACAGCATCCTCAGGGAGATCCTGAATCAGCTCAACCTTGTAAGGCTCTTCCTTCTCTTCCATGAACTTGATTGCCTCTTCTCTTGGCAGCTCAAATCTTTCGAGTGGCAGGTTAGCCTGCATAATCTTCTTCATTTCCTTCTGAATCTTCAGCAGGTCCTGATCAGTAATCTTGTACTCCAGATCGATATCGTAATAGAATCCATCTGCGATTGCAGGTCCGATAGCCAGCTTAGCCTCAGGCCAGATGTGCTTGATAGCCTGTGCCAGAATATGAGAAGAAGTATGTCTATAGACATTTCTGTTCTCTTCAGTTGAAAAATCGTACTTTTCCTTAGCCATTTTAGTTTTCCTCCGTATATGTTAATCTATGGTCTTATCTCAATTATTTCCTCAGATGCTACAGCTGCAGCCACCAGAGCCTCGACGTCTAACTTCGCCTCGTCGTTCTCAATCTTCGAGAGCTTTGGCTTGGTGGTTGGATGCTTTGGTAAGAATACCGTGCAGCAATCTTCGTAAGGCTGAATCGAAATATCGTATGTTCCGATTTCCTGTGCCTTCTCCATGATGTCTACCTTGTCCATTGCGATCAGCGGTCTCATGACTGGCATCTTGACTACTGCATCTGTTACGACCAAAGCCTCTGCCGTCTGGCTCGCTACCTGTCCGAGGTCCTCGCCGGTGATTAGCATCATGTTGTTATTCTTTATAGCAATCTGTTCGGCAATTCTCATCATGAATCGTCTTACCAGAATTGTTGTCTCGTCTTCAGGACAGTTTGTAACGATCTGTTCCTGTATTGGAAGCAAGTTGATAACATGCATCCTAATTGTTCCCATATAGCCTGCCAGCACCTTAACCAGTTCTTCAACCTTCTGCTGTGCTCTTGGGCTGGTGTATGGATATGAGTGGTAATGAACGGCTTCGATTGTCATTCCTCTCTTAGCCATCATGAAAGCTGCAACTGGACTGTCAATGCCACCCGACATAAGTATCAGTCCCTTGCCGTTGGTGCCTAGTGGCAAACCACCAAATCCTCTCACTTTATCTCTGAAGATGTATACGCCTTCTCGTCTTACATCGACTGTCAGCGTTACTTCCGGATTGTGTACGTCTACTTTCAGTACCTTGCAGGTCTTGAGCACGATGGCTCCAACAACTCGTCCAATCTCCGGTGATTCAACTGGGAAGGATTTGTCCGCTCTCTTACCCTTAACCTTGAAAGTCTTAACGCCCTCAATATCGATAATGTTCTGCATGAACTCAGCTGCCTTAGCGCCGATGGCATCGATATCCTTCTCAGCCTCAACCGCTACGCTGACGCTCGCTACTCCGAATACCTTGACGCACTTGTCAACGACTTCGTCCTCAGGAATCTCCTTAGGTACCCTTACGAACATCAGGCCCTCAATCCACTTGGCCTCAGCATCAGGGAATACCTTGATTGCGTTCTTGACTCTTTCCAGGAGAATTCGCTCGAAGTAAGGCTTGTTCATGCCCTTCAGAGCAACCTCTCCGCATCTAACTATGTATAACTGTTTGTCCATTTATCTAAATGTTCCTAACTTTCTGAATCTGTTTACTGCTGTCTTCACCTTGTCAATGACAAAGTCCATTTCATCGATGGTGTTGAACTCGGAAAAGCTGAATCTAATAGCTCCCTCAATTTCCTTGTGATCTAGCGACATTGCCTGCAGTACGTGACTGTCGCCAGTGTGGTTCGATGCACAAGCAGAACCTGTTGAGATGAATATCTCGTCTTGCTCCAAAGTGTGAAGAAGAACTTCTCCTCTTGTTCCATGGAATGAGATGTTCAGTACCGATGGGCATCGCTTTGCAGCATCATTAAGTGTCCATCCCAGTTCTTCAGGTCCATTCAGCTCAATATCCTTAAGCTCTGCAAATAGTCCCTTGCGCAGATAGTCATTAACCTCTGCCAGTTGTTTCATCTTGCCATCGAAATCCTTATAAGCCAGCTTGCTCGCCAGAGCCATTCCAGCGATGCCCGGTGTGTTCTCAGTGGAAGATCTATAACCTGCCTCCTGACCACCGCCAGTAATATGTGCCGGCAACTTGAGATCATCTCTCATATACAGCATTCCGATGCCCTTAGGTCCGTGGAACTTATGTCCGCTTACCGAAATAAGATCAAATGCCGTATCTTTAAATGATATCTTGCCATAAGCCTGAACTGCATCAGTATGGAACACTATATTAGTTCCATTAGCCTTATTGAAAGCCTGTACAGCCTTGTAAGACTCGAGCACCGGCTCAATGGTTCCGACTTCATTGTTGACCGTCATCATAGACACGAGAATTGTATTCTCATCCAGCGCATTCTTCAGACTCTCAGGGTCAACATATCCGTTCTCATCAACTCCCAGATAAACGATCTCATATCCATCTTCCTTGAGTCTCTTGCAAGTCTCCAGAATAGCAGGATGCTCAACCTTGGTAGTGATAATGCGGTTGCCCCTTCTCCTCATCTTGCGAGCTGTACTATACAGAGCCATATTGTCACTCTCAGTACCGCCTGATGTGAAGATTACTCGTCCGTTTCCGCCGAACATCTCTTCACAATCTCTTCTCGCCTCTTTCAGCATCGTGCTGGAGTTAAATCCGAGATTATGAAGCGATGAAGGGTTGCCAAAGGTATTTTTGGCAACCTCATACATCAGCTCTGTTACTTCATCATATTGTCTTGTTGTCGCGCTATTGTCTAAATAAATCATTAATTACTTTGCAAACTCTGTAGCTCTAGTTTCACGAACTACATTAACCTTAATCTGTCCCGGATACTCCAGTTCAGCCTCAATCTTCTTAGCAATCTCTCTAGCCAGCATTGGAACTTCATCGTCCTTAACCTGGTTAGGCTTAACTGCTACACGGATTTCTCTACCTGCCTGGATAGCGTATGACTTGTCAACGCCCTTAGTTGTGTTAGCAATATTCTCCAGGTTCTCGAGTCTCTTGATGTAAGTCTCAAGAGTCTCTCTTCTTGCGCCAGGTCTTGCTGCTGAAAGTGCATCAGCTGCTCCAACCAGAACTGCCTCGAGAGTAGTTGGCTCTACGTCGCCGTGGTGAGCCTCAACTGCATTAATAACCTTCCAAGACTCTTTATACTTCTTGCAGATGTTCACACCGATCTCTACGTGAGTTCCCTCAACCTCGTGGTCGATTGACTTACCGATATCGTGGAGCAGTCCGCCTCTTCTTGCGAGCTTTGGATCAAGTCCGAGTTCCTCAGCCATCATACCAGCCAGAGTTGCAACCTCGATGGAGTGCTGCAGTACGTTCTGTCCGTAAGATGTTCTGTACTTGAGTCTTCCGAGGAGCTTAACCAGTTCAGGATGCAGATTGTGTACTCCGCATTCGAAGCAAGCTCTTTCTCCCTCGTCCTTGATGATTGTGTTAACTTCCTTGGTAGCCTTCTGTACCATCTCCTCAATTCTTGCTGGATGGATACGTCCGTCTACGATGAGCTTCTCAAGAGCGATTCTTGCGATTTCTCTTCTTACTGGATCAAAACCAGAGAGAATTACTGCCTCTGGCGTATCGTCGATGATGAGATCGACACCAGTCAGTGTCTCGATAGCTCTAATGTTACGTCCTTCTCTACCGATGATGCGGCCCTTCATATCATCGTTTGGCAGTGCTACTACAGATACTGTAGTCTCGGCTACCTGGTCAGCTGCATATCTCTGAATTGCAGTTGTGATGATTTCTCTTGCCTTCTTATCGCCTTCTTCCTTAGCCTCAGTCTCAATCTGAGTGATAAGAGCGGATGCATCCTTACGGATATCCTTCTCAACTTCCTGAAGCAGGATTTCCTTAGCCTCTTCCTTGGAGTAGCCGGAAATTCTCTCGAGCTCTTCGAGCTGCTTAGCAATATAAGCATCGATTTCTTTATGCTTATCATTCATTGACTGCTCTCTCTTAGCGAGACCATTCTCTCTCTTCTCGATATTCTCGAGCTTGCGGTCAATGTTTTCTTCTTTCTGCTGTACTCTTCTTTCAGACTTCTGTACTTCGCCTCTTCTAATCTTGAGTTCGTTCTCGTACTCCTGTCTGAGTTTATGTATTTCCTCTTTCGCCTCAACAATTCTTTCTTTTCTGAGGGTCTCTGCAGTATTCTGGGCATCCAGAAGAATATTCTGGGCCTGCTGCTCCGCGCTTCCAATCGCCTTCTCGCCAATTGTCTTACGCATGATATAACCTACCAGTATACCGACAATAAGGAATACAATACCAGCAACTAATGCAATTACTGTTGACATTATTTGTCCTCCTTATGTTATGAAATTTGTAAAATATATACCTCCATCGACCAGATATGCCACCGGCCGTAAAAGTGCATAATAATACATCAAAATTATACCGCTGAAAACCTTGTTTTGTCAACGAAAAGAGCGCCTTTGAACCCGTCAAAAGCGCTCGATTTTTTTCATATTATATGCAAAACTATTTCTTTGCGTATTCTTCTGTCATAACTTCGACATCAGACTTGATTTTAACGGAATGTCCACCACGTTTCTGGAAAGTTTCCATTGCCTTACCCGCAGCAATGACAATAGTGTTCTCATCAGCCTCACGAATAGCCGTTGCAACCGCCGTCGGCCTATCCACAATAATATGTGCCTCGCAGCCCGTTCCTAAATGGTGCATTATTTCCTCGCAGATGGAGCGAACATCTTCTTCGGCGCCGTCATCCTCTGTCAAATAGACTTTCTTGCAGTACTCACCTGCTACTCTTCCCAGTGGCTCTCTTCTGTTGAAAGCTTTGCCACCGGATGATCCGAATACCATTACGATGTCCTTGTCCGGGAACTCTTTGGTAATTGATCCGAGCAACATCTTGTAACTGAGCTCGTTATGAGCATAATCGACCAGTCCGATATGCTTGCCGTCCTTGCTTCTGAATACCTGCATTCTTCCAGGTGTAACGGCTTTGGATAACCCTGACTTGATATATTCCATTGGAACGCCGAGTGTTACAGCGATTCCGATTGCGGCCAAAGCGTTAATAACATTGATTGTTCCGAATGCCGCGAGTTCAATGGCTTCGTCGAACTCTCCGTAACTACCGAGATCGCTACCCTTTACCTTGAACGAAACCTTACCCTCAACAGACTTGATGTCGTATCCGTATAGGTTAGCTGATTCATTGCTAGTACTGTAAGTCAGATATGGTACAACTTTGGCAGCCTCAGCAATTCTATCGTAGTGATCAGAATCCATATTAATTACAGCCGCTCTTGTTTGCTCAAATATTTTCAACTTGGATTTGAAATAGTCTTCAAAATCAGGATGCTCAACCGGGCTAATGTGATCCTCTCCAATATTGTTAAAGCAAGCCACCTCATACTCTATACCAGCTACTCTTCCATACTTAAGGCCTTGGCTAGAAACCTCCATTACCATGTACTCGCATCCGGACTCAAGAGCATTATTCATATGCTCGAATAGTGGCAGATTTTCAGGAGTTGTCAGCTGTGATTCAACCTCAGCTAGACCATCATAATTCTGAATGCCTGAGCAGTAAGCAATTCTCTTTCTTCCTGTACCAAGTAGATAATCATCAAAAATCTGCTTGGTGAAATATGTGATAGTGGACTTACCCTTGGTACCTGTAATGCCAATCATCTTAAGTCTATCAGATAGCTTGCCATAGTAACTGATTGCCAATACTGACATGGCTTTTCTGATGTCGCTAACAATGATTGAAGCGACACCCTCAACGTCGTACTCGTTCTCACTGACATAACAAACAGCGCCCTTATCGACTGAATCTTTAAGATACTCAGCCTTAAAGTGTGCTCCCTTGCAGATGAACAGTGTTCCAGGCTGAACCTTTCTTGAATCGAAAGTAACATACTCAATCAATGCGTCAGTATTACCTGACGCACTAACGAATAATTCTTCAGCCTTCAGCTGGTCAATATAGAACTGTACCTGGTTATTCTTCATCATTTCCTATTCCTGTGGTATCACGCCTTCGACCTTGAGACTTGTATAGGTTCCATTACCTATTATCACATGGTCAACCAACCTGATTCCAACTATTCTGCCGGCATCCAGAAGTCTCCTTGTCGCAACGACATCCTCACTACTTGGTGTAGGATCTCCGCTAGGATGATTGTGCACGACGATGATTCCTGCCGCGCCCTTCCTAATTGCCGGGCTATACACTTCTCTCGGATGAACATTGGTCGCTGCCAATTCACCGATTGATATTATTTCCTTGGACTCGACTTCACCCTTGACGTTAAGTAGCAAAGCAATCAACACTTCTCTCTTCTCATAGACAAGCTCTTCCATAAGCATGTCAACCACATCAGTGCAATCTCTCACCACCCTGCGTTGCTCCGCATATCTATCGGACATCACACGCTTGGCGAGTTCCATGCCTGCAACTATTGAGCAAGCTTTGGCCGTTCCAATTCCCTCTATGCTCTGTAATTCCTGTACCTGAGCTCTTCCAAGGCCTCCGACTTCACGCGTCGAATAAGCCAACACGTCCTCAGCAAGTTGTATTGCCGATTTATCGTGGTCGCCTGACCTCAAGACCAAAGCGAGCAACTCCGCATTCGATAGTGCTCCGGCTCCGGCGTACAGCATCTTTTCTCTAGGTCTATCTGTGATAGGCATTTCTCGTATCTGCATACCCAACCTCCTTGATAAATGTATGCAGATTGTAGCACTCGATTATACTAATTCATGTCGTCTTCGTGTGCCCAATGTGTTGATATCTACTTATCGCAGATTAGCGCCAATTATCCGACAACTTTGTGGATAATTTCAGCAATGGCATCAACGTTCTCTTCGATAGTCATATCTGAAGAGTCCAGCAGAACAGCATCATCAGCCTGCTTGAGCGGACTGATTTCTCTGTGTGAATCCTGGTAATCGCGAGCCTTAACCTCTTCCAGCACCTTGTCGTAATCGGCTTCTTTGCCAGCCTCGAGGAGCTGGTCATATCTTCTCTTAGCTCTAACCTCAGGACTTGCTGTCATGAAGATCTTAACCTCTGCGTCAGGAATAACAACTGTGCAGATGTCTCTTCCCTCCATAACAACATCCTTGCTGCTAGTCAGCTGATCGCACAGCGCACCAACCTTAGCTCTGATGCAAGGAATCTTAGAATAATGGGAAGCAGCCATAGAAATCTCATTAGTTCTAATCTCGCCGCTAACATCCTTGCCGTCAAGCATGATCTTGCTATTAACAAAATCGATCTCAGTATCTGCGACCATTTTCTCGACTGCGGCCTCATCTGTATGAGGAACAGCATTTCTTACAGCCTTGAGTGCGATAGCACGATACATTGCGCCTGTGTCAATATATTCCAGCCCAAATCTTGCAGCTACAAGCTTGGCAATAGTGCTCTTACCTGTACCGCTAGGGCCATCAATAGCAACTCTTAACATTGAATCTCCTCTTACTTCTTCTCGTAGAGCTTGTTGATCTCGTCGATAAAAGTATCAACAGTCTGGAACTCCTGATATACAGAAGCAAATCTTACGTATGCAACCTGGTCGATCTTCTTCAGCTCATCCATAATGAGACGGCCAATCATAGTTGACTTGATTTCCTTCTCCATAGTGTTGTTCAGGCCACGCTCAATATTGTCTGCAATTGCCTGTACGTCGTCATAAGTTACCTTAGTCTTCTGGCAAGCCTTCATAACGCCGTTGATAATCTTGTTGCGGTCAAAGCTCTCGCGTGTTCCATCCTTCTTAACTACAACAAGAAGAGAATTCTCAATCTTCTCGAAAGTTGTGAAACGCTTATGGCACTTCTCGCACTCTCTTCTTCTTCTTGTAGCAAGTCCGTCTTCTACAGGTCTTGAGTCAACTACTTTAGTATCCTCATTGTTGCAATATGGGCACTTCATAATTATCCCCTTTCTACGCTATACTCCAATACTTTATCCATAACTCTCTGATAGAGTAGGCTTGTAAATAAGAAATTCTCAGCAGCATATTCTTCAATGCTGGATCCCGTCTGCTCTTTGAATGTGTCCGGTGTATATCCTGAATCAGCCAGTAGCTTATCCAGGTATTCCTGATAATCCTTGTCCGTCAGTTCAATTCCCTCAATTCTAGCAATCTGGTTAAGAATAAGTTCCTGCTTAACTGTAGACTTTGCCATATCTTCATCGCCATAGCTATCATTTCTTAACGCGAGTTCTGCGTCAGGGTATTTAGCTACTTTAGATGCAGATTTAACCTTTTCAAACAAATCAGACTTTGCCTTAGCAGTTGCATCAGCCTTAGCCTGGTTCTTCAGCTCTTCTTCGACGCTTGCCTCAAGCTCAGACTTGCTAGCAAAATCAGTATTCTCTTTTACGAATTCATCTGTGTAAGCTGGAAGAACGTCCTGATTGATATAATTTACAGTAATTGTAAATACTGCTGGTTTACCAGCAAGATCGGCTGAACCATAATCTTCTGGGAAAGTTACATTGATATCGAATGTCTCGCCTACCTTGTGTCCAACGAGAGCCTCTGCGAATCCTTCAATGAAATTGCTGTTATCAATATCAAGGTCATATCCTGTAGCAGTACCACCATCAAACTTCTTGCCATCCATACTACCGGAATAGTCAATGTTTGCTGTGCAAGTCTCGTTAACAGTACCACTTGTTTCTTTCTTGGTAGTTTTGAACTGTTCACGAATCTTGTCTATCTCTGCCTCAACCTGATGTCTTGTTACAGTAAGGTCTGCGGCATCATATTCAAGGCCTTTGTATTCACCCAAAGTGATATATTCAGTCAAATCGTCATATTTGTACTCATCTGGTACTTTAATACTGTTGCCACACGAAGCGAGCATCGCCATAGAAAGCAGCAGTGTTAACACAATTGATAATTTGCGTTTCATAGTTTTACCCCTATCATAAAAATACAGAATAATTATAATACTATATATTGTATATATCAAGTTTTGTGACACACAAGAACGCTCTTTCAAAAACATATAAAGAAAAATCCCCGATACTAATCGGGGATTTCAATTACTTATTCTGTTCTTCTTCGCGTTTCTTAAGTGCCGCCTGTTTGCGAGCCTCTGCACGCTGTCTCTTAAGACTTGCGCTCTTCTCAAGTGAATACCAGAAGAGAACTGCTGCGCCAGCTACTATAACAGCTGCACCGAATATCGCTGGAAGATGACTTACAAAGTATTCCATAAGTCTACTAGGCTAATTACTTAACCTTCTTAGCTACTTCGCAGAGCTCTGCAAAGCCCTTAGCGTCATAGATAGCCATCTCGGAGAGCATCTTTCTGTTGATTTCGATTCCGCTCTTCTTCAGACCGTTCATCAGGTTGCTGTAGGAGATACCATTTGCTCTTGAAGCTGCGTTGATTCTAGCGATCCACAGTCTTCTGTATTCTCTCTTCTTGTTCTTTCTTCCGATGTATGCAGATCTCAGAGATCTCATAACTGCAGGGTTAGCTGCGCTGAAGATGTTCTTTCTTCTTCCGTAGAATCCCTTAGCCTGCTTCAGAACCTTCTTATGTCTCTTATGTGCGTTTACTCCGCCTTTTACTCTTGCCATTCTTCTTACCTCCTAACTACTTAGCCATTGATCTCAGCATACGCTTCAGATCTGCATGTGTGAGAGTAGTAGCCTTTCTCAGGCCTCTCTTTCTCTTTGCTGTCTTCTTAGTAAGAATGTGGCCCTTGTATGCCTTATTTCTCTTAACATTACCGGATCCAGTAACGTGCAGACGCTTCATAGCGCCTCTGTGTGACTTCATCTTGTTCTTAGCCATTAGTAACCTCCTATATCAACTGTAATTATTTATCTTTCTTAGGGGCCATGAACATATTCATTCTTCTGCCCTCCATCTTAGGTTCTTTCTCAATAACGCCGTAATCTGCAACGATCTCTGCAAACTGCTTCATTACTTCAAAACCCAGCTGAGTGTAATCACGCTCTCTTCCTCTGAATCTCAGAGAAACCTTGAGCTTGTCACCATCCTGCAAGAACTTTATTGCAGTCTTGGCTTTAACCTGTACGTCGTGATCTTCGATTGAAGGTGAAAGTCTAATCTCCTTAATCTCAGTAACGTGCTGATTCTTCTTAGCCATCTTCTCTTTCTTCTGCTGTTCATATCTGAACTTGCCGTAGTCGAGAATTTTGCATACTGGTGGTTCTGCATTAGGTGAAACATTCACCAAATCGAGGTCAGCCTGTTCTGCCAGTGCCAGCGCATCATCGATGCTCATTACACCGCGCATCTCGCCGTTCTCATCAATAACTCTAACCTCTGCTGCACGGATCTCATCATTGATCTGTGTCTGCTTGTTATCCTTGTTAGTGCTAATAGTTGTTACCTCCGTTTTAACTCAGCGACAGCCCACACATAATTAAAAAGTGCGGACACAAAAGTATCCGCACTAACAATTTCTTGTTGTATTGAGCCCTACCAACGTTAGTCTGCAAGGCGAGAAGCGGATAACTTCTGCTTTAACCTCGTCTATTATATGCACTAAACGTTGATATGTCAACAATTATTCAATATTTATTTGTTTTCATTTAAGAGAATTTTCTTGTTAACCAATCCCATCTTGTTAGCTTGATTAAGCAGCATATATGGGATGATGAATTGGTCGGTTCCTGTAGCGATAAAGTCAAACAGAACATCGCATGCAAGAGCGATAGCAAGAGCTTCTGTCGGAATTCCCATCTGAACCATCAGTACCGCATAAGCACTAGCTGCTCCTCCAGGAATCGGAGGCGTTGCGATTGAGAGAACAGCCGCTGTGACGATAAGAATAAGTATCCATGAAATAGAAACGTCTACATCGTACATTTTAGCGAAAAAAACAGCCATTACCGCATAGTTGATAGAAGTTGAGCCCTTGAACGCTACCATTCCAATAGGAAGACCGAATGACGCAATCTTGTTATCAATGCCCAGTTCATTCTGGCATTCTTTCATATTGATGCCAAAGCAGGCTGCTGAAGATGCGGTAGTAATTCCTGTTGTAAGCGTAGGAAGTCCCTTTTTCAGTAACTCAATTGGGCTAATATGATTGACTGCTGCAGTGTACAACCACATGAAAACTGTGAATATCAGTACACAAATAACAAATCCAAGACACAGTGAACTTACATTAGCAATAACACCAATGCTATCTGACCACATCAGTTCAAGCAGTACTACGAAAATAAAGTACGGAACAAGCACTGAAATAATCTCAATCAGAAATTCTACGATGATGTTAATCTGTTCAACGATAACAGCTACTTCCTTGGTTCTTCTTCCGAGGAACATTAGAGCAATTCCAACAATTACGCCAAGGAAGATAATCTGGAGAGTGTTGCCATCCACAAACGGGCTGAAGATGTTAGATGGGAACAATCCCAGTATCATATTAAATATCTCACTAGCCGCTGAGCCCCTTCCTGCACTCATAGAATAGTTCGGTTTGAAGAACGGAATGCAAAATACCGTAGCAATCGTTGTAACAACAACAAGAACCCTAAGATACGAGAACAAGAGTTTACTGCCAACCTGTTTAAACGTTGCAGCATCCCCTATTCCGTATATGCCCCAGGCTACCGAAAGGAAAATCATAGGTCCTGCTACGCATCCAAGAATATTCAAGAAAGTATCATGGAGCGGTCCAAGAACACTATTTACACAAACGCTTCTTGTTGCGTCTGGGATAGCGACCATTCCAATCGTTCCAACAACAACTGCTGCAATCAATGCAAACATCAGGATGAAGAACGGATTGATCTTCTTTTTCTTAATCCTATATGAGTAAATATTCGAATTATCTACATACGAATACTCCGGTGTAACATTAAGAGACTTGAGAAAACTATCAATCAACACGGAATGGTCTCTCTGATTCTCAATGTACACATTGTTAGACTCACCCTCAATATCTAGTTCAATAAAATGTCTAAAGAAGCGTTTGCCAACTCTAAGAGTAATTTCATTGCTGACAGGCACCGCTGTCTCAAACGATTTATTGAGAACCTCCTCAATTGAAAGAGCATATCTAACTGCCTCTTTGTGTGTCTGATTAATAGACTCAACAAAGTCTCTAACCTTGGCACTAACCTCATCTATGCCCTTGGAGCTAGCTTCATATTTATATTCTTCGTAATAATTCTTCATGTCGGTCCTTAAATAATAAATTAGGCGAAATGTATATATATACATTTCACCTAATATTTATACATTATATTTGTTGTCTCGTCAACCCTATTTCAGCGGTGCTGGTGTACTTGGCATCGACTTGTATACTGGAATTACGAACGAGAAAGTCTCATTTAGTGCTTTTGCCCCACTATAGGAATTGTAAGTCGTAATTGATTCTTGATATGGCGCTACAATATTGCTCATATACTGATGATCAGCAATGGTATTTACCAGGTCAAACTTTTCTAGATACAGGGTATATTGTCCTGCATTTATATATCCATCCGCTATAGACTTTGCACCTGCTTCGATTGCAATCTTCGGAGTAGTCCATCCATGCTCATATGCATAATCCAGCCCATCATACACATTTCCATACGCACCTATATTAAATGGATTGTATACGCTCATTGGATCCTTGTCTTTAGATGGTGAATATGGCTTTCCATTGATAGCCGGACCATTTGAACCACCTGTTTCCTGTCTTGCTCTTGAAGCAAGATGAACCGGACTTACAGCATATTCTTTTCCAGCATCAACAAACAAGTTTGCTTTAAAACCATTATCTGTTAGATATGATGTCAGAACCTTCTCAACAGTTGATTGTTTCTGAGTTTCAGCATTATATGATAGGTTCTCGAACATGAATATCGCTTTCTCAGTTAAGAAATTCCTTGGATCCAGGTAATATGCTACTTGATCCTTGCTTGCTGCAACCCATTTTCCACCAGTCAAAATCTTTGACTTACTACTCTTATTCTCCGCAGTAAGAACGGTTGACCATTTTAGATTAGTAATCATTGGCTTGAACTGCCAACTCGAATGCTTCTTATGAAGCGCCAGCAGAGCAACGGCATAATCGCTAGGGAATCCCGCTTTAACCAGACTGTTAATATATTCCTCGTCTGTCTGAGGCTTTGGATCTGGCGTTGGTGTAGGTTCAGGATTGTCTACCAGCTTGAAATAAGCCGAACAAGCATAGTACTTCTTACCTCCGACTTTAATCATATACCAAGTTGAACTGCTACCCTTAGTTGAGGAAACCGGTTTAGCCTTAAGGAGCACTTTAACAATAGTGCCTTTCTTAAGTGTGCCAGCCTTCTTCATCTTGGTTCCGGCACCTTTTCTATATGTAACGCCCTTAGTTACCTTAGCTTTAATGGCAGAATACTTCTGTCCATCTACATTATCTGCTCTGACATATCCTGATTGTCCATTGGCAGATACGTAATACCATTTATATTTCGCTGCAGTACTTGTCTTGCTTTTAAAGATAATTTTCTTAACGGTTAGCTCAGTATTATCATCAAGAGAAGTCTTAATTTTTGAAGATGTCGAAGCCGAACTTCTAAGATTAACTCCTGTTTTGGAATTAACATATGCCGTTCCATAATTAACATTTGCGGCAAAAGAAATAACCGTTCCGAGCATCAGAACGATCATAAACGTCATAATTATTGATAAGTGCTTGATTATTCTCTTCGTCATAGTTCCTCTTGTGGCGATACTATTTGAACCTATTCTCATGAATGAATATCTCATCTACAGGCATCTCAAGAAGATAGGCAATGTCCATTGCCAAATCAAGAGATGGCGTGCATCGGCCATTCTCGATGGAACTGATAGTCTGTCTTGAAACGCCAAGTTTCTCAACAAGATATCCCTGTCCTATTTTCTTCTTCTTTCTGATCTCAGCGAGATTGTTGTCCATGAATTGTTTCTAATAGTTAAATAATCAAAATATATTCCGCAAATATATTTTACCAAAAAGATTAAATATGTCAAGCAGACTTTACATCAATGCGTAAAAAAAGACTTGAGATTACTCTCAAGTCTATGGTGCCCAGACTCGGAATTGAACCAAGGACACGGAGATTTTCAGTCTCCTGCTCTACCTACTGAGCTATCTGGGCATATTCTATTAAGGAAATGGTGGGCCATCTTGGGTTCGAACCAAGGACCAACCGGTTATGAGCCGGGGGCTCTAACCACTGAGCTAATGGCCCATATATTCGCTTACCCTTTTTAATAAGAGTTGGTCGGGGTGGCAGGATTTGAACCCGCGGCCCACTGGTCCCAAACCAGTTGCGCTACCAAACTGCGCTACACCCCGACATGTCGTACTAGGCTCTTATTAAAAATGGTGGTCGGGGTGGCAGGATTTGAACCCGCGGCCCACTGGTCCCAAACCAGTTGCGCTACCAAACTGCGCTACACCCCGATAAGTCTTGGCAGGGGCAGAAGGACTCGAACCCTCGGCACGTGGTTTTGGAGACCACTGCTCTACCAACTGAGCTATACCCCTATATCTTTGGGTCAAATATTGTGGCGGAGAAGATGGGATTCGAACCCATGCGGCCCTATACGAACCCTAACGGTTTAGCAAACCGTCCTCTTCAGCCTCTTGAGTACTTCTCCACACAATGCTGAAAATGATCTTGGCGGAGAGGGTGGGATTCGAACCCACGGCCCCTTGCGGAGTCACTGGTTTTCAAGACCAGCTCCTTAAACCACTCGGACACCTCTCCAGATGTTCAATTAGTATAAGGTTACTTGGTGACCCATCGGAGACTCGAACTCCGGACACCTTGATTAAAAGTCAAGTGCTCTACCTCCTGAGCTAATGGGTCACATCTGGCTGGGGTAGCAGGACTCGAACCTACGAATGACAGAGTCAAAGTCTGTTGCCTTACCACTTGGCTATACCCCAAGAACTGAAATACATCTGAACATACGTAGTGATAAAAAAAAATTGGTGAGCCCACAGGGATTCGAACCCCGGACACACGGCTTAGAAGGCCGTTGCTCTATCCAACTGAGCTATGGACCCACATTGCCCAACTTAACCTTATAAAAAAAGTGGAGCAGATGGCGGGAATCGAACCCGCGGCTTCAGCTTGGAAGGCTGAGGTATTACCATTATACGACATCTGCATAGTTGGAGCGGAAGACGAGATTCGAACTCGCGACCCTCGCCTTGGCAAGGCGATGCTCTACCCCTGAGCCACTTCCGCACACTTGGTCGAGGGAGATGGATTCGAACCATCGAATGCAGTGCAAACGGATTTACAGTCCGCCCCCTTTGGCCGCTCGGGAATCCCTCGAAAAAAATGGAGCTGATGGAGGGAATCGAACCCCCAACCTGCTGATTACAAATCAGCTGCTCTACCGTTGAGCCACATCAGCATAAAATGGCGACCGGGAACGGGCTCGAACCGTCGACCTCCAGCGTGACAGGCTGGCATTCTAACCAGCTGAACTACCCGGCCCCAAAGTGCTATTAAATTTAGATGGTGGACGCAATAGGGCTCGAACCTATGACCCCCTGCTTGTAAGGCAGGTGCTCTCCCAGCTGAGCTATGCGTCCATCTCTTTTTGACGCTCGTTCATATTAACACAAGAAATAGGCACTGTCAACTATAATTCGTATCTTTTAAGACAGTTTTTTTCCAACTTCTTAACAGCCTGTCCGGACGTCAGATCTGACATGATTTTCTTTACATCTTCAGCGTCTTCAAGTGCGCATTCTAACGTAGCTGTCACCTTATCGGTGAATGTTGTCTCACCAATTTCGAATTTCCCCTCCTTAGCCACGTTCTGCAATTTGGTTAGATACGAATATTCGAATTCATATTCAAGTGAAACGCTGTCTCTCACCTCGCAGATTCCCGCAGCTTCAAGACCGAGTTTAGCCGCTGTTGTATAAGCTCTAGCAAGTCCACCAGTTCCTAACTTGATTCCGCCAAAATATCTTGTAACTACCACTGCGAGGTTGGTGAGTTCCTCGTCAGCTATCATTTTGAGCATAGGAAGTCCTGATGTGCCGCTTGGTTCGCCGTCATCGCTCGCCCACTGCATCTCCTGCTTGGGTCCGCAGATAATTGCCGGCACATTGTGAGTAGCACTTTTGTACTCCTGCTTTATCTTATTAACGAATTCTTGTGCTTCCTCATATGATTCAACGGGCTGAACATGTGCAATGAATCTCGATTTCTCGATCACATATTCAGCCTCGCCATACTCATATACCGATTTGTATAGATACATAATTAGAGAATGTACTTATCTACGTCTACTTCCTTAACTTTCTCTTTGAGCTTGTCCTGAACGTATGCTCTATCAATCTTAACCTCTGTGATATCTGGATCTGGCAGATTGAATGAGAAGTCCTCGAGCAGAAGTTCCAGAATTGTATGGAGTCTTCTTGCTCCGATATTCTCAGTTTCCTCATTCATCAGGTATGCCAGACTAGCAATTTCATCAATTGCGTCGTCTGTAAATTCAACGTTAACGCCTTCTGTCTCCAGAAGAGCCTTCTGCTGCTTGGTTACAGCGTTCTCTGGAACTGTAAGAATCTTCATGAAGTCTTCCTTGTCAAGATTCTTAAGTTCAACGTTGATTGGGAATCTTCCCTGCAGCTCTGGGATAAGGTCGCTTGGCTTGGACACATGGAATGCACCTGCACCAATGAATAACATATGGTCAGTCTTAACCGGGCCATACTTTGTATTAACAACGCTTCCCTCAACGATAGGAAGAATATCTCTCTGAACACCTTCTCTAGAAACATCAGCTCCACTTGTCATGCTGCTGCCTGAAGCGATTTTATCGATTTCGTCGATGAAGATAATTCCGTTCTGTTCAGCGTTCTCAAGAGCCTCATCAGTAACCTGATCCATATCTACAAGTTTCTGAGCTTCCTGTTCCTTCAGAATGCGCTTAGCATCGGAAACCTTGCATTTCTTAATCTTGGTCTTCTTAGGCATCATATTCTCGAAGATGTTTCCGATAGCTACCATACCCTCGTTCTGATTGTCCATCTGATTAGTCTTAGGAACATCATCAACTTCAATTTCAATAATCTGGTCATCCAGCAGGCCCTGTCTAAGCTGCTCTCTCACCTGATCTCTTGCCATCTTGATATTGGAGTATTCTTCGCTCTGCTCGAATTCTTTCTGCTTGCTCTCTTCGTACTGTTCCTTCTGGCTCTTATAGCCGAGGTTTCCGAAGATATTGCCTAGCTGTACTCCACTCTTCTCTGGTTCTGGTCCACCTGGAATAATAGCCTTAACAATAATGTCTTCAGCCATCTTTTCAGCCATTTCAGCGTTGTCGTCCATTCTCTTCTGCTTGGAAAGTCTTACGCTTGCCTCAACCAGATCTCTAATCATGGAATCAACATCACGACCAACATAGCCTACTTCTGTGAACTTAGTAGCCTCAACCTTAACGAATGGAGCATCCATCAGTTTGGCAAGACGTCTAGCGATTTCAGTCTTACCAACACCAGTAGGTCCCATCATAAGTATATTCTTAGGTGAAATCTCTTCTCTCAGCTCATCTGACAGCTGGCTACGTCTGTAACGATTACGCAGTGCGATAGCTACGTGCTTCTTAGCCTCGTCCTGTCCAATGATGTATTTGTCGAGCTCCGCAACAATCTGTTTTGGAGTCATATTTCTAATGTTTGCAGCCATTATTCTACCTCCAGTTTCTCAACTGAAATATTGCTGTTAGTATAAACGCAGATATTGGAAGCAATCTCCAGAGACTTTCTTACGATTGCCTCAGCGTCAAGATCAGTATTCTCGAACAGAGCAACCGCTGCCGAATAAGCATAGTTGCCGCCTGATCCGATTGCTACAACGTCCTTGTCTGGTACAATTACTTCACCGTTACCAGAGATAACCAGCAAGTCCTCCTCGTCAGCAACGATCATAAGAGCCTCAAGGCTACGCATTGCCTTGTCCTGTCTCCAATACTGAGCCAGATCTACTGCAGCCCTCTTCAAATTGCCTGCATGCTCCTCAAGCTTATTCTCGAACTTGTCTGTCAGCGAGAATGCATCAGCTACTGATCCTGCAAATCCAGTCAGAACCTTGCCCTTGAAGATCTTCTTAACCTTCTTAGCTCCGTTCTTCATGATAGTTGTTTCGCCCATTGTTACCTGGCCATCTCCGCCAATGCAGATATCGCCATTAGGTCTCTTAACTGCACATATTGTTGTTGCGTGAAATTCTACCATCTCTATTTCTCCTTATAATCGCATTCCTGGTTGGAGCACTTCTTAATCTTAGACTTACCCTTGCCAAGAACTAACATCGAGTTGCACTTAGGACAGAACTCGCCTGTTGGCTTGTCCCAATATGATACGTTGCAATCAGGATATCCGCTACATCCATAGAAGACAATACCTCTTCTACTCTTCTTCTCGATAATATCCTTACCGCAAGTCGGACACTTAACGCCAGTCGACTTAACGATTGCTTTGGTATTCTTACATTCTGGATAGCCACTGCATGCGAGGAATTTGCCAAAACGGCCCTCCTTGATGGCCATTGGTTTACCGCAGAGTTCACAGACTTCGTCGGAAAGAACTACCTCCTTCTCGATACGCTCAACTTCAGCGTCCGCAATCTTCAGCTCTTCACTGAATCCCTTGTAGAATGCTGCGATAACGTCCTGCCAAGCTGTATTACCAAGTTCAATGTTATCAAGGTTATCTTCCATAACACCAGTAAATTCAACGTCTACGATGTCAGCAAAGTAATCCTGCAGGATACCGATAACGTCGAATCCCATCTTGGTAGGAACAAGGCTCTTCTTATCTCTCTTAATATATCTTCTAACGATAAGAACATTGATGATGCTAGCATAAGTACTTGGTCTACCAATGTTCTTCTCTTCCATTTCTTTAACAAGACTCGCTTCTGTGAATCTTGAAGGTGGCTGAGTGAACTTCTGCTCCTTGAGTAGCTGTTTGAGATCAAGTTTCTGTCCAACTGTCAGTTTTGGAATCTTAACTTCCTTCTCAGCTGAAGTTTTATATACCTTCTTCCAGCCATCGAAAGTCATTCTGGAGCCATTAGCCTTAAACTCGTACTTGCCATTCTTGATTACTACAGCAACTGTATCATAAGTTGCAGCTGCCATCTGTGAAGCAACGAATCTATCCCAGATAAGTTTGTAGAGCTTGTACTGATCCGGAGTCAGTGATTCCTTGATAGCATCAGGCTCAAGATTAACATCTGATGGACGAATTGCTTCGTGAGCATCCTGCATAGCCTTATTCTTGTTGGCATATACGTTGTTAGCTGTATAGTTAGCACCGAACTTGTCGCCAATATAACTCTTAGCTGCCGCTCTTGCTTGGTCACTGATTCTTACAGAGTCAGTTCTGAGGTATGTAATAAGACCTCTTGCGCCAGCGCCCTTGATGTTGATTCCTTCATAGAGTTGCTGAGCAACCTGCATTGTCTTCTTAGTCTGGAATCCCAGCTTGATAGAAGCATCCTGTTGCATAGAACTTGTTGTGAAAGGCGCATAAGGCTTGGTAGCCTTGGCAGCTTCCTTAATGTCTTCAACAGCATACTCACCCTTAGCGAGATCAGCCTCAATAGCATCAGCGTCAACCGCTGTGCTACATACAGCCTTCTTGCCGGAGATTTTGGCCAGATCAGCTACGAAATCATTACCGAAGTCCGCAGAGATAGTCCAATACTCTTCAGGTACGAATGCCTGAATCTCATTTTCTCTGTCACAGATGAGTTTGAGAGCTGCAGACTGAACACGTCCACCAGAAAGTCCCTTGGAAACCTTCTTCCACAGAAGTGGGCTAATCTGGTAACCTACCAGTCTGTCGAGTACTCTTCTTGCCTGCTGAGAGTCTACGAGGTCAATGTCGATAGGACGAGGATCTTTGATAGCTGCCTGTACCGTCTCCTTGTTAATCTCGTTAAACATTACTCTACAATCAGTGGAAGGATCGATATCCAGGAGATGTGCGAGATGCCATGAAATAGCCTCTCCCTCACGGTCCGGGTCGGTTGCAAGAAGGACTTTGGTTGAAACAGCCGCTTCCTTCTTCAGTTCCTTAATCTTCTCAGCCTTACCTCTGATATTGATATACTCAGGCTCAAAATTATTCTTAACGTCAACAGCCAGACGACTCTTAGGCAGGTCTCTAACATGACCAACAGAGGCAAGCACCTTGTACTTACTACCGAGGTATTTACTGATAACCTTAGCCTTAGATGGAGACTCTACTATAAGAAGAGTTCTGTTAGTCTTAGCTGCTGTTTTCTTAGTTGTTTTCTTCTTTGTTTCTGCCATATTATGTAAAAACTCCTTACGGGGAGATACTCTACACCATATTATATCGGTTTGGCAAGATGTAATTTTCCGGCATATATTTCTAGCACCCCTTTGATTTCGAGAACAGTTGCTATCGCATTGACCTGTGCAACACGCATATTTAAAGCCGCAGCAACCCTATCTGGAGTCACTCCATTATACTTTCTCACCTCATTATAAATTTTCAATTCAACCTCGCCCAAAGCATGTTGTATTTCCTCGGAGACGGCGATTTCCGCACCCATATCACGTATTACATCATCTACTACGATAAGCGGTGTAGCCCCATCTCGAATTAACAAATTACTACCCAGGCTGAACTGGCTATTGATATTTCCAGGAACAGCATAGACCTGGCGTCCCTGCTCATTAGCATGTTGTGCCGTGATTAGAGCTCCACTATTGTGATTAGCCTCAACAACAATAAGACTATGAGACAGGCCACTAATAATCCTATTCCTCTCTGGGAATGTATATGGTTCAGCAGGCCTTTCAGGTTCATATTCACTTAGCAGCAATCCTCCTGCCTCAAGGAGTTCCCACATTAGAGGTCTGTTCTTGATTGGGCTCATCATTTTTACGCCACTACCCAAGACAGCAATTCCCTTTCCGTTTGCTTCAACAACACCCTGATGTGCATAGGCATCTATTCCGCTTGCCAAACCAGAAACCACGGGCACACCAGATTGAGCTAATCTTCTTCCTACCATCTGTGCAACACCCTTGCCGTACATGGTAAATTTTCTTGAGCCAACCACGCCGATGGATTTTTGATTTAGCAATCCTATATTACCAACACAGTATAACTGCTGTGGTGGGTTGGGTATATTTCGCAACTTATCTGGAAACTCTTTCGAACCTATATCTATCCTTTCAATCTTTTCAAATTCGAGCATATATCCTCCTATGCCGCAGCATTTATCTCAGTCAGCATTCTGTAGCTGAGTGCTTCTGCAAGATGTTCTTCTTTAATCTCTCTACTCTCATCCATATCTGCAATAGTTCTTGCAACCTTAAGAATCTTCTTGTATGAGCGTGGCGATAGGCCCAAGCTATTATATGCGTTCTTCATTAGAACCTTCTCCGCCTTGCCTAGTTTGCAGAACTCATCCAGATCTGCATCTGTCATATCTCCATTAGCAACACCCCTACCCATTTTGTTTGCAAACTCAATGCCACGCTCGACCTCTTTTCTCATTTCAGCAGAACTCTGACTGCCTAATTTTTCTCCAGCAATTTCTTTATAACTTACAGTTTCCATCTGAATTCTAAGATCAATTCTATCCATCATCGGACCACTCAGTTTTCTACGATACTGTTCCAATTGTGTCTGAGTACATTTACATAGATGTTCACTATCGCCATAGTATCCACATTTACAAGGATTGGATGCCATCACCAATTGGAAGTTGCATGGGAATGTATAGGCCACTCCTGCTCTGACATGGGTGATTTCCTTGTCTTCAATCGGTTGTCTGAGAGATTCAATCTTATCTCTCTCAAACTCACAGGCCTCATCAAGGAACAACACGCCATTGTGAGCCAGAGTTATCTCTCCGGGTACCGGCATATTATTACCTCCACCCAGAAGACCGGCACGGCCTATCGAATTGTGCGGGCTGCGAAATGGTCTCTCAATGCTGATCCTTCCAGCCCTATTGTTTCTTCCTTCAATCGAATATACTATTGCTGTCTCTATTAATTCCTTGTTAGTCATCTCTGGCATTATTGTTGGTATCCTTCTAGCCAGCATAGTCTTACCGCAGCCCGGACTTCCCACCATCAAGAGGCCGTGCCGTCCCGCAACTGCAATAGTGATTGCTCTCTTGGCAGCTTCCTGCCCTCTAATATCACTGAAATCTAGGACATCATCTTTGCTCTCATAATTAACCGGTTCCTCTAATGCAATGGATTGCATTGAACCTCCATCAATTGGAATTTCATCATTTATTATGTCTACGCATTCTTCCAGACTGACTACAGGTATCAATTGAATGCCAGCAACCAATTTTGCCTCGTTATAATTAGCAATTGGTATTATCGCCTTCTTAATACCATCTTCAACAATACTGAGCAGCATCGGCAACAAGCCCTCAACACCCAGCACTTCACCATCCAGCGATAGCGCACCAATTATTCCATATTCCCTAGCTTTGGCATTGTTCACGTACAGTCCAGCAGCCAACAGGCCAATCGCAATCGGAAGATCTAATCCGCTTCCAGTCTTTCTAACATCGGCAGGTGTCAGATTTACCGTCACACGTCCTCTCGGATATTCATAACCGGAATTGATGATTGCCGACTTAATACGCTCTTTGGACTCCATCACCATAGTGCTGGCAAGCCCCACAATATTCATATTAGGCAGTCCATTACTTATGTCTGTCTCCACGTTAACCATTTTCCCATTGATACCCATACAGACCGCCGTTTTAATCTTGCTTATCATACTATCTTCCTTTCTATATACAGTTCGTAATCATATTCGTCATAACCTCAAATACATCAAACGAGACATTTCGCCAAAACAGCCTGCGACTGCTCATATATATCTCTGCAACCCGTCTCATCTTGCTCAGCTTGTCATTTGTAACCGCTTCTGCCGGATAACCGTATGTAGATTGAGTTCTTGTCTTGACTTCGACGAAATGAAGGGTCTGATCCTTTCTTGCAATAATGTCGATTTCTCCAAGTTTGGTCCAATAGTTGCGCTCCATTATTTCATATCCCATATCGCTAAGAATTCTGCTAGCGAACTCTTCTCCATGATTACCAATTTCTTTTCTGTATCTCATAACCTACCTCCTTATGATAGATAGATGTTTTGTACCACTTCTTTATTCAGAATTCATTAGTTCAAAAAAATTCGGTTGAGAAATGTAGGATTTCATTTTTGAAACAAAAAAATTTACGCAAATTATGCGTAAATTTTGTAATGCACCATGTGCCACTGAGCCCGTTCCTAACGGGTACATTTTTACGTAATGTACCCGTTAGGAACGGGCTCAGTGGTACATATTTATTTCTTTAAAACAAACTTCTCAATAGCCTTAGCAACGCCATCATCATCACAGCTTGCGGTTACATAATCAGCATGCTCTTTAATGCCGCCCCAGCCATTTTCCATTGCTACACCGATACCAGCTAATTCTAACATCTGAATATCGTTAGGAGCATCACCACAGCACATCAGCTCTGATTTATCGATGTCCAATCTCTTCATTAATTCAATTAGAGCCGTCTTCTTGCTGGTATTGCTTCCACCTATTTCAAGATTATTTGCAAACGATGACGTAACTTGAGCATTAGGAACTGAAGTAATATCTGCCCTTGCTGTCTCAAGATGTTCTACACCATCAAAGCAGAAATTACAGTTCTCAACCTTGTGCATATTTTCTCTCAGCAATTCTCCGATGTCTGGCACCGGCTTTCTGCTCCAGAGAACATACTCTGCATTACGGAACGGGCTACCATTCTCCTTGATATCATTATAGGTTGCTTCATCAATGTACGCCTGTCCGTCAACAAAAACCTCAAGCCCACAATTGTGTTTGTCAGCTAATTCGATAATGCGCTCAATATTATCCGGATGAATGTAATCATCATAAATCGACTCACCGGTACTAACCATATTGATGTGTGATCCGTTAGATGTAATTGCGAATGCAAGGCCCTTAATCGTCTTAATAACTGGTGGCAGAGAATTGAACGATCTGCCGGTTGAAACAACGATATATACGCCCTGTTCTGCCGCAGCTTCCAGAGCCTTACGTGTTCTATCCGTTAATTCATGATTGCTATTAAGTGTAGTGCCGTCTAAATCCAAGGCAACCATTTTAATTGACATAATATTATCTTCCTTATTATATATTGATTTTGCTAGTGAATAGTCCTATAATCGTGTAGTTATAAATGCACTCTTTTAAGTATAGTATATACGAGGATTGAAGGTATGAAAATAGCAATTTTGGGAGCTGGAAAGCTCGGTACAATTCTTACCGAGACTCTTCTGGTCGGTGACAATGACATAACTGTTGTTGATATCAATGAGAAACGTGTACAGCACATTGCTCAGACATACGACATTCTGACATATCCAGGCGACATTCATCGCGTTGGACTGCTCAGAGAAATCGGCATCGGATCATTTGATTTCGCTCTGGCTGTAACAGGTTCCGACGACGCCAACATCTTCGCTGCTTCATGCGCTAAGGCACTCGGATGCAAGAAGGTTATTGCACGAGTTACCTCACCTGAACATATGCAGCAAACTGATTTCATTTGCCAGAATTTCCATATTGATGCTGTTGTCAACCCTTACGTTCTTATTACGGGTGAGATTTATAGATATCTTGTAGAGAAATACTCACTCAGTAACGGTGTATATACTAACAAAAGAATCGCCATGCTCGAGCTCGATGCAGAGAAAGAGCCAAGAGTTGTTGGCAAACCTATTACAGAGTTCAGAAGCATTCTTCCGGAAACGCTCGTTGTGGGCATCTGCAGACGTGGTCAGGTCATGATACCTCACGGTCACGATACTATCGAAGCCGGCGATATAATCTATCTTGTCGGTGAGAAGAAAGCTATGCTCGAATACTCTAAGAAATTTAAGAGAAAGCGTGGACGCGATACTCAGAAAGTAATGGTAATCGGTGGTGGTCGTACGGGATACTTCCTGGGACAGAAGCTCTCTGAGTACGGTGCGGCCGTTAAAATTATTGAGAGCAATGAAAAACGCTGCTACGAACTATCAGACAAACTTCGTAATGTAATGGTCCTCCATGGCAACGGAAATGATATTTCCCTTCTCGAGGAAGAAAATCT
Organism: Candidatus Crickella equi; assembly: GCA_018064755.1. Lineage (GTDB taxonomy): Bacteria > Bacillota > Clostridia > Peptostreptococcales > Anaerovoracaceae > Crickella > Crickella equi. The sequence continues at coordinate 24,656 of JAGHUP010000003.1, read as the reverse complement.
TGACGATATGGATGCATTTGTTGCAGCTACAGGATTTGATGAAGAAAACCTTCTTCTTGCCCTTACAGCTAAGAATAGAGGCGTTTCTGACGTTATAGCCAAGGTCAGCCACGAGAATTACAATGACCTAACATCTCAGATGGGTATCGATGTTGTACTTAATCCTATGGACTTAAGTGCAAGTGCAATACTACGTATTGTTAATGGTTCTAAGAGAGTACTTTCATCAGTTCTCCTCCAGGGTCAGGCTGAGTTACTCGAGATCTATGTTGATGAAACAATGGACATCATCAACAAGCCTTTAAGAGATCTTAATCTTCCTGACTATGCAATTATTGCAGCTATCAACAGAGGAACTAAAACTATCATTCCTGATGGTAATGATAAGATTCTCCCTGGCGACCATATTATTGTTGTATGTATGCTCTCACACATTGGATACATCGAGACTATTATTAAGCCTCACGAGAAACTAAATATTTTCAAATAAACTAAATGAACAAACGTATATTTCATTTCTTGGGAATATTTCTAATAGCTATCGGGGCTGCAATGTTGCTGCCTTTGTTTACTGCTCTGGTTTATGGTGAATATCACCTAGCCGGAGCTTTTATCCTATCTATACTAATTTGTATAGTCCCAGGATGGATTGTTCATTTATCGTACAAGAAATCATTAACAGAGGAGAAAATCAACTTCAGAGATGGATATTTCATCGTTACTGCAGTCTGGTTCATTTCCTCTATTTTTAGTGCATTTCCATACTTCATTTCAGGCGTTATGCCTAATTTTATTGATGCATTCTTCGAATCAGCTTCTGGTTACTCAACAACTGGAGCAACCCTATTTACAAATGTAGAGACTCTTCCTCACAGCATACTGATGTGGCGATCACTTACTCAGTGGCTCGGTGGTATGGGAATAGTTGTATTGTTCTTTGCATTCTTGCCAAGTTTTGGTGCCAAGGGTAATACCATTGCTAACGCAGAAGCGCCAGGAGCATTTCAGCGCAAACTAACATCTAGATATTCAGATACAGCAAGAGTGTTCTATGCACTTTATGTTTCATTAACATTAGTCCTTACTATCCTGCTCGTTATCGGTGATATGAACATATTTGATGCTATTAATCATGCACTGACAACTATGGCTACAGGAGGATTCTCCACTAGAACAGGCGGTATCGGTTCTTATGACAGCACATTTATTTATATTGTAATTGGAATTTTCGCATTCTTTGCTGCAACCAATTTCGGACTGTTCTTTGACATGATTTGCGGAAGATTTAGATCACTCTTGAAAGACGAGGAATTTCGTTCATTTGTTGCAATTGTCGCTATATCTTCGATATTAATCACTATTTCTTTAAAGTTAACAGATTCATCCACGAATGCAATTAACGACGTCACAGCGGCATTTTTCCAGGTTATTAACACCATCTCAACATTGGGTGTAGAAACAGCCAATAGCAATTGGCCACCTTTCTGCCTTATTATTCTTGCATTACTTATGATTACTGGCGGATGCTCATCATCAACTTCCGGTGGTATCAAGGTTTCAAGAATAACTACACTTATCAAAGTGCTCAAACTCGATGTTAGACGTCGTATTCACGGCACCGTTGTTGAAGAGATTACATACAACGGCAAGAAAGTTGATACCAAAACAATGGACTACATTCTTTCTTTCGTTATTCTTTATCTCACAATTGTTCTAACCGCAACTCTTATTATCTGCGGTTTTGGTGGTGGAGATCTGATGACTAACCTCATTTCGGTCCTCTCATGCATTAGCAATCTGGGACCTGGAATGGATAGTCTTGGACTTGTATGTGAATACCATACACAGTCGGCAATCTGTTCAATTACCTACGCATTCGTTATGATTGCAGGAAGATTGGAACTGGAAACATTCCTAGTTATTTTCTCAAGACATTACTGGAAAACATACAGAGTATAAGAGATGATTAGCACTAGAAAGAAATTCGTTATGAATATCATGTCAATAGCAATCTTCATTTACGGAATTGCTATTTTGCCATCTCTTTTTATGGCTGCAAGATACAATGAACTTGGCATCTTCGAGTCAATGGCTGTTATAGCTATCGTTTGTATCCCTCTTGGCATTCTCGGACATAAAGCCCTGCCTAATGAGCTGGAGAATGTTCCAATGAGTGTTTGTTATGTAACCACTTTGATGACATGGGCCGCTGTAATAATCCTTAGCGCCCTTCCATATTACTTCGCCGGCGAAGGTTATAGAATCGTAGACTGCTTCTTCGAATCAATTGCTAGTTGGACAACTACTGGTGCTAGTGCAATTCCTACAGAATCACTGCCAGTTCCACTTAAAATATGGAGATCCGAGTGTAACTGGATGGGTGGTATCGGTATTATCCTTTTAACTTTAACCCTAGTATCCAAGTGGCAGTTTGTTGGACAGAAACTCGCTTCAACAGAGATCAGAGGACCAGAATTCTTGATGTCCAACACCACATTCCGCCAGGCATACAGAAGAATCCTTGGTATCTACTGTAGCATGACCGTTATTCACTATGTTGCTCTTAGAGTTGCAGGCATGACTCAAATGAATTCACTGCTTACAGCTCTTTCCAACATCAGCACATCCGGACTTCAGCATCTGAACAACGGAGTAATCACTGGCTTTCCATTAGCGATTAAGATTGTTATCGTTGTATTCACATTCATGGGTTCCATCAATGTTGGAATATTCGTCCTGGCTTTAATTGGCAAATTCAAACGCATATTAGATCAGTCAGAGCTCAAGATGTATCTGCTAATTATCCTTGTTGCAACGATACTCCTAACCGGTTCTGCTATGCTGGCACACGAGGATATGCCTTTCTTCAGCACAATTGGTAATACTTTAATGCAAGTTGTATCATTTGCATCAACTGCAGGATTTATAGTAACTGAATACCAAAATCTTAACGCTTTCATGTTATGTGTTATTCTGATACTGATGTTCATTGGTGCTTGTGCAATTTCAACAGGCGGAGGACTCAAGGTTTCGCGTATTGTATATTCAGCCAAGTCACTCTCCAATAATATCTATACACACATTCATCCAAATAGCATCAGAACCGAAACATATAACAAACAACCTACTAACAAAGATAACTTCACTCAGTCCAACATGTATATCGCAACATTTATGTTACTCTATATCATTGGTGGAATTCTTATCACCGCGGATGGAACAGATGCATATACAGCACTTAGTTATTCACAGGCTATGCTAACCAATGTGGGCTCACCAATATCCGAGTTGGCAAACCCGGGTATCGTTTCGCACATGACTGATTATTCCAAATGCATCATGTGCTTCTTAATGTTATGTGGTCGACTCGAGATATATCCTGTAATGATGCTATTCTCATACAGGTTGTGGTTCGGTGATAAGAGCAAGACCAAGTTTAAGAAGGCTATTCAAGACATCCAGAGAGAAGATAAGTAAAAACTGATAATTAACAACAAAAAGACGCAACCAACAGGTTGCGTCTTAATTTGCATTAAAGTCTATATTGACTATGCTTCTGGCTCCTCAGCAGGTGCTTCAGCAGCTTCCTCAGCTACCTCTGCAGCTGGCTCTTCAGGAAGAGTAGCCTTGATTGAGAGAGAAATTCTCTTCTTCTCTGGCTCGATCTCCATAATCTTAACCTGAACTTCCTGTCCAACCTTCAGCTCGTCAAATACGTTCTCAACTCTCTTGTTAGCGATCTCTGAAATATGTACGAGACCATCAAGTCCAGCTTCGAGCTCAACGAATGCACCGTACTCCTTAATCTGTACAATCTTGCCGCTGATAACATCGCCTACATTGTACTTGTCGCCAACAAGTGACCATGGCTCAGGCTGAGTCTGCTTGAGACCAAGGCTAATCTTGCCCTTCTCTTCATTGAGGGACAGAATCTTAACGTTGATGATGTCACCAATCTTGAGAACTTCTTCTGGGTGCTTGAGCTTGCCCCAAGAAATCTCTGAGATGTGCAGAAGTCCGTCAACTCCACCGATGTCTACGAATGCACCGTAGTCAGTGAATCTCATAACCTTACCTTCAACTACGTCGCCTACGTTCAGGTTGGACCAAATTTCTGCTACAGACTTTCTCTTTTCGTCAACTAGTACGGCCTTTCTTGAGAAGACAGCTCTATTACGCTTAGTATCTACTCTAATAACCTTAACATCTACAGTCTGTCCAAGGAACTCCTCAGCGTTCTCAACGTATCTGTCGGAAAGCTGTGACATAGGAATGAATCCTGTAATCTCCTTGTAAGCTGCGATGATACCACCATTAACTGTTCTAGTCAGCTTAACAGAGATAATCTCCTTATTTTCCATAGCCTCTTCGAGCTCAGTGTAGTTCTCAACTGCAACGAGTCTCTTCTTGGAAAGCAGGATTCCACCTTCGCCTTCATCGGACTTGATAACCTTAGCCTGAATGTCGTCGCCTACCTTGAAAGCGTCAGCCAGTGTCTGGCCTTCTTCAAGAACAACTTCATCTGCTCTCAGGATACCGTCCTTCTTGCATCCCATATTAACAATAACTGCATCTGTCATTACCTGATCAACCTTGCCCTCGATGATATCGCCTGGCTTAGGAAGGCGTAATGACTTCTCAATGTCATCCATAAAATCCATCATTGGATTCTTTTCAACATTATCCATACTAGAAATAACCTCCTTGATAATCCATTCAGGTGTCGAAGCACCTGCAATTAAACCTATTTTATTATAATTTTGTGCTTCAAGCAATAAGTATTTTTCAGCTCCTTGTACAAAAATACTATTTTTGCAATATTTCTGCGCAATTTCATAAAGTTTTTTGGAATTAGAGCTGTTCTTGTCTCCCACGACCACCATCATATCCACTGCAGTGGCTAGTTTCTTGCAACTCTCTTGTCTATCTCTTGTCGCATTACAGATGGTATTCTTGACTTCACATTCGATTCCAGCCTTCTCAAGTTCTGCCAAAACGCTATCCAGCAGTTCTTGCTTGATAGTAGTCTGGCATACGACGAGAGGCTTACTTCCCTCGAATGTCTTGGCACGGTCAATAATTTCTTCTGGGCTCTCAATTATTGTTGCTGAGTATTCACACCAGCCATTGGTAGCTACTACTTCAGGATGAACCTTACTTCCGATGAGGATTATAGGCTGTCCCTTCTCGTGAGCACCTGCAACAAGCTTATGAATCTTATCGACAAATACACAAGTTGTATCTATAAGTTCGATACCGTTAGTCGCTGCCTGTTCATAGAATTCTCTTGGCTCACCATGTGATCTAATAATCACTGCATCGCCACTGTTAGCCTCTTCAAGGCTATCAATAATTGATACGCCCTTAGACGCCAATCTTTCAACTACTGCATCGTTATGAATTAGATGGCCACAAGAACACAGCTTTCCGCTGCCAGCATAATTGTCGGCAGCATTGAAAGCCATATCTATTGCCCTATTAACTCCAAAACAAAAGCCTGAATGGTCCGCTCTAATAATTTCCAATTACTTTACCTTTACTGTCTTTATATTACTCCAAGGCGAATAAACAATCTGATAATCAATTTTTTTATAAGATCTTACTTTAACATTATATTTCTGACTCTTCTTAAGCTTCTTTACCTTATATGCAGATTTATCCTTGCCCTTTATAGTTTTATAATGATATTTATTTGTTCCAGCTTTCTTATATGCAACCTGGTATCCACTAACATAGATTGGCTTGCCTTTCTTTGTTTTGCCATATTTATGTTTATCTGGCTTCCACTTAATTGTGATTGATTTAATTCCGCCGTATGGTTTCTTTGCAGTTATCTTATATGGCTGTACATAGTAAGATGTCAGAATAGATGTATTCTCAAAATCACCAAGTCCAAGTAGTGAAATATCTGCAACTCCAACGCTCTTCAACTTCTGATTATAGTCAATTGTATAATCTTTACCTTCAACGAGTGTTACCTTTCCGTATTTTACTACAGGATGGTACTTGTTAGACTTGTTATATTTCACATCAAATACTTTTGCACCCTGAAGGCTTGCATCAACGCTGATGCCACGCAATCTAGCATATTCAAATACATACTTATTTGTCGCGTATTCCTCATCTTCTTCCATTTCTTCTGGAATGAATTCTGGATTAGCAAGAGAAATAGTGAATTTACTAAAATCGTATCCGCCGTCTTTAGTTTTTGCCAAAGCATCTAGACTAACACTACCTGGTTCTTCAGCGCCCATCAGATCAATGTAAAGACGATCATCGTATATCTGCACTTTATTAATCTTACTTAAATCTTTACAGTATTCAAAAGCATATTGATTGATTTCAGTGGTATCATTCATAATTCTCAACACTGAAGCATCAGTCTTGCCATTTGGGAACGCGACTAGTCTTCTTGCAGTCTCTTCACAATCATCGTATTCCACCTCATACAGGACTCCAGATTCATCTGACTCAAGGATTGGAAGATCTGCCTCTTGATCCTTTACGGGATACACTTCAAAAGCAGTAATATTCTTGGCCTGACGGAAAGCATCAGCATTTGCTCCTCCTACAAGAGCTGGAATTCTTAGTTTGGTAACAGTAGTATTATTCCACTCGATTTCATCGATTAATGGAGCCGTGCAATACCATTTTCCATCATCAGTCGTAATATCCATTGGAATAGTACCATCGAAGTTCTGATCTACTGCAACTAATTTGCATTCAACCAATTCATCATCTAACTCCCAAGTCATTCCGTTAGCTTTATATGTCTTAGTAACATCATTCGCAAATGCAATTGTCGGCATATATGCTACCAACATTATTGCGGACATAAGAACTACCATAAACTTCTTACTCATAATTCTCTCCTAATACTACAGAAAGACCTGTAACCGATTGGCTACAGGTCTTAGAGTAAACGTCTAATTACTTCAGCGCACCTGCTGTAGCTACTGCTACTGCTACTGTTGCACCTACCATAGGATTGTTACCCATTCCGAGGAAGCCCATCATTTCTACGTGTGCAGGAACTGATGAAGAACCAGCGAACTGAGCATCTGAATGCATTCTTCCCATTGTATCTGTCATACCATAGGATGCAGGACCTGCAGCCATATTATCTGGGTGCAGTGTTCTTCCAGTACCACCACCGGATGCTACTGAGAAGTAAGTCTTACCCTGCTCGATGCACTCCTTCTTGTAAGTACCAGCTACTGGATGCTGGAATCTTGTAGGGTTAGTTGAGTTACCAGTGATGGATACATCAACGCCCTCATGGTGCATGATAGCAACGCCTTCACGAACGTCATCACAACCAAAGCATCTAACCTGCGCTCTCTCTCCCTTGGAGTATGGAGTCTCGTTAACGATCTTCAGCTCGCCTGTGAAATAATCGAACTGTGTCTGAACATATGTGAATCCGTTAATTCTTGAAATGATCTGTGCAGCGTCCTTGCCAAGACCGTTCAGGATAACGCGCAGTGGCTCCTTACGTGCCTTGTTAGCGTTCTTAACGATACCGATAGCTCCTTCAGCAGCAGCAAATGACTCGTGACCTGCAAGGAATGCGAAGCACTTTGTCTCGTCTCTCAAGAGCTTTGCTCCAAGATTACCGTGGCCAAGACCAACTTTTCTGTCTTCAGCAACTGATCCTGGGATACAGAATGCCTGCAGTCCTTCTCCGATTGCTTCAGCAGCTTCCGCAGCGTTCTTAACACCCTTCTTGATAGCGATAGCAGCGCCCACACAGTAAGCATAGCCAGCATTCTCAAAGCAGATTGGCTGAATTCCCTTAACGATTTCATAAGGGTCAAATCCCTTAGCCTGACAAATCTCACGGCACTCCTCAACACTCTTCAATCCGTACTGAGCGAGGACACCATTAATCTTATCGATTCTTCTTTCGTAACTTTCAAATAATGCCATGATGCCACCTCCTACTCAAATCTTGGATCGATGTACTTAACAGCATCATCGAACTGTCCATAGTGATTAGTGAACTTCTGGAGAGCTTCTGTAGCATCTGTACCCTTCTTGATAGCCTCCATCATCTTGCCGAGGTTAACAAACTCGTAACCGATGATTTCATTGTTATCATTAAGAGCTAACTTAGTTACATAGCCTTCTGCAAGCTCGAGGTATCTTGGTCCCTTAGCAGCAGTTGCATAAGAAGTACCAACCTGTGAACGCAGTCCCTTACCGAGGTCCTCAAGACCTGCTCCGATAGGAAGTCCGCCCTCTGAGAAAGCAGTTTGTGATCTTCCATAAACAATCTGCAGGAAGAGTTCTCTCATAGCGGTATTGATAGCATCGCATACGAGGTCTGTATTAAGCGCCTCGAGAATAGTCTTTCCAATAAGGATCTCACTTGCCATTGCAGCAGAGTGTGACATTCCGGAGCATCCAATTGTCTCAACGAGAGCTTCCTGGATGATTCCTTCCTTGATGTTAAGTGTCAGCTTGCATGCGCCCTGCTGAGGTGCACACCAACCAATACCATGAGTAAGGCCGCTAACGTCCTTAATCTCTTTAACCTGAACCCAATCGCCTTCCTCAGGAATAGCTGCTGGTCCATGGTAAGCGCCCTTAGCTACTGGGCACATATTCTGAACTTCAGTTGAATAAATCATGAGTCTATTTCCATCCTTTCTGAAAATATAATCTTACTATTCTATTTCATCGAAGGAGCGCAGCCGACGGAGATCAATGGTCTCAACCTTGCGGCAACGCCGTATACAATAGTTGAGACCATTATACAATAAAACAAGCCTCCGCCCAATAGCGAAAGCTTGTTTTTTCAAGGAACAATCAGCTTTTATACTCTGCCCTGTTACGCATTCTCATAATGTTCTTGTCGAGATATAGCCTTGTTCTATTCCAGTCACTCATTTCACAGATAGACTTGAAGTTTTCAATCATATCCACTTCCATCTTATTACGTTTATTCTTAATCTTTTCAGCGAATTGCATAATCTTCTTCTGGAACGTCGTTCTCTTGAAATCCGGATAGAACAACAGCCTTATACAGCCCTCTTCAACATTGTTGTTCAGACTGTATACCAGTTCCGGCTCCAGCATATAATTCTCTGCCTTAACAAGCCAATCCTCGTTCTCATCATTAAGAGAAATGATGGTTCTTAATAAGACCATTTTGTCATAAGTATTTAGCTTACTAATATCAATCTTTTCAAACCTCTCAGTCTGATAACTGAAAATGTAATCGTTATCCTCTCTCACCATAGACATCCTAAGAAAATTAGGACAATAGTTGTGGGTGAGAATATCTTCAATGTACGTAGGCAATTTATATTCATTAATTGTCTGCCTGACTTCTTTCATTCTACAACCTCCTCTAGCCACCGCATTTCTTACACGGAGTATATCCACGCTCTATTGCTACCTGTTTCTCAATCTCGATATAATTCCTCTCTAAGCTAGGGCAACCTGCCAGGTGATAATCTTCACCATCATTAGGGAAATAATACACTCTAGAGCCAATTTGAGCCTTTTTACTATGACAAAGCGAGCATGACGAATACTTACTCTTAAGCGATGAAGTCAAGACTGTGGCCTGATACGCAGCGTGTAATACACCACAACCTTTGTTATGATACTTCTCACCACTCTGTGGAAATATGAACACAGCTTCCGCGTTTTTGTTCATCAACTCTGCCGCACTCATATTACCCTCATTACGAGTCTTTCCTACATATGCTCTTGAGACAAGTGCAACGTCGTAGTCTGCCTTCGATGCAAGGTTGAGCGGATTATTAGTCTTCATCTCCACCTTCAGCTTAATCGCAATCATCTCATCATTTCCAAGAAATGACTGCCTAAATCTGAAGTCTTTAATGTCAATATCCTTAACCTGATCATGCTCATAGATTCTATTACTGACTCTTATCGGCAACAATGGAGTTGTATTAACATATATTGACTCTGCTGTGGCCCTTCTCATCTCAGTTGCGGCAATAAAGTTCGCATCCTCAATGCACGAATACATCAATAGAATTGAGCACATTACTATGACTGCTATCATAAATATCGGCAGGCTGATTGTAGACTCGACAATGTAGCTTCCCTTCTTATTTGTAGCTGTCTTCAAAATCATAGTTTCTACCATTTGCGCTGATGGAAAATCTTACACCCGTATAGTATTCCATCATGTTGAAATCTCTGTAATACCAATACTTCATATTAATCTGGATGATATCCATTATTCTGAGTGTTCTAGTGTTATTACTCAACACCATCATCATTGCAAGAAGATAATCGTCATAGGTCTGACCATCAGTGGCTTTTCCGGAATTACCCTTAGCTCCTTTCATATTAGAAATATCGTCCATTTTTTCAGATAGGATTTCTTTTTCTTCATCGGTGAGTAGATCTTGAATCTTCTCGCTATTCAGTATTCCGTACAGTCCAAGCTTCCAAGTTTTGTCAGTCTTAATAAATGGCACCCTCTTGTTATCTAACAAATCTTGAACATCAAGCTCGGATTCTGCTGCTGCCCATACCTCCGCGATAACGGCTGCAACGACAGCTTTTCCTGCTAAGGCACAACTGGAAATCGCATCTATAACTTCACGTTTGTCTGCATCTGTCAAAAGATGCACAAGATTCAAAGCATTTCTTATAGCGAAAATCATATTCTTGCAGAACTTGAAATTTTTATCATCATCATTGCTGCCATGAATTACATATTCCCATTCGTTCTTAAAGAAACCCTCCTTACTACCCTTGGTGATATGATTGCCCATATACTTTCTAACCAGGACCATTTCAGCTCCGGCATTTTTAGCTTCATTAAGCAGGCCTTTAAGTGCATTTCCGCTCTTAACAGTTTCAACTATATCTCCAAGGCTTGAGGTAATACCAAGCCCCTTCGAGGGCAAGGTATCGATAACAACCTTATTGGCCAAAACTCTAGAGCCATATTCTCCCTTGTTATCTTTCCTCGCTTCTCTCGTGTACCCGTTCAATACACTGTCAATTACTGATGATGTAAAGCTCTTATTAATTGCTTTTCTGAAATTTTCCGGATCACCGAGTTCATATCCCATTAGCTGAGATCCTGAATGCCCAATGCTTGCATCCAACTTGCTTCCAGCGGAGTATTTGATATATGAATCAATTTTCTTACGAACCTCTTTATCATTACCCCAATATGCCATGATATTGTATTCATCAAATAGATGATTATCGTACTCTGACAGAATAGCCTTAGTCCACACATGACCGAAAACTTCGCATTCGCTCTTAACTACCAATGCTCTTGAGATAGTAATCGCTGCAGTAATGCTAACCATCAGAGATACAAAAACCATAGCGAGCAGTATAATCGATGAACCCTTCTTATTCTTAATCAATTAACTCACCTGCTCTCACCAACACATCCTCATTGAAGAAATAAGCTTTACTGTTAATCCGTTTGTGTACATCAAATCCCAACAAACCGCCTTTAATCATTTCCACATCTTCAACACTCTCGTAAACCTTCATCGTCTTGCCTGAATACTTGTCCCAAGCCTCCAGGGCCTTCTCATGCTCCTTAATTCCAGTATTCAGTATCTGTAAGTAGAAGGTAAATAGCCTTATCAATAGCATAATAGCAAGGATGATGATTGGTAGGGCAATTGCTGCCTCTACCATCTCATCTCCTCTCTTATTAGAAATTAGCCGCATTGAGATTACCAAATACTCCATTTACGAAGCTAGTAATTTGAGATTTGAAAATGATACCGGCTGCAACAGCAATTGCGATAAGAATTGCCACCTGAACGAGTTCCATTCCTGATTTGTTCCTAAGCGCTTTATAAAGCTTGGTTTTCCTTAGTTTTTCCATACTTAGCCCCTTTCATAGTGTTCTACATAGTTAACATTGCTGGTGCCATAGTGATAACGATGAGAAGAACCAACAAAATTGCCAGCGGATATGACATTTTAGTATCAATCATCTTGCCCTTTTCTCTTGCAATAATCTTTCTGTCATCCCAGAGATATCTACTCTCCCTCTCAAGGTTATCTATGACATCACTTCCTCTACGTTCATTCTCTGTAAGAATCGTAGAGATTCGCATCAATTCCTTAACATTGTTTTCTGCTGCAAATTCATTAATGATTTCCGCAGTGCTACTCCGATGATCGCGATTCTTCTCAGCCAGCTTGACAAGTTCCTGTTCAAAGTAACCCATGTTCTCTTCACCAAATATCTCATAGCTGTCACTGATTCTCTCGACCGCATCAGAAAGTATCATTCCTGCGTTCATCATCAGCAGTAACTGATTGGTAAACCTCGGCATACCCATTATTATGGCTTGCCTTTTCTCCTTACCATCATCCTTCTCGGAATCAACACTACTCTTAATAACAAGAAAGACCAGTGCCACATATATGACAGGAATTAGAACAAAGCTCGTATCAACAGCCTTTTTGTTTACTGACCATACCAGTCTGCTTCCATCTGACAATGTTGCGGGTAAACGAATTCGTTTGTCTTCAGAAAGTTCAATATCCGTTATTATTCCTGTTATCTCAGCTTCACGTTCTGTTTCCTTGTCTTCCTTGCCATTAGACTGTTTGTTTTTACCACTCACAGCCTGCTTTTCTATCTGAACTGATCGCTCTTCGACATCCTTTCCATTAATAATGGAAAGATTTAGATCGTATTCTTCAGAGGTTGCTAGCGACCCTCTTTCGATTCCGATAATATTGCCTGACTCATCAGAAATGTATTTTCCACCTGACTCAGGCCCTTTAACGACGAGCACCAGTACGAACAAAGCCGTAACTAATGTGATGAGAAATAATCTCTTACTTACATTCTCATCCGCTTTAATTAGTGCTATATATCCTTTTAACTTTTGCATATCTATACCTGCACGTTAGTTATCTTCTGAATCATTCCAAATATTCCTACATTGGCTGCAATCACGCTTGTCATGATTATCCTTCCAACTATAGTTTCATATAATGGAGCTATATAATCAGGAGCGCATAGGTTAAGAAAGAGTATCACGACCACTGGCATTACAAAAATGATTAGTCCTTCACTTTCTTTTCTCTTAACGAGTTCCCTTATCTCCTTATCTATTGTCATTTTCTCGATAATGACACTGGCCGCTTTGTTAAGTGCCAATATTAGGCTCGCTCCCGTTGCTTTGCATATGGAATATATGGTTACAAAATCCACGCAGTCTTCAATACCGCTTGATACAGCCATCTCCATCAGAACATCTATGTCATTCTCGCCACCTATCGCAATACGCTCATGCACTTTGTCCAGCTCACACGCAAGGATGGCATTCTCACCATAAATATCTTTAATTCCAGGTATAGCTTCTCCTATTGAATCCTTCATTGATCGCCCCGCGCCAATCGAGGTCGAAGCCATGAACAAAAAATCCTTGAATTGAACTAAATAGTTCTGCCGTCGCTTCTCGATAATTGCCTCAACAATGAACGATTTAATTTTCTTGCCGAATGGCAGTATTACTACTGCGAATATGATGTTCCTATACATCAGTAGCGATAGCACAATACCACTTGCCACGAGTGCAATGTAGAACAACGTGTTTTCTCTCTTGGTCAATTCATAACTACGCAGATCTGTCATTGCATTCTCCCATCATTTCACCAAAACCGTTTCTGATTAGTCGCTCCCTATCCGACAATGCGTTAGTTGTACGTACGAGATTTCCGTTATCATCCTTAACGTACAGATAGTTCAAGATGTAATTCTCGCCATCATAGCCATTAAGTTCTGCGACTTCTACAACGCCTCTCTTACCGTTACTATCACGTCTTAAGTGAACGAATATATCAATAGCATTGGCTATCTGATTCTTGACTGAATACATCGGAATCTGCGAATCCATCAGATACATGGTTTCAAGTCTGTTCAGCATTCCCTTGATTGAATTTCCATGACCTGTAGACATACTTCCTTCATGACCTGTTGACATAGCCTGAATCATATCTACAACCTCACGGCCTCTAACCTCACCGACAATAATTCTATCCGGTCGCATTCTTAAACTAGCCTTAATCAGATCCGCCATACTTACCTCTCCTTTACCAATAGAGTTCGCGCTACGGCATTCCATATGTACGCGATTCTTAAGATGGCTAATCTTTAACTCAGCAGAGTCCTCGATTATGATTGCTCTTTCATCTGGATTGATTGCTTTGGCAAGCGCATTAAGGAAAGTGGTTTTGCCTGAACTGGTACCTCCACTAATGAAGACGTTATAGCCGCAATTGACCAGAGCAGCCAGATCTTCAGCACACTCGCTCGTAACGCTGCCGTAGCGCACCATGTCCTCCAGTTCAATTTCAGTCTCTGAGAACTTTCTAATTGTCAGTATCGGTCCGTTAAGTGCAACATTGTTAAGCACACCGTTAACTCTATAACCGCTATCAAGTCTCGCATCTACAATTGGATTCGCTTCATTAATCTCTCTGTGGACATCTGAAGCAAACATTCGTATTACTTCTTCAAGTTCTGCTTCTGATGTGAACGCATCATCAACCTGAACAACGCGTCTATTCTTCTCTATAAATATATAATTAGGGCCGTTGACCATAATCTCATTAACGTCAGAATCCTCAAGTAATGGAGATAATATGCTGTACTTATCTCCAACGCGATTGAATACGCTATCAATAATTATTCTAATCTCTGAAATTTCAACGTTTCTGAGTGCTTCAGTATCGAAGAAAGCATCCTCTACATAGGACATTACCTGATCATTATCCGGTTCAACAGCATACTTGGTTTTCCATTTACGAACTCGCCTGACCAGAGAATCTATTTCACTGGCATACTTACTTATTACTTCTCTTCTGCTCATTCTCATCTGGCTCCTCTATCTCATATATCCTTCTGACATAATCATCAATTGTAAGTTCTATATCCTCATTAGGATTTCCTAGTTGAATCTCCTTTACTTTATCTGCAACAGCATCTTCAACAAGTATCTCGTCGATATTGAAATTGCTCTTATCACTCACAAAGTGCACAATATTATCAGCCTTGTTAATCTGCCTGATATTCACTTCACTATATGAATCTCCAATATCCAATATCACAGTATCAAAATTCTTATGACTTAGATTCCTCACCACTGTTCCTAATTCATCAGTGTTAATGTAAGCAAGCGGATTAAGTCCAATCGGTAATCTAAGATACGTAATCCCGTATGAATCCTTGTAAGTAAATGCATCTAGTGGATATTCCTTGCCGACATCCATGTAATACATCAGCCTAGAGAATTTACTGCGATTTGGTTCATCCTGAGTTCCGTATTCATTAACATATTTCAGAGAGACCAACAATATATTGCCACCTCTTCTGAACATCACCTGTCTAGCTAACGCCTGCGCATACTTTCCATTCACATCGTCTGAGCATACAGCGTACACTCTACCTCCAAGGCCATATGAGGAGTTGCTCTCTCCCGTTAACAAGTAATTGATTTGCTCGACATCACTGATAATGCTGCTGATGCTCTTGTACTTGAACAATTTCTGATACTCGTCTTTCTTATCCAGGTCAAGTGCATCATTAGCATCTGTTGTAAGAAATACGATTCTCTTGAACTGATTACTTATCCCATCAAAACAGCATTTCTCCGGCGGTACGTCTGTCAATATCAAAGTGTTCTCATCGATTTTACCGAGATGCCCGGTTGTTCCGATTTCCAAGAACACATCCTTGTCTGCGTGACTGATTACATCTATCATCGACTTGCGATATTCTTCATCTTGAATGATTAATCTTACTCTCATCTCTTATTACTCCTTCAGTGCAGTTACTATACATTTTTTCAAGGCTTTCTGTAGGCCATATTTTTTCATGCAAATAATGCAGGATTTCATGCTTCATATGTCGTATTTCATGACCTATCGCCAATTCGCACAATAAAAAACGGCCCTCATCACGAGAGCCGTAATAGTTCTTATTATTTATGCACCTAATGTGTAGTCGTATATCAGCTTGATGAATAAGATGATCAACATGAAATAGAATGTCGGTTTGACAATTCTTGCACCCTTGGTCAGCGCAATGGATGAGCCGATATAATTGCCGATAATGTATGTAATAGAATCTGTCATAACTAGCTGCCAATTAACATTGCCGGAGAATGCATAAGTCGCCGCTGAAATACTGCAAGCAACGAGCAAAATAACCTTGCTGATTCCGTTAGCATTAACCACATCATACTTCAGGATTACCGCAAAACAAGCTATATAGAACATGCCACTTGCAGGTCCATAGAACGCATGATAGATGCTGACCACAAGTCCAATCAACGCCGCATCGACCAGTTTACGATTCTTCGGAACAAGGTCGGAATGATTCTCCTCTCCTATATCTCTCTTGTTAAAAGAAACAAGTGCAAGAATAGGCAACAGTATCAGCATAATAATCTGCAGATAACGTTCAGATATCAGGAGATTGAGTCGTGCACCCAAGAATGCTCCTACCACCGAAAACGGAACTGCAAACAAGGCTATCTTCCAATCGATCTTGCCTTGTTTGTTGTATTTGTAAATTGCTGTAACATTTCCGAGAACCAAGCTGCCTTGGTTGGTTCCAACAACCATGTGTGGCGGAAGACCAATGGACATCAATGCCGGTACAGTAAAGAGGCCGCCTCCGCCGCAGACGGAGTCGACCATTCCTGCTATCAGATACACGCCCATCATCATAATACCGGTCGTGCTCAATATTGAGAAATCAAAACTTGCAATATCCACTATTTATTGAGTTCTCCAAGAATACGTTTGATTGATTTGCTACACTCGAACTTGATTCTCTCAAGATCAAGTGTTGGGAACATACCATCTCTATACATAACGCGTCCATCAATCATTGTCAGAACTACGTCATTGCCACTGAATGAATATACCAGATTGTTCAGAAGATTGTACTGAGGGAAGTTATAAACTGTATCAGTATCCAGAACAGCAATATCCGCTCTGAATCCTTCCTTAATAATGCCGCAGTCCATACGCTGCTGTCCTACCGCGCCGCCTCTTGTTGCCGCAAAAATCGTCTCTCTAGGGTCGATAGCTGTAGCAATTCCAGTAGAACCCTTCTGCAGTAGATTGAAGTCTCTGATTTCTTCAATCATATTAAGGCAGTTGTTACTTGCAACGCTGTCCGTTCCAATTGTTACATTTACTCCACCCTGCATCAACTTATAAACTGGTGCAATTCCACTAGCAAGTTTCAGATTGCTCTTAGGGCAACTTGCAACTGTAACATTCTTCTCCCTCAATATTTCAATGTCATCATCATCTACGTGAACACAGTGTGCAGCAACAGTTGGTCTATCAAAGATGCCACAATCAGCAAGATACTTAACTGGGCTCTTGCCATCATGACGTTCCTTGCACTCCTGTACTTCGCCGGCAGTCTCGCTAACATGAACATGCATCGATGAATTATTCGCTATACACACTTCTGCTAACTGTCTTGCGATCTTCTCATTAGATGTATATTCGGCATGAAGCGAGAACTCTGCGTGAATACGACCATCATCATATCCATCCCAATTCTTAATAGCATCAAGTGTGCTCTTGTAAATTGGCAAATCCTTGTAATCGCTATCATCAAAACACATTACACAGTTGGAGAAATTAGCTTTGAATCCGCTCTCTGAATAAGCTCTACCAAGAGCATTCTCGTTAAGATACATATCTGTTGAAGAACCGATACCATATCTAACGCTCTCAGCAACTCCCATCAGAGCTCCCCAATACATATCATCTTCAGTCAGATGACCTTCGAATGGGAAGATAAGTTCATTCAGCCACTCCTGAAGAGGTACGTTCTCTCCATATCCTCTCATCAGAACCATAGGGTTGTGACTGTGCATATTGTACATTGAAGGCATTAGAAATCTATTCTTGCCGTCATAAACCTCACCGAAATCTTCTTCCGGCATCTTATCTCCAACATATTTAATGAAGGCATCCTTGACGCCAACATACATATGCTCTCTTACTTCAAAATTCTCATCAAGAATTGTAATGTCCTTGAATAACATCTTCTCTCCTATCTTCCGCCTGCCAGCTGATCGTGAATAGTACAGCATTCAGGCATCAGTGAAATTATCTCGTAATCAATTTCTTCTTCATTAGTATCAATGAACGAGAACTTCATATACTGAGTCTCGTGACACATTTCCATGCCTTTCATCAGGAAGTCCCTCTCACTTGTTAAATTATCATAACCGCACTTACAAGTGTCATTGCGATAGTGCATTGCAATTGCAACCTTAGGCTGAGTCTTCTCAATCAGCTCAACCGCATGCTCTGCATCGATTGTATATACTCCGCCAACCGGAACGAATGCGTAGTCAGCACCGGATACTTTGGCAAGATTCTCTTCAGTCAGAAACTCATCGACATCCATGCCAAAATCGCCATAATGAACTACCTTCTCGCCAGTTGATTTAAGTGTAACAACGTGAACGATGTTAGTTCCTCTCAGTGCGCCATGTTCATCATCGTGGAAAGAATCAATCTTCTCAATCTCAAATGGGCACTCACCATCGAATGGTTCTACACTAACATTGTCCATACCAAAATGATCATCGTGTTCATGCGAACACAGCACAACATTGGCACGACCCTCTTCGCCCAGCTCTCGATAACCCGGAACTGATCCGATTTTGTACGGATCGAACACTACCTTGTAGCCTGTGTCCTGGAAGTCCTTGACTCTAAAACAACTATGTCCCATGTACTCAATAATCATAACGTCACTCCTATCTATCCAATTGTTAGAACCTTGTCTACTCCTGTCAGTTCAAAGACCTCTTTAACGGCCTCATTAATGTTCAGAATAGTCAATGAACCGCCTTTGATACTCATATCCCTATCCGTTGCCATAAGAACTCGAATACCTGCTGATGTAAGATATGCTAATTTGCTACAATCAATTATCATCTCATCACATTCATCAATAGTGATAGCTTCACTAAGATCCTTAGATGATACCAGATCCAGCTCTCCATCCAACTTGTATGTCAGTGTCTTATCATTCTTCTCTGTTGTAATCTTTAGCATCTTAAATGCTCCTTTCATACTTAATTGCTAACATAGTTATATCATCATATTGTTCACATTGATAGCTAAACTCGTTGACATCATTGAATACTTTCTCGCACAAAGCCTGCGGATTATTGTCGGCCGATGCGACTGACGACAGCAGTCTATCTTCCTTGAACATGTCGTGGTTCTTATTTCTTGCCTCAGTTACACCATCCGTGTAAATGAAGAGCATATCTCCTTCATCAAGCTTAATCTCCTCAGTCTTGAACTTGGCTGGCTTGATTCCCATCAGAAGGCCTGTCTCCTGATTCACATAACTAACATCGCCATTAGATTTTCTCAATACAGGCTTATTATGTCCGGCATTGGCGAATGAAATGTTGCCACTCTTAAGATTTAGAATTCCAACCCAAGCTGTAACGAAATACATATCTTCATTGTGTTCAGCCAGGCTTTCATTAGCTTTCTCAAGAACCTCATTAACCGGCAGACCCAACTTGGCATATCCTCTTATCGCCTGTGCGGATCTCATCATAAAGAGTGCCGCTGGTGTTCCCTTGCCTGATACATCAGCGTTAACGAAAGCCACATGGTTCTCATCAACCTTGAAGAAATCGTAGAAGTCACCGCCAATTTCTTTGGCCGGAGTCATTGACGCATAAATGCTATAACCGTCATTCTCATCCGTAGTGAAATCATCCGGAAGCATACTGTTCTGAATTTTGGCTGCGATACTAAGATCATAATCCTTCTCTGTTAGTCTGTTCTGCATCCAGATTGCAATCAGGACAATACTAGCAATAATACATGCAGCAATCACGGCCAAGCAAACAAGATATATTTCCTCCCAGAAATCCTGATCATGTAGATCATGACCTGGGTTCATAACCATTGATGCTTTGATAATTATACCAACGACAACAGCCTCTATTCCAGCTGCCCAGAGGAGCAATCTCTCGCAATGCTCGAGCTTGTCATGAGTGATAAGTTTGTTCACACCTATCATCAGCGGAATACCAAGGAATGCATTAAATACTACGTCATTAATGAAGCAGAAGAATGCGAAATTAAGACCAGTCTCAACACTTCCATATGATCTTCCGATAGCAATACCTACGAGTATTGCAAGCACCAATGTAGCAATTGTAGTTGCGGCTATAAATCTCAGTACATGTGTTACATTATCTATGGTATTAGGACGTCTATCCTTCTTATTCCATTTCTTCCACAGAAGATATGGCACGTATCCATATAGGAACTGCGGTATCATAAAAATAATTCCGTCGCCCAGCGATGCCCCTCCCCATATCATATCGAGGGCAAAATTACCGAATGTGCATCCAAGTGCTGCCGGTAATCCGAACATCATACCCAGTACAGGGTTAAGAACCGCTGATGGTCTAACCTCAAGTACATAGAACAGTTGCAACCTATTTCTAAATGGAACTGTTAATACCAGAAATACTATGGCTGACACTGCGCATATTATTAATGATTTACCTAAATCCTTTTTCTTCATTATTATCTAATGCTTTATTCTTCTTACTCTAGATTAAACGCAATTGTACAATCACTATTAGTTAACTCAATTCCACTATCTGTCTTAACATAAGTCATTTCTAGAGTATCTCCTGAGTCATTCCAGTTACTTGATGGAAGTTCATCATAATAATCAGGATTAATCTCAATTACCATACTTGAATCGTCAAGTTTTACAATCTTACCCTCAACACCAGGATTACCTGCTTCATTATCATAAATTGAGAAGTCACTACCTTCTTCGCTATATTCATCTCTAATTGACAGATGCCACCAGCCCCCAACGAAGTTGTCCTCATCTTCAACCGCGACTGCTTGATATTCACCAATGATGTTATTCAATGCAGCTGCATCTACATCAGGTGAAGTGCCAGTTTCACATGCAGTGAAGACTGCTAATCCCATAATTATCGATAATATAATTGCTAAAACTCTTTTCATTATCTGCTCCAAATCTTAACTATTCAGATTCTCTTAAGTAAACTGAATTTCTGTGACCTACAGAAAGAGCCAAAATAACCATTTTGTTATCTTCTATACTGCATATAATTCTGTAATCACCTATTCTATAACGCCAAAGCCCCTCATAATTTCCCTTGAGAGATTTTCCGTGAACTCTTGGGTCATCACAATTCACTAGATTCCTATAAATCCAGGCCATAATCATCTTCTGAATATATGGATCTAGTTTCTTAAAAGCCTTATCAAATCGAGGAGTGGTATTGAAAGTAAACACTATAATCCAAGCTCCTTTTTAAGTTCAGATATAGGTCTACTTTGATAACCCGAATCTATGTATTCCTTCATTGCTTCATTTGCAACCGCAATATCATATTCATCTTCTATCTTCTCAAACAAAGCAGACTTAAATGCCTCTCCAACTGATATAGAGTGCATTTCAGCATAGGAATATGCAAGAGCTTTTTCTTCGTCATTTAATCTAATTGAAAATGCCATAATAAACAGCCTCCTTATGTAGTACATTGTACTACCAAGCGAGGCTGCTGTCTATAAGATTAATTTAAAGTCACTATATAACAGGAAATGAGATCCTGATTTTCCTTCATCTTCGACCCTGTAGGTGTGAAGATTTAAGTATTTTTTCAGTTTAACAAAAATATGGCAATAACTGTCTAGCTACAGCTACGCGTTGATGTTGTCCGCCTCCAATTTGAGTTGCTGTTTCCAGTTGTCCGCCTCTAAGAAACAACTGTGTGATTGTTGCAGTACGCATTGGGCGATTAAGCATTTGTTTACCTGTGAGAATTTTGATTATTGTTGTTTTTCCAGCGCCATTAATTTCCGGTGCAAGAGAAACAATTTTCATAAACTGCTTACCCCTGAGTTCTCTAGCTATTGGCCATGAATGACCTAATGATTCTCTTCCACGATATTCCATTCCTCGTCTTTGGATTTCTTCGTTGTTTTGAATAGGTTTTGCTATTCTTATTAACTGAGCAAACATAGTACTTATTGGTTTGTTTGCTTCATTTTGTATTATTAAGCCAGGAATTAGTCTTAATGGCTCTAAATATGTTTCTGTAATATTTGAAAAATTGCTAGTACTAAAAGGACGATAAAGTCTTACTTTAACAAGTCCTTGTTTTTCAAGTTTTGTTGTGCTTGCATTATCAAAAACAGGAACGAAGCGAGAAATTCCGTGCTTTTCATCCATAACAGATGGATAAATATGTCGAATTCGACTTGGTTCTAAATGGTAAATATTTTCGTTATTATGAATAACAGGTACTCCATGACGAAGTAGAATAAACCCTATATCTTTACGTGTGCTTTCATTGGCGATTCCACCATGATAAAACTGTATGCGAAGATGTGAAGCGAGTTCTTCCTCAAAACCCCAATGCCCACTTATTCGAGTTTCAGGTGTTCTTAATTCATTGATAATCCATTTTTGTGGTTGTGTTGAATCCTTTTTGTAAATATTATCTTCAACAATCCTATGTGGTTCAATATGTTGAATTTGTCTTGGAACTAATTTGCCATATTCATCACTAAATTTTCTATTGTTATTTACCGCATAAGGACCAAATGTTTCTAATTCACGAATATGTATGGTTCGCATATCTGTATTCGAATTATGTGTTTTATAAATTGTGGTTGTTTGTGCTGGTCTGGTTATTCCGTTATGTCCTATAAATGGGTGTATATGATGCTTTGAGCTCATCATATCAACAGGATGCCAAGCCGGGATAAACCCTCCTTGTACTCTTTTGTTGTTTATTGAATTACCTGTTTGATACCAAGGAACATATATTACTTTTTCTTTATTTGACTGGTTGTCTTTTTCTATTTTAACTTTAGAAACCATCAAAAGAATACTATGCGGGGAATTAGTTTCCTTAGGAGGTGTAATATATTTAATTATAACGTGTGTTGGTTTAATACCCCATGAGCCAGATTCTGACTGTGTTGTCAATTTTGTTTTCCAATCACTAGATTTGTTTAATTCCGGGGACGCATACAGATTGTCTTTCGTTATTGAAGTACGACTCTTTAACCAAGGGTTGTATTCATTTTGATTTTCTGTTTTCCATTTTTTATATTGACAGTCAACAGATTTTTCTTGAACCTGTTCTGATTCTTCTTGTACTGTTTCTTCAACAAAAGGTTGAACTGATTTTTCAGTATCCAGTGTTGGCTCTACATTTCCTTCATCTTGATAAGATCCATCACAGCTTCCAAACCACGACTTGGTTTGTGTTGGATAAAAAAAGCCACCGTGTTTGCCATGATCATGGTTATCACAAGCAAATGTAGGAATAGTAAACAAAAGCGTTGCTGCGCAAGCTACACTAAATATTAATGCTATTCTTTTTTTAATGTTTTTCATTTGTTCTCCTTTCTTATAATTATTTATCATTTTTCTATATTAGAAAATATTGTACATAATTTCCAGATTATTTACAATTGTCAACCTGATGGAAAATTAAAATTATATACCGTAGCTTTCAAAAAAAGGTCCTCCGTAGAGGACCCAATACTAATATCTCCTACTTTATTGAATTTAATAGCCAGTAATTCTTGACGTTGGCATCTTAAAAGTATTGCATTACTTCCTCCATACAAGATTATCTTCGGTCATGATATCTATCAACTCGTCTTCTGTAGGAAATGTTTCAATTAGTTTAGATTCAAGCATATTATACTTTTTGATGTATTTCTCTGGTATATAGTAAACCGCCTGCTTATTGTTACCATTCTTATTAAATGTTCCAACGATTTCTTTAGTTACTGTATCTTTTCCATTACTCTTAGTAAAGAAAACTAAACCTATTTCGTTGTTTTCACCACCCTCAAACGAATACCAGCAATAGAATGGGTTACCAACATACATATCGCCACTATCCGTAACCCTTAGGTTCAATTCGCTATATGGCATATACGATTGTCTATTCATATACTGATTGGTATAAACTAAAGCAATACCAATAATGCAAAGAACAATAACCACAGCAAATAAAACCTTTATTTTACTTCTCAATTTCGGATTCTCATTTGTATCCTTTGTAATCTTCTCTACCACTTTTCTGTCTCCTTTCAATAGTATATCAAGTGATATATTTAATTCTTCGGAGATATTAACAATCGTCTGAAGATCAGGATAATTCTTCTCTGTCTCCCAGTTCGAAACCGCCGACCTAGTAACACTTAGTTTTTCAGCCAGTTCCTCCTGAGTCATATTAAGTTCACTCCTTCGAGTCTTTATCTGTTCTCCTAGATTCATGTTGCACCTCCTTACTGAAAGGATACGTTCTGTTACAATTATTATAAAGCAAGCGGTCCTTACACGCTACAAAACGGCATGTCAGCATTTCTTACATAATAAAACTGCCCGAAACCGCTCGGACAGTTCAGTACATCACTCTGCAACAAAATATCGTTTATTCCTTCTTCTTTCTCAAAGAATCAATAACCAAAAGCTGGAATTTGTTAAACGCATTCGTTGTTAACCATAACCATGATCCTTGTGCTGCCACTTTCCATCTTTATCTCTTACAAGTATCCACTGCCATCCAGTATATGTGTCA
>JAGHUP010000007.1 GCA_018064755.1 Candidatus Crickella equi | reverse complement strand
GCTCTGCTGAAACTTTCACTCCTTTTCGGCCCATATGAAAACTCCCTTCATGATTAACAGTTTTGTTTTTCACTGTCTCTCATAAAGGGAGCATATCATCATGCAGGGCCGATTTTTCTTGCCAAAATTTATTATGGGCGTGTGTTAGCTAACGATTATAGCATTGGAATTGTGTAGCTATCCATGGTTTGAAGATCCCAGAAGAGCATATTTCCATTCAGGGAAGAATCTCTGCCAAGCAGCATTTTCAAGGCTTCTGATACCTGGATTGCTGCACAACACGCAGGTGTAGGGCAGAGGCAGGTCTTGGCATCAGGATCTTCTTTAGATGCCTCGTGAGTTGAGGGCACCTTATCATTTGACTTGTACAAATTATGCAGTAACTTGCTACCCGGCTCAACTACAGTTGCCTGCATTGTCCATCCTTGAACAGCTCCGTGAACAATAGTAACACCTGCTTGTTCGCAAGCATCTTCTAATATCATTCTTGATTCAACGTTGTCCAGTGCATCAATAACAACATCTGTTCCTTCAAGAAGATAAACTGCATTATCCGCATTAAAGAATTCAGCAACCGCTTTGACCTCAAGTTCCGGGTTAATCGCTGCAATACGAGTGGCTGCTTCGCTTGCTTTGGACTTGCCAATGTTGTCGGTAGTGCAAAATAGCTGGCGATTAAGATTGCTCTCGCAGAACACGTCTCCATCGACGGCAGTGATGTGTCCAACACCGAGTCTAGCGAGGTACTCAATAGCGTAACCACCGAGTCCACCGCAGCCCACTACGAGAACCGATTTGTTCTTCAGCATTGATTGTTCTGCTGCAGTGATGGCGGGCATGTTTCTTTTATATCTATCTGTCATAATCTGTCACCATGTTAAAGTGATACGTACTGTTTACGAGCATATTTTACACCTTTTCTTATTCCTTTCCAATATTCCGAAAAGTCATAGTTTAAAGGCAATAATCTTATTCCAAAAAAGAATAAGCAGGAGTATAATTCTCTTATAACAAAATGGAATAAGAATTTGAGTAACGAAATGAAAAAACACATTGTAATTGCAGGAAAGCGTCAGGTGGGCAAGAGCACGTTGGTCAACCGGCTACTGACCGACTGCGACAAACCCGTTTACGGATTTCGCACAGCTGTGGGTGGTAGCCTTAAGAAGGGTTATCGCTCATTTTTTATTCACCCGGCAAGTTGTACAGAGAGAAGTGAATCTGAAGAGAACCATATCGGTGATGGTAATGGTGTATCACCAATCTTCTACACCGATGTTTTCGACAGTTATGGTGTGAGCTGCCTTGAAGCCAAGTCTGATGGAATCATTGTTATGGATGAGTTGGGCTTTATGGAGAATGAAGCAGAGCTCTTTAAATCCAAGGTTCTGGAGTGCTTGGATGGGGATATACCGGTGATAGCAACAGCCAAGGCAGGAATGAATACCGAATTTCTGAATGCAGTGCTCAATCATCCGAATGCGGATGTTTATTACATAGATGAGCAAAACAGAGATAGTTTATACGAAGAACTAAAAGATTTGTATCTACTGAAGTAAAGGAGAGGATTATTATGAAAAGATTTGGTTCATTACTGCTGGCATTAGTAGTAACTCTGACAATGAGTTTCAGCGTTGTTACTGTAGCATCATTCGCTGAAGAGCAGAAGGCATCTGCAACAACAGTTGTTTCTATTCAGAAGGGCGATACTGTTAAGGGCACAGTTGATCTTTCTACCGCTAAACTGAAGAAATATACTTACTCATTTATTAACAATGCGGGAACTGTCAAGAAGGAAAGTGTTAAGGGAGTTACAGTAAAATCACTCCTCGATAAGTACAAGGTTAAGGTAAAGAAGAATCAAGCTGTCGAGTTCGTATGCGGAGGATCTAAGCCAGGCTCAATTACTTTTAATTACTCAGACCTCTTTGGAACAAGATACTGTTACAAGAGTATTACAAAGCTGAATGCTGACAAGGGAATTGCTAGTACAAAGAAAGCTAAGAAAGCCAAGAAAGCAAAAGTTGCGCCTGTAATTGCTGTTGAAGCTGATTCCAATGGAGAAAATTGTTTAAGACTTTATTTCGGACAGAAATATATCACTGAAAGAAATATGCCTCTCTTCTATGATCATGTTGAGGCAATCAAGGTTGTACCTGCAGTAGAGAAGAAGGTTAACAATGATCCTATCTTTGCTACAGAGTCTAAGGTAGCAGTAGGAACAACATTAGAGTTTGATGTTAGCAAGGTAAAGAATGACTATATTTACTACACAGTAAATGGTAAGAAGCCAACAGTAAATAATGCAAGAATTTATAACTATGCTCCTAAGGCTACACCAGCTGCATTCAATAAGTATAAATTCAAGAAGACTGGAACTTACACAGTAAAGGCTGTAGTAAAGAGCTGCTGCAACACTTCTAGTAAGGTTGTAACTAAGAAGATTAAGGTTGTTAAGGAACTCCCTACAACAGATGAAACAAAGTAAACAGAACTTTTCCAACAATTACAGAAAAAAACAAGGCCTAGTTAGCTGGGCCTTGTTTTTCCTGTTGCTTGGACTGATTCTTGTCTGTCTCTGCGTCGGAAAATACTCAATTACTCCAGGAGACTGCATCAAAATCATCTTCGGTAAGCTGACAGGAGCTGAGTCAAGTTGGACTATGATGGATGAAAAGCTGCTGCTTGGGGTAAGACTGCCAAGAGTCATTGCATCAGTTCTGGTAGGAGCGGCACTATCTCTTTCTGGTGTTGTATATCAGGGTATATTTAAGAATCCGCTGGTATCACCGGATTTTCTTGGAGTTTCCTCCGGTGCGTGTATTGGAGCAGCACTTGCTATTCTATTAGCAATGCCATCTGGACTGGTACAGGTATTCGCTTTCATAGGAGGCCTTATCGCGGTTTCACTGACACTGCTGATACCAAGCTTTATGAGAAGTAATTCTAATATAATGCTTGTGCTGTCAGGAATCATTGTCAGCGGAGCTATGACATCCATTCTTGGATTTATTAAATATATCGCTGATCCAGAAACTCAGCTTGCCGCTATCACTTATTGGCAGCTGGGTAGTTTTGCTTATGTAGGCAATCATGATATTCTTGTTGTTCTTCCACTCGGAATCATTGCAACAGTAATCCTTATTGCAATGGCTTGGTGGATTAATATTCTTTCACTGGGTGAACAGGAAGCTAAGAGCCTGGGCGCTAATGTTTCGTTGCTTCGTGGAATCTGCATAGTATGCTCGACAGTTCTAACTGCCGGTGCTGTGTGTATTTCAGGAACCATCGGATGGGTTGGACTTGTAGTACCTCATTTTGGCCGAATGCTCATTGGCTCGGATAACAGAAAATTGCTGCCAGCATGTTGTATTATTGGTGGTATATTTATGTTGTTGGTTGATACTGTAACAAGAATTATTGGACCAGCTGAGATGCCTGTAAGTATTCTGACTGGCATCATTGGAGCACCATTCTTCGCTTGGCTGCTCTATAGACAAAAGGCAAACATCAGATAGGAGGCAGATATGATATATGATATAAAGAATCTTACATTTTCATATTCTGCTGCTGATCGCAATGTTTTAGATGGCGTGAATCTCAGCCTCGGCGAGGGAGAGATACTGTGTATTCTGGGTCCGAATGGTGCAGGCAAGACCACACTTCTAAACTGTATGGCTGGACTGCTAAAGGCTGAGTCAGGCGATATTGAGCTGTGCGGTAACAAGCTTAGCTCACTTAAGGAGAAAGATATTGCACGTCTGGTGGGATTTGTTCCACAGCTACATACACCGGCGTTTGATTACACGGCATTTGACTTTGTACTGATGGGAAGGGCGCCAGAAACAGGAATGTTCGGAAGACCGTCAGAAGAAGATGAAAAGATGGTAATGGATGTGCTAGAGAGTATGAACCTCGTGCATCTGGCTAATAAGTCATATATGAATATCAGTGGTGGTGAAAGACAGCAGCTGCTGATTGCAAGAGCCATAGTTAGAGAGCCTAAGGTTGTCCTCTTCGACGAGCCGGTTGCTCACCTTGATTACGGCAACCAGCAGAGAGTCCTTGAACTGGTTAAGTCTATGGCAGGAAAGGGTCTTTCAGTAGTTATTACTACACATAATCCGGACCACGCATTGCTACTTGGCGGTAAGGCTGCTATTGTAGATAGACAGGGTAAGATAATTCAGGGCGACAGTGATGAAATACTTACTGAGGAAGCACTGAAGAAAATATATGACACAGATCTTAGAATCATGTGGATAGAGGAGTTAGGAAGAAAAGCATGCCTCGTACCAGAACTGTAAGGAAGCTATTAATACTGGTATTAATACTTGCCATGACAATGGCAAGTTTTGCTTCGTGTGGAACAGCTAAGGATGATGGTAACGCATCTCAGGCTGGTACAGTAGTTGCAGAAACAGACGATAGTGTTACTGTAATAGATCAAGCTGGTCGCGAGGTTACTGTAAGTAAGAATCCTAAGAGCGTAGCACTGTGCTATAGAGTTGTTATAAGATTCCTGCTCTCATTAGATATGGGAGATAAGATTACAGGGATTGGAAAGACTGAGAAATTCCTAGAAGATGTTCAGTCAAGTCTTAAGTCTTGCGCTGATGTTGGAAAGGGAGTAGCAGACATAGAGGCGCTTGCTGAACTTGGACCAGATCTTTTCATTCACAAGGCAAGTGATGTTGAGACACTCGATGCAGTAGAGAAGATTGGCATTCCTGCTGTAGGAATTGATGTTGAGACTCCAGAAGAAATGATTACAGCACTTAAGGTTCTGGGCGTTGTCTGTGGTAAGGAAGACAGAGCAGAAGAATTGATTTCATACTATGAGAGTGAGATTGACGCGATTAATGAACTGACAACAGATATTAAAGACAAAAAATCCGCAATAGTAATGGGATCATCCATTGGTAAAGTAGCTGATGGAACTATGCTCCAGGGTAAAATGCTTACTCTCGCCGGAGCCGTAAATAGCGCCGATGAACTTGCGGCAACGGAGCTTTGGCCTACTGCTGGAACTGAGCAGATATTCGCGTGGAATCCTGACTACATCTTCATCACAAGAGGAGATGCTACCAATTATGGTGTAAAAGATCTAACCGAGGATAATACTTGGTCAGAGGTGAATGCTGTTAAGAATAAGAACGTATATCTTATGCCAGCTGAGATGGATTCTTGGGAGTTTCCTGGAGTTACGAGTTTGCTAGGCGTTTATTATATGATTCATATGATGTATCCAGACCTGATGTCTGACGAGAATCTTCAGGACAAAGTGGATGAGCTGTATGAAATGATGTATGGAGAGGCTTTTGAGAGAGCATATCTTGGATATTAGAAAGAGAATAATTGCAATTATTCTGATGGCTGTACTTATACTTATGCAGTCATTCTTCCTATTGTCTATAGGTAGTGAGGGGAAGTCATATGCAGGTGATGGCTCGCTTGAAGTTAGAATTCAGTATGAGGGCTGGAGAGGAGATAAGATACCAGTCAAAGCAAAGTTTTCGAGGTCTGAACTTGAAAGCATTGGTAATTCAGTACATAAGTACACCAATGTTACTGACGTAGCTACAATTCTAAGAATTGTAGGAAAGGGTCCTAAACTTACAGATGTTCTTGATGCAGCTGGTATTGATCGTAGTTCGATCAAATATGTTGTATTTAGAACTACTGATGGAAGTGGCAAACATAGTAGGTATTCGATGCAATTGGAACCTTGGGAATACGAGAGCAACAGATTGTATTATCCAAATCTTGCAAATAATTATGAGAGAGATAGCGAAGAAGGCATAATCAAGCCTAATGAAGGCTCGCTCTCTGGTGCAGAAAGAGTGCCAGTAATTCTTGCAACTTCGTATTATTGCACGAAGAATGACAATGACAGCATATCAAACGACAGAATGAAGAGCCACGACCTTCTAAGACTGTGTATTGGACAGACGGAAATCAAGGAAGGACAGTGGACTGAATACGGTTATAGTGGAGATGTAACCTCTCACCAATCTGTGCAACTAATATTCGGTGTGGATGTAATATTGAAGGGCTCACCTGATGATGATGCTGAACTGGGCATTGATGACGATAATGGAAGCGGAGCAAAAACAGGTTCAGAGGATAACATTGCTGGCGGTGGAGATAATACTGCTAATAAAGGCAAGGCTACTGCGAATAAGGCTAAAGTAGTAAAAAAATCAAGTGGAGTTACTGTTAAAGAGGTACTGCTTGGTGATAAGATAGAGGCAGAGACGGAAGAAGAATCTGTTATTCAGGAAGTAAAGGCACTTGGCGAGGCAGAGAACTACAGCAAGGGAGCACTTGCCGGTACAATCGGTGGAGCCATCGCGGCATGTACTGCTGGTTTTGTGCTAAGGATAAGAAAATACAGGATAGATAAGTAGGGAGTAATAATATGTCTGAACTGGTTAAAGATATACTTAGAATAGTATCAAGTTCATTGCAGATACCAACAATCATAGTATTGCTGTTGTTGATACTAGCAACGGTGATTCTGATTGGATCTTTCATTGCGGAGTTTATCTCTGAGAGAAAGGCACTAAAGGAAGATATTCCAAAGCTGATTGATGATATGCAGAACAAATCATCGGCACAACTTCTTGAAGTTATCAAGAATTCAGGACTCCTTAAGAGACAGAAGGCCGCAGCAGAGAAACTGATTACAAGAATAAAGTATCCGGATAATACAAGAGAGGCTTTAGCTAGACAGCTCTTGGCTGATGAAGAGGCTAGGTACACTAAGATCACTAAGATCACAGATATTATCGCTAGAGTAGCTCCTATGTTTGGATTGATGGGAACATTGATTCCACTTGGACCTGGACTTATTGCACTTTCACAGGGTGATACTAAGACTCTGTCAGATTCCCTATTAATTGCGTTTGATACAACAGTTGCAGGACTTATAAGTGCTGCTATTGCTTATGTCATATCAGGAATTCGTAAGAACTGGTATGAGAAATATATGGTAGGCCTTGAGA
Source organism: Candidatus Crickella equi (assembly GCA_018064755.1). Taxonomy (GTDB): domain Bacteria; phylum Bacillota; class Clostridia; order Peptostreptococcales; family Anaerovoracaceae; genus Crickella; species Crickella equi. The sequence goes on along the minus strand of JAGHUP010000007.1, from coordinate 50,156 downwards.
CTGTAATGGAAACAATTCTCGAGGAACAGAATAGAGAAAGAATGAATGCGCTTGCTAAATTAAGAGCACAGAAGGAAGATAAGTAATGAGACTTTCAGGTAAGAAGGGTAGATTGAGAGTACAACACAGAGAAGATGACTTCAGCCCTATGGAGGGAGTTGGAAACATGGCCGATGCCATGCTGGTGTTTGCGTGTGGACTTATCGTTGCCCTTATTGTCAGCTGGAATGTCAATGTAACGGATCAGGGCATACAGAAACAGCCGCAAGATAAGTATGAAGTGAACAGCATCGAACAAAGTGCTGATACTATCGAAGACGAGAGTCAACTTGAAGAGATGGGCAAGGTATATCGTGATCCTAAGACCGGAAAGTATTTCGTAGTAGAGAAATAGAACATGAAGAGATTATTATCATTTTCATTAATAGTTGCGATGGTTGTCAGTTGCGGCATTATCCTGAGCTCCTGCGGTGTGGACGATATAGATATCAGTTCGTATTCTGATCAGAAGATTGTGCTGAGTGGCATTCAGAATGAGGATATCATCATTACGATATCTGATCTAAAGGCAATGGAGTGCAAAACGCTCAAGACACATTGTACCAGCGACAAGGTCGGAGAAGTTCGAGCAACCGGACCGGAGCTTGATACGGTTTTGGCTGAGTATGGGGTATCCAAGGCTGACTTTGCTAAGATAATCATATATGGCACAGATGAGTATGATGTTAAACTGCAGAATGACTATATCACGTCGAATGATATCTACCTGGCGTTCGGAATTGACGGCGAGCCGCTCGATGAGGAGAGTGCTCCTTGCAGAATAATTATCCCTGAATCTGACTCGGCATATTGGACGAGAATGGTTAACAAAATTGAATTCGTAAAATAGAATAAGCAACTTTTACCATGGCAACTAAAAAGAAGAAAAAAATAATATATATTGTATTAATACCGGTATTGGTGATTGTTTTATTGTTGGCAGCATATACGGTCTATTCATTAGCACATACAAGTAAGGCGCTACATTCTTTGGAAGAATATCAACAGGCTTATTCGGACATAACAATAACTCAGGATTCTGAGGGGAATGTATCGCTTTTACCAAGTGATAAATCAGAAATAAATAATATGGGCATAATCTTTTATCAAGGTGCTTCTGTTGAGCCGATAGCTTATGTACCGCTTCTTTCTGAAATTGCTGAAGATGGATATACGATATATGCACCTCAATTCCCGTGTGGAATGGCTTTTTTTGATGTAGATACTGCTGAGGGAATAATGGCAGATCATCCCGAGATTAAGGCTTGGTATATTGCAGGACATTCAATGGGTGGTCGCTGTGCGTCCAAGTATGCTTCTACAGATGATAATCACTTGTTGGGCGTGATTTCCATATCTTCTCCGGTTGAGGAAGAATTTGCGGATGAAGATATGCCGCTGCTTATGCTTTATGGAGAATTGGATGGCATTTACCATGGGGTAGAATCCGATGATCCACTGCCGGAAGATACAACCATTTGCTGTCTTGATGGGGCAAATCATGCACAGTTCGGTGATTATGGACATCAACTTATGGATAAAGAGGCCACTATTTCACCGGAAAAACAACGAAAAAAGGGTATAAAGTGCATATTAAAATGGTTGCATAAGCACGACAATAATTAGTCGCGAAAACCGTTATGAGGAGGGCCTATTAAAAATTATGAAAGACAGAGTGTTATACTGGCTTGCTCAGCGTATGCAGAAAAACTTTGAAAAGAAGAATCCGGATATCAGCAATGTTCCAGAAGGAGACTTTGACTATATTCATAATATCCAATTTAGGTCTCAGGATGGGACTAACCTTATGATGGATGTTTTTCGTCCAAAGCGCAGCGTTGAAGATGCTGAAAATTCCGCCGTAGACAAGTTCCCTGTAATTGTTGCGATTCATGGCGGCGGCTTGTTCCTTGGCGAGAATTCGTACTACTACAAGACTGCACAGGTCATGGCCAAGAAGGGGTTTATGACATGCATTATTGACTACAGGCATCTGCCTGAAGTTATGGTTTACGAAGAGATCGCCGATGTTTGCGCAGGAATGGATTGCATATATGATAAGCTTGATGAGCTTGGCGGTGACCCAGAGCGTGTTTATCTGATGGCGGAGAGTGCAGGGGCTTACCTTGGTGTATATGCCAATGCGATGAAGTACTCGACTAGACTGCAACAGGCGGTTGGTTATCAGCCTAGCAAGTTAAACATTCGCGCGATGGGCTTGATGTGTGGCATGTTCTACACCAAGCGCAAGGGAGTGGCTTCGATTTTGGCGTCATCGATGTACGGTAAGGGCACCAAGGCAATCGCAATGAAGCCTTACACCAATCCGGAACACAGCGATGTAATCGGCAATCTACCGCCGTGCATACTGATTACGAGCGATAGCGATTTTCTGAAGAAATATAGCTGCGATTATGCGAAGGCTCTTACGGAGAATGGTATAGAGAACGAATTGCTCAATATGGGAGATAACAAGTTGCTGACTCATTCCTTCATGAATATTCATCCGGAATACGAAGAAAGTCAGTTAGCTCTTGAGAAAACTGCAGAGTGGTTCCGCGCTCAACATAATTAAGTAGACCTAGAATTCCAAGGCAGGATATTACGAAGGCAAGGTAAAGTAATGAAAAATTTGACTAGCAACAAAACCGCAACAGGTAAATCAAAAACAGTAAAAAGAATAATAATCGCTGCAGTCTGTATGCTTCTTGTGGCAGCACTTGTATGCGGTGGACTTGTAATCAGAAATTATACGCATGTTAGCTATGCACTGCATAGTCTTGACGAATACAGACAGATGTATCTGGATGTTAATATCGAAGAACTCGACAATGACATTATTCGATATTCGCCGAAAAAAGACGCCTCGGGAATCGGAATCGCTTTCTATCCGGGATGCACGGTTGAGTATTATGCATATTCGCCACTGCTTGCAGAGCTTGCTGAAGAGGGATACATAGTCTATCTGTTCGAAATGCCGCACAATGTGGCAACATCGGCACCGGAACGTGCAAATGAAATCATTGGACAGGATTCCGATGTGACGAAGTGGTATATTTCGGGACATTCGGCCGGCGGCGTCGGAGCTGAAATGTATCTCGTTGAAAATGCGGACAAGGTGGATGGCGCTGTAATCTTCGCCTCATCGGCCAAGGAGGACATGACAGGAATTGACGTGCCGATGATTACGGTTTACGGAAGCAGAGACACGGTTGTCGGCAAGTCGCTTCAGCGAAGAATCGTAAATAATCCGCCTGACACTGAGATGTTCTGCATCGAGGGTGCCAACCACGCGCAGTTTGGTGACTACGGCAAACAGACATTTGATTCGGATGCGACCATCAGCGATGAAGAACAGAGAAAACAGGCTGTTGCTTATGTGACAGACTGGATAAGCAGACATTAGTATAACAATTGAAAAAAAGAATAAAAAGTGAGACAATAACTTGAAAATATTTGTTAATGATTAATATCTTTAAATGAACTGAGTAAGAGGTATCAATTTGGACACAAGTATTAGAACTTCCGGTATTAGGGCTTGGCAGTACGTTAGAGAGTCGAATAGTGCATCAGAAGAAGCTCTTAGCAGAGCTGCTATCGAAAACGGTATCGTAAGATACACATACGGAGAAATGTTTGAACAGTGGGATAAATACGCTGCAACATTCTCTGCTCTTAGAATGACCGAAAGCTATCATGCTAGAGTTGGTTTGCTTGGCTCTACATCAGCGGAGGCCATTTTTGCTTTTTATGGATTAAATATGACCGGAGCCGAGGTTTCGGTTATTCCAGTTTACACATCTTTCAGCATCGAGAAAGTCAGTACGACAATTAAGAATGAGATGCTGACCGACATAATTCTCACCGATGATTATGCACAACCTGCATTTATCACCAGTCTTATTGCGAAGAAGAAGGAGCTGGGACTTAATAATATACTGGTCATGCATGTGCCTGTAGGAGGAAACAGTGTTAACGGATTCATCACTACGGCACAGAAGTACAAGCATCTGGTAGATAGAATCGCGATTGCTCCTATATGCATGGATGCACTTCTGGAGCTCTATGGTGATTCTCCGATCGAATATGCATCATCAGAGGAAAGTGACTCATCCATTATTCTCCACACATCAGGAACCACAAGTGGCACAGGCAAACCTATACCACTTTCAGACTCAGCCTTCAACAGTATCGGAGGCGTATACCAGATTTTAGAGAAGAGATATCCTGAATTAGAGAACAACATTATCTGCGGCGTTACCATCGATCTGAGCAATTCATACAGCATGGTCAATCAGGTTCACGGAACGCTCTCACTGGGTGGCACTCTCGCTATGGTACCGGGATGCGCAATGAACCCTGAATTTTACAAATCCATACCGGAATTTGGGCAGACACTACTCTTCGTCACGGCTGCATTTATAGAGATATGGATGAGGTCGGCGAACAGGAAACAGCTGGATTTCTCGAGCCTCAAGTTGCTTGTTCTTGGAGGATCTTTCGTATCGGTAGCGGATAAACGCAGATACTATGATTTCTTCAAGGAATACGGTGCTGACAATCTAAAGATTATCAACGGATACGGACTTACTGAGCTCGGTGGCGCATGCCTTCTTTCAGGAGAGGATCTTGACGACGAATCTATAGGCTATCCGATGCCGGGAGTTGAAATGCGTCTGTATAATGAGGATCAGAAGAAGTTCCTTACCGTAGAAGATGCGCCATGTAACGGCATACTGTATCTGAGATCAGATCTTATGACTGAGGGAATACTCGATGGCAACGAGGTTGTAAAGACATATACTATAGATGGCACCAAATATATATGCACCAATGATATCGTCAGTGTTGACAAGTCGGGTAAGTGCTTCTTCCTCGGAAGAGCGAGCAGATATTTTATAAATGATAACGGCGTCAAATACGAATCAGGAAAAGTTGAGGTCGCTGTCTCACGACAGGAGGGCATTGAGGCCTGCGTAGTTGTACCACTGTATCTCAAGCTGATTCATGACAATATACCAATGCTCTGCGTTAAGGCTGTAGATGAGGCCGGCTCCGGAAAAGAGACTGTCAGAAAGGCACTGCTTAAGGTGTTTAAGGCAGGAAAGATACTTCCGGCAGACCAGCTTCCGCACAGAGTGCTGATTACTGATGATTTGCCTAGAAACCAGAACGGCAAGGTGGATGTCTTCAGAATCATGAGAGGCGAGGCAGACGGAAGTCAGTACGCAGTAAAGCCGGTAAGAATAGGTCCTAAGATAATGGACATAATTCTGGAGCCTGTAAGCGATGAGAACGAGAAGGAAGCAATCCTTCAGAACGCTTATAAAACTATAGCTAAGGATTTAATGGAGAGCAACAATCCAATAAATAATAATAACAATAATATCAACAATAGAATGGAGGAGAAATTTATGAAACAGATGAATCCATATGAGTTCTTCAAGGAGATGAACGCTAAGCAGACAGAGACCTTTAAGAAGATGTTCGAGAATAACCCTTACTGCCAGGGATACAAGGATTATCAGGAAAAACAGGCAGAAGCATTCAAGACTTGTCAGGAAAAGCAGGCAGAGGCATTCAAGAATATGTTCGAGAACTGCAAGCCTGATGTTGAACGCATCAAAGAGTATAACAAGATGATGATGGAACATAACGAGAAGATGCACAAGATGACTATCGACATCTTTAAAGATATTAACGAAGAGAACAAGAAGTTCGCAGAAGCTTTCTTCGGTATGGTTAAGGAAGATGCTGAAAAGAAGTCTCCTGTTAAGAAGGCTGCAGCAAAGAAGGCTACTGAGAAGAAGCCTGCTACTAAGAAGGCTACAGCAAAGAAGACTGCCGGTAAGAAGGAAGAGACTAAGCCGGTAGAAGAATAATCATATGGAGATTAAGAATTATTACGAAAAGAATGAAAGAGAACGAAATTAATAATATCAATGAACAGCAGAAAATATGGTCATATCTGAAAGACTACAGAACCATATATGGTAATGATAAAGATATTGCCTATATAGACTGCACAAGAGAGTATACCTTCGAAGAGGCGTACAATGAATGGGACCGCTATGCAAGAGCGTTCTCCGGTCTTGGCATTACTCAGAATAACAAATCGAGAGCGGCTCTATGTACGGCAATTGTTGTCGAGTCAATGTTCTGTTATTTTGGTCTCAATATGACAGGCGCAGAAGTATCCATGTTCTCGTATCCTGATTTTCTTCCGGGTGGAAATTGGAAGACCATGATTGAGAAAGAGAAGATAACAGATCTCATTATTTCGGATATCATGGTTACTCCATCTCTCTGGAAGGAAATTCAGCGCGAGAAGAAGAATCTCGGATTAAAGAATGTCATACTCCTGCATACGAAGATGGGAGGTCCTGCAACAGGCCCTGCAGAACTCGTCTATAACGAGTTTAACTATCATGCATTAAGAAGGTTCCCGGGCACTTATTTCATGAACGATCTTCTGGAAAAATACCGGAATACTCCTATATGTTATGGTAGCTACAGCGACGACAATATAGGTGCAATTGCGCATACCTCAGGAACTGCAAATGGAACCAGAAAACCTATAATATTTAGTGAATTCGACTTTAATCATTGCCTTGCTACGGGTAGCAAGATGGTAACTTCAGAAATTATGAACGTTCAGAAAAGATTTCTTGCAACACTGGATTTAAGTTCTGTGCAGTCCTTCACGTCCTACCTTAGTTATTTTGCACTCGGTGTTACTACAATATTTACATTCTTCGGATTCATGCATCCTAAGTACATTAACGCAGTAGCCTATTATAAGGTCGGGAACTGCTTCGCCAGCAGCTTTATAATTGATAAATGGCTCGAGCGCAAGGAATTGGAGAATCTCGATTTATCAGGTTTGGATCAGGTAACATTCGGAGGCTCCTATGTTTCGGAATCGAGCTGGGAGAGATATAAGAAATTCTTTGCTGACCGTGGATTTAAGGGAATGTTCACGAGAGGATACGGCATGTCTGAGGTTATGGTCAATGCATTCGTCAAGGTCGGTGACGGAGATACGATGGGTCAGCCGGTTGATGCCAATCTCATCAGAATTAAGGATGAAGACGATGGTAAGTTCTACAGGCTTGATGAGGGTCCTCGTATAGGGATCCTGCATATGTCGGGTTCATCGGTGTGCCGCAATACTTTTGACGGAGAGAAACTGTTCGACTATGTTGTTATTGACGGTATTAACTTCATCTGCACCAATGATATGATTAAGATAGAAGATGATGGTAGCCTCGTATTTGTCGGACGAGCAGACAAGTACTTTGTTAATAATGAAGGAAGACGTTTCGATTCCGGATTTGTTGAAGCACAGATCTCAAGACATCCGCTCATCAATGAATGTGCTGTGGCACCTATACTTGAGAAACGTATTCACGATACTGTACCAGTGCTCTATGTTGTACCTGAGAAAACGAGTAAGGATCCTGCTGAAGATACCAGACAGGCGCTTGTTGATGTTTATATCAAAGAGAAGAAGCTCTCTGCTGACAATATACCGGTTCAGTTCGTGCTTGTGGATGAACTTCCTTTGAATCAGAACGGAAAGATTGATGTTTACAGAATCACCAGGGAGAGACTACAAGGTGATACATATGATATTAAACCGCTGAGAGAGAATGGGGATCTCAGTGATATTAAGATTGAACATGTTGATAAGCTCAGCACTATGGTTGCCTCTGTGCCGGAAGGTATGGAGAATAGTGGTTCTGCGTTCAACATATTTGAGTTGTTTAATTAAGGGGGCGATGATTTGAAGAAGAAGGGCTTGGCAAAGGCTGCAGAGAAAGAGATAATTCGTGCAGTTATGGGCCGTATGCAGAGTGTTGATATCGATGCTTTAAGTCCGCCAATTATGAAACAGAATAAAGCAACATTTGATGATGTAGAAGAGAATCTCAACATCCCTTATATGAACAGGATGGAGACGCCTCTTGCCATGGATGTATTCCGCAAGAAGGGAACTGAACAGGAAGAATCTCCTGTTATTGTTCTCGTTCACGGCGGAGGATTTTGCATGGGCGATCGCAAAATCTCAAGACCGCTTGGCCGCTGGCTTGCGCACAAGGGATATCTTGTTTTTTCTGTAGAATACTCGCTGCTGCCTAATTACAATGTTCTCGATGAACTTGACGATGTATGTGCAGGTCTCGATCTCGTCGGACAGAAGCTGGTAGACTACAATGTTGATTTCTCCAGAATCTATATGATATCAGAGAGTGCCGGCGCATATCTTTCTACATATGTCACGGCTATGCATGGATCAGAGAATCTTGAGAGGGCTATAGGGCACAAACGCAGTCGCTTCAACTTCAAGGCTATTGGACTGGTATGCGGAATGTTCTATTCGGATGTCGAGGGCGCTCAAGGTGAGCAAATGTTCGGCAGCAAGAATGATGATCCGAACTTCAGAAAATATCTTGATCCGGAGCATCCGGATATAATTAACAATCTTCCTCCCGCATATCTGCTGACAAGTAGAGGGGATTTTGTCAACGGCTCATCATTCAGAATGCACGAGGCACTGAATAAAGCCGGAAGACCGAATCATCTGTATTATTACGGTGGAGACGAACTCGTCCATGCTTTCAATGTTCTTCAGATAGATAATCCTAAGACGCGAGAGCTGATGGATGGAATGCTTGAATGGTTCGAGGAACAGACACAGCTCAGCATCGAGACGGAGAAGAAGAAAGCTGAAGAGAAACAGAATCTGTTAGAACTTCGAGAAAAGCTCCGAGAAGGTAGCTATAACGGAACTAAAATCTGGGAGCTTATGGAGAAATGCAATTCCTTCAGTACTGATGCCGTAAAGAAAGTCGCTCTTATTGACTGTACGAGAGAGTATAATTACGAAGACATTTTCATCGAGAGAGATTCTTATGCCAGAGCTTTCTCAGGCCTGAACATCGGTCAGATGAGCGAATCAAGAGTTGCCGTAGCCGGAGCTATAACTGCAGAACCGCTCTTCTGTTTCCTTGGTCTTAATATGACTGGAGCAGAGGTATCCATGTTCTCATATCCGGATTTCCTGCCTAGCGGTAAATGGAAAACCATGATCGAGAAGGAAAAGATAACGGATCTTATCATTCAGGATATATTCGTTACGCCATCACTCTGGAAAGAAATTCAGGAAGAAAAGGAAGCGCTTGGATTACGAAATATTATCCTGCTACATTCGAAAATGGGTGGTCCGTGTATAGGACCTGCAGAGCTTGTCTATAACGAGTTCAACTATCGTTCGTTGAGACGCAGGGATGACACAGTATTCATGGAGGACCTGATTTCAGAATATGAGAATCAGCCGATAAGCCTTGGAGAGTTCAGAGAAGATGGAATTGCACTTATCTGTCATACATCCGGAACGACCAAGGGAACAAGAAAACCAATCATATATAGGGAAGGCGATCTCACCAAATCTGTACTGGAATATCAGCGAATTGATGCAGAGCTAGGAAATATTCCAGCTACAACCCGGACCCGAGAGGCTAGCATATTCGATTACAGTGCTTTTAATACTATATGGTCCGCTACAATGACACAGCTGATCAATGGTGGCGTGAATGTACTGACATTCTTCGGATTCATGTATCCTAAGTTCATTAATGCTATCGATTATTATGAACTTAATAAATTGGTGGCAAGCGGATTCATGATAGACAAATGGATGAAGAGGGACGACATTGACGACGTGGACCTGTCTTCTCTTAAGTTGATCATGGTAGTCGGCTCATTCATCTCTGAGGAGAACAGAATCAAATATCTTGAATTCTTCAGAAAACACGGATTCAAGGGCAAAATCTATTCCGTCTATGCTATGTCGGAGGTCTGTGCTAGTCTATTGGCTTCATCTCTTGAAGAAGATGATATGGGACAGCCATTTTATAAGGATTGCATCAGAATTTGTGATGAGAATGATCATCAGTATTATACACTTGATGACGGTCCGCGAACCGGTGTCCTGTGTATGTCAGGCCCGGCAATTGCAGTAAATGAACTTGATGGAGAAACCCTGTTCGACTATGCTGAGACAGATGGACGCTGCTATATCTACACCAACGATCTTGTTCGTATAGAAGAAGACGGAAGGGTGATGTTCGTAGGTAGAGCGGACAAGTATTTCGTGAATAACGACGGCAAACGCTTTGATTCCGGAATAGTCGAAACGGAGATGACGAAACATTCGAACATAAAAAGCTGTGCCGTTGCTCCGGTGCTCGAGAAGCGTATACATGACACCGTGCCGGTTCTATATGTCGTACCGTCGGAATCTGATGAGGGCGCGGCGGAAAGAATCAGACAAGCTTTCGTAGACGTTTATGTTAATGATGGAAAGATAGATGCAGAGAATCTTCCGGTTCAGCTCATGATTGTGGATAGTCTTCCGGTCAATCAGAACGGAAAGATTGATATTTTCAGAATCACAAGAGAAAGACTACTCGGAGATGCTTACAATATAATGCCTGTCAGAAAGAACGGAAATCTCACAGACATCAAACTGGAGCAGGTGGATTCACTAAACAGCATAGTTGCGGCAACACCGGAGGGAATGGGCGAGAGCTCTGCGTTCAATCTGTTTGACCTGTTCAACGAAGAGTCGACAGACAGCGGTTCCGGATTATCGATGATGCTCGACCTTCTTATCCCAGATAAGAAGCCTAAGAAGAAATTCTCGATTGGCGACGCCGTTTCCGCAATCAAAGCTGATGAAGAGATGAACGAAATATTCGGAGAGCTTTATGACAAGCTGCTTGTAAAATACATGAAGAAAATGGGTAAGAAAAGCGGCATGAAGGATTACGATTACGATATAGAAGATTGATAGAGAAGGAGTTTAGAAATGGAAAAATGGTTAGAAGAGAGACAGAAAATGTTTGAAATGTTTCAGCAGATGAATGAAGACGGCATGAAGATGTTTGAGGATAACATGAAGGCTTTCGAGGAGTACAGTGAATCCTTCAGAGAATCTGTTAAGGAATCCTGGGAGGAGATGCCAAAGTTCCCAATGATGCCTCCAATGCCAATATTCCCTATGATGTCATCCGAGGAAATGCCTTTCATGAAGGCCTTCAAGAACACTGACAACAAGAATGTGGCTAATCTTATGGGCATTCCTAAAGATGTTCTCCAGAAGCTCCTCAAAATCGACGCTTCACCTAAGGATCTTGAAAAACTCCAGAAACTTCTCGACTTCGTGTTTGATATGTATGAGAAGAAGTTTTAGGAGCATCGTTTAATTTAATAACACATGACAACGCGGCGAGATAGATCGCTGCGTTTTTGTTGCAAAAAATCGTCTGATTTATGGTAAAATCAAACCAAATTATTAAAAGTTGTTGTGGCAAATAAGGAGTTGATGATATGGAATATAAGAACCTCTTTTCTCCGATGAATATCGGAACAATGACCGTTAAGAATCGAATTGTAATGACTGCTGCAGAATTCAGTTTGGGCGAGCCGAGTGGTAAGGCAAATGAGCGACTGATTGATTACTATGAAGAGCGAGCTAAAGGCGGCGTAGGACTTATCATTCCAGGCATCTGCCGTGTTAACGATATGGCAGCTGCATCGACTTATACACAGCTGGCGATGAGTCACGATTATCATATTGAGCCAATGCGCAATATGGTTAACAGAATTCACAAGCATGGGGCCAAGCTTGCAATTCAGTTACATCACCCTGGAAGACAGGGCGTTGCAAGTGCTATTAATTCACTTCCGGCAGTAATACCTTGTGTGGAAGTCGTTCCTCAGTTTGAGAATATGGTGTATAAGTGCACACCGGTACTGCTGGGACTTGAAGATAAAGGAATATGCTTCTCAGTAGAAGCTCCTTCTGATTGTGCCAAAGCACCTCATGGATCACCACGACTTCATGCTATGAGCAAGAAGGCAATTAAGAAGACAATACAGGATTATATTGATGCTGCCGAGAGATGTAAGAAGGCTGGCGTTGATGCTGTTGAACTGCACGGAGCACACGGATATCTGATTCAACAGTTCCTGTCACCATATACTAATTTCAGAACAGATGAATACGGCGGCAATTTCGAGAACCGCCTGCGTTTTCTTGCAGAGATAGTAACGGGAATTAAGGAACGTTGCGGCAAGGACTATCCGCTGATTGTCAGACTGACAGTTGACGAGATGTACGCAAGAATTGGGCGCGAGGGAACAGGATACGCTCTTGAGACCGGTAAGAAAATTGCAAAACGCCTTGAAGAACTCGGCGTTGACGCTATTAATGTATCAAGTGCAGGCTACGATGTATACAACGGCTGGCTGGAGCCTACAACATACGAGCCTGGCTGGAGAAAGTATCTTGCCAAGGCAATCAAGGAAACTGTAAGTATTCCTGTTATTGCAGCCAATGTTATCAGAACTCCTGAGCAGGCGGAGCAGCAGATTAAGGAAGGATATCAGGACTTCATCGGTTCAGGAAGAACATTCATATGTGATCCTCACTGGGCTAAGAAAGCTGAAGAGGGACGTCCTGAAGATATCCAGCGTTGTATAGGATGCCTCAATTGTATCCGTTCGTTTATGACCAATGCGGGACATGGTCAGCCTGGCGAGTGCGCTCTTAATATGAGCATTGCCAATGAGAAGTACTACTACAATATGGAGAAGGATGGCAACGGCCGCAAAGTAATCGTTGTCGGTGCCGGCCCATCCGGACTGACCGCTGCCAAGACTATGGCGATGAGAGGATTCGATGTAACTCTCTATGAGAAAGAAGAGAAGGCTGGCGGACAGGTTATTGCGGCTTCATCAGGACATCTGAAAGAAAGACTTTATTGGGCAATTGAAGACCTGATGACGGCCGTTAAGAGAGAAGGCGGAGAAATCGTTCTTGGCAAAGCTGTTACAGCCGAAGAAATCAAGGCGATGAATCCATACGCTGTAATAATTGCTACAGGAGGTAATCCTGTTAGACCGGGATCAATTCCAGGAATCAATAATGATAATGTAATCGCTGCACCTGATGTCCTTCTGGGTAAGAAGGTAATCAAGGACAGCAAGGTAGTTGTTATTGGTTCCGGAATGACAGGACTTGAAACTACAGACTTCCTTAATGAAGCCGGCAATCATGTTAAGGTCGTTGAAATGGCAGCTGAAATTGCACCGGGTGCTTGGTTCCAGCTGATTGACGATGAACTCAGCAGAATTAACAAGTTCGATACGGAATTCCTCGTAGCAACCAAGCTGTGCTCAATCGACGAGAAGGGCGTTAATGTAGAAGACACAATAACAGGCGAGAAGAAGACTCTTGAGGCTGATTATGTCATCCTCGCTATGGGAGTTAAACCTGAGAAGGCTGTTGCTGACAGACTTAACGAGCTCGGCGTAGCTAATGTATATTGCGTTGGCGATGCAGAGAAGGGTGGCACAATAGCACATGCATGTCACAGTGCTTATGATGCGGTAATGAAGATTGGTAAGGGAGAAACCGAAATGAAGAAGGCTAAGCACTCACCTCAAATCAGCGGTCAGAGAATCGTTATTACCGGTGCATCCAGCGGTATCGGAAAATGCCTGCTTGAAAAACTCTCAGCCGACAAGACCAACAAAATTCTTGCGGCCAGCAGAAGCGTAGAGAAGCTCAGTGGATTTGGTGACAATGTTACTTTGTACAACTGTGATCTTAGCAGCAAGGAGGGTGTTGACGCACTATTTGAGAAGGCAGAGACATTATTCGATAAGGTTGATCTTGTAATTGCTAATGCCGGAGCACCTTATTATGAGAAGATGGATTATGTTAACTGGGATCGTATTTCTAACATTTTCAATCTGAATACAGCTTCCCCAATCTATACATATCAGAGATATCTTGATCATCTGGCTGGAAGAGATGGACATATTGCGTTCACTATTTCTGCAATGGGTGAGATGGCTATCCCAGGATATGCATTATATACATCAACCAAGTTTGCAATGAAGGGATTCCAGGAGGCTATTAGACTTGAAGCACCTAAGAATCTCAAGCTTACAGCAGTTTATCCTGTATCTACTGCAACTAACTTCTTCAATGTTGGTGGAAACGGGGTGAAGATGAGCCGTCCATTCCCAGTACAGACTGCAGAGGTTGTTGCAGACAGAATGATTAAGGGTATTGCTGCAGGCAAGAAACATATTTATCCATGTAAGATATTCAAACCATCCAAATTACTTATGGATACAGTACCTCCTGTAAGAAGTATTTACTGGGGTATTGAGAAGAAGAGATTAAGCAATTTCCTTGAAAGAAAAGCAAAAGAGAATAAGTAGGAGGACACAGATATGGCAAACATTCACGATATTACAAGAGACCAGTGGATGCTAAGAGGCCCTCTCGCTAAGAAAGGTTATGACTGGTGGTGGCATTCACTAACTGCGGAAAATGCAAAGACCGGCGAACTTAAACCTTTTTATATTGAATTCTTTACTTGTAACCCTGCATGGAAACAACCGGAACCTGTAATTGTATGGAACGATCCGGCTAAACGGCAGGCAGGAGTTCTTCCTTCGTACCTGATGGTTAATGTAGGATTTTGGGGAGAACCTAAGGGACAGCTCCACAGATTCTTCTCACTCTATGACGTAGATATTCACAAGAATGCACCATACAGTATTACAGCTGATGATTGTTTCTGCAGTGAGACTCATACAGAGGGAACAGTTTCTGTTACAGATGAAGAGGTTAAGGAACATCCTGAATGGATGTCCGATGCCGGCACTATGAGTTGGAACATTGATATTAAGAAGGAGATTGCGTTCCATGTCGGATATGGAGCTAGTAAATTCTTTAGAGCAATCAATGCATTCGAGATGTTCTGGCATGCAGAGGGAATGAAGACAAGCTATAGCGGAGAAATCATTCTGAATGGAGAAAAGTATATTATTAAACCTGAGACTTGCAACGGATATGCTGACAAGAACTGGGGCGGAGATTTCACAAGTCCATGGGTATGGCTGTCATCCAACAATTTGACCAGCAAAGTATCTGGAAACAAGCTGAAGAACTCCGTATTCAACATCGGTGGCGGAAGACCTAAGATTTACTTCTTCGCACTTGACAGAAAGCTACTTGGAGAGTTCTTCTATGAGGGCAAAGATTATGAGTTCAACTTCTCGAAGTTCTGGACTCTTTCACGCACCAAGTTTGATTGCTGGGAAACTGAAGACGAGATTCACTGGCATGTTGTACAGACAACCAAGGATGCTAAACTGGATACTCAGATCAGATGCGCTAAGAAAGATATGCTGAATATCAGGTATGAGGCACCTACAGGTTATAAGAAACATAATAGACTTTGGAATGGTGGTAACGGAACAGGTACACTAAAACTGTATAAGAAATCACTGTTTGGAAAGAATGAAGAGTTGATTGATGAAGTTTATGCAGAGGGCATCGGATGTGAGTTCGGTGAGTACTGCGACCTTGAAGAATTATAAACAATGGAGAACGCATAATGAAATCATGTACAGGTAAAATTTTGGTAGTAGATCTTACTGCCGGCACAACAAGAGTGGAGCAGATTCCTGATGAGGTATACGAGGCTGTACTCGCTGGTAAGGGACTAGGCGCATGGTATTTGTATAAGAATATCCCTGCAGACGCAGATCCTATGGGCCCGGAGAACATTCTGGGATTCTGTTCAGGAGCTCTGACAGGAACAGGCGCACTGATGACAGGACGTGTTAACATCGTCTGCAAGAGTCCACTGACAGGAGGCTGGGGAGACGCCAACTGTGGTGGCGTGTTCGCACCTGCAATTAAGCAGTGCGGTTACGATGCAATCTTCGTTAGCGGTATTTCTGATAAGCCTGTTTATCTCTACTGTGACAATAAGGGCGCAGAGATTAGAGATGCAGCGGAATACTGGGGCATGGATGCTGTTGAAGCTGAGAGAAGGCTACGTCAGGATGCTGGCAGCCAGAAGAAGCCATGTGTTGCAGTAATTGGCGAGTCAGGAGAGAAACTGTCACTTATCTCCGGTATCTGTAATGAAGAGGGAAGAATTGCAGCTCGTAGCGGTGTAGGTGCTGTCATGGGAAGCAAGAAGCTGAAGGCACTTGTTCTTGCCGGAAGTAAGAAGATGCCTTGCGCAGATAGAGTTAAGGTAAACAAGATTTCCAAGGAACTCGGTCGCAAGATTAATAAGGTTGTACTTCCACCTGGAATGGGACTTTCTCTTGCTGTTGGCGGAGTTGGAATGGGAAGAATGCCTGCGATGCCGCTCGACGGATCAGTTATTAACTATCTGTTCAAGGAATGGGGAACACCTTCCAATACTCCAACTGCAATTATGAGTGGAGATGGTCCTCTTAAGAACTGGAGTGCCGGTCCATCTGAGGCTGAAGGTCCATCCATGGCAATTGAGTTCAATCCTGACAAAATCAATAAGATTGAAACTGCTAAATATCACTGCTATTCATGTCCTCTAGGATGTGGTGGCAAACTAGATATCAGCAAGGTTGGATACAGCGAGTTCTACGAGACTCACAAGCCTGAATATGAAACAATCCAGGCATTCGGTGCTCTGTGCATGAACAAGGATCTCGATTCAGTTCTTTATATTAACGAGCTGCTTAATAGAGCAGGAATCGATGCAATTTCAATTGGAAATACTGTTGCTTGGGCTATTGAGTGCTATGAGAACGGCATCCTTACAGCTGAACAGACCGACGGTCTTGAGCTGCGCTGGGGTAATACCCAGGCTATCATAGCTCTGGTTAAGAAGATCATCGCACGTGAGGGATTTGGCGATGCACTCGCTGATGGCGTCAAGAGAGCTGCTGCAAAATTTGGCGGTGAGGAGTACGCAATGCACGTGGGTGGTCAGGAACCTGGAATGCATGATACTCGTAATGACCCACAGCTTGGCATCCATATGGTTGCAGAGCCTGCTCCTGGCAAGCACACTATCGGAATGGCTATCCAGTATGGTGCAATGTCTCTCTGCGATATCTGTTCATGGGCACCACCTGCCAAACTTCACAACAAGAAGGAGGACCTCGAGCCAACTGAGACAATGGCTCTCCAGTCCAAAGCGAACGCTGCTTACTCGATGCTGATCGACGGTGCGGGCGGATGCTACTATGCCGAGATGATGGGCGTTCATATGTGGAAGATTGTTGATTATCTCAACGCTGCTGCTGATTGGAATTACGATGGCGATCACTATATGGAGATTGGATGTCGTATTCAGACCATTAGACAGATGTTCAACATAAAGCATGGTTATGATCCTGCTGCAGTTGTTCTGCCTAAGAGAATGCAGGGTGAACCACCACTGAAGGCAGGTCCGCTGAAAGGTGTTAAGTTAAACAATAAGGAACAGGTTTCAATGCATTGGAAGGCTTTCGGTTGGGATGAGAAGACCGGAGCACCTCTGGCAGAGACCATCGAATCACTCGGAATTAACAAGCTGATGGAGGTATAATATGAAACCTAAAATTGTACCAAGCTTTCATTATAAGAATTGTATCAACTGTGGTATGTGCGTACAGGCATGCCCGGTATCAGCACTTGAAATGTCACACAAGGGCAAGAACGGAAAGTATAGAAATATGTTCCCAGAGCTTGTGGATTATGATGGCTGTATTGCTTGCAAACAGTGCGTTTCAGCTTGTCCAATGGAATGCGTAGCAATGGCTTCATACTACGAAGATAAGTAAATTATGCGAGTTAAGATTATTCCACCACTGGGTAGCGATAGAAGTTCATTAGATGAACGTAGCTGGGCTGAAATGAAAGAGGGCAGCACTGTTCGTGATGCTCTCCGCATAATAAAGTGCAATCCGCTTAAGGCCAAACTGTTGTTAGTGTGCGTGAATGGTGAACGTATGCCACTTAGCACTGAACTACATGATGGAGATGTGGTAGGTTTCTTCTCACCTGTATCAGGAGGATAGTATGAAATACGATGAAGTATGGGCGTATCCGATTAATCGTATTCAGGAATACTTTGATTCAACCAACAAACTTGATTGCCAGGTGGATTTAGAATGCCTCCCTGAACGTGAGGTGGGACCAATCAGCTTTCCTCAGACTCGAGTAGTAATAGAGGGCGAGAAAGCTGAAGATGTCTATCATGGATTCTATCTACACTTCCTATCAGGCGGCGCATAAAGAAAGGTAAAGCTTATGAAACTAATGATAGCATCTGACATTCACGGATCATCACTATACTGCAAGCAACTGATTGATGCGTTTTGGAGTGAGAAGGCAGATAAGCTGTTGCTGCTTGGGGACATACTTTATCATGGCCCACGTAATGGGCTGCCAGAAGAATACGATACCAAGGCTGTAGCGGTTATGCTAAATGAGATTAAGGATGAGATTCTCTGCGTTCGTGGCAACTGCGATGCAGAAGTAGACCAGATGGTGCTTGACTTCCCAATCATGGCAGAATATTCAACTGTTGCGTTGAGAGATAGGGTTATCTATGCGACTCACGGACACAAGTTCAATACTGAGTGTCCTCCACCATTACAGAAAGGTGATATTCTCCTGCATGGACATACTCATGTGCCGGCTTGGGAAGAATTCGGTGATGATAACCTGTATCTGAATCCAGGTTCGGTCTCTATTCCTAAGAAGGATAGTCAGCGCGGGTATATGATTATTGACGGCTCACAATGTCAATGGAAGACATTAGACAGTGAGGTATATCACGAGATTAAACTATAAGAAAAAGGCTTCTCCAATCGGAGAAGCCTTTTGGTTGTTTAGAATTGTTTACTCACAGTCGAGTACAATCTTGATTACATCAGGTGGATTAGCAAGTGCGAGTTGCATTGCCTCCTTGTAATCGTCCAGCTTGAAGTGGTTAGTAACAAATCCCTTTACAGAGTATCTACCTTCCTTAATCCATTTCTGAACGAGGTCAAATGTGTACATCTTCTCGCCTTCGAAATCTTCCATTCCGTGAGCATCTACGCCGATGAGCTTGAGCTCCTGCCACCATACAGGTGTTTCGTCGTAGTTGATAGCACACATATGGTGACCAATCTTAACCATTGTGCCTCTTGCGGCGAGCATTCTGCAAGCCATAGTGTTGGACCAATCGCCACCGATGCAGTCATAGATTCTGTCGAATCCACCGAAGAAGTATCTGTTCTTCTTGGACATACCCTTGTAAACTTCGGATCCGCCTGTTGCTTCTGCTGCAGCCTGGAGTGGGTCTCCCTTGAGAACATGGTCAGCGCCGAGCTTCATAGCGAAGTCGATCTTAGTAGGAACTCTTTCCATAATCCAGAGTTCGCAGTCAGGCTGAACAACCTTGATAGCCTGAACTACACCAAGACCAATGGTTCCGCATCCCATTACCAGAATCTTTTCTTTAGCCTTAGGTGGATCTACGAGGACAGCGTGAACTGAAACGCACGCAGGCTCAATCATGCAAGCGTCTTCATCATTAATCTCATCAATGATGTGGTAGAGCTGCTGCTCTGGTGCGATGAACTGATCGCCCCAGCCGGCACCAATCCACTTAAGATCAAATCTTGGCTTATCACCGTATCTTGTACAGAAGTTGTAGTTGCCTTCTTCGCAGTATTTGCAGCGAGGCAGATCCTTGTTGTCGCATCCAGCCATATAAGCACGGATACCAACTCTGTCACCAATCTTGAAGTCCTTAACGGCACTTCCAACTTCAGTTACGATTCCAACATTCTCGTGACCAAGATAAGTCTTTTTGGATGCTGGAATTGGCTCGAGTGCTGAATTAGTTCCAGTTGTAGCCTTGAAGAAACTCATATCTGTTCCACAGAGACCACAAGCGATGTTCTTAACTCTTACCCAGTTATCTGCTGGAAGAGCAGGGTCAGGAATGTTAACGGCGAACTTTACAGCGTTGAGATTACCATACAGCAACTCGTTAGCTTTCTTAACCTTCTTACCTGCAGCAACGATACCCTTAGTCGCTAGCACGCGCGGAATATCTTTATCAAAATATATCGTCTTCATATTTTTACCTCATTTCACCGGAGGAGCGTAGCCGACGGAGGTCAATGTTTCCCACCTTACGGCAACGCCGAACTCCAATTGTGGGAAACATTACATCATCATGCCCTGGATAATTGCCATGTAGTCATTGAGGTAGCAAGCGTACTCAGGTGATCCAACTGTCTCAACATAACCGTTCTCTACAGCCTCTACGAATTCGCATTCGCCGCCAAGCTGCTTGAGAGCGCCGTCAATGTTAAAGAAGTGGAAGAGTACGAATGGTGTACGGCGCTCGTATACGCCGTGTCCTGATTTGGACTTACCCTCAGCAACTCTGAAGTAGCAAGCTACGATATCCTTATCATCGCCATCATCAACTCTGAACTGATAAATTCTTTCAGGCTGTCTGCGGCAGAACTCTACCATGTCTGGATCTCCAAGCTTGTTGTACTTGGAGAGGGCTCTTGTAATCATGTACAGTGACATCTTGATTTTCAGAATCTTCTCAGCTTTGTCTTTCAGCTTGTTGTTAGGCTTGGTCATAATCTTCAGTCCGAGCAGGAGAGGGAGGAAGTCTTTGAGAAGACCAACCTTGCCCTTGATGCCAGGAACTGCAAGACCTCCTTTGAGTAGAGCATTCATACCCTTAACTGATCCGAAAGTGAGTGTGAGGTCAGCCTTAGTAGCAGGACCTTCAGTTACTTCAATCTTTCCATCTTTGATGTGCATAGTGCAGCAGAGTAATTCTCCGCCATTCTTAGCACCAAACTGGAAAGTTCTGTCATAGTTTGCATATTTAGCATGCAGTGCTGGGTCGTCATCGAGCAGAACCTGAATAGTAGGGAATGCTGCGTTAAAGAATAACCTAGCAGTCATAATATCTGTATTACTAGCGCTCATATTATTCATCCTCCCAGTCTTCGTCTTCTTCATATGCAATGCCGAGCATATCTCTTACCAGGTCGCAGATGCCGTTGGCATCAAACTTGTAGTGTGCATATAAGTCCTCGGCATATCCAATCATTGAATACTCGTCTTTCATTCCGTGCTTCTTGAAATCGATTGCAATCTTCTCTTCAGCAAGAACGCTTGCAACTGCATCTCCAAGTCCGCCTTCGATGTTGTGCTCTTCGATAGTCAGAATCTTACCTGTCTTCTTCGCAGCGGCAATGATTGCTTCTCTGTCGATAGGCTTGATTGTATGCATGTTGATAACCTGAACGTTTACGTTATCTCTTTCAGCCAAAGTCTTAGCTGCGTTAACGCTCTGGAGTACTCCGATGCCGCAAGTAATGATTGTCAGGTCGGTACCATCTCTCATGATAGTAGCCTTGCCAATTTCAAAGTCATAATCTTCGTTCTCGTATACAGGTGGCTCGAATCCACGGCCGATTCTCATGTATACAGGACCTGGATAATTTACACATGCACGGACTGCTTTGGATGTTTCGATACCGTCAGCAGGGCAGATAACTGTCATGTTGGCGAATGATCTCATGATTGCAAAGTCTTCTGTGCAGTGGTGTGTAGTTCCAGCGTGTCCGAATGAGATACCACTGTGTGTAGCGATAATCTTAACAGGGAGGTTCTGATAGCAGATGTCTGTACGAATCTGCTCGCCACCTCTCAGTACTGCCATGATAGCGAAGCAGCTTGCGAATGGAATGAGACCTGTTTTGGCCATACCAGCAGCAACTCCCATCATGTTCTGCTCAGCGATACCTACGTTATATAACTTGTCTGGATGAACAGCGCCGAACTTGTTCAGAGCTGTTGATTTCTCAAGGTCTGCAGTTACTGCTACGATTCTGTCGTCTGTCTTAGCGAGTTCTGCAAGTGTGCGTCCGTAAATCTCACGGGCTGTCATTGTGGACGAGTCGTAACATGTCCAGTTAGTACCAGTATTAACATCAGCCATGATTACACCTCCATCTTCATGATTGAAGCCTTAGCCTTATTGCAGACTTCATCAGTTCCGTTGCAGTAGTGGTAAGGTACATTGCCTTCCATGAAGTCAACACCTTTGCCCTTTACAGTATCAGCGAGGATGAATACAGGCTTCTGTCCATCGCCAACGGCCCATGCCTTCTCGAGTGCATCACATACCTGCTGCATATCGTTACCGTCAATCTTGATTACTTCAAATCCGAATGCTTCCCACTTATCTGCGAATGGTTCGAGTGCCATTACTTCCTCAGTAGTTCCGTCAATCTGTGCATGGTTACGGTCAACAATTGTGATGACGTTACTAGCCTTGAAGTGGGAGATAGCCATAGCAGCTTCCCATACAGATCCTTCCTGGCATTCACCGTCTCCCATGAGGCAGACAACCTTGTTGTTCTTGCCTTGCTGACGGAATCCAAGTGCCATTCCGAGTGCCATTGGGAGTCCGTGTCCCAGTGAACCTGCAGAAGCATCGCATCCAACTACTTTGTTAGTATCTGGGTGCATTGCGAATGGGCTTCCGAAGTGATTAAAGCTCTTAAGTTGCTCTTCAGGGAAATATCCTCTTTTAGCAAGTACAGGAATGTATCCTGCAGCTGCGTGACCCTTGGAAAGAATAAATCTGTCTCTGCCTTCCCAATCAGGGTTCTCAGGATCGATCTTGAGATATTTGAAATATAAAGCTGTCAGAAGATCCATGCATGACAGGGATCCACCAACATGCGCTCCGCCTGACCATTTCATTACATCGATAACAGTCAGGCGCAATTCTTTCGCGGTCTGTTTCAACTGCTTGATATCCATATGCGCCTCCTTGAATGGGGACAGTCCTATAGTGAAAAAATAGTGAACTATGGGACAGCCCTGAAACGATAATTTATGTCAATATTATTGTAGCAAATCTCCAAGTCGTGATACAATCAAAGTATCTAAATAATACATAGATATATATAGTCTTTGAGATTTAGTTTGATAAGATGGGTGTAAATAAAGGAGAAAGCTATGACACGCGACGAGAAAATTTTTAAGCTCGGTGCCAATATCACTGACAGAGCTAAGGTAATGCTCAAGCTTGAGAAGATTACCAAGGATTCCCCTGAATACTGGGGCATTAGTGGTGGACTTAATTATGCCGCTTCGAAGTATGGTGAAGAGATTATTGATGATATTCTCGACACTTTGCTCAAGATGAAGAGAAGAGTACCTCAGACATTTGCAGAGCTCAAGAAGAACACTGGATATGATGATGAACATCTAAAGACTGTTCTTGATGCTGCGTGCCAGGCAGGCCTTATCGAGTTTCACAAGGAAAACCTCGATGGCAAGAACCCTAACCATGAGATGAGATGGGTTCTCGATATGTTCGTTCCTGGAAGTGCCGAGATTATGGTAATGAGACCTGGTCTTGTTGACATGGATTCTAAGGTTGCAGATTTCTTCGAGAGAATGACATTCCTGCCACTTGCTGGAATTACTGAGATGGTTCCTCCTGGTGGTGCAGGAATTGGAATGCACGTCATCCCTGTTGAGAAGGCTATTCCAGCTGAGTGTGAATCACTGGATATTGAGCATCTATCACATTGGCTGAAGAAATACGACGGTCAGATTGGTGTTGGAATTTGTTCTTGCCGTAGACAGCAGACAGTTCGTGGTGAGGGTTCCGGAGATCTGGAACAGTATTGGTGCATCGGTGTAGGTGACTTCGCTGATTACTGTCGTGAGACAGGAATGGGTTACGACATCACTTACGATGAGGCAATGGAAATTCTGCAGAAAGCAGAAGATAGAGGATATGTTCATCAGATTACTAATATCGATGGTGAGAACAAGATCTTCGGTCTCTGTAACTGCGCAGTTGGTGTATGTAACGCTCTTAGAACTTCACAGCTCTTCAATACACCTAATATGTCACGTTCTGCTTATACAGCAGAAGTTGACCCTGAAAATTGCGTAGCTTGCGGCAAGTGCGTAGAGACTTGTCCTGCAGGAGCAACAAGACTCGGACAGAGACTCTGCACTAAGGAAGGCCCGGTTGTATATCCTAAGATGGAGCTGCCTGATGATACTGCATGGGGTGAGCACAAGTGGAATTACAACTACAGAAACGAGAACGGAATCATTCAGACATGGCCTACAGGAACCGCTCCTTGTAAGTCAGCTTGTCCACTGCATATCGCTATTCAGGGATATATCAAGATGGCAAGCGAAGGACGTTATCAGGATGCGTTAAAGCTCATCAAGAAAGATAACCCATTCCCAGCAATCTGCGGCTCAATTTGCCACAAGTATTGCGAAGCTGAATGTATGCGTAACAGCATTGATGATCCACTGGCTATCGATGATATCAAGAAGTTCATCGCAGAACAGGATCTCAAGGCTGAACATAGATACGTTCCGCCAATGAATTCATGCACAAGAGAGCCAATCAACAAGAAGGTTGCTATCATTGGTTCAGGTCCTGCAGGACTGGCTTGTGCTTACTTCCTTGCTATCGAAGGCTATTCACCAATGGTATTCGAAAAGGACAAGAAGCTCGGCGGAATGATGATGAACGGAATTCCTAACTTCCGTCTTGAGAAGGATGTAGTAAATGCTGAAATTGATATCCTCAAGGAGATGGGCGTTCAGTTCACAACAGGTATCGAAATCGGCAAGGATAAGACCATCCAGGATCTGAGAGACGAAGGTTATGAAGGCTTCTTCGTTGCTATCGGTCTTCAGGACGGCGGCAAGCTCGGAATCCCTGGCGATGATGCAGAGGGAGTAATTGCCGGATCCGATTATCTGAAGCAGGTTAATAATGACAATGGCAAGCTTTCCGGAAATGTTGTTGTTATCGGTGGCGGTAATATTGCTGCAGATACAGCTCGTACAGCTATCCGTCAGGGCGCTGATAGTGTTACTATTTACTGCCTTGAGGCTTATGATGAACTACCAATGGGATTGGAGGACAGAACTCTCTGCGAGAACGACGGTATCAAGTTCAATACCGGTTGGGGACAGACAGAAGTTGCTGTTAAGGACGGAAAGGTAGCAGGAATCAAGTTTAGAAAGTGTCTGTCGGTTCTGAATGCAGAGGGCAATTTTGACCCTAAGTTCGATGATAACGAAACTATCGAGGTTGATTGCACAGCAGTTCTGTTCTGCACCGGACGTAAAGTTGACTGGAAGGAACTCCTGAAGGGAACTAAAGTTGAGTTTAATAAGAATGGTACAGCAATCGCTGATCCTATAACCCTCCAGACAGCAGAACCAGATATCTTCGTAGGCGGAGATGCATACTATGGTCATAAGTACGTTGTTGATGCAATTGCTTCAGGCCGTGAAGGCGCTGTATCACTGCACAGATTCGTAAATGAGGGACAGTCACTGACTATCCATAGAAACACTCGTATCTTCACTCCTCTTGACAAGGAGAATGTAGTGCTTCCACCAGAATCATTCAAGAAGCCTGCACGTCAGGTTCCTGCAACTGATCCTAAGAAGGCTCACACGATGAGTGATGAGAGGCTGTCATTTACAGAGGAGCAGATTAAAGAAGAGGCATCACGCTGTCTGACTTGTGGTCGTACAGTTGTTGATACTAACAGATGTCTGGGCTGTGGTATCTGTACTACAAAGTGCGAATTTGATGCTATCCATCTCGTACGTAACATGGGCGATGAGTATTCCAAGATGATACCGGCAGAGGACAAGTTCAAGGCAATTGGACCTTATGCTGCTAAGAGAGAAATTAAGATTATCAAGAAGAAACTTTCTCAGAAGAAGGACAAGTAAGATATGCACGAACTTGGTTTAGTTTCATATGTGGCCAAAGAAATCCAAAAGCTTGCGGAGGAACAGAAACTCATCGCTATTGAGTCTGTTACTCTGGAATTTGGCGAGGTAAGTGGCATTGTTCCACATTATCTTGTAGATTACTGGAATTGGTATAGAAAGAAGATTCCTATTTTAGAGACCACAGAACTTAAATATGAGACGCTGCCTGCAGTAACATGGTGTAACAGCTGTAAGAAGGAGTATCCGACAATTAAGCATGGCAAGATATGTCCATACTGCGGTAGCGAAGAGACCTGGTTACTCAAAGGTCAGGAGATGAATATTAAAGAAATCGTAGCAGAGTAAGAGGAGAGAATTATGTGTCTTTCGAATGTGTATAAGGGCGAAGTAAAGGATGAGAATCTGCTAGCTAGAAATATCGCAGATATTAGGGTTGAAGGCGGTAAGATTATCCTGACAGACCTGATGGGCATCAGGAAAGAAATCGAGGCAACAATTAAGAAGGTTGACCTCATGGATAACTATATAGTTCTCGACTAGTGTTATGATTATAATCACATGATAAAAGGGCTCATTTGAGCCCTTTTGTTTTGCCTTTATTTAGTTGAATTGTCGAGTAATGCAAGTGCTTGCTCCATGAAATTATTGCTGTCCTGAAGACTATCTACAGCATCGTGGACAAGATCTGCAATTTCATCTTCGAAACAGTGTGCTAATTCATGCAACTCATCAGCATGGTGTTGATTGTGATTAAGCATATACCTTAGTAGAGCAACGGCTTCCTCATGAGAAGAGGCGACAAGATGAGAGTGGTCATGATTGTGTTCGTGAGTATGAGTATGTGTATGTTCGTGAGTGTGGTTTTCGCTCATAATTCCTGCTCCTTGTATTAATTAAATGCATGCTTATTTTACACTATTTATAGGCCCCATTTCAATTGACATGTAACTGTAGAATTCGATAAAATTAGTACGGTAGTATAAAGTGAGGGGTGCTATACTCACATGCTAAAAAACGTTACAACCTAGAAGCAAAGATAAGGTGAAAATTATGCGTGATTTAAAACATCTAATCTACTTCGAGGATCTTCTGCAGGAGGCCAATAATGACCTCGTAAGAAAGGGCAAGGAAGACGGCAATATTGCGCTCGGATATACTTGCTATTTCATGCCTGAAGTACTCCTTGACCTGCCTGGCGCTTTTGCAGTAAGACTGAGAGCTCCAAGATGCACTTCTCCGGATATCGCATCATATTACATGTCAGGCAGAACCTGTCACTATGGTAGATCTCTCATGGAGAGAGCATTAGAAGGCGGTTACAATTTCATTGATGCACAGCTGGCAACTGAAACCTGCACAGTTACTTGCAGATTCCAGGAGCATCTTGAGTATATGGATGATGTAATTAACAATGCCAAGTTCGACATTGAATTCACTGATGTTCCATTTAAGAAGACTAAGAATGGAATTGACCACTATGAGAAGCAGCTGTCAATTCATGTTCTTGACTTCCTGAAGAATAAGTATGACATTGATACTTCAGATGCAGCCCTTATGAAGGCAATCGAAGAGCACAACGAAGTATGTAGACTGATTCAGGAAATCGGTGAGTACAGAAAACTCGACAATCCTACAATTACAGGATATGAGTTCCAGATTATCAATCTGGTTACAATGGTTTGTCCTAAGTATCTCATCATCGACAAGCTAAGAGAAACAGCTGAGGAGATGAAGACTAGGAAGCCTGACGACAAGCCTAATTACAGAATTAAGGTTGAACTCGTCGGTGCTGAAAACGACGACCCTGATTTCACTAAATTAATCGAGAGCTGTGGTGCACTTGTTGTTGCAGATAGACACTGCTATGGTTCGCTCGAATCAAGACAGCCAATCGAGATTAAGGAAGGTGAGACTCCATTAAGAGCTATCGCAAGACATTATCTGCTCACTAGCCAGTGCGCAAGATTCATGGAACAGCAGGAGATGAGAGCTCGTAAGAAGAGAGTTGCAGATATCGCAGACGAGTATAAGGCTGATGGTATCATCGTAATCTCCAACAAGTTCTGCGAGTACTGGAGCTATGAGAGAATGATTGATACTCTGGTTCTCCCAAGAGACTATGGTTATCCTGTATGCTCAATCGAGAAGGAGTATATCAACTCCGCATCCGGTCAGCTGAGAACAAGATTCCAGGCCTTCGTAGAGAGTGTAGAGCTGAAGAAGATCCAGGAGGGCAAGTAAGATGAAGAGATTTGATTTGAAGAAATTAAAAGACCTCGATGCTAAGAAGCTTGCCAAAGATTTCTGGTATGGTAAGCCACACGGCGAGAGAAGACTTGGAGACCTGTATATTCCTAAGACAGGTCTGTACAAGCACAGAGAGTGGAGAGGTGTCAAGGACACCATGTACTACTTCAACAATATCTGGCTGTACAACTATGGACATATGGTAACTGACATCCTGAAGTATTCAGGTGGCAACCCTAAGGGACTGGTTCAGTTTGTTAAGGGAACTATGAGATATAGATGGATGGGACAGACTTATCTGACAGTAATGCATTGGTTCGACAGATGTCTCGAAGGAATGAGAGATGAAACTCTAAGAGCAACTGCATGGCACTTCAGAGGTATCGTAAGTGCATGTCTGTATCAGATTGTTGAGATGTTCAACAGAGACATTACACTCGGCGGAGATCCGGAGAAGTGGAGAAAGACTATCGCTCACGATGAGACTGTTTGGGGCGGAGTATTCTACGGATTCCCTGATGTAGCTCATATTCCACTGCAGATGATTCCTTACTTTGTAACATGTCACTGCAACAACCATACAGTACTTAACTACATCGATGCTGCACAGGCACTGGGACTCCCTGGAGATCCATGCCCAATGTGTCAGGCAGAAGCAGGCATCTTCCTGCAGGACGATGTTCCTGATTTCTTCCCTGCACTCGTTACAACTAACGAGGCTTGCGATGGATCAGTAGCAACATCCGTTATTCAGGATTGGATGATTAACAAGCCTCTGTTCGCAATGCCACAGCCAATGCAGTTTGATGATGATTCCGTACTTGAGAACTGCGCTAAGGAAATTGAAGGCGCTATTAAGTTCACAGAGGAAATGACAGGCGTTAAGTTCGATTGGGAACTGCTGAAGAAGAAGCTCCAGGATCAGAACGAACTCCAGAGAAACGAGTGGGAGAAGTGGGACGTTGCTGCTAACACTAACAGCTATCCTATCAATGGCGTAGGCCAGGCACTCTACAGAATCTTCTATTCACAGTATGGTGATATGGATTGCTGGCACGAAACAGATGCTAAAGTTAAGAAGATCATGGATAAGTGCGTTGAGCAGAAGATCAACACATTCCCAATGACTCGCCACAGAGTAATCGCATGGTCATGTGCACCACTGTACTATTCAGCATGGTGTACATGGGCTTACAACTGCTGGGGTCTTAACACTATCATCAACATGGACTCACTGATGTTCGACATGGAAATCAGAACAGACAGCTATGAGAACTGCCTGCTCGATATGGCGAAGTATCATGAATGGGCTCCTATGAGAAGAATGGCTGTAGGTGGACTGCAGCACATCTTCGAGCTTTGGGAGAACATGGAGAAGTTCAATTGCGATATGGTAATGATGTATGACCAGATTAAGTGCAAGGGAATGCAGGGCGTTGTAGGACTCTTCGAAGATGAGTTCAGAGCTCGTAACATCCACGCAATCTGGATGCCACATGCATTACCAGATAAGAGAGACGTATCCAGAGCTGAAATCAGAAAGATTATTAATGATTACATGTTTACAGTAATGGGCGAGGAACCACTTGATCCATCACTGCTTGAGTTCGATGATTCCAACAGCTGGTAGGAAAGGAGGCCGATGATGAAGAAGAAAGAAAAAAAACAGAACAAAGCATTAAAGGTTCTGGGCAAAACAGTCGGCGCTCTTGCTGTTGCATACGCTGGACTATTCACAGTATTCTATCTGGATCTTGATGGCAAACTGCTGTACTACGTAGTAGAGCCATTCATGCAGAAGCGTTTTGACAATATGGAGAGACGTGACCCGATGAGCATGCCATATGATCAGATTGATTCTGAATACATGAAGAGAAAATAAAGGACGTTAACGCTAATGAAGAAAGAATTTAGAGCCGAATCCCAGCGTTTGCTGGATATGATGATTAATTCGATATATACGCACAAGGAGATATTCCTTAGAGAGATTATCTCCAATGCGTCAGATGCTATCGACAAAATGTGCTATCTCGCACTGACTGACAGCTCAGTTGGTGAGAGCCGTTCGGACTATGAAATCATCATTACACTGGATAAGGAGAACAGAACCTTAACAGTCAGCGACAATGGTATCGGTATGGATAAGGACGAGCTCGAAACCAACCTTGGAACCATTGCATTTAGTGGTTCGAAGAAATTCTCTGAGGAGATGGACAAGAGCAAGGCAGAAGAAGTAGACATCATAGGTCAGTTCGGAGTAGGTTTCTATTCCGCATTCATGGTTGCTGATAAGGTTGAAGTTGTATCTAAGAAATATGGCACAGATCAGGCATATAGATGGGAGTCTGAGGGTGCTGGCGGATATTCAATCGAGGAAGCAACACGAGATGGCCATGGAACAGATGTCATCATGCACATTCGTCCTGATGGTGAAGAGACCGATGAGTTCAGTAAGTATGTACGTGAATACACTATATACAAGCTGATTAAGAAATATTCCGATTACATCAGATTCCCGATTAAGATGCTGATGCCCCATCCTTATGTTAAGGAGGGCTCAGATCCTAAGGATCCTGAGTATGAAGAAGTCTTCGAATACGAAGTGTTCAACTCCATGGTTCCTCTGTGGCAGCGCAAGAAAGGTGATGTCGCTCAGGAGGAGTATGACGAGTTCTATAAGACACAGTTCCAGGACAATCTTACACCTCTGGAAACAATAACAGTTAGGGCTGAAGGTCTTGTTTGCTATGATGCACTGATGTTCATTCCTGAGATGATTCCGGAGAAGTACTACTCTGATGAGTTCAAGGGTGGATTACAGCTGTATAGCTCTGGTGTTCTCATTATGGATAAGTGCGAAGACCTGCTGCCTGAGTATTTCAACTTTGTTAAGGGCGTTGTTGATTCACCTGATTTGTCACTCAATATCTCAAGAGAGATGCTGCAACATGATAGACAGCTCAAGCTGATTGCAACTAACCTCGAGAAGAAGATTCGTTCCAAATTGGAAGATTTGCTTCATAACGATAGAGAGAAGTACGAGAAGTTCTATCAGGGATTTGGCAGACAGCTAAAGATGTGTGCTCTGGACAACTATGGAAGAGACAAGGAACAGTTACAGGATTTCCTGATGTTCTACAGCTCAACTGAGAAGAAACTCGTTACGCTCGAGGAGTATGTTGACAGGATGCAACCTGAACAGAAGTACATCTACTATGCTAGTGGACGCACACTGGATGCAGTAGACAAGATGCCTCAGACTGAGATTCTCAAAGATAAAGGCATTGAGATACTGTACTTCACAGACAGTACCGATGAATTCATTCCGGATACATTCAGATTCTTCAAGGAGACACAGTTCCGTTCGGTAATTGACGGAGATCTGGACCTTGGCGATGACGAGAGAGATGAGAAACAGAGCGAAACCTTCAAGGGTGCCTTCGAATTCGTTAAGGAATCGCTTGATGGCAAAGTGGACGAAGTTAAAGCAAGTACCAAGCTCAAAACTCATCCTGTATGTCTCTCCAGCGGCGAAGGAATTACTTTCGAAATGGAGAAGTACTTCACAGCGGTTAATCCAGAACTGGGCATGAAGGCGAAGAGAATTCTCGAGCTCAATGTTAATCACGCAGCATTCCGAGCTATCGAGAAGTATCGTAAGGATAATCCTGAACGTGCTAAGAGAATGTGTCAAGTTCTCTACAACCAGGCTCTCTTGATTGCTGGACTTCCTATCGAAGACCCATCGGACTACACCGACCTGATTTGTACATTCTTTGAATAGTTAGCAGGTACAATTATGGGAGATAATACTAAAATTCTGACTGTTGCAGGCAAGGGTGGAGTTGGCAAAACCTCAATTTCAGCAGCGATGGTAAGAATACTTGCAGAGACATATCCGGACGCTAGAATTCTGGCGATAGATGCGGATCCTGCAATCGGACTTACCACTGCACTTGGGGTTGAACCAACCGACACTTTGGACGGCATCCGTAAGAAAATCGTTAACAGCGTCGAAGATGGCAGACCTAAGGAAGCCATTGAGATGTTGAATGAAGCGAGATTCAGAATATTCGATACTATGCTGGAAGAGGCCAAGTTCTCATTTCTAGCAATCGGAAGGCCTGAAGCGGCAGGATGCTACTGCAAGGTCAACGCATATCTTAAAGAAGTCATCAGCCTGTTGGCTAACGACTTTGACTACGTCGTAATCGACGGAGAGGCGGGCATCGAACAGATTAACCGCCGTGTAATGGAGAAGGTTACACATCTCTTCCTGATTACGGACCCTAGCCGAAAAGGCTGCAAGGTAGTTGATACTATCAAAGAGGTGGCTGATGAGCTCGTAATGTACGACAAGTGCGGAGTCATCGTCAACCGCGTCAAGGAAGAGTCAATACCTTATGTGAAGGTTGAAGCAGCAGAGATACTGTCCTATATACCAGATGACAAGGCGCATGCTGACAACGATATAATGGGCATTAGCGTATTCGATTTGCCGGAGGATTCACCGGTAATGATAGGTACGAGAGAAGCCCTCACAAAGATGAAACTAATATAATGACATATATCAGCGAAGGGAGGTAACATACTTTGAAAGACTTGAAGCATCTAATTTACTTCGAGAACCTTCTGGACAATGCAGACAACGAATTAGTTGAACAAGCCAAGAAAGACGGAAAGCTGATCATGGGTTATACCTGCTATCACATTCCTGAAGTTCTACTGAACGTTGATAACTGCGTTTCTGTAAGACTGAGAGCACCTAGAACAGGATCAATCGACATCGCAACTTATTACATGTCCAACTATACCTGCGAATACTCACGTGCTCTTGTGGAAAGAGGTATCGAAGGCGGTTTCCAGTTCCTGGATGGACTTGCTGGTGTCGATGCTTGCTCAATGATGAATAGATTCTATGAGCACTTCGAGATTCTGAAGTTCAACGAGAACCAGAAATGTTTCGTAACACACCTTGATGTGCCTTACAAGACAGAGAACTTCTCATATACGCATCTTGAGAAGCAGCTGCAGGTAAGACTCCTCAACGTTATGAAGGAAACATATGGCGTTGATATCAGCGATGCAGCAATCAGAAAAGCTGTTGCAGAGCACAACGAAGTATGTAAGATTATGCAGGAAATCAGCGAAATGAGAAAAGCTGATAACCCTGTAATTACTGGATACGAATTCCACGTATTAAACATTGTTACTTATACTTGTCCAAAATACCTCATTCTCCCTTACCTTAAGGAGACACTTGAGGAACTTAAGACAAGACAGCCTGATGACAAAGCACCACGTGCGAGAGTCGGAATCGTAGGCTCCGAGATTGACGACCCTGAGTTCACTAAGATGATCGAGGAAGCCGGCGCAAGAGTAGTATTCGACAGACACTGCTTTGGCTCAATCCCAGGTAGAGAGATTATCGAACTGAAGGACGATGAAGAGGCGTTGCCACAGATTGTTCGTCACTACATGAACACAAGTGAGTGTGCACGCTACATCGCAGACAACAAGGTTCAGCAGAGAAGAGATACTGCAGATAGACTGATGAAGGAGTTTAAGGCAGACGGTCTCATTTATGAGCAGATGAAGTACTGTGACTTCTGGGGATTTGAAAGAGCCCTCGTCAGCCATATCATGGCAGATGAATACGGATGGCCTGTACTGTCAATCGACAGATTGTACAACGCTAAGGGCTCAGGTCAGCTGAGAACAAGATTCCAGGCATTCGTTGAATCACTTGAAATCAAGAAGATCCAGAAAGGAGGCAAGAAATAATGGTATTAAGTACTGAAATTTTAGGCATTAAAAATGCTCTTGCCGAGAAGAAGGAACTCAAGGCTAAGAAGACTGGAAAGTATGCTTATCCAAATCCAAAGTTCTTCAAAATGAAGGATCATATGAATTGGAAGAAGCAGGGCGAGAACCTGATGGAGGTCGTAGGCATCTGCACTGAGATGTGGAAAGAAGCAGACCATAAGGCTTTCTGGAAGCTCCAGCTTGACAGAACTAAGAACGATTTCGAGAGAGTAGCACTTGAATTCAAGCAGGCTATGGAAATGACACCTGAAGAGCGTAAGGATGTATTCCTCAATGGTGAGAAAACTCTTGGTAAGCTCTATAGAAAGGGTGACATGGCAACTGTTCGTAGAGAGTGGAAGGGACTTGCTGATACAGCATATGACTTCTATGAGTGGTGCAGAATGTGGGGCATGCTCTTAATGACATTCTCCAAGGATCTAGTTCCTGCTCTTAACTCCGCACTGTATTACAGATGGATGATTTCATACTTCTGCTGCGTAGGATTCATGGACAAGAATACATTCGGACAGAAGGGCGCTGCTCTTAAGATGTCACACCTGATGACATACGATATCTTCCGTTATGTAGCTGAGAACTTGGTATTCCTCGCTAAGTGCGATGAGAAGAATGGTAACTCAGACCTTAACAAGAAAGTTGTACTGTTCGACGAGATGACAATGGGACAGATCATGGCAGGTTTCCCTGACCTTATTGGTATCCCTTATCAGCTGATGCCAGTATTCCTGGTATCCGAAATTGACCAGCTGACTTGTGTTCCTTATATCGACGCAGTTGAGTCATTCGGTCTTCCTGCAGATACTTGCCCGGTACCATCATCAGAGTGCGGTGCACTGGTTATCGATGCACTTCCACATATGGGAAGCTGCTTCATTTCCAGCTCAATGCCTTGCGATGGCTCGGTTATGGCTTCAGAGTATATGTCAAGAAGATTCCCGGATCTGCCGGTTTATCACCTGACATTCCCTGTAAGATATGAGTACGAAGAGACTACATCAGATGCAGTTGAAGATATCAAGGGATGCATTAAGTTCGTTGAAGAAATTACAGGCGCTAAGTGGAATTGGGATGCTTACTTCAAGCAGATGAAGAGATTCAACGAAGAGACTGCTTACGAGCTGAATAAGTGGGATGTTAACAAGACTGACTTCCCACAGATAATCGGACCTTCATACGAACTGTTCCGTAAGTGGAACTATGAGATGGACGGCGGAGCTGACCCTCGTATCATGAAGGACATCAAGAAGGTTGACAAACTCATGATGCAGGCATACGAGAGAAGAGATGAAGCATGGGTAGGCAAGATGAAGTACAGAGGCATTGTATGGTCATGTCCTGCACACTACTATGCAAACTTTTCCAACTGGCTAGCTAACTGCTGGGGTGTAGATATCCTGGTTGAGATGGAGTCACTGAACTTCACTAAGCCTCTCGAGACAGAGGATAAGGAAGGTGCTCTGATGGATCTGGCTAGACTGTATGAGCGTATGGTAATGAGACGTCATACTAACGGCGGATATCATAACGTAGTAAATGAACTCTGGAAACAGGTAGAAGATTGGAGAATCGACATCATCATCATGTACCAGAACGTTGCATGCAAGAATATGGCAACACTTCAGGGTATTCTGGATGACCAGGCAAGAGATAAGAATTATCATATGATCTGGATTGAGCACGACCTGATGGATCCAAGAACCGTATCCAGAAAGACTATGAGAGATAAAGTTAACGAATATATGAAGACAGTAATGAAGGCAACTCCAGTTGATCCTACACTGCTCGACTTCGATGATGAAATTTGCATGTAAAGGAGAAAATGAAATGAAGTATTATGGTGGTTGTGACGTAGGTTCAACTTACACTAAGGCAGTTATTCTTGATGAGAACGGCAACATGGTTGCAGATACTACTATCAAGAGTAAGATTAATTCAGAGCAGTCAGCTCAGATTGCAATGAAGGAAGTTCTGGACAAAGTTGGCCTGAAGTCCTCAGAGGAGCTCGAGTATCTAATCGGTACTGGTTACGGACGTAACAAGGTTCCATTCGCTGACGAGAACATTTCCGAGATCTCATGCCACGCAATGGGCGTTCATGTAACTGACCCATCAGTTAAGGCTATTATCGATATCGGTGGACAGGACGTTAAGGGTATCGCAGTAGATACAGACGGAACTGTTAAGAACTTTGCTATGAACGATAAGTGCGCAGCAGGAACAGGTAGATTCTATGAGGCTATGGCAAGATCATTTGAAATGACTCTTCCTGAGTTCTCCAAGCTGTCATTGTCTGCTAAGAATGTAATTCCTATCACTGCACAGTGCACAGTATTCGCTGAGTCTGAGGTTATTACTCTTGTAGGAGAGAACAAGCCAATGGACGAAATCGCAGCAGGAATTCAGATGGCAGTAGCTAAGAGATGCTTCGTAATGGCTAAGAAGGCTGGAGCTGTTGATTCCATTACACTGACAGGTGGATGCGCTAAGAATGATGGTCTGAAGCAGGCTATCGAGCACGTACTCAAGCTCAAGGTTATCAACCTGAAGACTGACCCACAGCTGATGGGAGCTCTTGGAGCAGCTGAGTTTGCTCGTCAGAAGGGACAGGCTAAGTAAGCCGAAAGGAGTTTACTATGAAGAAAAATAAATGCTGTGTTTGCAAGACTGCAGGATTGCTCCTTAAGATCCTTGGAATTGCGACTGGTACATTGTTTGTGGTTTATTTCCTGAATCTCGACCAGAAGGTACTGTCATGGTGCTACAAGAGAGTTAACGAGATTTTCGACCGCAAGCCTCAGGATATTAAATTCTAATTATTAACAAACGTCGAGATAATAATCTCACGCGGCGTACGGCTCTCGCCTGGTTGCGGCTTAACGCAGCGGTACTAAGTTCGAACTTCGCAAGGTCCTTGCTCGTTCTCACTAAGTACCGGCTACCGCAAGCCCACCGCTTAGAGATTATTATCTCGACTTATATTTAAAAACTATATAACTATTAACTATGGAACTATATAACAGTATTATTGAGAAAGTAAATAATGAGCTTGGTTCTGTTGAACCCAAGCGTTATATATATAATGAAGCGAATGCATGGGAAGATGTTGGAGCGAATCAACTCATCATGCTGAAGGAGTCAGCTTATGAGCTGGGCGGTGACAACAAGCCAGCTGTTCATCTTTCGATGGTTACATCTGGCAACTATGTCGATGGAGATGAGATTATTGTTATTGGAAAGGATCTCATCGAGCTAAATGGCAGTTCATCTTTTGCAAGAATTGCATTCGTCAAGGTTAACGAGCTTGAAGGTGAGGGCGATGAAGATACTGAAAAACTCTTCAGAGCAATTCAGGATATCGACTTCGTCAAGTATCATGTATATCCTAAGGGTTATATGATTCGCTCATCAAGCGATAGTTTTCGTGAGCAGGTAAGAGTGTCTAAAGATGCTGTAGCTAAAGGTATCAGCTTTGAGAGAGTTGGTGCTGCATATATCAAACAGTATAAGAAGAATCCTGCAATTGAGGCTGTTAAGCTGATTTTCGTAACAGCTGATGATGCAGATTTTGTAGAACTCAAGAAGGATGCCAAGAAGGCTCAGGATATTACTAAGGCATTATCCAAAATTCTTGAGGGTATGGCGACAGATTGTCATACATGCACATTAAAGCCTATCTGCGATGAAGTGGAGGGCATGAAAGAACTGCATTTTGGAAAGAATAAGAGCGAATTCCAAGGATAGACTATAATACATAATCTATTGTGTGGTCTTCATTCATATAAACGATGCGGTCGCCTAACAAGTGGGCGAGGTTGTCATCGTGAGTTGAAATGATGAGCGTCTTGCCTGCAGATTGAAGCTCTTGCAGGAAGTCAATCAACCAGTCTTGCGCAGACTTATCGAGACCGGCTAAGGGCTCGTCAAGCACAAGAACTTCCGGATTAATGCTGAGGACACTCGCAAGAGCAACACGCTTTTTCTCACCACCGGATAGGTGATATGGAGCACGATCCTTAAGATGGTCAATGTTAAGAAGAGTTAGCAAATCGCTGACTCTTTTTTCTATTTCATTAGATGTCAATCCCATCTGGGCAGGACCGAATGCAATCTCGTCGTGAACATTGTTGCAGAATAATTGAACATCAGGATTCTGGAATACGAATCCAATGCGCTTGTGGAAGTTCTTGGAGAACTTACTATCTTTCATTTCGTCCTGAGTGATTAATTTTCCATCGAAATAATATTCACCTTCCTCTGCGAAGATAAGCCCGTTAAGTAACTTGAGTAGGGTGGACTTGCCGCATCCATTAGAACCTTGAAGAACGACAGTATCTCCCTTGCTAATATCGAGGTTTACGTGTCTCAGAGCTACAAGACCATCATATGCATAACATACATTATTAAGTTTAATCATTGCTATTTCTCCTGTATTCTCCTTCAAATCCTCTGCACTGCATTGCTTGGAACATTTCTTCAGACATTTGTCTAGATTTTAGGAATGTCACTCCCAACACCCCTGACATTGATTGAGCCTTGGAATTGTTGTGGCCAATAGATCTTAGCCTGAGCGCGTTCAGCATATCCATGCTGATATTGCCAAGTATTACTATATATTTTAGCGTTATATCTAGTGTAAAAATGAAAACATCCGGTATGTGAAATGCTGCAAGCCCTGCGGTGAGCTTGTTCCATTCGGTAGTTGATGCCAAGATGCCTACAAGTCCTACAGAGACGAAGACCTTGGTGGATACCATCAACATGGACTGAGGCGAGCCTAGAAATATTGCCGGGATCAGTATTACTGCGGAAAGCAAGGCTGCCGCTAGTGAAGTTGAGATAGTTCTTACCAAGAACTCATTCTTAAGGAAACATATATGAGCTAGCAGTATAGCAAGTACTGTGCAAACAATCAGCATATTACGAGCTAGTGATGTGATGAATATCATCGCAAGACACACTATTAACTTGAGCGGAGCCGGGTACTTCGAACCATAAGAGATTGTTTTGGTACGAAAAGAAGCGAGCATACTCATCAAGGAGAGTATGCTGCGCGTCAGGAAACCGTCACGATCCGGCACGGCATTGTATTCTTCTTGCTCCTTAAGCCAATCAGGTATCATGGTGAATCTGCTTCTGATCTTAGAATTTCGTAGTTCGTTTCATCTTAGCTGAGATGAACCTGAAAATAATAATAGATAACAGAACTCCGATAATTGCGGACAGTATGTATGCGACAAAATCCGGGAGTCCGTTCATTGAATAATCGGGGAAGAGGGAAGCCCAGCTGAAACTCTCTGTCATTGTTGGAATTTCAGAGATTTCCCATTCTCCCCAAGCTGTACCACTTGCAATCAGACCAAGAGGTGTTGCTGCAATTAGAATTGCCAGCAGAATAAACACAGGGAAAGAATTCTTCTTAGCTGTATCAGCCGGAGCGGCGTCTCGCAGCATTCCCGGAGAAGTCTTGGATATGAAAGCATAGAGCGCAACGGTAAATATGACTTCGGCTGCGCCGAATATGGTCAGGTGGCCTAACATCATTGCCGGTATAGATATGCTGAGACCATAAGGACAATAGAGCGGAACTCCTGCGACATTATGGAACAGAGCAGGCTGTATACCGAATTCAATTGCAGCAGCAAGAGCAGCTGCATTAATGCCAAGGTATGAACCGATACCAGCTGCGACCAGCTTTCCTCTAGACGCTGCGCCCAGACGGTCAGCGTGCAGGATGCGAGCTATCATTTTGTATGCATAATATCCTACGTATGGCAGTATAAAAGCCATATTGAAACAGTTGGCACCGAATGCCAGTATTCCACCGTCTCCGAATAGCAGAGCTTGTATCAGTAAGGCTATCGTGACGGCGATACAGGCGGCTTCGGGACCTAGTAGCAGAGCAATTAGTGTACCGCCGACTGCATGGCCGGTTGTACCGCCGGGCATTGGAATATTGAACATCATTGCAACGAAAGAGAAGGCTGCACCTACACCGAGGAAAGTCATCTTTTCTTTAGGTATTTCTGCCTTAATCCTTCTAATGGAATAAGTCCATACAGGAACTGTAGCTGCTGCCACAACTGCGCATGTTGATGGGCTAAGATAGTTATCAGGAATGTGCATTATTTCTCCTTCAATTAATGTTGTGTTATCTGATGCTTAAGATTATAATTTATATATCCCCCGGATGTAAGCCTGGCAGGGGGATGCATAACGAAATTAATTAATCGTTGCAATTTCAACGTTGTTAGGAGGAAAAAATAATGGCAAATACCGTATCCCCCCATACGCACACACATGCAGATGGAACTACTCATAGCCATACCCACACACATAGCCACGAGAATAAGAAGGCTGTTCTTAACAGAATGTCCCGCATCATCGGACATATGCAATCTGTTAAGAATATGGTGGAAGATGATCGCGATTGCAGTGATGTATTGATTCAACTGTCAGCAATCAATTCGGCTGTTCAGAGCGTATCTCGCGTAATACTCAAGGAGCACCTCTCAACTTGCATTATTGATGCAGTTAAAGAAGGTGACTATGAATCAGTAGAGGAGCTTAATAACGCAATTGATAAATTCATGCGTTAGGTGAA
Source organism: Candidatus Crickella equi (assembly GCA_018064755.1). Lineage (GTDB taxonomy): Bacteria > Bacillota > Clostridia > Peptostreptococcales > Anaerovoracaceae > Crickella > Crickella equi. The sequence continues at coordinate 9,753 of JAGHUP010000007.1, read as the reverse complement.
GATATGACAGACGTTAATATTATTGAATTAAAAGAATCAATCTTAGAGGACAATGATGCCGATGCTGAGACGCTAAGACAGGATCTCAAGGACAGAAAGATTTGCTTGATGAACCTAATGTCTAGCCCGGGTAGTGGAAAGACTTCAACTTTGATTGCGCTAAATCAGTTCTTCGAGGGCAAGATTAGCTGGGGCGTTATGGAAGCCGACATTGATTCTGATGTTGACGCGAGAACAATGCAGGCTGCAGGAGTTCCTTCAATACAGCTTCATACTGGCGGAATGTGTCATCTCGATGCAGATATGACAAGACAAGGGGTCAATGCTTTTGACAGGGATGACCTGGACTTTATTGTGCTTGAGAACATTGGCAACCTCGTATGCCCGGCTGAATTTGACACAGGAGCTGCAATCAACCTCACACTTCTCAGTGTGCCGGAAGGTCACGACAAACCAGCAAAATACCCACTGATGTATGAGGTCAGTGATGTTTTGGTCGTGAACAAAATCGACGCACTTCCGGTGTTTGATTTCGACAAGGCACAGATGGAGTCTTACGTTAGAGAACTCAATCCTGACATCAAGATATTCTATATTAGTGCCAAAACAGGCGAGGGCGTGCGCGAACTAGCGGACTACCTGATAGATTACGTGAAAGAGTGGAACAGATAATGGGCAATGTAAGAACAATTACAATAAATGAGAGCATTTTCGCCAATAATGACATTGTTGCGCTCGAAAATCGCGAGAAGATGACCAAGAATGGTACATTCTTTATCAATGTTATGTCGGGCCCTGGAGCAGGGAAGACGACGGTGCTCACTAGGCTGATTAACATGCTGAAGGATGAGTATAAGATTGGCGAGATGGACGTAGATATCAAGTCGACTTTGGATGCTCAGACTGTAGCAGATGCAACTGGTGTAAAGTCTATGCAGATTCATAATGGGGGACTGTGTCATATTGATGCTGATATGACGGCTAGAGCTCTCGAAGAGTACAGTACAGAGGATTTGGATCTCCTGATAATGGAAAACATTGGTAATATGGTGTGCCCGGCTGAATTTGACACAGGAGCACACAAGAATGTGATGCTGTGGAGTATTACTGAAGGGGATGATAAGCCACTCAAATACCCGCTGATGTTCACGGTTAGCGATGTAATACTAATTAACAAAATAGACGCAATTGACTATTTTGATTTTGACTTTGAACTCGCTGAACATCACATCCGTGCACTTAATCCGGATGCACTTATATTTAGAATTAGTGGCAATACAGGTGAAGGCATGGACGCTGTAGCACAATGGGTCAGAAGCGAGATCGAAAGAATAAAAAAATAGCAACTAATGCTGGCATTTTTTCCGTGCAAGAGGCGATAAAAATGCTCATATATGGTACTATTAATTTGGAAAGATTTTGATATTAAAAAAGGGGTGATATATATGTCCAATGAAAGAATTATCAGACCATCTGATGCGGACAAAATCATGAAGACTCTGTATGATGATATCTCAAGAAGACTTGAGGGCTCACCTACAGGTAACTGCCCAGTTGAACTGACAAGCGCATTCCTTAAGATGTGCCTTGCACAGAGCTGTGGTAAGTGCGTTCCATGTCGTATCGGATTAGACAAACTGGCTGCACTTCTGGATAAGGTTCTGGATGGCGAAGCTACTATGGCAGATCTCGACGTAATCGAGACAACTGCCCAGGCTATCTCAGACTCCGCAGATTGCGCAATCGGTTTTGAAGGAGCTAAGCTCGTTTTGGACGGATTCAAGGCGTTCAAAGACGATTATGTAGCTCATGTTCAGACAGGAATGTGTACAGCTAATTTCCACGATATCCCATGCATGGCAGCGTGCCCTGCACACGTTGATATCCCTGGATACATTGGAAATGTACAGGCGGGAAATTATGCTGATGCAATAAAGACAATTAGAAAGGACAATCCTTTCCCAAGCGTATGTGGACTTGTTTGCGAGCATCCATGTGAGAGAGATTGCCGTCGTAATCTTGTAGATGATGCTGTAAATATCAGAGGCCTCAAGAGAGTTGCAGTTGAGAAGGCTGGCAAGGTTGCAACACCAGAAGTTGCAGCAGCTACAGGCAAGAAGGTTGCAATCATCGGTGGCGGTCCATCCGGACTTACAGCAGCTTATTACCTGAGACTCAAGGGTCACGAGGTTAAGGTGTTCGAGCAGAGAAAGCAGCTCGGCGGAATGCTCAGATATGGAATTCCTCCATACAGACTGCCTGACAAGTGGCTCGATGCAGATATCGATGCAATCATCGGAACAGGTATTGAAGTAGAGAAGAACGTATCCGTCGATAAGGCTAAGTTCGAAGCTATCAAGAAGGAGTACGATGCGGTATATCTGGCAATCGGAGCACAGAAGGGTTCCGGCCTGAGAGTTGAAGGCGAAGATGGCGAGGGCGTTATGTCCGCTGTTGAGATCTTAAGAAAGATCGGTGATGGTGAGGCTCCAAGCTTCAAGGGCAAAACAGTCGTAGTTATCGGTGGTGGTAACGTAGCGATGGATGCGACAAGATCATCAATTAGACTCGGTGCTGACAAGGTTATCTGCGCATACAGAAGAAGAGTTGAGGATATGCCAGCTCAGACAGAGGAAATCGAAGGTGCTATGGCAGAAGGCGCTGAAATCATGAGCATGATGGCACCTGTTAAAGTTCAGCTCGAGAACGGTAAGGTAACAGGAATGGTACTGCAGCAGCAGATTACAGGACCTGTCGATAGAGGTAGACCATCAGTAAGTGCTGCTGATGCACCTGAGACTGTAGTTCCTTGTGATATCGTTATCGTAGCAATTGGACAGGCAATTGATTCCAAGCCATTCGAAGAGAATGGTGTACCTGTTGGAAGAAAGTCCAATATCCCAACAGATATCTTCGGAGCAGTTGGTGATGGAGTATTCGCAGGTGGAGATTGCGTATTCGGACCTGAGACAGTAATCAGAGCCATCGAAGGTGGCAAGGTTGCTGCTTCACATATGGATGAATATCTTGGCGGCAATGGAGATATTAGAGTTGCTGCTCCAAGAGTTCCTGCATCATACAAGTTCCAGGGCCCATGCGGCAGAGTTAACCTCACAGAGCGTCCTGCGGCAGAGCGTAAGAACGACTTCAATCTCATGGAGTTTGGTATGAGTGATGAGGAGTGCAAGCAGGAGTGCTCAAGATGTATGCGTTGTGACCACTATGGTCTTGGAAAGAGAAAGGAGGGTACACTCTAATGGCTAAGATTAATCTCGTAATCGATGGAAAGAATATTGCTGTAGAAGAGGGTACTACCATTCTGAACGCAGCCGCTCAGGCAGGAATTAAGATTCCTACACTTTGTTATTTCAAGGACCTGAACGATATCGGCGCTTGTCGTATCTGTGTTGTAGAGGTTGAGGGTCAGTCCAAACTGAACGCAGCTTGCAACACACTCTGTGAAGAGGGCATGGTCGTTAAAACTAATTCACCAAGAGTTCTCAAGGCTAGAGAAACTAACCTGAAACTCATCCTGGCAAAGCATGATGGCAATTGCGTTACTTGCAAGAGAAGCGGTAACTGCAAACTGCAGGAGCTGACTCAGGAATTAAACATCAATGACAACCCTTATGAGCAGAAGGCTCCTAAGGATAAATGGGATATGTCTCTGCCTTTCACTAGAAAGGATAGCAAGTGCATCTCCTGCATGCGTTGTATCGAGGTTTGCGATCAGATTCAGGGCGTCAATGTCTGGGATCTCATCGGAACTGGCAGCCATGCAAGAGTTGGAGTTACTGGTGCTAAGACTCTCACAGAAGCAGGTTGTGCTATGTGCGGTCAGTGCGTAACTCACTGCCCAGTTGGAGCTCTCATTGAGAGAGACGATACTCAGAAACTCTTCGATGCTATCGCTGATCCAGATAAGATTGTTGTTGCTCAGGTTGCTCCTGCAGTAAGAGCTGCATGGGGAGATGAGCTCGGCCTTAATCCTGAATTCGCAACAGAGAAGAGAATGGCTGCAGCTATGAGAAGACTCGGCGTTGACTATGTATTCGACACTAACTTCACTGCAGACCTGACTATCATGGAAGAGGGAAGCGAGTTCATCGAGAGAATGACTCACCCAGGCGAGTACAAGATGCCTATGTTCACATCTTGCTGTCCAGGTTGGGTAAGATTCGTTAAGATGCACTATCCTGAGTATGTTAACAATCTGTCCACAGCTAAATCACCTCAGCAGATGTTCGGAGCTGTTGCTAAGAGCTACTTCGCTGAGAAGATTGGCAAGGAAGCTAAAGACATCTTCTGCGTATCCATTATGCCATGTACTGCTAAGAAGTATGAGTGTGATGTTCCAGAGGTTAATGATGCATCTGATAAGGATGTTGATATGGTTCTTACTACAAGAGAGTTCGGAAGAGCTGTTAAGAAGCTCAGCATCATCCCTGAACTTCTCCCAGAAGAAGAATTTGACAGCCCACTCGGTAGCGGTACAGGAGCTGCTGTTATCTTCGGAGCAACAGGCGGCGTAATGGAGGCAGCGCTTAGATCTGCTTACTTCCTGATTACTGGCGAAGAAGTTGATGCTGACGCATTCAAGGATGTAAGAGGCCTCAACGGCTGGAGAGATGCAACATTCCAGGCAGGAGATATCACTGTAAGAGTTGCTATCGCATCTGGACTTGCTAATACAAGAGCTCTTATGGAAGAGATTAAGTCCGGAAGAGCAGAGTACGATTTCGTTGAGATTATGGCTTGCCCAGGCGGATGTGCTGGCGGCGGCGGACAGCCTATTGTTGATGGAGCAGAGCTTGCTGGTGAACGTAAGGAAAGACTCTACGTAATCGACAAGAAGAATCCGCTCAGAAGATCCCACGAGAATCCTGACGTTCAGGCTATCTATAAGGAGTTCTTCGAGAAGCCACTTTCACACAAGTCACACGAATTACTGCACACTAAGCAGGAAGATTGGAGTCTCTAGTAGCTTATTCAATTAGACGTTATACTATATGAACAACAAACAATTAACTACATGGGAAGCAGCATGCATCATCACCGGCTATGGTGTCGGTGGTGGTGTGCTCTCCATGCCTTATTTGGCAAACAAAATAGGATTTATTAACTCGCTCATAGTGCTCGTTGTAGCTTTTGCAGCGAGTTATGTTTTACATCTGATGATTGCAGATCTTTCCTTCAAAACGGAGAGCGGAGATCAGATTATCGCTTGCCTTGAGCAGTTCCTGTTCAAAGGCAGGTTCAAGAAGGTGTTGACCATCGGATTCTTCGGACTTCTTCTGGCAATACTCTTCACCAATCTTACCGGCTATATTACCGGGGCTGAGGAACTAATTGTCAGCTTGATTCATGTACCGAACTTTGTTGCCAAATTGATATTCTATATCATAGCGGCTGCCGTCGTATTCTTCGGACTAAAGTTCGTAGGAATGTCTGAGTCGCTTGCGGTTACAATAATTTTCGTGATGGTTGGAATTCTTGCCGTCGCATCTCTGGTTGAGGGACACAATGAAGTACCAATGATGAAGGCTGATTTCAACGGCATTTTGGCTTACTATGGAATGGCAATGTTCAGTATGTCAGCATTCTTCTCAGTTCCACAGGCCGTTGTCGGTCTCAGGGGCGATAGAAAGAAAATCAAGAAGGCAATATTTCTCGGATTCTTGAATAACTTCGTCATTATCATTGTAATTAACTTCTGTGCACTGCTGGCATCAACTGAGGTTACTGAAGTTGGAATGATAGGTTGGTCTGAAGGAATTGGTCTCTGGGCGCAAGTTGTCGGAAGCATCTTTATCGTGCTGGCTATGCTGACAACTTATTGGTCTCTGTCCCTTGCCTTGGCTGATATAGTTCAGGAGACAACCAAGATGGGAGCAAGACTGTCATGGCTGGTTGCAACACTTCCATCACTCATTCTCGCTCTGATTAATCTTGGTAACTTTATGGAAATAATGAGACTCGCTGGAGGACTTATTTCAATTGTAATTGCAGTGATGATAGTTCCGGCTTTCATTAATTCCAAGAAAGCACCTGGCGGATCAATGCTGAAGCACAATGGAAAACTGATATGTGCAATTACAATCATTGCATATATCCTGATGGGAATTGGAAGCATAGTACCTGTATAAATGAAGAACAGACTTTTTTTCAATGGAATAATACATTCGATGTGTTCTGAGGAGGACACTTTCTATGGCATGCTTGTTACTGAAGGCAGGATTGCCAGGAGGTTTGATTGCAAAGAACAGGTTGATGAATATATAGATGAGAATACCGCCAAATGGATTGGTACGCCCAATCCTGATATGAGTTCCAAGAATTCCAGTTATCAGAGAAGATTGGAACTGCCGGAGATGATTAATCTCAATGGTAAGCACGTATATCCTTGCCTGACAGATGGACATACGCATCTGCTTCAAACTGTTGCCAGCATGGCTACAGGTTTCAATTGCTGCGATATTATAGGAAATAGTGTTGAACCACATACTTTGGAAGGCGTCGAGGCTAGAGTTAGAGAATATGCATCAGACAAATCCGAAGATGCTATACTTGTAGGCAAACAGTATGTAATTACGGCAATAGATGAAAGACGTATGCCAACCAAGGAAGAACTTGATGATTGGGCAGGCGGAAGGGCGATTGTTCTGTATGGATTTGATGGTCATTCGACAGCGCATTCAACGGCAATGCTGGAAAAGTTGGGAATTGATCCAGAGACGACAGATGGAGTTTTGCAGGGAGAGGCCAATGAAACAGCACAGGGCCGAATTATTGACACTGTTGGCGAATCTCTGGGAGTCAAGGATATTGCGAATGGTGTTGCAAAATTCCATAATTACTGCGGAGAGTATGGCATCAATATTGTCGGAGCTCTTGAGGGAAACGAAGACAGCAAGAACGATGTTACAACCAAGCTTATAATTGCCCTTGCAAGGCATTTTGACATAGGAGTTAGACTGTATCTGCAATATACAACTTTGGACCGTGTGAAGCCTTATAGACGCTATATGAAGCATCTTAGACTTGGTGGCTGCGGCAATTGGGAGATGGATGGAGCTTCCGGTTCTCATTCAGCAGCATTCAGGGAATCCTATATCGATACTGGTGAAACACATGATTGTTATTACAGTCAGGAATTCGTTAATCGTATATGTAAGGAAGCGGATTCTCAAGGCTATCAGATTGCATCTCATGCTATAGGTGACTGCGCAATTGAGAGAATTGTTGAGGGTCTAAATGGAACATCTTCAGGAAGACTGCATAGAATTGAACATAGCGAATTCTTCGATGATGAGACATTTGAAGAATTAAAGAAGGGCAAGTATGCTCTGATGATGCAACCGGGCTATTCCTGGATAGATAAGAGATATCTGCATACATATGAGCAGGTATTGCCACAGCATATTAGAGACAGAATGAAATTTAAGTCTATCTATGATGCCGGAATCATAGTGTGCGGATCTTCAGATTCTCCGGTACAGGAGATGAATCCGTTCATGCAGATGCTTGGAATGGTTCAGTTCTATAATGAAGAGGAGTCAATCACTCCTTATCAGGCACTGACTTGTTACACTGTCAATCCGGCGAAGGCACTTCAGGAGTATGATGACTATGGTACGCTCGAAGTCGGAAAGGTAGCGGATTTCTTCACTGCGGAGCAGGATTTTGCGAAACTGACAGCCGATGAGGTTGCAGCGTTTAGACCGGTTAAGACATATTATGGCGGTAAGCCTTTCAAGAAATGGAAGGGCACAGTTGCTGAATTGGCAGCTATGATGCTGACCCGTCCTAAGAAGATATAAGGAGGAAAATAATGGCTAAGGGAGAGAAATTCTGCGATTGTGATGCGTGCAAGAAAGCACGTAGCATTCTTGAGGATTTTAAATCCTAGAAGGATGGCTATATGGAACACAGAATCTTAACAAGAAAGATTAGTAAGAAAGAATTTCCCGAATTGATATCTAGAATATCCGATGGTTATTTAGAGTATCCCTTGTATGTGACATTGTTTGGGAATGAAAAAATATAAGGGATATCATATATATGCATACATACTTCAGGCTATTTCCATTAATGGATTGTTTGTATACAAACGATGATCTGTCGGCTGGGCTCTGTATAGTGCCAGCAGGTAAAAGAAAATCAATAAAAACATCCTTACCGTTTCTCTTTTTTCCTGGTTGGGTAAAAAAATTATGCATAAAGAATCTTAATTTTAGACTTATTACCTTGATAATCAGTCAAATGAGGATGCAAAACAAACTGAACAAGAATCAATATGATCCCCGAAAGGATGTTTATTTGAAGGCTGGCTGGATGGATAAGAGTTTGCGTACATCTATGATGTACGAGAATGTCATGGAAGAAGTGGCTGATATTGTCGGCTACAATCCTAGAGGCTATTTTCTTGATACCGATTCAAGGAAGCACATTAGGCTTTACAGAATGAATGGGTTTGATGTTGTTGCCGAGGTTGAATGGCAGGGATGTCCCCATGCACTTATGAATTATAGTGCAGATAAGGTAGAAGCACTGCTTAAGCGTATCAAAGAGTATTAATTGAGTAGAGGAGAAATATTATGAAATTTGCGATTTATGGTGCCGGATCTCTGGGAACTGTTCTCGGTGCATACATTACTCAGTCGGGCACTCCGATTGAACTAATTAACAGAAATGAGAAGCATACTACAGCTCTCAAGGAGAATGGTGCAACAATCAATGGTACTGTGGATATGCACGTAGCGGTTGATGCCAAATTCCCTAACGAGATGACTGGCCGCTATGACGTTATCTTCTTGATGACCAAGCAGCTTCATAACCCAGAGGTTGTAACATATCTCAAGGATTTCCTGGATAATAGGGGTGTTATAGTTACATTCCAGAATGGTCTTCCTGAGCCAGGAATTGCAGAGATTGTTGGTCCGTCACACACTATTGGATGTGTGGTTGAATGGGGTGCAACTATGTCAGAACCAGGTGTATGTACACTGACTTCTGATCCAGATTCACTGTCGTTCCATATGGGTAAGATGCCAGGAGTTCCTGATGATAGATTCGAACTCGTTAAGTCGCTTCTGGAGAAGATGTGTCCTGTATATGTTGAGAATAATCTCATGGGTGCTAGATGGTCCAAACTATTGATTAATGCGACGTTCTCAGGTCTTGGAACTGTCGTAGGCGGACTATTTGGAGACGTTAGCGAAACCAAGACAGCCAAGCAGGTTGCAATTAGATGCATGAAGGAATGCATCGATGTTGGACATGCTGCAGGTGTTGCTTTTGCACCAGTTCAGGGCAAGGATATTACTAAGCTCTTCTACTATACCAACCCAATTAAGAGAGCTGCAGGCGTTGCTCTTCTGCCTATTGCAATGAAGAAGCATAGACTTATTGAGCCATCGATGCTGCAGGATCTCAAGAAGGAAAAACCTTGTGAGGTTGATGCAATCAACGGTGTTGTATGCGAGTGGGGAAGGAAGTGTAAGGTTCCAACTCCAATCAACGATAGGATTGTTGAAATTATCAAAAAGGAACAGGCTGGAGAACTTGGACTGGACTACAGCAATATCTACCTATTTGATGATCTCCTGAGATGGGTTTAATTAGATAGTTAATAATAAAAAATCGGTGTGGTTGATGATATGCTCCCTTTATGAGAGACAGTGAAAAACAAAACTGTTAATCATGAAGGGAGTTTTCATATGGGCCGAAAAGGAGTGAAAGTTTCAGCAGAGC
>JAGHUP010000001.1 GCA_018064755.1 Candidatus Crickella equi | reverse complement strand
AAAACTTTTAGTGCTCAAACTAACACATCCCCCAGCCCCCGGTGCCTAGCTTCTACTTTATTTTACCCGGTTCCGTCCGGGCTTAGGGGTACACCATATATAGTAGGTGTAGAAATACTCAACCACACTATATAAATGCACTATTTAAAGGCCAGAAATCTCACAGAAAAAACACATTAAAAGCGTTGCAAAAACTGGAAATTTACCCCTGAAATGTAGTAAAATCAACGGAAGTGTTGAATGACAAAATATGCTCCAGGAGGTTATTAATGGGCAAAGCAATTGCAATCTTTAATCAGAAGGGCGGAGTAGGCAAAACTACTACGAATATCAACTTGGGCGCAGGCCTTGCAGCTAAGGGTAAAAAGGTCCTTATGGTCGACATCGATCCACAGGGAAATACCACTAGCGGAATTGGTCTGAGAAAGAAACTGCTTGAGCAGACTCTTTATGATGTCCTGGTTGACGATACTGTAGATATCAACGAGGTTATCCTTCCAACAAGAACTAAGAACCTGTTCATTCTTCCAGCAAGTGTTGATCTTGCAGGCGCAGAGGTTGAACTCGCAAGTCTTGAGGGAAGAGAAGGCAGACTTAAGAAGGCAATCGATTCAGTAAGAGATCAGTACAATTACATTCTCGTAGATTGCCCACCATCACTGGGAATCCTTACAATCAACTCACTTACAGCAGTTGATAGCGTTTTGATTCCTATTCAGTGCGAGTTCTATGCACTTGAAGGTGTAAGTCAGCTGATGAGCACTATTGATCTGGTTAAGAAGAACCTCAACAAAGACCTCTATATTGAGGGCGTTATTCTGAGCATGTTTGACGGTAGAACTAATCTGTCACAGCAGGTTGTTGCAGAAGTTAAGAATTTCTTCGGCGATACTATGTACAACACTATTATTCCAAGAAATGTAAGGCTCGCAGAGGCGCCAAGCTATGGCGTGCCTATCATGGTATATGATCCTTCAGCACTAGGTGCGAAGGCTTATGAGGAGTTTACTAAGGAATTCCTTAAGAGAGAAAAGGACAGAAAGAAGAAATAACAATGGCTAAGAGAACAGGATTGGGAAGAGGTCTGGATGCTTTGTTTGCAGATGCAGCTCCCGTTAACGAGGAAGACTACACAGCTGAACTCGCTAAGAAAGAGACTGCAACACAGCCAGCCAAGAAGGCGCCTGCGAAAACGTCTTCCAAGGCTAAGGCATCAAGCACAGCATCAACTAAGACAAGTGCTAAGAACACAACTAAAGCCGAACCTGCTACTACAGAGGATCGAGTACTTTACATCGACATCAATGATATTAAGCCTAACAGCGCACAGCCTAGAAAGGTTTTCTCTGAGGAGGCGCTGAATGAATTGGCTACATCCATCAAGAAACTCGGAGTTATCCAGCCACTGATTATCAGACAGTCCGCTAACGGATACGAGCTGGTTGCCGGTGAGCGTAGATGGAGAGCATCCCGCATTGCAGGACTCAAGAAGGTTCCGTGCATCATCAAGGAGTACGACGACAGACAGAATGCTATCGTTGCAATCATTGAGAACATGCAGAGAGAAGACCTGAACCCTATTGAAGAGGCAGAGGGATTAAAGTCAATGGCTGATGAGTATGGTTTCACACAGGAGGAAATGAGCTCCTCCCTGGGTAAGAGCCGTACATACATCACTAACAGCATCAGATTGCTCAAACTCCCTAAAGAAATTCAGGAGTTCGTATCTAACGGACAAATGTCCGCGGCTCACGGAAGAACAATTATTAACGTTGCTGATGCCAAGAAGCAGAGAGAAATCTGCGACAAGGTAATTAAGAACGGCCTTTCCGTGAGAGAGACAGAAAGACTTGCAAATAAAGCCAAGGATGAGATTAAGCCGGACCGCAAGAAGCGCAAGCCAACAGCGAATGCTAAGAAATCAAGCGATATTCTTGCAGCAGAGGCTGAACTCAGAACCCTGACAGGAACTAAAGTTAACATTGTTGGTGACGCCAAGAAGGGCAAGCTCGAGCTGGAGTATTACGGCACTGAAGAGTTGAACAGACTGATTGACACCATCAGAGACGCTTTTAAATAAAGAGGCATTAAAGTGAGTACAGATTTTATTTTAAGCATGCCTATTCCGGTATGTGTTGTAGGCACTGACGGAACAGTAGTGAAGGCCAATCCGCTGATGAAGGACGTTATCCTCTATGAGGACATCATTGGAGCGAAGTTCTTCACTTTGACAGGCATTAAAAGAGAACAGCTAATTGACGCCAATGAGGAAGAGATTATTCTCGAGAAGAATGAAAAATCTTTCAGACTTCGCGTTAACGAGGAAGCTGATCTTAATGATGACATCGTAGTATTCTTCGACGACAGAACTGCCAGAGAGGGATTCCGCGCCAAGCTCGAAAGCGAGAGGGCGACTATGGTATTCATCAACATCGACAATTATGAGGAGCTGCTTGCCAGCGTTCCTGAGGAATACAAGAGAGTTATCCCATCGCAGATTGATAGCATCGTTCGCAAATGGGGCGTAGCTTATGAGTCACCAGTAATGAGCACTGACGACAACACATATGTTATGGTCTCAACTTATGGCAAAACTCAGGAAATAATCGCGGACAATTTCAGCGTGCTCGACGAGGTTCGTAACATCGAGGCCGAGGTCGATTTCCCTATCTCCATCAGTATTGGAGTAGGTATTTCCGAGGAGAGCCTTAATGAGGCGACAGATCTTGCACAGTCAGCATTGGAGCTAGCTCTCGGAAGAGGCGGCGACCAGGCGGTTGTCAAGGACGATGAGCATACCAAGTACTACGGTGGAACTTCTCAGACTGTTGAGAAGAACAACCGTGGCAAGGCAAGAGTTATCGCTCACGCTATCAAGAACCTGGTTAACGATGCAGACAAAGTTTTGATTATGGGACACCGTTGGCCTGACATGGATTCTTTCGGTGCAGCTATCGGTGCATACAGCATCTGCAGATTCCTCGATAAGGACGCATACATTGTTTGTGAAGAACACAATGACGCAATCGATACTATTTTCGAGCAGGCAGTAGATTCTGAGGAATACAACATTGTCAAGCATGACAAGGCACTTCAGCTTGCGGCATCACACAAGAATGTTCTGCTGATAGTCGTTGACTGCAACAGACCGGTCCTTGTTGAATGTCCGGATCTGCTCAGCAAGTGTAGCGATATCGTTCTAATCGATCACCACAGAAGAACTGAGGATTCACTTCAGAATACAGCAGTATCCTACGTTGAGTCCTATGCTTCATCCGCAAGTGAGCTGGTAACAGAAATTATTCAGCACATCTCGCAGAAGAGATTTGTTACAAGATTCGAAAGCGAAGCAATGCTGGCCGGCATCATGGTAGATACCAACAACTTCTCCGGACGTTCCGGAGTTAGAACTTTCGAAGCTGCAGCATGGCTCAAGAGATCCGGCGCTGACACCAATGAAGTTAAGAGATACTTCCAGACAGAGAAGGAAGATTTCAAGACCAAAGCATCAGCAATCGCCAAGGCAGAGTTCCGCGATGACGGCATAGTCTTCGCTAGAACGAAGGGTGGCACGAGCAACGCGACAATCATTAATGCGCAGGTTGCCGATGAGCTGCTGATGGTTAAGGGCGTCAAAGCAAGCTTTGTGTTCGGAAGGAACATGAAGGGACAGACTATCATCTCAGCCAGATCACTGGGCGACATCAACGTACAGTTCTTGATGGAGAAATTTGGCGGTGGCGGACACTTCACATCCGCAGCTGCACAAGTTAACGAGAAGTACGCAGATGTAAGAGAACAACTTGAAGAGCAAATTAACGAATATCTGAACAAGGATTCAGATGAAGATAAATAGGAGTAAGACATGGAAGTAATTTTAAAGCAGGATATTAAGGGAACAGGTAAGGCAGGAGACATCGTTAAGGTTAACGACGGATTCGCAAGAAACAAACTGATTCCATCCGGAGTTGCAGTTGAAGCAACAACAGCTAACAAGAGAGCAATTGAAAGAGAGAAGGCTAACCTTGCCGAGAAGATTGCAGCTGATAAGGCAGCAGCTAATGAACTCAAGGGCAAGCTCGAGGCAGCAGCAGTTGAGCTCAAGACTAAAGTCGGTGAAGGCGGCAAGTTGTTTGGCTCTATTACTTCTATGGATATCGCCGAGGCAATCAAGAATCAGCTCGGACTGGATATCGACAAGAAGAAAATTGTACTTGCTAAACCTATCAAGGAAATTGGAAAGACCGACGTAGAAGTAAAATTATATGAGGGAATTGCAGCAACTGTAGCTGTAGAAATTAAAGAAATCTAGTTTTTTCTAGTATACAGATATGGAAGAAGAGAGAATTAATAACCAGAATATCATGCCACAGGACCTCGATGCAGAGAAGGCTGTCCTCGGTTCAATGTTAAAGAGCCAGGACGCAGTTGCCGATGTAATCGAGATTCTTCATGCAGAAGATTTCTATCTGAAGGAGCACCAGGAGATCTTTAAGGTGATGGTTGAGATGTTCGCTAAGAGCATTGCTATCGACCTGATGACTACCTACTCTGAGCTCAAGAGCAAGAAGCTCGCAGATTTAGTTGGCGGACTGACTTACCTCAGCAAACTGATGGACGAGGCAGTCGTATATTCCAATGCCAAGTTCTATGCGAGCACAGTAGCCGATAAGTCCAAGATGAGACAGCTCATCAGTGAGGCCGATATGATTAAGAGTTCTGCTTTCTCTGAGGAGCTGGCACCAGAAGATATTCTTGATGCAGCTGAGCAGAGAATCATGGAAATCGCTCACAAGTCACAGAGATCCAATTACGTAGACATCAACGACGTACTCGTTGAGAACATTAAAGAGATTCAGGAACTCGAGAAGAACAAGGGAAGACTCCCTGGAGTTGAGACTGGATTTAAGAAAGTCGACGAGATTCTCGGAGGCCTTCAGAAGACCGACCTCGTTATTTTGGCTGCACGACCTGGTGTTGGTAAGACAGCGTTCGCACTTAACATCGCATCACATGCAGCACAGGTTGGTAACAAAGTAATGATCTTCTCACTGGAAATGAGTGACACTCAGCTCGGACAGAGAATGCTGGCAATGACAGCTAACGTTCCGATGGAGAGCATTCGTAACGGCAACATCACTCAGGACGACTGGGATTGCATCAGTGACGCTCAGGATAGTTTTGACAGAACAGACCTCGTTATCGATGACACTTCATCAATCACTCCAATTGAGATGAAGAATAAGTGTCGTAGATTTAAGGCGGAGAAAGGTGGCCTTGATCTCGTTATCGTCGACTACCTCCAGCTGATGAGTATGGGTAACTACAGAACTGAGCAGCGTGAGAAGGAAATCGGAGCCATGACAAGATCAATTAAGATTATGGCTAAGGAACTGGATTGCGCAGTAGTTCTGCTGTCACAGTTATCCAGAGGACCAGAGCAGAGAGCTGACCACAAACCACAGCTGTCTGACCTCCGTGATTCCGGATCTATCGAGCAGGATGCCGATATCGTAATCTTCCTGAGAAGAGACGATTATTATCAGACTGACGATGAGCCAGCCAATGTTGACCCATCAACAGGACTGACTTGTCAGGTTAACATCGCCAAGCACAGAAATGGTGCTACAGGCACAATTAATCTGGCGTGGATTCCAAGATACACTAAGTTTGCGAACCTCGCCCCTGAATTTGAAATGGAGTATTAAATGCCAAGAGCCAACCTTAAACTTTCGAAGAGAGATGACCTCTATCTTCAGGATACAAGAGTGGAGAATCTATTCATTTCAGAATATCTTCCATCTGCACCTGAAGGCTATATTAAGGTGTACCTGTTCGGCCTTATGTACGCCCAGAATAATATGAGTCTTGATACAGCCAAGTTGTCCAGAGTTTTGAGAATCAGCGAAGATGACTTGCTGCAGGCACTTAAGTATTGGGCAAGTGCAGGCCTAGTTAAGTTTGAGAAGAGCGTGGATGATTCAGAATATAACATTACATATGTCAGCCAGATTGAGCTGATGTATGCTAACAACCTTCAGAACAATAACACGCAACAGCCTGAAAATGTTCCGGACTCTGCAGAGGAGACTGAGGACGAGGCAGTTGCCAAAGTTGTCAATATGGAGGTCAATGCACTTCTGCGTAAATACGAGGAACTGACGGGAAGATTGCTCTCGAGCGAAGACTCCTGGAAGATTCACGAAACAATTAAGACATATGACATCCTTCCAGACGTTATGTCATACGCAATGGACTTCTGCATTAGTGAGGATCGTTTGAGCATTAATCAGATTGTCAAGACCGCGGTAACATGGGCGAAGGAAGGTTGCCATAATTTGGTCGACGTTAAGGAGTACATCGACAAGCACAGCAAGAGAAACCAGCATTACAAGATGGTATTCCATGAGATGGGCTGGAATAGAATGCCTGCTCCTGGAGATTGCGAAATGATGGACAGATGGTTCGATGAACTCGGATATAGCATCAAGGAAGTCCTCGATGCATGCAGAGCTGCTGCAGGACTTAGAGACCCATCCCTCAAGTACGTTAACAAGGTACTTGAGAACAAGAAACTTCAGGCTGGTGGAATCAATACTGCACCACAGAGAGTTAGCTATGGACTCCAGGCAAGTACGAGCGACAGACCTCAGGCAATGGTTAGCAAGAAAGTGCTGAAAGATTACTACGATTACATCAGACTCGAAGGAGAGAAACAACAGGATGCACGCATAGATGAAGTGTGCAGCAAGATTGTAGAAATCAGAGATCTGTTTGATCAGGAGAATGAACTCAATAGGAACTTCATGGCAATGACTTTGTCAGCTGGCAGGGAGCAGAAGGACGTATTGAGAAACAAGAGAAGAGAACTCGAGAACGAGAAACAAAGTCTCCTTGTAGAGCATGGCTATAGCAAGGATTATCTCGAGAGAAGGTATAGATGTGATGTCTGCAAGGATACAGGCATTACAAACGATGGAAGAATTTGTGCCTGCAGTGAGGCACGTGCGAAAGAAGCTTATAAATGGAATCTGGAAAGAAATCAGTAGACGAACAGAAAAAAGAATTAGCGAAGGCTTATGCTAAGTATCTTGCGGAGAACGATTTGAAACCGGGAGATGCTACTTTTGTCGAGCCTGAGAATCTGGGAGTTAAGTCTGAAATACTTGATACAGAAATTGCAAAACCAGAAGCCAAAGCTCGCAAGAAGAAAAAGAAGAAGAAGGTTAAACCTGCTAAGGTTTATAAAGAAGAAGGCCAGAAAATGATTGCCCTTGAAGAGGCAATGGCAGCACCACTGACCAAGATAGATGGTATAGCTGACAGAATGTCGGATGCCTTCCACAAATTCTGCATAGATTTTGTAAAAGCAACCAGCAACATCTTCGCGGCATATAAGAATTCCAAGAGAGCCATCGGTATAGCGGTATTGGCGGTTTGCGTACTTAGTGCTGTAATGCTGGTAGTATTCGATAGATTTACCGTTTATGAATATGCTTATAACGGCAAGGTTCTTGGATATGTTAAGGAACAGGAAGAAGTAACTAATGTCCTAGCGGTAGCAGGAGATCAGCTCAATCAGGTTATTACCGATACGGATCAGGAGATTGAGTTCGTTGCCAATGACAACATTTCATTCAAGAGAGTTGTTTCGTCCGGCAAAGATGCGGACGATGCGGATACAACTGTTAATAAGCTAGCATACATGACAGATATCGAGGTTGCAGCTAAGGGAATTTATGATGGTAACAAACTGGCTACCATCGTTAAGGACCAGGAGTCAGCTGAGAGATTGCTTGCAGAGGTTAAGGCTGAACTCAGTACACCTGACGAAGGAATGGAGCTCATTTCATCTGAATTTAGGAACAGTCTGGATATTAGAGATATTAACGTATTGCTGACAAGTGTTCAGAGTAATGCTGTTGCAAGACAGCAGATGACAGAAGGTGGAGATGTTAGGTTCTATCACCTTGTTGAAGAAGGCGAAACGCTGTCATCAATCGCAAGAGACTTCAGCGTTAATAAGAATAGCATTTACGACGAGAACAACAAGGAGCAGCTCGAGGCTGTCAGCCGAGGCGATAAAATCTGCATTCACAAGACGGTAGATCCTGTTAGCGTTGAAATGGTCGAGACCGGTAAGATGAAGGAAATCGTACCTTACGAGACAATCAAGAAGAAGAGCAAGAAATACTACATCGGAGACGAGGTAGTTGAAGTAAAGGGCGTAGATGGAGTTCAGATTTTCGAAGGTACATTGACTAAGGTTGGTGGCAAGGTAGTCGATAGAGATACTAAGAGCATCGAGGTTCTGACAGAGAAGGTCGACAAGCTTATTCTTGTTGGAACAACCAAGAGGCCTAAGACCGCACCTACAGGAACATTTAAGAACCCACTCACACCAGGAAGTTATGTCGTTACATCAAGACCTGGCTGGAGATGGGGAAGAACTCACGAAGGTGTAGATATGGGTTGCGGTATTGGTAACCCGGTATATGCATCAGACGGCGGAGTAATAACTTGCTCTGGCGGTTACGGCGGATATGGTAACTGCATTGATATTCAGCACAATGACGGCTGGATGTCCAGATACGGACATCTAAACTCGATGGTAGTTAAGGTCGGAGACAAGGTATACCAGGGACAGTTAATTGGATACTCAGGCAATTCAGGACGAAGCACAGGTCCTCACCTACATTTCGAGATTAGAAAGAACGGTAAATTCGTTGACCCAGATACTAAGGTTAAGGGTGGACTATAGTAGTAATGAAGAAGAGTAGAGAGAAGAAGAAATTTCGAATTAATCTTTCCAGCAAGAGGCAGCGTATTATTGCGGCTGTCCTTGCTGTGCTGCTTCTACTCTTAGTTGTATATGGAAGACCTATCATCAAGCTCCGCATGGAGAACAAGCAACTTCAGGAGCAGAATGAGGAATTAACCAAGGAGAAGAATGCCAAGGCCAAGGAATTAAAGAATGTCCACAGCAAGGACTACATTAAGGAGCAGGCCCGCAAACAACTTAGACTCCTTGACAAGGACGAGAAGATATTTATCTTCGAAGAGGATCAAGATGAAGCTGAAGATTAGTTATGCAATAGTTGTTGAGGGTCGCGACGATGTTGACGCGGTCAGTAAAGCGATTGATGCATTAATAATACCGACTCATGGATTTGGGATTACCGCGGAGACATGGTCGCTGATTGAGAAAGCATATAAGGAAAAGGGCCTTATCATCCTGACCGATCCGGATTTCTCAGGTGAGGAGATAAGGCGTAAACTAACATCTAAATTCCCAGATGCCATCCAGGCATATGTTGCGCAAGACCTTGCTACAACTGCAGGGGATATCGGAATTGAGAATGCAAGGCCTGAGGTTATCGCAGCTGCAATTGAGCAAGCTCTTGCCAATGCAGAGAAGAAGTGCGAGGCGTTGCCAACCGATTATGAAGAGGTTAGCATGAGCGACCTGGCAATGCTGGGCCTTAGTGGTGATGCAAGAGCGAGTGAATTAAGAGAAGCTCTATGCAGCAAGCTAGGAATAGGATATGGAAATGCGAAAGCTCTAATCAAGAAGCTATCGTATTGGAGAATAGGAATCAAAGAACTTGAGCAAGCAATCGAAGAAATCAAACAAAACATATAGGAATGCGAGTCCTTCGGGCAACATCAGGCCATCCAAGAGCCTCGGCCAGAATTTTCTGATTGATGAAGAGGCTATCTGGAATATAGTCGAGGGCAGCGAAGTAGATAGAGATACCCTGGTAATCGAGATTGGACCAGGACCAGGCGCTCTTACTTGTCCGCTTGCTGAACAGGCTGGTAGAGTGGTTGCTATCGAACTCGACGAGAGAATGATAGAGCCGCTTCGCGTTAAGACCTTCAGCTATGGCAATGTTGAAGTTATTCACGGAGACATCCTAGAGGTAGATCTGAACGATATCATCGAGCGCAATCTCAAGGAATTTGGACTCAAGACGGTTCGGGTAGTTGGTAATCTTCCTTATTACATTACAACACCCATTATCATGAAACTTCTTGAGATGGGAACAGCTGCAGACAGTATCACAGCGATGATGCAGAAGGAAGTTGGAGATCGTATTGCAGCTGAACCTGGCACAAAATATGCAGGCGCAATTACCTATTCAGTTTATTATTACTCAACAGTTCGTAAGATTATCGATGTTGGTAGAGAGAGCTTCTACCCGGCGCCCAAGGTTGATTCCGTTGTACTCAGAATGGACATCAGAGATAAGAAGGCTGTTGAACTTAAGGATGAAGAATTCTTCTTCCGTTGCATCAAGGCTGGATTCACGCAGCGTCGCAAAACTCTGCTGAACTCACTGATGACTTTGGGCGGATATGAGAAGGAACAAATAGCGGCCGCTTTGGATGCAGCTGGAATTGAGGCTAACCGCAGAGCGGAGAGTTTAAATATGGAAGAGTTTGCAAGACTTGCGGATGCTCTTCAGGAGGCTTAGTACTTGAAACTAGACAAGGAAACAATCAAGAAATATCTATTAATAATTGCCAAGCCATTTATCTGGCTCGCTTTGAAGATCAAGGATTTCTACTTTAAGATCTTCCCAAGAAGAGAGGCCAAGTATTTTGACGCTGACAGACATGAGCTCAAATACATCGGATTGATGGTGTGCTACGCAGTAGGAATCAATCTATACATTGAATTCTTCGCAAGAGTTACCAAGGGTCCGCTCTCTGCATTCGAGTGGATTTTCCACAATCCGCTGGTATTTCTGCTCAACGCACTTATCATCTTTGCAACCATGACAATTGCATTGTTGTTCAAGAGGCGTAGGTTCGCATGGATGATTATCTCAATGCTGTGGATTGTAATTGGAACGGTTAACGGTATCATTTTGCTGCAGAGAGTTACTCCGTTCACCCTCTACGATCTGGCGAATTTCGCAGATGGTATGACAATTATTAATTCTTATTATAAGAAGTGGCAGATTACGCTGATTGGTATCGGCGCTGTTCTGATAGTTCTTTCCATTATTATTATCTTCGTACGTAGTAAGAAATGGCAGAACATTCACTATGGCAAGAGCTGTCTGGCAATTGTTCTAGCAGCAGTGGCAGCACTTGGTGCAACTTATGGTGCAATTGAACTTAAGATTGTAGATACATATTTCGGAAACTTGAACTACGCTTACAGAGATTACGGCGTACCATATTGCTTCATTTCAACATCGGTTAGTGCTGGTGTTAAGAAGCCTAAGGGCTACTCTGAGGAAATGATAGACAAGATTCTGAAAGAGAAGACTTATCAGGGAACTAATACAGTTCGAGAGAACGTTGACGACAATCAGCTGCATCCTAACATCATAGTTCTCCAGATGGAGTCGTTCACTACAGCTGATAGCTATTCACATATTAAGGTGGATAACGATCCAACACCGGTATTCAACAAGCTGAAGCAAGAATATACATCTGGTTGGTTTGAGGTTCCAGCCTGTGGTGCGGGCACATCCAATACAGAGTTTGAGGTGCTGACAGGTATCAGTGCCCACTTCTTCGGACCGGGAGAATACCCATACAAGGGCAAACTCCGCGAGCACACACTCGAGAATATGGCATACATCGCTAAGAATCACGGCTACGCATGCAACGCTTTGCATGACCACAGAGCACTCTTCTATAACCGTAACGAAGTATATGCTAACATGGGATTCGACAGCTTCACATCGGTTGAGTATATGAACAACGTTTCGTTCACCCCTAAGAACTGGTGCAAGGACAAAGTTCTGATTCCTGAAATTATGGATATCATGACGTCGACACCACAGAGAGATATGATGCATGTCGTATCCGTTGAGGGTCACGGCAAGTATCCGGAGGAGCAGGTATTCAAGAACCCTTACACAACAGTTACTTGCGATGACGAGATTCTGAAATGGAAGTACGAGTACTACCTCAATGAGTGTCATGAGATGGATACTTTCATCGGCGACTTGATTGATGAAATAAATGCTGCCGGCGAGCCAACGA
This sequence comes from Candidatus Crickella equi, assembly GCA_018064755.1. Lineage (GTDB taxonomy): Bacteria > Bacillota > Clostridia > Peptostreptococcales > Anaerovoracaceae > Crickella > Crickella equi. The sequence goes on along the minus strand of JAGHUP010000001.1, from coordinate 67,941 downwards.
TTATGGTAATCTACGGCGACCACATTCCTGCGCTCGATGTTGAGGAATCACAATACAACGGACCAGATCTCTATAGTACAGAGTACGTTATCTGGGATAATATTGGCCTGCCAAAACAGGACGAAGATACCACGTCATACGAGGTTGGGGCGAAGATGCTTGAGTCTGCGGGACTCGGACACGAAGGAATCATCTTCGATTATCAGCAGTCCAATAGTAAGAACAGCAAGTCATATCTGAACGACCAGGAAGCACTTGCACACGATATGCTCTACGGCAAGTACTATGCATACGGCGGCAAGAATCCATACAAGCGCTCAGATATGAAGATGGGATTCCATCAGATTAAGGTTAAGAAGATTGTTAAGATTGGCGATAAGTATTATATAAAAGGAAAGAATTTCACAGAGAGATCTATCATCAGTCTTGACGGCAAGAAGTTATCGACAGTATATCTGTCACCAACGTTGCTGGCGCTGAATGAAGAAATCGATGAAGAGGATGTAGATAAGCTCGAGGTAGCACAGGTAGACAAGTCGGATGAGAAGGTCCTGACTACTGTCGGAGCAAACGAAGAATTATAAAAAGAGGTCGGCGAAGGTTACCCCTCGTCGACCATTATAATCCTTGTTCAATGTATGACAGCAGTTTGTTAGAGTCAGCCTCTACCATTATACAATCTCCGATTTTTCTTGGGATGATAATGTTTATGCTACCGTTTTTAAGGCGTTTATCTCGTAGCAGGTAAGGCTGTAAATCGGCCAAACTGTACTGGTATGAAGTGTCAAAACCGAACTCTTCGAGGAGTGCAGCTATCTCCATATCGGTAGAAACATCAATGAATCCGCCTAATGCAGCGCAGTGAGATTCAATATCGAGTCCCTGAGCAACAGCCTGGCCATGGCTGATTTCGTAGCCACGGAAGGCTTCAATTGCATGGCCTACAAGATGTCCGAGATTGAGGAATTGGCGCATTTTACTATCGTCTTCATCCTTCTCAACAACAGACTTCTTGATAGCAACGGAGAGACGAATAACTTCGCTGTAGTCGCCTGTCTTAGTAGCAACGCGGAGTGAGCGAATGATTCTCTCGCCGGTCAGGATACCATATTTGATAACCTCGGCATAGCCTTCATGAAGAGCTTCATCCGAGAGTGTAGACATAGTATTAGGGTCGCATATCACAATTGAAGGATTGCGAATTACGCCGACTTGATTCTTGCCACTTGGTAGATTGATGGCAGATTTGCCACCTACCGATGCATCAACTGCAGCGAGTAAACTCGTCGGAATCATAACGCAGTGCATACCTCTCTTGAAGGTTGCTGCGGCAAATCCGGTAAGGTCACCGACCATGCCGCCTCCAAGTGCGACAATAACATCCGTTCCGCCGAATTCATTCTCAGCGAGAACAGATAATACATTATTATAACTATCCATGCTCTTGCTGGCGTCACCTGGCTCAAGAGTGAAACTGAAAGTTTCATACTCAGCCGCCCTGAATGAGTCATCAACAGCATCAAGATATAGAGCAGCGACATTTGAATCTGTCACTATTAGGGCTTTATTGCCAGCGAACTCATCGCGCACTAACTGGCCCACCCTGTCAAGGATGCCGCGCTCGATTATTACATCATATGAAGTGGATCCGTTTACGGTTATCTTTTCCATTTCAACCACCTTTCTATACACCACCATTCTAACACAGGAGGACATTATGTCAGAAGAAATTAAGAATGAAATTGAAGAAATTATCGAAGTAAATGAAGAGGATGCTCCAGCAGAAGCACTTGAAACAGAGGCTCAGGCAGAAGAAGAGCGTCCGGAAGTCGAGGGAATTCTCGAGATAGCGGAAGACGGATTTGGCTTCTTGAGATTCGACAACTTCCTTACTTCTAACAAAGATATATATGTATCACCTAGTCAGATCAGAAGATTTGGTCTAAGAACAGGTGACAAGATTCTCGGTATCTCACGCAAACCGCACATAAATGAGAGATTTGGTGCGCTGCTGTACGTGAAAGCCGTTAATGGAATGGACCCGGTTGCGTCTAAGAGAAGACCTTACTTCGACAAACTGACACCGATCTTTCCGAATGAGAAACTGGTACTGGAGACTTCCAGCATCGACCTATCAACCAGAGTAATGGACCTGGTTGCACCTATCGGCCGTGGCCAGAGAGGTCTTATTGTTGCCCAGCCTAAGGCCGGCAAGACAGTACTGCTCAAGAAGATTGCTAACGCAATTGAAGATAAATATCCTGATGTAGAGCTCATCGTTCTGCTTGTTGACGAGAGACCTGAAGAAGTAACAGACATGAAGAGAAGTCTGCACCGCTCTGAGGTAATCTACTCAACATTCGATCAGCAGTCAGCCCATCACGTTAAAGTTGCACAGATGGTTAATGAGAGAGCAAGAAGACTTGCAGAGTCCGGTAAGGACGTGGTAATTCTACTCGACTCAATCACAAGGCTGGCACGTGCATATAATATGGAAGTTCCTAGTTCTGGAAGAACACTATCCGGCGGTATTGATCCGGGCGCACTTCATCCACCTAAGAAATTCTTCGGAACAGCACGTAACCTCGAGGAAGGTGGCAGCGTAACAATTCTGGCTACAGCACTTGTTGATACAGGCAGCAGAATGGACGACGTTATCTACGAGGAGTTCAAGGGAACTGGCAATATGGAACTGCATCTTGACAGACAGCTGTCTGAAAGACGTATCTTCCCTGCTATCGATCTGAATAAGTCCGGTACTCGCCGCGAGGACCTGCTCCTCACAGCAGAAGAGTTTGCAGTAATGAATTCAATCCGCAGGGCTATGTCCCAGGGCAACCCTATGGATATTGCAGAAGATATAATAGAAAATTTGTCCAGCACTAAGTCCAACAAGGATTTCGTGGACTTTATGATTAAGAAGCTTAAGTAGGTAGAAATGGCTAAACTAGATTACGAAAAAATATTTGTTAAAGGTTGCTGTCCAACTTCAATCGGCGGACAAGCAATCATGGAAGGTGTAATGATGCAGGGCCCAGACAGAATGGCCATGGCGATGAGACTGCCATCAGGCGAATTCTATCTCAAGACCAAGAAGAAGAAAGCCCAGTCCAAGTGGTCTAAAATACCACTAATCAGAGGTTGCGTGAATTTCTTTGCATCGCTCATCAGCGGCACAGAGGTACTGATGGACAGCGCGGATGTGCTCGAGAAATACGCACCTGAAGAATTTGGCGAAAAGAGCAAATTCGAGAAGTGGTTCGAAGAGAAGTTCGGTGATGACGCTATCTGGAATGTAATGATGACGCTCTCAGTAGTAATTGCGCTCGCAATTTCAATTGCGGTATTCGTAATACTTCCGACCATCGTTGTTAACTGGATGAAGGGCATCTGCTCTAATGTTGTCGTATTGAACCTTGTTGAAGGTCTACTGCGTATTGCAATGTTCATATTATATATAGTTGCAATCAGGCAGATGAATGATATCAAGACGCTCTTCCAGTATCACGGATCAGAACACAAAACAATCCATTGCTTCGAGAACAATCTCGAGCTGACACCGGAGAACGCTCAGCAGTTCTATACACTGCACCCAAGATGCGGAACCAGCTTCCTGGTATTCGTATTTATCATTGCGCTAATTCTGTTCAGCTTCCTTGGCTGGCCTAATCTGTTCTGGCGTATCGTTTCAAGATTGCTGCTGCTCCCTGTGATTGCAGGAATCAGTTATGAGCTCCTGAAATGGGCGGGCAGAAGTGATGGTAAGGTTGTCAGAATTCTGAGCTATCCTGGACTGATGCTTCAGAAACTCACAACAGCAGAGCCAACTAACGACCAGCTCGAAGTAGCAATTATTTCACTCAAGGCAGTTCTCGTAGACCCAGACACCCCTGTTGGAGAGGGATTCTGTGACAAGGATGGTAACTGGCTGGAAGATTTTGACGAGAAGGAATTCCTTGCTAGTACAGAGGAGAACACTCCTAGTGAGCTGACTTATGACAAGGCTCTTCGTTGGGGAGAAATGCAGCTCGTTAAAGTTGAAAACGGCAAGAACGAGGCCATGATAATATTCGATCACGTGACTGGAATGTCTAGAGCAGACATCATTACACGCGGAAGTGAGCACATCGACAAGGAAAAGCTTACAGAATACATCAAGAGAATCAAGCTCAGACTCAAGGGTGTTCCTATGCAGTATATATTGGGAAACCAGCAGTTCATGGGCCTCACATTTAGAGTTAACAAGAACGTTCTAATTCCGCGTCAGGACACAGAAGTTCTCGTTGAGAATGTAACTAAAATGATGGCACAGAAGGGCATGGTCGATCCACAGGTTCTGGATATGTGCACCGGTAGTGGAGCCATAGGTGTTTCAGTTGCCTCCATCGTCCCTGATGCAGTAGTTACAATGACAGACGTAAGTGACAAGGCAATCAGCGTTGCTGATTACAATGCTCATAATAATAATGTAAATAGAAGATGTATGTTCCTGGTTGGAGATATGTTCGGGGCGCTCGCCAAGGGCTCCAAGTATGACGTCTTCATCTGCAATCCTCCATACATTGAGTCCAAGGTAATCGAGACACTTCAGACAGAAGTGAAGAACTTCGAGCCTCGCATTGCTCTCGACGGAGGCAAGGATGGTTTGGACTTCTATAGAGAAATCGCAGACAAGGCAGGAAGATATATCAAGAAGGGCGGAATTCTCGCCCTAGAAATTGGCGACAAACAGGCTCGCGCCGTTAAGAGACTCCTTGAAGAGTCTGAAGAGTACGGCCCAGTTCAGGTTATCAAGGATCTTGCAGGACTCGACAGAGCAGTAATTGCTGAAAGGATCTAAGGAGGCAACTCATGAAGAAACAGATTGGAGTAGTATTCGGAGGCAAATCCGACGAATATGAAGTATCACTGTGTTCGGCAGCCAACGTACTTCGCGCTCTTGATAGAGAGAAGTACGACGTAGTTCAAATTGGAATGACCAAGGGTGGCGCTTGGTATGTTACTGGTGCCAGCGTTGAAGAGATTGAGAACGGCAATTGGATTAACGGCAAAGACAAAATGCGTTGTGCACTGCCGGCAGATCCTAACTACGGTGGACTCTTGGTGTTCGATGAAGAGGGAAAGACTTCGCTAATTAAGCTCGACTGCATCGTTCCTATTCTGCATGGAGACCATGGAGAAGATGGAGAAATCCAGGGACTCTTCCAGATGGCAGAGATTCCATTTGTTGGATCTGGAGTAAAGGCCAGTGCTAACTGCATGGATAAGACAGCAGCCAAGCAACTTGCTAAACTGACAGGCGTTAGAATGGCTGATGACTATGTGGTTAGAATTGCCAATTACATGAAGGATACAGAAGGTCAGGTCAAGAAGGCTCTCGATGAACTTGGTGGATATATGCCACTATTCGTTAAGCCATCTGCAGCAGGTTCATCCGTTGGAGTTACCAAGGTTCACAAGGCTGAAGAGCTCAAAGCGGCTATCGACGAAGCAATCAAGTATGACCACAAAGTTCTCGTAGAGAAGGCTATAATAGGAAGAGAATTCGAAGTTGCAGTTCTCGGCAACCTAGAGCCAGTAGCTTCATCAGTTGGAGAAATAAGGGCAGCAGCAGAGTTCTATGATTATGATGCCAAGTACAAGAATCCTGAGATTCAGACTAGCATTGTTGAAGACCTGCCAACAGAAGAAATTGAGGAGATTAAGAATTATGCAGTTAAGCTGTATAAGATTCTCGACTGCAGAGGTCTCGCAAGAGTTGACTTCTTCTATTCAGACGTTGAAGTAAACGGGTCCAGAGTAGTATTCAATGAGATTAACACTCTTCCAGGTTTCACTAATATCTCAATGTATCCAATGCTGTGGAGACACGACGGAGTACCAACTCCAGAACTCATGGACAAGCTTATAGAGCTAGCTTGTGAGCAGTTTAAAGACTGGATAAAATAGTAAAATTCGTTGACTTTCACAAATTTTTCCTGTAAAATTGTGACATCTTATCAAGGAGATGTATTATGTTAAATCGTATTAATCACAGAGCAAACTACTATTATTATTACGGCTTCAACAATTGAAGACGATGCTTGCTATGTGAAGATTTACCGTAATAATTAATTCGTTAATCAGCCCCGTAGCAATGAGCTACGGGGTATTTTTATTTTAATAAGGGGGTCAGTCCTCTTTCACAGAGGACAGTAGGACCGACCCCGGGGAGGGTTTTATGAAGAAGTTTTTAGCACTTATGTTATCAGTATTGATGGTATTCTCGCTGACTGCTTGTGGCGGTAGCGACTCATCAGATTCAGGCGATCAGATTAAGATCGGCGTTATGCAGTTCGGAGAGTTCACAGCTCTGCAGAACTGCTACGATGGATTTGTAGCAGGCCTTGAAGAGGCTGGTTACAAGGATGGCGAGAATATCAAAATTAACATGCAGTCTGCTGCAGCAGATACAGCAAACTGTCCAACAATCGCAGACACACTTATCAATGATGAATCGGATTTAGTCTTTGCAATTGCAACTCCATCCGCAAGCGCAATGAAGGAAAAGACTACAGACATTCCTGTACTCTTCAGTGCAGTAACAGATGCAGTTGCATCCCAGCTCGTTGCTAGCAACGAAGAACCTGGTGGTAACATCTCAGGCACATCAGATATGAACCCAGTTGCAGAGCAGATTGACCTTATTAAGGAGCTCCTGCCTAAGGCTAAGAAGGTTGCAGTATTCTACTGCTCATCAGAGTCCAACTCAGCAGCTCAGTACGAACTCGCTAAGGCTCAGATTGAGAAGGATGGAATGGAATGTGTACAGAAGACAATCTCAACTGTTGATGAGGCAAAGTCAGCAATTGAGTCTCTCAAGGGTCAGGTAGATTGCATCTATGTTCCTACAGACAATACAGTATCCGATGCAATGGCACTCGTATCCGAGACAGCTAATAGCGTTGGTCTCCCTATCGTATGCGGAGAGCCAGGAATGGTTGAAAACGGTGCAACTCTGACATTCGGTATTGACTACACAGAGCTTGGAAAGCAGACTGCAGCAATGGCAGTTAAACTGCTCCAGTCTGATGATCCTCTGGCTGAAATCGCTAAGATGCCTGTAGAATTCCAGACTAAGGAATGTGTAACAGCAATCAATATGGCAAGCGTAGCAGCTCTTGGTCTTGATGTACCACAGAGCATTCTGGATAGAGCAGAGAGAATGGGAGAGTAATAAATGATAATGGCAACTATACAGTCGGGAATAGCACAAGGCCTATTGTGGGCCATCCTGACTATTGGAGTATTTCTCACTTTCAGAGTGCTAGATATTCCGGATCTAACAATTGAGGGAACATTCCCTCTCGGAGCTGCAATTACTGTAGTTCTGATTAACAATGGAATGAACCCAATGCTAGCAATGTTAATCTGTATTCTTGCAGGTGCGGTTGCAGGTCTTGTAACAGGTATTCTTCATACCAAATTCGCAATTCCTGCCATCCTTGCGGGAATCCTCACGCAAATCGCTCTGTACTCGGTCAACATCCGAATCATGAGCGACAAGGCGACGGTTGCTTTGTCAGCAGACTCATTCAAGACAATGATTACCGATTTGTTCCCAGCAGGAACATCACCTAACACAATTTCAATTGTAGTTGGACTGGTAATGTGCTTCATTATCATCGAGCTGCTGTACTACTTCTTCGGAACAGAGCTTGGCTGCGCTGTTCGTGCAACTGGCTCCAACCAGAAGATGGCAAGAGCGCTCGGTATCAGCACAGACACTATGATTAACCTCTGCTTGGCAGTATCCAACGCACTCGTTGCGCTCGCAGGCAGTTTGATTGCGCAGTTTGACTATGGTTCAGCTCTCGTTAATATGGGACAGGGTACCATCGTAATCGGACTTGCTTCAGTAATCATTGGTGAAGTTATCTTTGTAAGAAAAGAAAGAAACTTTGGATTTAAGATGGCAGCGGTATCCGCAGGTGCAATTATCTACAGAACTATCATTGCACTGGCACTCACACTGCCTTGGATGAAGGCTACAGACCTCAAGCTGATCACAGCTGTAATCGTAGCATTCGCCCTTGCAATTCCTGCATGGCAGGCTAAGACAGGCCGCAAGAAGAACTCTAAGAAGGCCGCTAAGGAGGTGGAATAAATGCTGAAAATTGAACATTTACAGAAGACATTCCACCCAGGAACAATCAACGAGAATAAGATCTTCAAGGATCTTAACCTTACAGTTGAAGATGGCGATTTTGTAACAGTCATCGGTTCCAACGGCGCCGGCAAATCAACAATGCTGAACACAGTAGCAGGATCCATCATTCCGGATGGAGGTAGTATTGTACTGAACGGCAAAGACATCACAACTATGCACGAAGTTAAGCGTGCAAAATACATCGGACACGTTTTCCAAGATCCTATGATGGGAACCGCTCCTAATATGTGGATTATGGAGAACCTTGCCCTCGCATACAGAAGAGGCAACAAGCACACCCTCAAGTGGGGAATGCCTAAGGGCGAAGAACTTGAGCTCTACAAGACTCAGCTTGCCAAGCTCGGCCTTGGTCTTGAGGATAGACTTACGACCAAAGTAGGTCTGCTCTCAGGCGGACAGCGTCAGGCAATCACACTGCTCATGGCTACAATCAAGAAGCCGGAGTTGCTCCTTCTCGACGAGCATACCGCAGCCCTTGACCCTAAGACAGCAGCAGTAGTACTCGAGATTTCAGACAAGATCGTTAAGGAACACAACCTCACAACTTTGATGGTTACTCACAACATGCAGAATGCAATCGACTATGGTAATAGACTTATCATGATGCATGAGGGAGCGGTAGTATTCGATGTAAGAGGCGAAGAAAAGAAGAAGCTGACAGTTGAACAGCTCCTCCACAAATTCAACGAACTCGAAACATTCTAAAACCCTAGAAAATGAATAAATCCCGACTCGCAAAAGTCGGGATTTTGTATTGCTTTAAATTATTCACGGCTGACGTCGCTGATGTCAATTTTGTAAAGATTGGCAAGTCCGCCATTCGAAGTTTCTTTATACTGTTCCTTCATATCAAGGCCGGTCTGGTACATTGTTTCGATAACATTGTCGAGGCTGATTCTTCTTGTTGCGTGAAGGAATCTTGCCAGATTAACGGAGTTGATTGCTCTTAATGCAGCAACAGCGTTGCGCTCGATACATGGTATCTGAACAAGTCCATTAACAGGATCACATGTGAGTCCGAGGAAGTGCTGCAGTGCTACAACGGCTGCGTATTCAATCTGGTCGAGTGGCAGACCCTCCATGTGTGCGAGGGCTGCTGCGGCCATAGTGCAGGCACTACCTATTTCTGCTTGGCATCCACATTCGGCGCCGGAAACAGATGCGTTGGTTCTAATCAAATTACCTATAAGTCCAGCAACAGCAAGGCCTTCGCAGATCTCATCGTCCGTGAAACCCTTGTTGTGTTTAGCGTAATAGAGAACTGCCGGAAGAACGCCACATGAACCGCAAGTCGGAGCAGTAACAACAACCTCTTCGCTGGCATTTTGCTCGGCAACCGCAAAGGCATAAGCGGACACGAGTCTCGCCATAGCCGTTTCGGACGATTCGTTGTGGGAAACGTTGTTGAAGAGATGTCTCGCTTTGCGCTCGAGCTCAAGACCGCCCGGGAGAACACCTTTCTGCTGGAGTCCTTCCTCAACGGCAGCCTGCATGGTGCGCCAACGGCTGTGGAGCTTGTAGTTAATGTCCTCATCCTCATGTTCGAATACGAACTGTGCGAGGTTAAGGTAATGTTCCTGGCAGTAGTCATAAATCTCAGCGAAAGACTTCTGTGGATAGACCTCTATAGCCTCTTTGTTAGGGTGGTCCTCTATGCTCAGCTGACCGCCGCCGATGCTCATGATGCGAACATGATGAACTTCCTTGCCATCCTTGTAGCCATAGAAATCCATAGTGTTAGGATGCGGCAGTTCAGATTCTGGCGTATCCATATCGAATATAACTTCGATATCTGGAAGAATAGTCTTGATGGACCTATCTGTTCCGTGACCCTTGCCTGTCAGACCCAGCGAACCACGCAAATACACCTTGCGCTCGTCGCAGTCAGGATAATATTTTCTCATGAACTTGGCAGCACTGTATGGACCAACAGAATGTGAACTTGATGGGCCATTGCCTACCTTGAAAACAGTACCAATACTCTTCATAAATAATCCCCCTTTTGATTGCTAAATAGAATTATACAATATTAAGAAAACCCTTGCAATTACTGGACTGCTTTGATATACTGTGTAAGCTGTCGCGAAAGGCAGGGTGACCTATATGGCAGTCAAGCCTGGAGCAAGCTAAGAAAATTATAACTTAATGATTAAGTAGAAAGAGGTACCGAACATGAAGGAAGGAATCCATCCTGATTATAAGGAATGTAAAGTAACTTGCGCATGTGGTAACACGTTCATGACTCTCTCCAACAAGGAAGAAATGAGAGTAGACATCTGCAGTGAGTGCCACCCATTCTTTACTGGCCAGCAGAAGTTCTCCAACAGAGGCGGCCGTGTTGAGAAGTTTAAGAACAAGTACAACATTAAGTAAACAGGAAACAATTAGCGGAGCGTTCAGCTCCGCTTTTTTGTAAAACTGGGCCGGTCCATTTCTGTCAAGATTGTCAGTTTTGGGACAGTCCTCGGAGGTTATATTATGAGAGTTATATATAATAGAAGATTTTTAACGTTTATCGCGACAATTCTGTCTGTGATGTTGGCGATTTCATTGCTTACGGTTCAGCCTGTTGATGCCAAGACCAAGGTAAAGACACCGACCAAAGTGACAGGGCTCAAGGTCGCTGAGTGTCCGATGGCCGACATGAATGTTTTGGCTGCGTCACTGACACTCAAATGGGACAAAGTTAAGTATGCTAAGAAGTACGAGGTAAACTATAAGACTGGTGCCAATGCGTGGACCAAGGCTACTAGCAAGAAAACCAAGCTGAAGATTGAGGGCCTCAATCCTTACTGCAAGTACAGCATTAGAGTAAGGGCGTTGAATGGCAGCAAGAAAGGTAACTGGTCCAAGACAATTCAGCAGTACACCAAGCCATACTCATTCGATGTTGATCTGCCAGACCTGACTAAGGCTCTTAAGGTTAAAAATCGCGGACTTGGTTCAATTACAGTCGCTTGGAGTTTCAATGATCCAACAGACAGCGAGATGACCGATTACAAGAGGGCAAGATTCAATGTATATTGCTCAGTTGATCAGGAGAATTGGGTTCTCGTTGCAGAGAATCTGACAACAGCAACTAAGGAGTATACACAGAGGAGCTGCGATCAGAATGTAACATACTATTTCAAGGTTGTACCTTTCGATAGAACTTCTTATAAGACTTTCGAAGTTAAGGGCAATGAGTCTAATGTTGTAAGTGCCGAAGTTAGGAAGATTCCTGGACTTGTTATCGAGCAGCATTATACAACAGCTAATGACGAGTATATTTTCAATAGATCATTCAATTTGAGAGGTCTGATGCTTCATTCAGTTGGTGGCAATATTGAGTCAGCTGAGGAGTGGGTTAATCTATATAACACTACGATGAAGAGCGCGGCATCAGTACACGGATTTATCGACGGAGTAACAGGCGCATTGTGGCAGACCCTCGGATGGGAAGTTAGAGCCGGTCATGCCGAAGCTGAAGGTAATAACAGATACATCGGAATTGAGATGTGTGAATCCAAGTATCTCCAGTACGGAAAAGATGGTGTGACATTCACAGTGAAGGAAGGTCACGAGCAGGATGCTAAGGCTGTAGCACAGAGAACTTACCAGACTGCAGTTAAGTTGTTCGCAACACTTTGCGACTACTATGGACTGAATCCTATGAAGAAGGGCAATATCGTGTCTCACTATGAATGGGGCACTGAATACTATGATCTGTCAGGCGGCGGACATCAGGATCCTGAGCATATGTGGAGACAGCTCAAAACAGGATACACTATGGATAAGTTCAGAAGTGACGTAAAATCTACTATGAATCAATACTGTTATTAATATGTAGAAAACTGGCGAGGAGTCGCCAGTTTTTGTTTGCTTGAAAGTGCTGAAATATGCTGATAAACTTGCGTTTTTCTGCTATAATAATTAGTTGAAAAAGATTGCTTTCAATTAAGGAGTTAATATGTTTGACAAGCTTGATTTTATAACTGAAAAGTACCAGGAACTGTCCGAGAAGGTAGCAGATCCAGCTATAATTGCCGACCAGGCAACTTGGCAGAAATACATGAAGGAAATGGCTGAGATCGAGCCTATCGTTAAGGCGTACGAGAAGTACAAGAAGATGAAGGCTGATCTCGAGGACGCATGGGAAATCGTTAACATGGAAGACGATGAAGAGATGCGTGAAATGGCCAAGGAAGAGGCTCATGAGCTCGAAGACGGAATCGCAGCACTCGAAGATGAGATGAAGATTCTGCTCCTGCCTAAGGACCCTAACGATGACAAGAACGTAATTCTTGAGGTTCGTGCAGGTACAGGTGGAGACGAGGCAGCACTCTTCGGAGGAGACCTCCTGAGAATGTATCTGAGATACGCCGAGAGAAAGCGCTGGAAGGCCGAGATTCTCGACATGAACGATACTGGTATCGGCGGCGTTAAGGACTGTACTGTAATGATCAAGGGCAAGGGCGCTTATTCCAGACTTAAGTGGGAAGGCGGCGTTCACCGTGTACAGAGAGTTCCTGAGACTGAGTCATCCGGAAGAATTCACACTTCAGCAGCAACAATCGCTGTATACCCTGAAGTTGACGACGTAGAGGTTAAGATTGACCCTAACGATATCAAGACAGACGTATTCAGAGCATCCGGTAACGGTGGACAGTGCGTAAATACTACTGACTCCGCTGTTAGAATTACTCACCTGCCTACAGGACTGGTAGTTACTTGCCAGGATGAGAAGGACCAGATCATGAACAAGGAGAAGGCTCTCCGCGTTCTGAAGGCTCGTCTCTATGACAAAATGATGCAGGAACAGAACGACGCTCTGTCAGCACAGATTAAGAGCCAGATTGGTTCCGGAGACCGTTCAGAGAAGATTAGAACTTACAACTTCCCACAGAGCAGAGTTTCCGATCACCGTATCAATATGACAATCTACAAACTTGACGCCTTCCTGGATGGAGACATCGACGAGATTATCGACGGACTTATCACTGCTGATCAGGCAGAGAAGATGAAGACATTTGGTTAGACCAAGAATGGAAACATTAAGATTATCAGTTAATGAAATAGACAAAGCGGGAGAGCTGATACGTGAAGGCCAGCTTGTGGCATTTCCGACAGAGACCGTATACGGACTCGGCGCGGATGCAATGAATGCAGAGGCTGTAAAGTCAGTATATGCAGCGAAAGGCAGACCATCCGACAATCCAATGATAGTGCACATCTCTGATGCCGCTGCACTGACAGGTTTGGTAAAGGGTGGAACCGATGGCATCAGCCAGGATGCCATCCAGCTGATTGAGGCATTCTGGCCCGGACCGCTGACCATGATCTTTCCGAAATCCGCAGCGGTCCCTGATGCGACCACCGGCGGACTGGACACGGTCGCAATCAGGATGCCATCGAACCAGACAGCTCTCAAACTAATCGATGCAGCGGGCTGCCCGATTGCAGCACCAAGTGCTAATCTCTCAGGCAAGCCGAGTCCAACAACAGCAGAAGATGTGCTGGAGGATATGGACGGAAGAATTGCGGCAGTCCTGATGGGCGAGCAGTGCAGCGTAGGAATCGAATCAACTGTAGTTGATCTCACTAGCGAGACACCAACAGTGCTGAGACCGGGCATCATCACAGCAGAGTGGCTGGCTAACGTACTGGACAAACCGGTGCTTTATGACAAAGCCCTCTACAGCAAGCCGGAGACTATCGCAGATCCTGAAGACGGAGTTGCCGAGACAAGCGAGGCACCAAAGTCACCGGGAATGAAATACAGACACTATTCACCTAACGCCAAGGTTAGACTCATCGAAGGAACAGATGCAGTCTTCATGGAGAAGGCGGTTGCTCTCGGAAGAGAAGCCAAGGCAGAGGGCCAGAAGGTTGCCGTTCTGAACTATGGCGACGATGCGGAGAAGGCAGCGCACAAGCTGTTCGCAGACCTCCGCGAACTCGATAGAGAAGGCTACGACCTGATACTTATCAGATCACTTGAAGAAGTAGGATTTGGATTCAGCGTTATGAATAGAATGCTGAAATCTGCAGGATATGACATTGTAAAGGAGTAAGAAATGAAAATCGCAATCGGATGCGACCACGCAGGCTATGAATTAAAGGAAAAAGTAAAGGCTAAGATGGCAGCTGCAGGACATGAGATGATCGATGTCGGCACAGACTCTAACGAGTCCGTTGACTACCCTAAGTTCGGACATGCTGTTGGCAGAACAGTAGCTGACGGCTCAGCTGAACGAGGAATCGCAATCTGCGGATCCGGAATCGGCATCAGCATCGCATGCAACAAGGTGCCTGGAATTAGAGCCGCTTTGTGCACATCAACAGAAATGGCAGAGATGTGCAGAAGACACAATAACGCTAACGTTATCTGCATGGGCGCAAGAATGATTAGCGAGGAACTCGCTTTTGCAATGATAGATACATGGATGACAACTGAGTTCGAAGGCGGCAAGCACGAGAGAAGAATCAACGAACTCGACGACATCAATTTCTAATAGACACTTAATTCAACAGCAATATATAAAGGAGAATAACAATGGCTAACGTAATGGTATTTGATCACCCTCTGATTCAGCACAAGGTTTCAATGATGAGAGACGTTAATACAACTTCCAAGGACTTCAGAGAGCTCGCTAAAGAAGTAGCTATGCTGATGGCATTCGAAGTAACAAGAGACCTTCCTCTCGAGGAAGTTGAAATTACAACACCTATCTGCAAGACCAAGCAGAGAATGCTGAAGGGTATGGACCTCGCAATCGTTCCTATCTTAAGAGCCGGTCTTGGATTCGTAGACGGAATGCTCGAACTCGTTCCAGCAGCTAAGGTTGGACACGTTGGAATGTACAGAGATCCTGAGACTCATATGCCAGTAGAATACTACTGCAAGCTCCCTGAGGATATTGACAAGAGAAGAATCATCGTTGTTGACCCAATGCTGGCAACAGGCGGATCCGCAGTAGACGCTATTAACAATATCAAGGAAAAGGGCGGCAAGGACATCAGCTTTATGTGCCTCATCGCTGCACCTGAAGGAATCGAGACTCTGTCCAAAGCGCATCCAGATGTTAACATCTTCATCGCTCAGCAGGACGAGCGCCTGAACGAGAACAAGTACATCGTACCTGGACTCGGAGATGCTGGCGACAGACTGTTCGGAACAAAGTAATTTAGAAGGAGTATTAAGTAATGTTTAAGAACCCAATTCCTGATAACATCAGCGAACACACTAACGTTTATGACGTACTGATGGAGAGAGGCCTGGTTGAGCAGTGCACAGATCCTGGCAAGGTAAGAGACCTTCTCGCTAACGAGAAGATCAAGTTCTACATCGGATTTGACCCAACTGCAGATTGTCTGCACGTAGGACACCTGATTCAGGTAATCATCTTCCTGTACATGCTCAAGTATGGTCACCACCCTGTTGCTCTCGTAGGAGGCGGCACAGGAATGGTTGGAGACCCATCAGGACGTAGTGATATGCGTAGAATGATGACCATTGAAGAGATCGATTACAACTGCGAACAGTTCGTTAAGCTCTTCGACAGATTCCTTCCTATCGATTATGAGTGGAAGTATGAAGGCAACAACGGCGTTGGTTGCCCTGGTCACATCAACTACGAGCCTAAGGATGGCACAGTAGTAAGCGTTAACAACGGCCAGTGGCTGAGACCACTGAATTATGTAGACTTCGTTAGAGAAGTTGGATCCAAGTTCAACGTTAAGGAAATGCTCCGCGCAGAGTGCTTCAAGAAGAGAATGGAAGAAGGCGGACTCTCCTTCTTCGAGTTCAACTACATGCTCATGCAGGGATACGACTTCTACGTAATGGCAAGAGACTTTGGCCTGAAGATGGAGCTCGGCGGCAACGACCAGTGGTCCAACATCATCGCCGGAATTGATATGTCAAGAAAGCTCGCAGGACTTGAGGTTTACGGAATGACAACAGGTCTTCTGACTAAGTCCGATGGCCAGAAGATGGGCAAAACTGCCGGTGGAGCTCTCTGGCTTGACGAGTCCAGAGTATCCGCATATGACTTCTTCCAGTACTGGAGAAACGTTGAGGACGCTGACGTTAACAAGTGCCTGAGAATGCTCACATTCCTCCCAATGTCAGAAGTTAACAGACTGTCTGCACTTGAGGGAGCAGCTATCAACGAGGCTAAGGAAGTTCTTGCTTTCGAGATCACTAAGTTCGTACACGGTGAAGAGAAGGCACAGGCGGCTCTCGAAGCAGCTCGTAAGGTGTTCTCCGGTGGTGGAGTTGCCGAGAACATGCCAACTACCAAGATGGACAAGAGCCGTTTTGGCGGAGAAGGCGTGGGCCTCGCAGCACTGATGAAGGAAGTTGGTCTCGAGCCATCAACATCTGAAGCTATCCGCACTATCAAGGGCGGCGGCGCAAGAGTTAACGGTGAGCAGGTAACTGACAACCATTACTCAGTAACAGAGAAGGATATCAAGGACGACGTAATTATCCTGCAGAAGGGTAAGAAGAAGTTCATGAAGATTGAATTCTAGATAGAAACATACGGACGAAGCGGATGAAGAATTTGCATCTGCTTCGTTTTGTAATAAAGAGGAATTATTATGAAGAAAACTAATAGATGGCTTGCAATCTTGCTGGCGCTGGCACTGGTTATCACAATGCTGCCAATGACTGTTTTTGCAACAACAGCAAAATCAGACAATATTGTTATTTTGGCAACATCAGATATTCATGCCAATGTGGGTGCAGACACAGCCGGATTCAAGGGCCTGCGCAGCATACAGCAGGAAATGAAAAGTCAGTATAAGAATGTGGTTATGGTTGACAATGGCGATAGTATTCAGGGTGGCAGCGGAGGATTCCTGACTAAGGGAACTGCCGTTGTTAAACTGATAAACGCAATTAAATATGATGTTATTGTTCCTGGAAATCATGACTTTGACTATGGCGTTGATTATTTCCTTAAAGACATTGCCAGTTCAATCAAATCAGCACAGATAGTATCTTGCAATTTCAGACGCGCGGGCGATGATGGCTCCTATTTCAAACCATATGCCATAAAGAAGTATGGTGATATTAAGGTTGCTTTCGTTGGAATTACAACGCCTGAGACACTTACTAAATCCAAACCAACAAATTGGTACGATGAGAAGGGCAACAAGAAGTATGATTTCTACGGAGCCAATGACGGCAAGGAACTTCAGGCACAGGTGCAGAAGAGCGTAGATGCTGCAAGAGCAGCAGGTGCAAATTATGTAATTGCACTGGGTCATCTTGGTAAGACTGGAGACACTGCTAATCCATGGAAATCACAGGATATTATTGCTAATACTTCAGGTATTGATGCATTCATTGATGGACATGACCATCTGAAATATAGTGATTCTGTTAAAAATGTTAATGGTAAGGAAGTTCCTAGAATTGCAATTGGAACCAAAATAGAAGCTGTTGGCAAGATTGAGATTAAGACTGATGGAACGATTTCTGTTGATGTAATTGAAGAGTTCCCAACCGAATCTACAGATACCAATTTTGATGCACTGATTAAAGAAATCAATGACGAAATAGGCAAAATAACTAGTCAGAAAATTGGAACATCTAAATACAACCTGATTACTCACGACGCAGATGGAAACAGATTGGTTAGAAAGCAGGAAACTAATCTTGGAGATTTCTGCGCAGATGCTATCAGAACCGTAATGGGTTCAGACATTGGAATTGTTAACGGAGGCGCACTTAGAACTGATCTTAAGAAGGGCACAATTACACGCGGAAATATTCTCGATATCTTCCCATTTGGCAATATGATGTGTGAATGTGAGGCAAGTGGACAGGAGATTTTGGATGCACTTGAACTCAGCGCTATGAACGTGGGAAAGAGTGAATTTGGCGGATTCCTTCAAGTATCTGGAATGACATATTGCATTAATCCTAATATTGATTCTCCGGTTGTTCTGGATGAAGACAGTAATTTCGTTAAGGTTGATGGTGCAAGAAGGGTATATAACGTTAAGGTAGGAGGACAGCCAATCAATCCGACCAAAACATATACTCTTGCGTGCCATAACTTCAAACTGAAGTCTGGTGGAGACGGATATACAATGTTCAAGGACAATAAGTTTATTCAGGACGAGGTAATCTTGGATAGTGAACTTCTGATGGAATACATTAAGAAGAATCTTAATGGCGAAATCGGTTCCAGATACGCCAAGTCTCAGAAGAGAATCTTCATCGGTAGCAAAGAAGAGTATGAGGCTGCAGTTCAGAAAGAAAATGCAGAGACTAGAGAGAAACTGGTAATTGCAGAGTATGAGCCACAACTCAAGGCGAATGCGGCTAAGAAGAGTGCTAAGCTCAGCTGGAACAAATGCGATAGTGATGGCGTGACTTATAAAGTATACAGAAAGCAGAAGAACGGCAAGTATAAGCAGCTTGCCAAGACAACGAAGACTTCGTATACAGTTAAAAAACTGAGCAAGGGCAAGACGTATAAGTTCAAAGTAAGAGCAAGCAAGCAGATAGGAGAAGAGGCATATAATGGCCATTATTCCCAGGTAGTAAAATGCAAAGCCAGATAAGAATCGTTAGAAAGTAGAATGAAGTATTTAGAGATTAAGATAGAAGTAGATCCTAAGAGATTGGATCTGCTGGTAGGAAATTTAAATGATGAGGGGTTCGATCAGCTGATTATCAATGATCCGGCTGATGCCCAGGATATTATTGATCACAAGGAGCTGTATAAATACGATTACCTCAGTGATGAGGTAATCGGTGATCTTGAGAGATGGCCGGTGATTAGTATCTATCTGCCTGATGATGAAGAGGGTATGTACAAGATGAACGACGTTCAGGAGTGTATCTGGACAACTATTAGATACCTGAACGATATGGGTGATCATGAGGCTCAGTACAGTTTCAACGTTACTCAGCAGCTGACAGATGATCAGGACTGGTTGTACAAATGGCAGGAGTATTTCAAGCCTACCAAAATATCAGAGAAAATCGTAGTTAAGCCAACGTGGGAGAACTACGATGCTAAAGCTGATGAGCTGGTAATTGAGATTGACCCGGGAATGGCTTTCGGAACCGGAACTCACGAGACAACATCAATGTGTCTAAGAGCTCTTGAGAAATATCTCAAGCCTGAGAACGCAGTGCTCGACGTTGGCTGCGGCTCGGGTATCCTGGCAATCGGCGCAGCCCTCCTTGGCGCCAAGGAGGCTCTTGGCATCGAGATCGATACCGACGCTGTAGAAATTGCCAAGAGCAACGTCGAGCTGAACAAATTAAGCGACAAGATCAAGATTCAGTACGGCGATCTTACCAAGGGCGTTGACTACAAGGCAGACATCGTTGTAGCTAACCTCATGGCAGACCTGGTAGTGATGTTAACACCGGATGTAGCTAAACACTTAAATACCGGCGGCATCTACATCTCATCAGGTATCCTGCTTGAGAAAGAAGAACTGGTATCCGAGGCTATCAAGGCCGCCGGATTCAGCATAGTAGAAGTACTTAAAGATGGAGAATGGTGTTGCATAGTAGCAACTATATAATAGGAGGCAATTATGGTTAAGGAAGTAAACTTGAACGAAATGCTCGCAGCAGCTAAGGAAAATTTCACAACAGGTTTCATGTGCTCAGAGTCCGTACTCGACGTACTGAACAGATACTACGACCTGGGAATTGGTGAGGAAGCAATCGCTCTCTCCACAGGATTCCCATATGGATTTGGTGATGGCGGTAACGTATGCGGAGCAGTTGCAGGAGCAACAATGGCACTCGGCAAGATCTTCGGAAGAACAGTTAAGGGTGACCCGGCATATGAGAAGTGCATTGCTGTAGTTAGAGAACTCAATGACGATATCGCAGCTGAGTACAAGACTAGCATCTGCCCTGACCTCATCGCAGACTACCAGTTCGCAACACCAGAGAGAAAAGAATGGTGCACAGGCATCGTATATGCATGCATTAAGTCATTCGCTAAGATCGTTGAACGCGAATGTGGAGTTAAGGTGATTAAGTAATGAATAGTCATAATTGGGAATGCCGCACCAAAGTAAGATTTGGTGAGAAGGCAGTCAGCGAACACCTCGCTGACATGATCAAAGAATTCGCTATCCCTGGCAAGAAGGTTCTCCTGGGATACGGCGGAGGATCAATCAAGAAGAACGGCGCATATGATGACGTAATGACAGTATTAAACGAGCTCGGTCTTGAAGTCGTTGAATTCGGTGGCATTATGTCCAATCCTACCCTTGCCAAAATGCTAGAAGGAGCAGACCTCGCTCGCAAGAACGACGTCGGCCTTATCCTCGCAGTAGGCGGTGGCTCAACTATGGATTGCTGCAAAGCAGTAGCAGTTCAGGCACCATACGATGGGGACGCTTGGCAGGACTTCTGGATGGATGGCAAGCCAATCGAGCATACTCCAATTCCTTGTGGAGTTGTCGTAACAATGCCGGCAACAGGCAGCGAAGTTAACGGCTGTGCAGTTCTTACTAATGAAGAGACTAAGATCAAATGCGACAGAGATTATCCAGCAATTAATCCACTGTTCGCAATCATGGATCCAACATATACACTGACTATGCCTATCCGTCAGCTGAGAGCAGGAACTTTCGATATCCTCTCTCACATCATGGAGACATACTTCAGCTGGCCTATCGAGGGCAATCCTGCAGATGACACATCAGAAGGCCTCATGAGAGGACTTATCAGAGACTTTAGAGCAGCAATGAAAGACCCTCAGGATTACCAGGCGCGTAGCAACATTATGTGGTGCGCATCACTCGCAGAGAACCGCATCATCAAGACCGGAAAGTCCAAAGATTTCCAGGCGCACAACATGGAGCACCAGCTCTCCGCTTACACTAATTGTAACCACGGAGAAGGCCTGGCAATTCTCCACCCTGTATACTACAGACACATATACAAGGACGGACTCGGCAAATTCGTCAGCTTCGCTCAGAACGTATGGGGACTTAATCCTGCCGACTATAACAGCGCTGACGAACTTGCACTCGCCGGCATCGACGCACTCGCCGATTTCATCCGCGAGGTTGGCCTCCCAACCACTCTGAGAGAAATAGGATTTGGCGAAGAAGAAAAGATGCAGCTCAAGGAAATAGCAGATTCCTGCTTCATTTCCGGCGGCGCATACAGACCTCTCACCAATGAAGAAATCCTTCAGATCTACGAAGAAGCATTCTAATCCCGCCAATCGTCGGAATGATTTTCCGCCAATCGTCGGATTGAAATCCCGCCAATCGTCGGATTGACAATAAAAAACGGAGCAGCAAGGACGTATCTGCCTACGGCACAACGTCCAACCTGCTCCGTTTTTTGTTAAAAAATAAACTTTACCCCCCCCCATAAGCATAAAATCCGCGCATTTCCTACAATTTCCACGCAAAAGGTGTACAATACGTACAATAGTATATTATGTCTAATTAGATTTTATCATTATATAATTTAATAGTATTGGGGGAGGCAAAATGAAACAAAATTGGTTCAGAAAATGCTTAGTTTTATTGCTCACACTTACTATGGTGTTGGGCACTTTTAGTGCGTCATTTGCTGATGCAGCATGGCCAGCTAACTCCAAGGCAACATACCTTGCTATCGGTGATAGTATCGGAGCCGGATTCCTGGCTAATGAGGATGTGAACGGAATCGATGAGCTTAGTAAGCTTTATACCGAAGAGCCAGAATTCGATATATATGGAATCATGTACGAGAATGAATATGGTCCGAAATTCTGCCGCGCTTCATATGTTCAAAAAGTATTCAACTATATGAATGCAGATTGCGATAGCTTTAACATGACATACCCTGGCTTGAGAGCAGAGCAAGTTTGCAACATCCTCGGTGTTATGGATGCTGACAAAGAATATCAAGCCTTTGATAGCAACAAGCGAACTGCATACAGAAAACTGATTGAAAAGAAGATCCAGCAGGCTGATGTCATTACTGTTCAGCTCGGTTTCAACGACATTACCAAGCAGCTCTACGATAACGAAGAGACAATCCTCAAGGCTATCGAAACAACAGCTAAGAGCATCGATGGTCTTACAGACATCCCTGACAAGATTCAGGACATCAAGGATACTAAGGGAATCATCGCCAAGTCATTGAAACTCATAACTACAGTTGTCAAGGTTAATGCTTATGCCGCAGAGGCATCCGTTGCACCAATTACACTCGACACGCTGCTGACTAATGGAGCTAACAACGCAGTTACAGCAACAAGCAAGATCGTTGACAGAATTCGCGAGCTCAACCCGGACGCTGTAGTTGTTATCGTTAACCTCTTCAATCCGCTAGCAACAATCGGCGACACAATGATTCAGTGGGAACTGATTGATAGCAACCTCGGTGCTAAGGCACTGAACGATGTAGCAACAGTACTTGCTCAGCCATACGTTGATACAGTCAACAAGGGCTACGCTGCAATCGGAGCTCAGTACGGATATGAGATTGCAGATATTACTAATATTGCTCCACACAAGGCCAAAGTCTTCCATATCGATATGACAGCTCAGGCGAGAATTGCCGACATTATCGAGAAGAGTATTAATAGAGAGTGGACGCTGAGAGAATCAGCGAAGGAAGGTGGAGTCTCCGGATGGCAGAGCCCATCAACTCCTAAGGATAGATGCCAGTGCGAGGAGCCTGTAGTTGCAACTCGTACTATTACAGCAGCAACTTACCTCACAACAGGAGAGGTTCAGCATTACTGCACAGCATGTGGCAACAACCTCAGCAAGGAGTACATTGAAAGAGTTCAGCTCCAGCCTGTAAAGAACATAACAATCAAGGCTGGCTCCAAGAAAGCAACTGTTAAACACAAGACAGTCGCTGGAGCAACTGGCTATCAGATCTACTACAAGCAAAGTGGTAAATCAGGCAAGAAGATCAAGACAACTGCACTGACCAAGACAATCAAGAAGCTCAAGAGCGGAAAGAAGTACATATTCAAGGTACGTGCATATGTCACAGGCAATGGCAAGACCTATTACAGCCAGTGGTCCAAGAACTACTACAAGAAGATTAAATAACGAATATAACGAACTAATTTAGATAGATTTAGAATCTATAAATAAGGGGAGAACAATGAAGAATAGATTAATAGCATTACTCTTAACACTGTCAATGATGGTAACCTTCATGCCTAGCATGGCGTTTACTTCGTTTGCGGATGATTTTAATGGCACTGTTCCAGTAGCGAGGAACTGTCTATTTTATAATGGTAGCGCGCAGGAACTTATTAGTAATGTTCAGGCGTTTACCGAGCTAGCTTCTTATTCAAAGAGAAATACTGAAAGGACAGTTCATTATTACAAAGTGGAAGATGCAACTGGACAAACGGTTATTGACTGGGGATATCAGAACAGCAATAATGCGTTCGTGAAGGCAACTGATATAGGCTCTTATTATGTGTACGCTAAACTAGTAACACTTAAATGTGTGTATGCGAACCATTCGGCGTCATGGGTATATCAGAAGGATAATACAGAACCTTGCGACGGTGTTGAGGTTGTAATCCATAAAGCACCAGCCAAAATTGCAGAATCTATCAACGTAAATGAGTTTTACGTAAAAGATAAGCGTCTCCAAAGTGGGGATTTAAAGATAGGGTATGCAAATAAACTGGTCAATCAGATAACGTCATATGTTGAAAAAGAAACAGATGCTTACTCTAAATCCTTTATTGATGGAGTCACCGCTAAAGTTGAATATCATACTGGCGGAAAAGCAGGCGGTTACACTGAAGATTTCAATAATGTTCCGAATACAATACTTGTAGAAAATCAACATGCATTTGGTTATACTTCAAAGAAAAGTGGCAATAACTACAATGAAAATGCAGAAGAAAGCATTCGTATTACATATACAAATAATGGCAATTCATTTATCCTTTATACAACAGCACATCTAGCTGATACAAGGGAGAATACTGACATTTCGGGAAAAGACGGTAAGGGCACTGATGGTGAACCTATAGTAGTAAAATATAGCAATGCATCAGACAGAGAGGATTCTTATAAAGCAGCCCTAACAAGTGCAGTATTTCTTCATAAGCTCGATGACACTGACACAAAATATGCTGGACAGAATATTACTTTTGATGTTTCAAACCTTTTAGCTGTATCCAGCTTGGCCGAAGGAGCAACTTCAGATAAGGTAGATGTTACAGCAACATTTGCTGGAAATGATGAATACAAGTCCACAACCAAGACATTTAAGGTTCAGCTTAACAATCCTGCAACTAAATACACTGTGAACAAAGGTACTATTACTGGTTCGGGCTCGGTTAAGATTGATTCAACAGAATTAAATGGTGAAACAACTTCAGTCAGACTTAATGAAGGTGATGGATTTACAGTAACAGCAACTCCAACTACAAAGGATGGGGTAATTTATGTTGCTAAGTCAATTACTGTGAAAAAGAATGGCGCTGAAGGGCCAATAGCAAGTGCAACAAATGCTGCTGGAACTCTTGCAAATGGAGTATTGGAGGCGACTGTAGCTTCTGATGATATGTCAGCTAACCAGACATGCACAGTTGATGTAGAGTTTGAGCCAGTAACAGCGACCCTTAATGATTCAATCACAGTAGATAGCTACAATGTTAGCCAGGGCCTTTGGAATAACATTCCTGACAAAACAGACAAGAGAGCCACTACTACAGTAAATGAAATAGTTAATCAGATAACTGAAAAATCTCCAAGCGCATTCTTCAATGGCGTAACACCTACCGTTGAATATCTTGGAAAGTCAGGAAACGATTGGCATACATTAGATTACAAGCCGGATTATAGTCATCGGGACCAGCACGCATTTGGATATAATGCAGGATATAATAACCCAACATTCAGATCTGATGCATCTGAATCAGTTCGAGTAACTTACACTAATGATAAATTCCCAGGCATTACGTGGCAGAAGACAATTACAGTAACTCTTGAAGATAAGAGAACCGAATCTGTTATTGAAATTAAGGACGACAAGGGTAATATCGGAACTGAAGAGAAACCGGTTGAGCTTTCATATGCTGAGGGTGGCAAATATGATAGCCAATTAGCTGCAATCAGTACTCTTCATGTTAATGGTGAAGACACTGCAATTACAGGAACCATTCAATACGATTTTAAATCTAAAGTTGAACTCGAAGATGGTGAGACAAATACTTTTGAAGTGACGGCCTTATATGCTGGAGATGCGACTTACAAGGAATGTAGCAAAGACTTCACTGTAAAGATCTCCAGACCATCAACTAAATATCAACTTAATCTTGGAACTGTTGTTGGTTCGGGAACAATCAGTGTTAATAGCACTGACTTGGGAAAGACTCCTGTAGAACTTTCAGACAGCAAGAAGTATGTAAGAATAACTAAGGGCCAGACATTCACAGTAACAGCAAAGCCTGTTGAAAAGGATGGCGTAGTTTACGTTGCCAAATCCATTACGGTAACAAAGAATGGAACACCGGGCGTAACATTAACAACTAAGACATATTCTAAAGGAACAGAAAGCGACGGAGCGCTTACAACCGAAGCAGTAGGCGGCAATCTTGAAATAGATGAAAACTGTACAATTTCAGCAGAGTTTGAGGCAGTTAGTGCGACCATTGCAGAATTGGTATATGTAAGTTCATACGATGTAGACCTTGCACAGAGAGAAGATGAGACACAATCGTTAATAAGATCTGATGGTACACCAAGATGGTCCTATGTAGAGGGGCAAATAACTGGTGCAGCGACTAAGGGTGACTCGCCATTCTTTAATCCAACAGATTTAGTAACAGAAGTAACTTACTATGCTGGAGAGAAGATTACATCGGTGTTGCCACCACGTACAGAAAGTCAATGGTGGCCAATTTACCACGAAAAACCAACAGATGCAGCGTTAGTGGACTGCCATAGATTTGGTTTTGCTTTTGGTTCCTTTAACAAAAATAAAACAGAGCGTGTTCATGTAAAATACACTAACCCTAAATTCCCTGGCGTTGAGGTCGTTCTTGAAACAACTGCACAGCTACATGAAACTAGACTGGAATCTGACATTTCACTAAAGAATGATCCAGTTGCTTTAACATATTCAGAAACGAAGGACTACAAGGATCAGTTAGATAAGGAAGTCGTAGTTCACAAGAAAGGCGACGAAACAACACTTGTTGCTAATGCGACATGCGTATACACAGGTGCAGATGTTAGTATGGATGAAGATCAGACCAAGACGGATGAAGCAACGGCTACATTTGCTGGAGATGACTTTTATCAGGGTTGTAATAAGCCGTTTGACGTAAGTATCCACAACCCTGCAACAAAGTATCAGATTAACCTCGGAACAATTGAGGGTGAAGGTACAATTAAAATCGGTGATACAGACTTAAATGAAATCGACACACACAATATTAGAATTGTTGAAGGAACATCGTTCACAATCACAGCTGTTCCAGGCGTGTCTAAAGATGGAACTGTATATATCGCTAAGTCAATTAAGCTTACTAAAGACGGCGCAAGCGGAGAAGGTAGCGTAATTGTTGATTCCAATGACTTTACAAACAAGGTTGAGAATTTGGGAGGCACATTCAGTAAGGGAGAGTACTATACAGTTACAGCTGTATTTGTTCCACTTACTGTCAATATTGATAATCCTATCTATGTAAATAGTTATGATGTAGAAAAGGGCCTATGGACTGACAAGCCTGATACCAATCCTGCTATTACTAGAGGCGCTCTTGCTGCCTCTGAAATTATCAATGATATCACATACGATTCGTCGTTAGATGCATTCTTTAAAGATGCAGAGACTACGAAGGTCGTAACCTATAAGTCTATAGATAGAATAGGTGATGATAACGACGATTGGTGGAACCTAGATCATGAAAAACCAGAAGGTGTACTAGAGGTTGGATATCACGCTTTCGGTTATACCGCAACCGAAGCTGGACGCTATAATGAAAATGCAACTGAAATGGTCAAGGTTGTGTATTCTAATGAAACTAAATTCCCTGGAGTAAAGCTTGTTCTTACAACAACAGCGAAGCTTAGGGATAAGAGAATTGATACTAATTTGGCCCGTAAGAATCCTGTTGAGCTGACATGGTATGAGGATAGATCGGCGGTTGATTCAAAAGAAGTTTTTAACGCGATTGTAGATTTGTCTGAGGGAACAAAAACAACTCCATTAGATGGATTCTTCGATAAGGACCACTTTGATGAACTTACTATCGAATATTTAGCGTATGACCCATTGATATTTGATGGTTTGGCACAGTGGAAACCTATTGACTACAAGTATAATCTGCTTGAACCTTTGCTTCATACTTTTGGAGATAATACCGATAAAGTAGGCAATAGACTGGATTATGAAATAGTTAATATTTATTATCCGGGCGACGAAATTTACAAACCATTTAAACTGGAAAATGTGAAAGTGAATCTCGTGGAGAACCGTACTCCTACTGAGATTATCTGTGAGGACTACACTATCAAATATTGTCCTGAAGCAGACTTTAAGGCTGCGGCACTTAGCAACATGTCATTAATAGATGATGAGGGTAATCCAGTAGAGTATACAGCTGATCAGATTACATTAAATCCTACGATGATGAATGCTTCTGAGGAACCCCAACCCGTGAGAATTAGCTATTCAGGCAATCATGATTATAAGCCTTACACTAAGGTAGTAAATGTAACTGTCGATAAGGCTAAGGCTAAATTAAGTGTTGCAGACCTTGAGACATATACTTATGACGGCAACGCGCATCAACCTGTTGTTAATAAGAAGTTCATAGATCCTACTAGCAATACTACAATTGACTACATAACTCTCACAGGTGGCGCTAGTACTAGTGTTCAGGGCTTCCTGAGCCTGGATATTCCAGAGAGCGTTAAAAACAAGCTAAAATTTGGCAGTTTTGATATTTATGCATACCTTCAGACCCAGATTGGTGAAGGAAAAACTCTAGACAAATTCGAAGATATAATTGGAATAATCAACGGTAGGCTTGATAATCTTGATGAAGCGACACTGGCACGCATGGGAATTGAGAAGGGTGCGTTCGACAACATTCTGGACGCCATTGGTGATATGAATCTCGGCTCTGGTGTTAAGGTGACACTGGGTACCGGACCTAAGGATGCTGGAACGTATATCACTACAGCGGTTTCGGTTGATAGGAATTACGAATTTACCATGGACATTGGTAGCATGATTATCCTTCAGAAGGGATGGAATCGAGAAGATGATATTTCTCTTGAGTTTAATCGGGAGATGGACGGTACCGACCGTGACTTATCAGCCGAAGAAATTGCTAAGACAGCCATTGAAATAGCTCTTGAGAAGAAATTGATATCCGAAAAATTCTATAAGGACGCACAGCTTGACAAGGTAGTTAAGGCTGTTAAAGCAAGGACGCTCACTATTGATGAAGCAAATCGCTTTGACTGGGGCGGATATCTGGCAGGAAGCGGCATTTTAGAACGTACTGAAGATGGTAAGGTTGATCCTGCAGTTCAGAAGTTTGTACATGCAATGTATATTGGTATGCCAGCTGATGGAGGCGTTTATGCAGAGAAAGATGTTCCTCCAACTGCACCAGGAGTATATAGTGAGACAGTATACGTATTGCTCGGTAACTATATCGCAATGCCAATTACACGTGTCTTCAAGATTCAGAAGCATCCGGGTCAGCTAAACTGGATTAAGCAGATTGGCGGTGGAGAAGTTGCACTCACAACTGAGGAGCAGACGCTTATCAACCTAGCTAATCTCTTCGGAACTGAGGAACTGACCGAGTATGGTATTACTAAATATAATCAGATTAGGTCGGCATATGTAATTTCTATCGATGACCTTGAGAACTTCGATTTTGGCAGCTATCTCAGCAAGAAAGGTAGCACCGAGATAATAGATGAAGAAGCTGTCCAAGGTCACGTTAAGAGAGTTATTGCCGGAGTTGATTACCAGGGAAGAGCAAACATCGGAAAGCCGACTAAGGCTGGTCTGTATGTTGAAATTTCATATGTGCTGAAGGGTGAATACAGGGCGGATCCAATTATTCGCGCATTCAAAGTTGAGAGACTGAATTCCAAGACTACACTGAGTTGCTACTCAAGTCTGGATAAGGAGAACAAGAACGCTGTTCAGAAGATTCTCGAGACATACAACTTCACTTATGGTGATGGTTATGAATTCGAGACAACAGTAGAAGACAGGGAGACTAAAGAAGGAATCGAAGTTTCTAGTGATGAAATCAGTACTCTGTATATCACTTGGGATGACTCCATGAACAGACTGGATATCGATGGTATTGCTAAGAAGGCAATGGCCGGAGAGGAGACTGGCGCTGTTGAGGAGGCAAGAGATGCAGGACTGTATCTGGTTCTCACAATCTTCAATGGTAACGAGAGCTACAAGCCTTCATATGACTGGGCATTCCTCAGAATTAAGAAGGCAGATATTACACCGGTCCTCTCAATTAACAGCTGGATTTACGGCGGATATGATCCTCAGTACAACACACCATATGTAAGTGGCAACCTTGGAGAAGGAGCTGTAACATATGAGTATGCTCCAATTGGAACAGCTAACTGGAGTACAACAATCCCAACTCAGGTTGGATCATATTGGGTAAGAGCAACAGTCGCTGAGACTAAGAACTACAAGGGCGCTCAGGTAAAGAAGAGCTTCTCCATCTATCCAAGAGAAGCGGGAGCATTTGTCATCAATGCGATTGATGACCAGCTCTATACCGGCTCCGCAATCACTCCAAAGTTAGAGATTGTTGGACTGAATGGACTGATGACGGAAGGTGTTGACTACACAGTTACATATAAGAACAACGTTGAACCTGGATATGCAACTGCAATCGTTACATTCAAGGGCAATTACCAGGGCAAGGCAAGTATCAAGTTCAGAATCTACGGTAAGCCGGCAGCAATTCTGCTTGGTAAGGCAACACCGGCAACTGGTTCCGCTGCTAAGATTTCATGGAACAAGATTCCAGGTGCTAGCAAGTACGTTGTATACGGTAACCAGTGTGGCAAAACTATCAAGAAGATTAAGACGGTTAGAGGAACTAGCCTAACTGTTAAGAAGATTGCCGGCAAGAAGCTTAAGGCACACACAACTTACAAGTTCTATGTAGTGGCTCTTGATGCTAGTGGTAAGACGATTGCTAAGACTAAGACTGCACACTTTATTGCAGCCAAGACTAAGGGCGACCACGGTAATGTTACTAAGATTTCCGCTAATACAGCAACAGGATCTGTAGTAGCTGGCCAGGAGATTAAGCTCGGCGCAGCAATTAAGGTATACAAGAACATGAAACCACTTGAGCTCAACCATGCAGCCAAGCTGAGATTCATTTCTGACAATCCTGAAGTTGCCACAGTTAGCACAGGTGGATACGTAACAGGTATCAGACCTGGAACTGCAACAATCTACATCATTGCTGTTAACGGAATGCATACTAAGACAGTCGTAACAGTAACTAAGTAAGGCTACAGATAACAACTAGCACACAGCAATAATATGCACTAAGGCGGTTCATTGAACCGCCTTTTTTATGCTCATTATGTTATAATGGAATCGACAAATATTATTCTAATTAATAGAGGTTAAATATGAAACTTAACGTAATGAGAACGGATTGTACCAATCCATATGACAACCTTGCAACCGAAGAATTCTTGACTATGAACGCCAAGGAAGATGAGGTAACACTATTCCTGTGGCAGAATGCACATACCATAGTAATAGGAAGGAACCAAAATCCATGGAAAGAGTGCAACGTCGAGAAGATCAAGGAAGACGATGCGAGACTGTCTCGTAGAATGTCCGGTGGCGGGGCCGTGTATCACGATATGGGCAACCTGAATTTTACATTCATTGCCCGTGATGATCTTTACGACATCAGCAAGCAGACGGATACTATTCTGCTGGCATGTCGCATCCTTGGCATTAGCGCTGAGAAGACTGGCCGTAATGATCTGCTGGTAGATGGCAGGAAGTTCTCAGGACACGCATATTTCTCCTCTAACGGCTATAATTACCATCATGGAACAATTATGATGGACGTTGATTTTGGCGACATGCCGAAGTATTTAAGGCCTTCTGCAGCCAAGCTAAAATCCAAGGGCGTAGACTCAGTTCGTTCTCGTGTAACCAATCTTAAGGACTATCTGCCCAAGATGTCACGCAAGAAATTGATTACAACTATGCAGGATGCTCTGATTGAAGCTTTCGGACGCAACTACGGTGGCACACCTGTTGAAGTAGAGCTCCCTGAAGTTCCACAGGATCTCAAGGATAGATACGCTAGCGAGGAATGGAGATTCGGTACTAAGATTCCATTCGAGAAGGAGATAGAGCATAGATTCGAGTGGGGCGAGATAGACGTTCAGCTCCATATGCAGGGACAGACAATCGATCAGTGCCGCATATACTCTGACGCACTGGAGTTCAGAATCTTCGACGAGCTGGAGAAGAATCTGATAGGCTGCAAATACGATGCAGCGTCAATCGTCCAGCTCGGAATTGCTCCAGAAACGACTGCAAGAGAACGTGAAGTTTTGCATTTAATCGCGGACGCTGTTGAGTAAAATTCACGGCTGTTATATAATTAACCTACTAATGAAATACTAATTGGGGAACCCCAGAAAGGATATACAGAAATGAGTGACTATCAGTTTGACTTAATTATAATTGGAGCAGGTCCTGGCGGATACGAGGCTGCTTTCTATGCTCAGGAGCTGGGCATGAATGTTGCAATCGTTGAGAGAGACAGAGTAGGCGGAACTTGTCTGAACAGAGGATGTATTCCTACTAAGGCGCTGATGCATTCTTCAGATGTATACCGTGAGGCAGCTAATGGCGCAGAAGTAGGTGTTGAAGTTTCCGGACTCAAGGCTAACCGTGCTAGAATCGGAGAGAGAAAGGACGAAGTTCTGGACACTCTGAGAGCTGGAATTAAGGGCCTCATTGACAAGAAGAAGATTACACTCATCGAGGGACAGGGCCTCATCACTGGTGAGCACGAAGTTGAAGTAGCTGGTGAAACTTATACTTCTGAGAAGATCATGCTTGCTACAGGTTCACACCCATTCTTCCCACCAATTCCTGGTGCAGATCTAGAAGGCGTTATCGACAGTACACAGCTGATCGAAATGGGCGGAGAAGAGATTCCTGATTTCGTTATCATCGGTGGCGGAGTTATTGGTATCGAGTTCGCAACTATCTATGCTGACCTCAAGGATCACGTAACAGTAATCGAGGGAGCTGACAGACTGCTGCCACTCCTTGACAAGGAAATCGGACGTTCCATCAAGATGACTCTCGAGAAGAAGGGCGTTGATGTTCACGTTAAGTCCCCAGTTAAGAAGATTGAGAAGGACGGCGACAAGCTCGTAGTTACATTCGAAGAGAAGGGCGAGGAAGTTGCAGTTAAGGCTGACAAGGTTCTCCTCTGCGTAGGAAGAAAGCCTACAACAGTTGGTCTCTTCAGCGAAGAAATGTACCACAAGTACGAGTGGAAGGATGCTAAGAAGTTCTTCATCGTTAACGAACAGTACCAGACAGCTTGCCCTAGCATCTATGCTATCGGCGACTGCATCGGCGGCATCCAGCTGGCACACGTATCAGCAGCTGAAGGACGTAACGCAGTTGCAATGATGAACGGTGGACAGGCTACAATTCAGATGAATACAGTTCCTAGCTGCATCTACACAGATCCTGAGATCGCAGTAGTAGGAATGACAGCAGACGAGGCTAAGGAAGCTGGCATCGAGGTTATCACTAAGAAGTACCCAATGTCCGCTAACGGCAAAACAATCATCGCTGGACTCGACCGTGGATTCGTTAAGCTTGTTGCAAGAGCAGATGACCACGTTCTGATTGGCGCACACCTCCTCTGCGGAAGAGCTTCCGACCTGATTGGAGAGCTCGCAGTAGCAATTGGAAGAGGAATGATGCTCGAAGAAGTTGCTAACATCATTCACCCACATCCATCATTCGCTGAGGCAATTATGGAAGCAGCAAGACTGTAAGCACGACATAATATGTGAATTGAAAGAACCCGTTTTCACGGGTTCTTTTTTATTCAGGTTAATATATAGGAAGGATAATTCTGAAGGTGGTTCCTTGACCAACAACAGTGTCGAGTTCAATGCGTCCATGGTGAGCCTCTATTATCTGGTTGACTATAGACAGACCTAGACCTGTGCCGGAGCCCTCTTCTTTGGTTGTGTAGAATGGCTCAAATATGTGCTGTTTAATTTCTTCAGGAATGCCAGGACCATTGTCAGCCAGGACTATATTAACGTATTCATCCGTGTGGCTAGTTGAAATTGTAAGGGTTCCACCCTCATTTTTCATTGCCTGGAAAGCATTAAGAATAAGGTTAATCATTACCTGCTCAATCTCGGTTTCATAGGCATACAGGCACTTATCCGGACAATTATAATCTGTAATCACCTTAACATTGTGCGGGCGCGAAGGATTGAGCACCTTCTCAACGTTCTCAAGGAGTTCATCAGGCGACAGATCGACACGTTCGCGAATAGTACTGCGTCTGGACATACGCAGGAACCTGGCAACTAGTTCTTTCGATTTGGATGCTGCGAGGTATATCTTCTCGAGATAATCCATCATCTCCTCATCATCCTGGGCCTTCTCCATAGCCATTACGCTGTAACCAAGGATCGGCGTCAACAAATTGCTGAACTCGTGGTTGGCGCTGCTGGCAAGCGTTCCAATCGTAACTAGCCTCTGCTGGTGGGCAAATTCATCAGCAGCACTTAATAATTCCTGGAGACGTGCGTTCTGCTCATTTAACAGGCTGATATTCGCCCTCATCTGCTGGTTAACACGGCTGTGTTTACGATTGATTATGAACAGAACTAGAATACCGAACAGAATAAGTGCACCGCAGATCGCAGTCCTTAAGAAGATATCGGTAAGGGTTCTGGTGTAATGGTCAGTGTGAATCGCTAGACCAATAGCGTAATAGCCATTCTCACTATGAGATTGTGGCAAAGCAGTCACGATATACTCAGAGGAGTGCGGCGATTTGCTCTCCTGGGAATACTCATCGAATATCATCTCATCGTATTGTTCGCTGCGGGCCATTATACCTAGGCCAGCTCCGTACTTGATAGCATTCTCATAATTTACATTGTTAATGAAAGGTTCTTCTTGATTGTTCTGAATACATAGCCCATGCTGCATATCGTATAGGGCCATCCAATAGTCCTCAGACAACTCCATTCCGGCAAAACGCTTGAAGAAATTATCCATGTTAAGAAGCCCAACAACAATATTGTTAGGGCTGGAAACCGGCTCAATTAAAGCGATATAGGCATTGTTATTGTTATCAGTACATATGCAAGGATTATCTGTAGAGTAATCACAGTAGAATGACAATTTGCGAATGGATGAATTGGTACAAGAACGGACTTTGCCGTCGGTAATGACAGCGATGGCTTTCATAGTTGAATCTGAAAGAAGCTCGTTCTTCTTCGCGTTAACCATAAAGTCATCGACGGAAAGGTTGGTAGCCATGCGGGCTTCTTCATGAAGTTCCTGCCTGCAGAATTTAAATAGACTGGCAAGATTTCTATCAGCCGAGAGGGTTATAGATTGCATGTGTCCGTTGTGCTCAGCCTCAAGCTCTTGGAATGAACTGTTCAGCGCATATATTCCGACTGCAATGCCGGCTATAATTGCGAGCGCTGCGACAACAACACTGGATGTGTATATACCAAAAATCTTACGAAATTTTAAGGTTTCTTTCTCTGTTCTCATACCTTAGCTCCCTTGAATTAACCAGAACTTCTAATTATACTCGTAGTATAACAATTTAAGATTTTGAAAATAACTGATGCAAACAGAAGGTGTTATGTACGAGAAAATCCTAATTGTAGACGATCAACCATCGGTATCCGAGATGATCAACAAAGTAATTGTCAGCAACGGGATGCAAGGCGATATCGCTAACAGTGGCGAAGAGGCTCTTGAGAAAGTTGCAAGAGAGCATTACGCTTTGATTCTGATGGATATTAACATGCAGGGCATGGATGGGTTTGAGACAATCAAGCAGCTCCGTAAGAATGGCAAAACAACACCTGTCATCATCGTGAGCGATCGAAGAGAAGACATAGATACTTTGTACGGACTGGACATTGGCGCGGACGAGTACATCGTCAAACCGTTCAACCCGGTTACTTTGGGTGCGAGGGTCAAAGCCCTAATTCGACGCAGCAAGGGCCCTTACGCATCAGAGGAAGCTGTTATCGTCGCGGGACCTTTCGAATATAACACTAGCACTTTGCGTCTCTTCAAGAACGGCAAGGAGATTATCCTAACCAGCAAGGAGAACGCAATGATGAAACTCTTCCTTGATAACCCGAATCGCATCTATTCAAGGGAAGCATTATACGAGCTCATCTGGGATAACGAAGTATTCGATGACAACGTTATCATGGTCTACATCAATAGACTGAGGAGCAAAATAGAAGATGATCCGAATAAACCGATGTTTATTCAAAATATAAGGAAAGTGGGCTACAAATTTGTGGTAGAATAGAGCCATGAATTACCATAGAATAGTTAAAGGAATATTGGATATAGGCGAAGCAATGCTCAAGAGCGGCGCGGAGAATTTCAGACTGGATGACAGCATCTACAGGATGTGCCATGCCTATGGCTTCAAACATTCAGACGTGTTTGCTATACCTAGCAATATCCAGATAACAGTCGAGACCCAGGACGGAGAATTCATCACTCAGGTCCGCCATATTGAGAGCACTTCCGTGAACCTCGATAGACTCGACTACCTTAATGACCTCTGCAGATATGTCTGTGCCAATACACCAGACGCAGACGAGCTCGCGGCCAAATTCCACGAAGTCATGAGTCGCAAACCACAGCCAACTTGGATGTACTACGTTGCGATGCTAGTTGGTGGTACGGCTTTCGCGGTATTCTTCGGTGGCCATTGGCTGGATGCAATCATTGCGGCAGTTGCTTCTCTGGCAATTGCTGGCGCTGGTAGTATTCTCAGCAAACGTGAACATAACCTTCTGGTATATAACACATTGCTGGCGTTCCTTGCCGAGATAATTATCCTCTGCTGTTATAAGTTCGGCCTGGATGTCAATCACAAGAGCATAATGATAGGAATCGTAATGCTCCTGATTTCAGCCATGTCAACGACCAACGGCATCAGAGAATTGCTCCAGAGAGACTTTATCTCCGGCTCAATCAATATAATGAACTCAATACTTGGAGCAGCAGGCATTGCAGTAGGAACTGCACTCGCCATGTTAGCTCTTTACGATATTCAAGAGGCAGACACATCCCTCATCGCTAACAGTGCCATCGTGCAGTTGTTATCCTGTACAATCGGATGTATCGCCTTCGCCGTACTTTTCAAAGTCAAGGGAAGACAAGTTGTATACTCTGGAATCGGCGCCTTCTGCACCTACGCAATCTATCTGGTAGCAATCAAGATAGTGCCAAGCAACTTCTTTGCAACTCTGATGGGCGCAATCTTCGTAGCATTATACGCATTCATAATGTCACGCGTGAACAAAGCTCCATCAACAATCTTCCTGACAGCATCCGTATTCCCGCTCATCCCGGGAGCTGCGCTCTACTACGTAATGTACGGATTCGTCATTCAGGACTACGCAATGGTACAGAGCCAAACATTTGCGCTTGTATCAACTTGCCTGGCAATTTCATTCGGCTTCCTCATCGTAGACGTTGTAACACGCACCATCATGGAAGACCTCGAAATCGCCTACCACATCGGCAAAGACTTTTTCAAATAGTATTTTTGCCAAAAGTTCAAAAGACAGTTACCGACTTTTAATCGCAACGGTTGCGGCTCTCGAGTAACTGACTTTTATGCAAGAAGAGTTTGTTTTTATACGGAAATGAAGGGAATATATAGCGAAATGCTATATATTCCCCTTTTTTTATTGAGTAAATAATGAAAAAGACAGTTACTCAGCAGAGCGAAGTGTTGAAAAATAATGCTGGTAACTGTCTTTCTAAATTTAGACGCATTTATCGCGAAAAAAGAATGGCTGCGCATTAGCGCAACCATTCTTATCTTTTAATTAGAACTGATACTTTAGTACTGGTTCTCTTGCTGCCTTAACTTCGTCCAATCTGAGTACTGGTGTAGTCTGTGGGCAAGCACATACAGCTTCAGGTGCGTTCTTGATCTGCTCATAGATCTCTCTGAATGCTGTAATAGCCTCATCAAGAGTTTCCTTAGTCTCTGTCTCAGTAGGCTCAATCATCAGAGCTTCGTGAACAATCAGAGGGAAGTACATTGTAGGTGGATGGATACCGTAATCCAGAAGTGCCTTAGCAACGTCCAGAGCGGAAACCTTATCATTCTTGTGAATCTCCTCGAGACACAGAACGAACTCGTGCATGCAAGTTGTATCGTAAGCAACTGGATACAGATCCTTCAGCTTCTCCTGCATGTAGTTAGCATTCAGTACAGCGTTCTTAGCTGCTGCTGGGATGCCTTCCTTACCAAGAGTCAGGATGTAAGTATAAGCCTTAACCATTACGAGGAAGTTTCCGTAGAATCCTGTCATATTACCAAAGCTCTTCTCAGCTCTTGTATACTCGCCACCGTCACGACTTACGAGACCAGGTGCGAATGGAGCGAGGAATGCTTTGTATCCGCATGGACCTGAACCAGGACCGCCGCCACCGTGAGGTGTTGAGAAAGTCTTGTGCAGGTTCATATGAATTACGTCGAATCCGATATCTGCAGGTCTAACAACGCCCATTACAGCGTTCAGGTTAGCTCCATCATAGTAGCAAAGTCCGCCAGCTTCGTGAACGAGCTTGGTAATCTCCATGATGTTCTCATCGAAGAGACCTACAGTGTTAGGGTTAGTCAGCATCAGACCAGCAGTCTTAGGACCGAGGTGAGCCTTCAGTGACTCGATGTCAACCATTCCCTTGTCGTTGGACTTAATCTCAACTGTCTTGTATCCAGCCATTGTAGCGGATGCAGGGTTAGTACCATGAGCTGAGTCAGGAACGATGATCTCGTTTCTCTCGTGATCTCCTCTGCTCTCATGATATGACTTGATGAAGAGAAGTCCAGTGAACTCACCGTGAGCTCCTGCTGCAGGCTGGAAAGTAACTCCGTCCATACCTGTAATCTCGCAGAGAGCCTTCTCCAGTCCAGTAATCAGCTCGTTAGCGCCCTTAACGGAGCAAGCTGGCTGAAGTGGATGCAGCTTAGTGAATCCAGGGAGAGAAGCCATCTTCTCGTTGATACGAGGGTTGTGCTTCATTGTGCAGGAGCCGAGTGGATAGAATCCATCGTTAACTCCGTGTGCTCTCTTAGCAAGAGCTGTATAGTGTCTGCCCATCTCGTTCTCAGAAATCTCTGGGAGATGTGCAACTGACTTACGCAGTTCTACCTTAGGTAATACTTCAGGTACATCGCAAGCAGGGAAGATCTGCTGTCCTCTTCCAGGGATGCTCTTTTCAAATATTAACTTCATCTTAGAACACCTCCTTTGCGATTGCTACTACTTCGTCGATGTCAGCCTTAGTGTTCATCTCTGTGCAAGCCCAGAGGATGTTGCCATCTTCGAGCTTGAGTCCACCGAGGATACCCTTGTCGCCAAGAGCCTTGAGCAGCTTGTCTGCATCTGGGCAAGTAGTTACGAACTCATTCCAGAACTCACCATCATAAGCGAGCTTCAGGCCAACCTTGCCGAGTTCCTCAGCGAGGTAATGAGCCTTGGATGAGCAAAGTGTAGCAACATCCTTGAGTCCCTTAGGACCGATTGTTGCCAGATAGATTCCAGCTCTCAGTGCGCAAAGTGCTTCGTTGGAGCAGATGTTGGAACTAGCCTTCTCACGACGGATGTGCTGCTCTCTTGCCTGCAGTGTAAGAACGAATCCTCTGTCACCCTTGGAGTCAACTGTCTCACCGATCAGTCTTCCTGGGATCTGTCTCATGAACTTAGCGTTAGCTGCGAGGAGTCCGAGGTAAGGTCCACCAAACTCGAGTCCGAGTCCGAGAGGCTGTCCCTCTCCTACGCAAACGTCAGCGCCGATTTCGCCAGGAGTCTTGAGTGCTCCGAGAGCGAGTGGCTGAACGTACATAATGAACTTAGTATCAGCATCGTGAGTAATCTGGCAGAGCTCGTCTGCGTTCTCAACGATACCGTTGAAGTTAGGATACTGCATCAGGAAGCAAGCTGATTCAGCGTCTGCTTCGAGCATTTCCTTAAGAGCTGCCTTATCAGTAACTCCATCCTTGGAAGGAACAACACATACCTTAGTGTTTCTTCCGAATGAATAAGTTTCGATTACCTTAAGGATTCTCTTGTCTACTGCGTCTGAAACGTAGATAGTGCTATGCTTTCTGTCCTTGAACATGTTGCAAGCCTCTGCTGCTGCAGAAGCTCCATCGTACATGGAAGCATTAGCGATGTCCATTCCAGTGAGTTCAGCAACCATTGTCTGATACTCGAAGATGGACTGAAGGATACCCTGGCTGATCTCAGCCTGGTATGGTGTGTAAGCTGTAAGGAATTCTTCCTTGTTAGCAATTGCATCTACAGTAGCTGGTACGTAGTGATTGTAAGCGCCAGCACCACGGAAGATTGAACGGAATACAACGTTCTTGTTAGCCAGTCCCTGAACGATTGCGTCAACCTCGAGTTCGGACTTGCCGCTAGGTAAGTTGAGCTCGCCTTTTACTTTGGCATCAGCAGGGATGTGCTTAAAGAGGTCGTCGAAATCCTTATAACCAATCTCGTTGAGCATTGCTAACTGCTCTTCTCTGGTATTAGGAATATATGTAGCCACAATTTCCTCCTTAATCATCTGTTGGAAAAGGGCCGCATAAAGCGGCCCTCACAATTAACTTAATTATCTAGTCTCGTTGTAAGCTTCGTACTCGTCAGCGGAGAGGAGCTCTTCCTTATCTGTAACGTTACCAACCTTAACGAACCATGCAGCATATGCATCCTCGTTGATCAGTGCAGCGTCATCAAGAAGATCTTCGTTGATCTCGAGAACTTCGCCGGATACAGGTGAGATTACGTCAGCAACAGCCTTAACGGACTCAACGTCTGCGAAAGCTTCGCCTGCAACAACTTCATCACCAACTTCTGGCAGGTTAACGAATACCAGGTCGCCCAGCTCGTGCTGTGCATAGTCAGAAATACCAACTGTAGCAACTCCGTCTTCTTCGAGCAGCCATTCGTCATCTCTTGTGTACTTAAGTTCGCTTGGATAATTCATATCAATTCTCCTTTATTAAATAAAATATTAGTTGTTCTATTAATTCCCGCCGGCGCCTGCGGCGCTGCGAGTTATTAACTTGTTAGTGGGGCGCGCCCTTACTATTTTTCTCTCTTGTAGAATGGGAGCTTAACCATTTCGCACTCAACCATTCTGCCTCTTACATCAACTTCAACCTTAGCACCAATTTCTCTATCTTCCTTGTTAACGAGAGCCATTCCAGCAGCTGCGTCAATGTAAGGGAGCTTAGTTCCGGATGTTGTATGTCCGATCTTCTTGCCGTCTCTGTAAACGTCCATGTGCTCTCTGATGATTCCACGGCCAGTAACCTTGAGACCAACTCTCATGATTCTTGGTGGTTCGTCAGCCAGAAGTTCCTTCTTACCGATGAAGTCGCATGGCTTGTCAGTCTTGATAGCAAACTTGAGTCCAGCCCATCTTGGTGAGATGTCCTCTTCGAGCTCGTGGCCGTAGAGAGGCATTGCAGCTTCCATTCTCAGGGAGTCTCTTGCACCAAGTGCGCATGGGATGAGTCCGAATTCCTTACCGTTCTCGATGAGGAGGTCCCACATAGCAACAGCCTTATCAGCTGGCATGTAGATTTCGAATCCGTCTTCACCAGTGTATCCTGTTCTGGAGATCATGCATGGAATGCCCTTAACCTCACAGTCGAAGATGCAGCTGTAGTATTCCTGAGGAATATACTTAGCGTCAGCAACCTTAGCCAGAATCTTCTCAGCGTTAGGTCCCTGAAGTGCTACCTGACCCCACTGATCAGCAACGTTAGTCAGTTCAACGCCGTCAATCTTGTGATCACACATCCACTTGAAGTCCTTATCGCAGTTAGAAGCATTAACTACTACGAAGTAGTCGTTCTCGCCCTTCATGTATACGATCAGGTCGTCAACTGTGCCGCCCTTTTCGTTCATCATTGGGGAGTATCTTGCATAACCTGGCTGCAGATCTGTGTAGTCGTTAGTAAGAATGTAGTTGAGGAAGTCGAGAGCCTTCTCGCCCTGAACCAGGATTTCTCCCATGTGGGATACGTCGAAAAGTCCAGCCTCTTGTCTTACTGCCATATGCTCTTTAAGAATTGACTCATACTGTACAGGGAGAAGGAAGCCGCCGAATTCAACGATCTTTCCACCTGCTGCTACATGAGTATCATAGAGCGGAGTTTTCTTGCACATTGTATATTACCTCCTAAATTTGTAGCTAAATATGTGATAGATTACAAAAAATCTAAAAATAACTTGTCAGTTAATAACATAGTAGCACTTAATCGGGGCACCGTCAATGAATGAAAGCGTTGAAAATGCAAGTATTAGAGTTTATTTTTTAATTCACAAACTTGCAAGAAAATAGGCTCCTGAAAAGGCTGAAAAACTTGCTATTGACGGTGCTCGTATGATAAAATATTTCAGCTATGGTTTTTGATAATATACAGGTTACAACCGAGGATGAGAGGTATATGCTCGAGGCCCTGAGGGAGGCTGCCCTAGCTGCTGAACAGGGTGATGTTCCGGTTGGAGCTGTAATTGTGAAGAACGGTGAGATTATCGCCAGAGCGCACAATCAGGTCGAGGCGCAGCACTCGTCGCAAGCTCACGCAGAGATGCTAGCGATCGCGGAGGCAGAGAGGCTGCTGGGCGCTAAATGGCTGATGGATGCCACGATGTATGTGACGCTGGAGCCGTGCAGCATGTGTGCCGGAGCGATGGTTTTGGCCAGAATGAAGAGGCTTGTTATTGGCACGGAAGATCCGAAGACGGGCGCGTGTGGATCGCTGCTGAATGTGGCGGACAATGACGGACTCAACCATAGACTTGAGATGACAGTCGGCGTTCTCAAGGAAGAGTGTAGCGGAATGCTGAAATTCTTCTTCCGCAATAGAAGAGGAAAGGAATAGCTCAATCCGGAAGAACGAATAGATAAGACGGAGGATATATTCAATGAAGAGAAAATCCCTAATCGCAGTACTCGCAGCAATCATGGTAATGATGTGCTCAACAGTATCATTTGCAGCAACAGATCTTCATGTTGTTTCATCCTATCCTAAGGATGGACAGACTAACACTTCCATGGAGAACCTGGGTGTCAAGATTGTATTCAATACTAAGATTAATGATAGCGCACTGCAGGCACAGAACAATAAGACAATCAAGATGATTGACAAGGAAGGCAAGAACGTTCCTATCGATGTTCTGTACAGCAACAAAGCCGGCAAGATGATTCTGGTTGTTGCAGATACTAATAACAGCAAGTACAAGGTCCTGAATAATGCAGAATACACTCTGACAATCGGAGCTAATTTCCAGGATAACGAAGGTCATGCGCTGGGTAAGGATGAGGTTATTACTTTCAAGACTTACAACCAGAAGCTGAACAACTGGGTTAACATGGGAATGATGGCTGTAATGTTCGGAGGACTCTTCCTTCTGTCTGCTAGATCTCAGAACAAGAGAGATGAGGAGAAGGCTGCAGAGGAACCTGAAGAAGTCTTCAATCCATATAGAGAAGCTAAGCGTACAGGAAAGTCTGTTGATGAAGTTAAGGCTGCACACCAGGCGGAGCTC
This sequence comes from Candidatus Crickella equi, assembly GCA_018064755.1. Taxonomy (GTDB): domain Bacteria; phylum Bacillota; class Clostridia; order Peptostreptococcales; family Anaerovoracaceae; genus Crickella; species Crickella equi. The sequence goes on along the minus strand of JAGHUP010000001.1, from coordinate 24,860 downwards.
GACAAGAAGGCTAAGAAGAAAGCCAAGAAGCACAAAGACGAACCTGCTTACGAGAAGCATTTCGAGAATTGCGCTGAGCTGCTGAACAATGTATATCACGTACATGCACCAGCTCCAATCAACCACGCAGACAGATCCATTGAAGGCCTGAACAAACTCCGTAAGGAGAAGAAGGCCGCTGAAAAGGCTGCCGCTGCAGAGCGCAAAGCTAAAAACGCTAAGAAGGCTAAGAAGAAATAACATCTCATAGCTCAATCTTAAACACACATAAGGGCGGTTCACACGAACCGCCTTTTCTATACAATAATCAAGGACGGCTCACACGAGCCGTCCTTTCATTTCCACCCACGCTCCCTCAACATACCTTTCAATGTCTGCACATACACTCGATTGCAACAGTTTATCCATGATTGCAAAAAATGGCTCATAATTTGCCCTCCAGATGCCAAAATGAGCCATCCTTTTGATGCGCAAGCTCGCGAGTCCCGTATCAGTGGCTCGTAAGTCGCCATGTTGCGATTTTTTGAGCCAATATTGCCGATTTCGACGCTCGGGATACGAAGCTTTTCGGTCGGATTCGAAAGGGATCCGAGAAAATGGCTCAAAACAGGTTCAGAAGTTCATATTTCGAGCCATTTTTTGCAATCGCTCGTAGTAAGCAGGGCGTAGTAAGAGGGTAAATGAAAAAAGACGGTTCACTAGAACCGCCTTTTCTTTATCGTTTGCTGAAATTGTGCACTAATTACTCAGTAATTCCAACTGTGCTTTCCATCTTCTTGCCGAAGTCGTTAACGAATTCCTTGAGGCCCTTAACGTGTGCATCTGCCTCGCGTCTTGCGTCCTCACCGCGACCTTCGTTGATTGCCTGCATGATGTTGTTGTGCTGATCTGCAGTTGCTGCGTAAACTGAGAAATCGTCATAGTACAGATATCTGAATCTGAGCGAGAGCTCCTGAACGTAGTTGATAAGTTCAGCCAGAGTCTCATTGTTGCAGCAAGCTACAATGTAGTTGTGGAATTTCTCATCGAGTTCGATGATTGTTTCCTTGTCAGGACGCTTGATTGCAGCTTCGTATTCAGCCGCGATTGCAGCGAGCTCCTTCTTCTGCTCGTCAGTGATACGCTCGCTGGCGAGTTTTGCGACAAAGCCTTCCATATCCTCTCTTACTTCGAATACGTCCAGCATGTCCTTTATAGAAATGTTGGCAACATATGCGCCACGTCTTGGTTCAACTTTAACGAGACCATCGTCTGCGAGTCTCTTGATTGCCTCTCTAATAGGCGTTCTGCTGACGTTCATCTTTTCGGACAGATCAATCTCCATGAGTCTTGTCTGAGATGCAATTTCACCTGTCAGGATCTTGTGCTTGAGTTCAAGATATACAAGCTCCTTTAGAGGTTTCTGCACCTTAAGCTGAAAGTCCATCATAATAATTACTCCTCCTTAGTTATTGCCTCCCGTAACGGTTAGCCATGCACGACCGGATTCCCCAAGCCAGTCGTCATTTTTCATTGAGTCGTAGTCATTCTTCGCAGTCTCTTCGTCATCATAATAGGCAACCATTGTTGGTCCACTGCCGCTCATCAGAACGAGGTCAGCATTAAGATGCTCTTCCATTGCTGTCTTGAGTGCTGCAGCCTCCGGATAGTTCGCCAAAGTGTACTTCTCCAGCTGATTCGTGAATAATCCGGCTGCGTCGCCGTATTCCTGAAGCGCGTCTATGGCTTCATAGGCATCTCTTGTCGAAACCGAAATTCCAGGATTCGCCATTATGATGTATTTCTTGATAGGCTCTACTGGCTCAACTATGTCGCCAATGCCGCCCATCATAGCCGCGCTGCTTGCCTCTTCGATTCCTGGTAAATCGGAAAGAACGCTCTGATTCTTCTTCGCGTTCATCATCAGAGAGTATGGAACATCTGCTCCAACTCTCGCTCCGATACTCATCAGCTCTCTAAGAGAAAGCGGATATCCGACCAATGCGTTGATGCCGAGCATCGCTGCTGCTGCGTTACCGCTGCCTCCCGCGATGCCAGCTGCCACCGGCAACTGCTTGTCGATATACATCGACACGGCATCAAGTCCTTTACCATCAATTGCTTCGATGATAGCTCTTGCGCCCTTGATTGCGAGATTGTTTTCATCCAGCGGAATTGTATCTACGCTCGTACATAAATATACATCAACCTTGGAAATCCTGCAATGTACTGACTTGTATTTTGCACACAATCCAGAACATTTCTCGATATTTACGATGTCATGTAGGCCAATATCCTGCATTAATGACGATATATTGTGGTATCCGTCCTCTCGACGCCCAAGAACATCTAACGACAGATTTATCTTCGCATAAGCATTAATAATCATTATTTTCCTCCGGATAATGAAGATGTGCTTCCTCTTTCACCTAATAATACCACATTCACTCTAATCACGAAATCCGACATTTGAAGCATGAAATCCTACATTTCTTTCACGGCAAAACATGGCCCAACGCGCCGCATCATAACTGTTACAATCACATACAACGCAATAAAACAGAAACTTTGATATACCTGATTTAAGTGAAGGAGAGGATATGAAATTTAAAGAACATGCAAATAAATATAGAGGGCAGCTCGAGCAGAATTTAAAACTGGCCAAATCTGAGCTTCGAAAAATGCCTAAAGGAAACATACGCTGCAGGCGGCGCGGAGATAACTGGCGCTGGTATTATGAATGTGATGGAACCGAAAAGAGCCTCAGCAAGATTAAGCAGAAATCCTTGGCAGAGAAACTGGCATACAAGAAACAACTACAGCAACAAATAGAGGAAATTGAAACAGAGCTGGCTACACTTGAGCGATTCGCTTTATGTGAGAATCAAATATATAAGACAAATGAAGAAATAGAGCGTCTGGCCGGCGAATACTACAAAAGGATTCATCCTGCAATAGCCGAGTTCCAAGAACAGCTAAGAGCAGCACACGAAGACAACATCCAGAGATTCGCCGGCCGCGAAATAGACAAGATCCAGTATAAAATCAAATCGAATTTCGGGCTTCGCTTTCGCTCCAAATCGGAAGCACTAATTTACGAACGTCTACGCAACCACAATCTCCTCGTCTTTTACGAAAGAGACCTTATGCTTAGCAATGGCAAAATGCGCTCGCCCGACTTTACCATTTATAACGCCGCGACAGGTGAGTACATAATCTGGGAGCATTTTGGCATGATGGACAATCCTGGCTATCAAGAATCAACCATTACCAAGCTGCGGGAATATTTTCAGAGCGGCTATATCCCCGGCGTCAACATGATTGCAACCTTTGAAACCAGCGATAACGCTATAGATCTGCAATATATCGAAATGCTGATTGAAACATTCTTCGAGTAACCTTAGACTTGCTCAATTGCAAAAAATGGCTCGGAATTAACCCGTTTGAATCTGTTTTGAGCCATTTTCCGAGCCATTTACCACTCAAGCCTACAAGCGCCATGTATCCCAGGCGCCGCAATCGGCACTTTTGGCTCAAATAATCGCGACATAACGACTTACGAGCCACTGAAACGGGACTCGCAAGCTTGCGCATCAAAAGGATGGCTCATTTTGGCATCGGGAGGGCAAATTATGAGCCATTTTTTGCAATCGTGGATAAACTGTTGCAATCGAGGGTATGCGTGGGGCATCGAAAGGTATGTTGAGCGAGCGTAGGCAGAAATGAAAAGGACGGCTCATGTGAGCCGTCCTTGTTTATATCCATTGTATATTATTTACTCTGTTGTGTTGTTACGAGTTCTTCAAGCTCGGTTTTAATAGTGATCTTCTGGCCGTCTCTTGAGATGCCGACGGTTACCTTGTCGCCAACTTTGCATTCGCGAACTCGTCTAATGAGATCATCGCTGCTCTCGACATCCTTGCCGTTGAAAGTAAGAATCTTGTCGAGCTTCTTGAAGCCGGCCTTCTTAGCGTTATCGCCAGTTACCTCAGCAACGTACACGCCTTCGCCGTCGAGGTTGTAATATTCTGCGTTGGATTCGCTGATGTCGTAGATTGAAATTCCGATGGACGGCTTGCCTGAAACCTTGCCGTTTGCAATCAGTTGGTCAATCTCGTCCTTAAGCGCATTGATAGGAAGTGCGAAAGCCAGGCCTTCGATTCCTGTTGCGGATGTTTTGGACTCGACGATTCCGATGAGCTCGCCGGCTCCGTTAAAGAGTCCGCCGCCGGAGTTGCCTGGGTTAACAGCCGCGTCTGTCTGCAGGAGTGTGAGAGTTCTGTTCTCAATTGTGAGTTCTCTATCCAAAGCGGAGATAATTCCAGATGTCGCAGTGCCTCCGAGCTGTCCAAGAGGGTTACCAATCGCAACCGCGAGATCTCCAACAACTAGTTTGCTACTGTCTCCGAGCGTTGCAACCTTGAGGTTCTTGCCGTTAATCTTAATAACTGCGAGGTCATTGGCGTCATCACCACCGACAATAGTTGCTTTGTACTCATCGCCGTTATGAAGAGTTACTGTTACAGCACGAGCACCCTCAATAACATGGTAATTAGTTACAATGTAGCCTTCCTTGTTAACGATGACGCCGGAACCGGCACCTTCAGTGAGCTCTGTCTGACCGAACATTCCAACGCTGGTGCTTTCAACTACAATCTCAACGACAGCATCAGCATTCTTCTCAACAATCTGAGCCACTGTCAGCTTGCTGCCTGTTGCGGCTGAAATATCTGACTCGGAAAGGTTATCGTGAGCTTTGCTAGAATCGCTGCCTCCGCCAATCAGAGTTGAGACACCTGCGCCGAGCAAAGTGCTGACAACGATTGCAATAACAAGACAGATGACCATGAACTTCTTGGTTACATATGAAGAAGCAAGCTCTCTGCGATGCTCCTTTCTTGCCGCTCTCTTGTACTCTTCCTCGTGACCAGCAGCCGCAACCTCTTCGAATTGTGGCTCGGCCTGAGTCGCATCGCCTTGAAGGACGAAGTTCGGCTCGTATGAAACCGGCTCATTGCTACGATCTATATAAGGAATATCATCCACCTTATGAATAGGTGCGGCTGGAGTGGTTTCTTGAACAACTGGTTTGGGCTCTTCCTTCTTGATTAGCTCAGGTTCAAACTCAACCTCTTCACCGTTGTGAAAAACTACATATTGATTATCTTTATCCGACATTACGAACCTCCTTCGTGTGCGGCGAGGTCTTCGTACCGCACAATCCTTCGTATGCTCTAAATTTTACACCATTCATTGTAAAAATCAAATGTGTAAGTATTGTGTAGAAACAGTTAAAAGTATAAAATAAAATAGTTATGAAGAAAAACGTTGCACTGAAAATTAAAAGCTCACAATACTCCGAAAACCTCGCGCCAAGTGGCGAGGCTTTTAAGCGTGAATTGGAGCTGGAGGACACAGTCGAAATCCTGACTGAGGGCACTATGTACTCCAAGGATAATGCGACATACATTACCTATGAGGAATCTGCGGAAGCAGGTCTCGAGGATATCAGAACAATGCTCAAACTGAAGGACAACACTCTGCGCATTCGTCGCTATGGCAATGGTGAGGATGATGACTCAGATATGCTCCTGCAGCAGGGCATGCTACACATAACAAGATACAAAATTCCGCAGCTCGCGAGTATTGACCTGGAGGTTTACACTAACAAGCTCAAAGGCAATCTTGATGAAGAGGGCTACGGAACTATCGAAGTCGATTACAAGATCAGATTCGATCAATACTTCTCGAGACGCAACGTTCTTGAAATAGAAGTACAGCCTTCGTAGGTGAATACCGAGAAGGCGACCGCTAAGAATACAACACAACAGAGCAAGAAATAAGACAACGGAAAGAAAAATGAAAAAGATAGGATTTAGCGCAGAAACATATATCGAGGAACAGTCCAAGTACATCCTTGAGAGAATCGAACAGGGCGAGGGCAGATTGTACCTGGAATTCGGCGGCAAGCTGGTTCAGGACAAGCACGCTATGAGAGTACTGCCCGGTTTTGATGAGAATGCCAAGATCAAGCTTCTCCAGAAGATGAAAGATCAGGCAGAGATTATTATCTGTATCTATGCCGGTGATATCATCAAGAGTAAGACAAGACAGGACTTCGGAATCACTTACGATCTCGAGGTACTGAGACTTATCGACGCTTTCCGCAGCTATGACCTCGAAGTAAACTCTGTTGTTGTTACTAGATATGAAGATGCTCCGTCCGTTAACCAGTTCATTGCCAAACTGGAGCGCCGTGGCATCAGAACATACATCCACCACTTCACCAAGGGTTATCCTACAGATGTAGATACCATCGTTTCCGAGGAGGGATACGGTGCGAACCCTTATATCGAAGTGACCAAACCACTTGTTTGCGTTACAGGCCCAGGTGGCGGTTCCGGCAAACTGGCAACTTCTCTGTCGCAGGTTTACCACGAGTACAAGAGAGGCAACAAGGCTCGTTATGCGAAGTTCGAGACATTCCCAGTATGGAATCTCCCGCTCAAGCATCCGGTTAACATCGCTTATGAGGCGGCAACAGCTGATCTGAAGGACGTTAACATCATCGATCCATTCCATCTTGAGGCTTATGGCGAGACAGCCGTTAACTACAATAGAGATATCGATGCATTCCCTGTTGTAAGACGAATCCTCACAGCCATCACGGGCTCGGATGACGGTTACAAATCACCAACAGACATGGGAGTTAACAGAGTTGGTTTTGGCATAACTGACGATGAGGCATGCCGAGAGGCTTCGATTCAGGAGATCATTAGAAGAACCCTGATTGCGGAGTGCTCATACAGAAAGGGTACTATCGACGAAGCGACACTTGAGCGTTGCAAACTGCTGATGGAAGAAGTCGGAGCGACTAGATACGACAGACCGGCAGTTAAGGAGGCTGAGGCTTACGTTGAGGTTAAGAAGGAGCAGAATCCGGATAGATATGAGAACGTTGTAGTTGCTGCTATGGAGCTGCCTGATGGAACCATCATAACAGGACGTAGTTCAAGACGAATGGTTGCGACTGCAGCAATGGTACTGAATGCTCTCAAGCATATGGCTGGAATTCAGGACGATATGGCGCTGATTTCACCTACGATCTTCGAGGCAATGGCTAGTACTAAGGCAGATGTCTTCAGAGACAAGACAAGCCTTAATCTTGAAGAGGTTGTAATGGCCCTGACTCTGACCAAACTCACCAACCCGTTTGCTGAGTTAGCACTTAGAGAGATTCCGAACCTGAATGGATGCGTTGCACACTGCACAGCAATCCTCTCAGAGAAGGATGAACAGAGCCTCAAGGCATTGGGTATTGATATCACATCCAACGCTGAGTTCTCAAATAACAACCTGTATTCAAAATAAAAAATATGCAAAGTAAAACGGCTGTGAAACTGTCGAGTAGAGATCGACAGGCTCATAGCCGTTTTAAGTACACTTGTAATCGAATTGTGTGATGTTTGCAAACATACACTTGCGTGTTGAACTGACAGCCTGCGGTTTGCATCACATGGTGTACTAAACAAGCAACTATTTAGTACATCTATATTGTATATTTTGGTCAATGTTGATACTATAATAATATTACGAATTATATAATAATATTACGAATATATGGGCAACAAAGAAACAACAAAATTAATCTTAAATAGGCGAAGAAATCGCGAGCAATACCACTCTTATGCAGATAAGAAGGCGTATTATGATGCAATCGCGGCAGGTGATTCCTATGCGATTAATGAGTTGTCGGCAGAGAATTATATGTACCCGTCTATTGTCTTTGAACAAAGCGATTCCTACAGCGATGCGATGTATCACATGTATTACGACGTTGTGTGCGCGGCTTCGGAGATGTGCTTGGTTGCTATCCAGAATGGTTTGCCGGATATGGTTGCTTATGATATACGCGATAATTACATGGTCGAGTTCGACAGAGCAATGTCTTTGCCGGATCTCTACGACTTGTTGCATGGTATGGCTCACGAGTTTGCTGTCCGGGTGAGATATACCAGGCTGGGCGGAATTCATTCTGCGAGGTTGAATGCGATGATGACATATATAGAGAAGCATCTGAAAGACAAGATCACGCTCGAGGATGTTGCCGAGGTAGCTCAGATCAGTAGGAACTATGCATCAACCGTGTTCCGCGATGAGCTCGGCATGACAATGAATGAGTTCATACTGCAGGAGAGAGTTGCTGAGGCCAAGCGTTTGCTCGCAGATAACAGATTGCAGATATCTGAAATTGCAGAACAATTGCAGTTCTGCTCGCAGAGCTATTTCACTAAATGCTTTACAAGGGTGACCGGAAATACACCCAACGAATACAGAACAAATGTTTGCTTTTTGAAATAGAGATGTTATTATAAGGGGGACGGGGCTCTTTCTTAGGGTTAGGAGCCCCGTCCCCGAGAACAATGATATTTTATTCAGTAATGGAAGATCGCAACGTAAGACAAGGGCATATTCGCAAGGAAGACAGGGTGTATATGTGCATAGACCTGAAGTCTTTCTATGCTTCTGTTGAGTGCGTGGAGCGCGGCCTTGATCCGATGACAGCTGAGCTGGTTGTTGCTGATCCTACCAGAACTGATAAGACAATATGCCTGGCGGTTTCACCAGCTCTTAAGAAGCTGGGTGTAGGTGGCCGCGCGAGGGTATTTGAGATTCCTGAGCACCTTCGTAAGAGGATGATAATGGCCCCGCCTCGTATGCAGCTTTACATTGATTATGCTGCGGAGATATATGGGGTTTATCTTGACTATGTGTCACCCGAGGACATGTATGTCTATTCTATTGACGAAGTGTTCCTGGATGTAACACATTATCTGAGACGATATGGTTTCACGCCGCGCGAGATGGCAACATTCCTGATGAACGAGGTCACGGAACGTGTCGGCGTTCGCGCGACGGCCGGAATTGGAACGAATATGTACCTGGCCAAGATTGCGTTGGATGTGACGGCCAAGCACTCGCCGGACTTCATCGGCTACCTCGATGAAGCCTCGTTCATCAATACGCTGTGGGATCACAAGCCATTGACCGATTTCTGGAGAATAGGACCAGGGACAGCCAAGCGCCTTGCCAAAATCGGTATCTTCACTATGCGTGATATAGCGAGAGCCGACGAGAATGTTCTATATGATATGTTCGGAATTGATGCCGAGCTGATGATAGATCACGCTTGGGGAATTGAGCCAACCAAGATATCGGATATCAAGGGGTTCAAGAACAAGAGTCATTCGCTTTCTAGAGGACAGGTGCTCATGAGAGACTATAACTATGAAGAAGGTGAACTCATCGTCAAAGAAATGACCGAACAGCTTTGCCTTGAAATGACAGATATCAAGAAGGTTACGAAGAATGTTTCAATAGCGGTTGGATATTCCAACGCGCTTCACCTGCCTATGGCACGTGGAAGCGTTTCGTTTAATGTTCCAACCGATGCCCTCGGAATGATAATGCCGGGCGTCGTCGACGTCTACAGACGGGTGGTTAGCCCACTCTATCCGGTGCGTCGTGTCTTCATCAACTTCAACGACATCCACGACGCAGACGAAGACCAACAGATGACCCTCTTCGACCTCGACGACGCAGATAAGACTGATGCATATTCGCTATCTCGCGAGGAGATGGAACGCGACAGCGCTTTGCAGGAAGCGGTCAATAAGATAAAATACAAGTACGGCAAAGACTCGATGTTCAGGGGCATGGATATGACCGAGGCGGCTACGACACGAGAGCGCAACCACCAGATAGGAGGACACAAGGAATGACGAAGAAAATAAGAACGCCAATGCCGGTGTCCCAGCGTGCCAAGCAGTTCGCACCGTTTGCGGCTATTACCGGCTTGGACTATGCGCTGCGCAAGAAGGAAGAAGAACATAGAAGGCAGCTGGAGGCTGAAGTTGAGTTGATAATTAATCCGGAAGAGAATGAAGGCGAATTCTTAAGTGAGGTATAAATATGTTTAGAGAAATGAGAAGAAAAGCAAGAGAGCTTGATCTTGAGTCGGCTAAGGCTCTGCTCAAGAATGAGAGAAGAGCAGTACTCTCCGTAAATGGCGATGATGGATATCCATATGGAGTTCCTATTAATTTCGTATATTGTGAGGAAGAAGGCAAGGTATATTTCCACTCCTCACGCAAGGGTCACAAGGTTGATTCCATTAAGAAGGACGATAAAGCCTGCCTAACTGTTTACGGCAACGTATCGATTGGTGATGTAGAATGGGCTCCATATGTCCAGAGCGCCATTGCTTTCGGAAGATGCAAGCTGGTCGAAGATCAGGATAAGGGAATTGAACTGGTAAGAAAGCTGGCAGCTAAATACTATCCGAATGCTCAGGAAATTGACATAGAAGTAAACAAAGACGGCCACGCGGTGCAGATGATTGAGATGACAATAGAGCACCTCAGCGGCAAGCAGATACAGGAAAGATAAAGGATATGAAAAATTTGACGTGCGTCAAATAAAATGGTACAATTTTCACATAGAAATTTGACGTGCGTCAAATAAAAGGAGAAACAATGGAGGCTAATGTAATTTTAGAAAAACAGGATTTAACTTATTTAAAATGGTCTCATGTACGTAGTTCAAGCGGTACTGCAGGGTCTTTCCTTAAATCCGAATCTAATCTGCATGGAAAGAAAAACTATTATAAGTTATCTAATTATGTAAAGGGTGATGGTATCGTTGGCCATGAATGCGTTAACGAAATCATTGTCGATAGGCTACTAACTGTGCTCGGAGTAGAGCATCTCAGTTATAGTCTTATCAATGCAGAAATCGAGATCGATGGCAAGCGCTATTGTACATATTTGTGTTCATCAGAGGATTTTAAGGAACGCGGAGAAAGCAAGATTGCGATGGATACCTACTATAGAGAAAACAAGGAACGCATAAATGCGCAAGATGAGTATGACTTTTGCAAGCGCCTGGGCCTCTCAGATTACATAGACACGATGATAGCCGTAGATTATATAATCGGAAACAGGGATAGACACGGGGCGAATATCGAATTACTTCGAAATTCAAGAAAGAAAACTTTGCGCGTAGCACCACTGTTTGACCACGGAATATCTTTGTTATCATTCTGTAGAAATGAAAAAGAAATAGAAAACTTCGATGTGATGGAGGATAAAACTTCTAATAATTTCATAGGAAGTAGGTCATGCTTGGATAATCTTAAACTGCTTAATGGAAGAAAGGTTTTCGCAAGAGACCTGACGCAAGATGACAGAGAGTACATATTTGCAGATCTTGATGGAATTATTTCAGAGTTACATATTAATCGCATCTGGGAAATGATATATGAAAGGTATAAGCTATATGAAAGTCTATGAAATGTTCGATAATGATCAGGGCTTATCTGTCGGATGCCTATTATATTATGAGAAAGAGCGCTCATTTATCATAGAGCTTGATGATGCGTTGGATGAGTGGAGTGCACCATTAATTTTCTCGAATATGGTTAAAGAGGGGCGCTTTACGGCATCAAGAGAACAGAGTGCATTGTGGGTGAAGGAAAGAATAGTACCAAATGACCGCCAGAATATTGATAGTATTCTGGTAAATGCCAAGCTTCATGAGTATGACGAGTTTGCGCTTCTTGTGCAATCAAGAGGTGCAAGCAGTCAGGATTATATCCGTGTTCGTGAGCTGCCCGAGCCATTCGACTATGTCAAGGAACGGATGAAACACAACATATCGGAGTGCGTTACCTGCCAAGATAATTCGCTATTGTTATTTTTTAATGATGAAACAGTAAGAAAAGTTCAAATAGATGAATGCCTTTCCTGTTCGGGCGTTGACAAAGTCATTGCCAATGAAGACTTGTTTATGTCCGGGCATGTTGCAGCTGGAGGGTATTGCGTTACATTCAATGATTCTATAGATATTCCTGCGATTTATCTATATGAAAAGGGCGTTGGAGTTCCTCTTACAATGGAGAATTTCATTTCGTTTGTAAAAATGAACATTGTGGATTCATCTGGCGCTTGTGAATTGCTTGAATGTTCCAGACAGAATCTTCAATATCTAACTGCCAAGGAGCACATAACACCGATAAAAACCAACATGAAAGGCAATCTTTATCTAAAAGGCAGATTAATAACATCAAGACGATGACTAGTGCAAATTTCAACACTTTTCCCTTGTTCGAGGGGGCGATACTCAGTAAAATAAGAGTAATTATAGATATAAATAATTATTAATTCTTGAAAGGGTTTAATCATGAAGAAAAGATTATTTAGCATTCTGCTATCACTCGCAATGGTGATAACGATGATGCCGGCAATGGCAAGCATATCATTTGCAGGTGAAGCAGATACTACGGTACCAGTAGAACTGGTTAAGGCTACAACATCTGGTTCAAGGGCAGTTAAGCTCTCTTGGAACAAGGTGTCTGGAGCAACTAAATATGTAGTATATGGACAGAAATGTGGCAAGAAGTATAAGAAACTTACAACCACATCCAAGACTTCTTACAAAGTAAAGAAGATTAAGAAAACAAAACTTAAAGCTCACAAGAACTACAAGTTCTATGTGGCTGCTTATAAAGGAGGTAAGAAGCTTGTAACAAGTAAGAGCATTCACTTCATTACAGGCAAAACAATGGGCAAATATGCCAATGCCAAGAGCATCAAGGTTAGCCCAACTTCCGTGACTCTTGAACCAGGCAAAACAGCAACTCTTAAAGCAACAACTAAGATCTACAAGAACAAGAAGCATATCAAGAAGAGCCACGGAGCTGCAACAAGATATGTTTCTGACAACACAACTGTAGCAAGTGTAAATGCCAATGGTGTTATAACTGCTAATAAGGAAGGCGCAGCAACAATCTATGTTCAGGACATAGGCGGTTTGTGGTGCAAGACAGTTGTTACAGTTAAGTCTTCTGAACCACCAGCACCAACAGAATACACAGTTACATTCAATATGCAGGGTCATGGTACACAGATTGATCCGCTCAATAATGTTATTTCCGGTTCAAAGATTTCAGCACCAACGGCACCAACAGCAGCAGGCTATACATTTGGCGGCTGGTACAAGGAAGCAGCATGCACAAATGCATGGAACTTCAACGAAGATACAGTAACTACAGATACAACCCTCTATGCAAAGTGGTCACAGAATCCAACACCACCGCCTGCACCAACAGAATACACAGTATCATTCGACCTGAATGGCGCAACCGGTGAAGTACCGACTGCACAGACGATTGCAAGCGGGGGCACGGCTACCAAGCCAAATCCAACGTTTACAAATCATACCTTAGAGGGTTGGTACAAGACCAAAAACGCTGACGGAACGCTCTCTAATAAGTGGGATTTTAATTCCCCTGTAACAGCTGATATGACATTGTATGCTAGGTGGACTAGAAGAATTGTTGACATTATCGAGACTGTTAACTTCCCAATGTATACTAACGATATTCCCACAAATGCATGGATGGATAGCTCTAAACCAAATAATAGAGTTTATGGATATAATAATTTGTTGTTTAACATTCTTTATGTAAAGGCTAATTCCCAATCCGACCCATTGCTTCAGCTTTCTTATAGCGGAATGGCCTCCGACAATGCAGAGAAGAATGGTGATTCATATACCTACAGCAATGACTATATGAAATATACAGTAACTTTTAACATGACAAATAAAGACACGCTTGAAAGCATTGAGGTTAAAGCCCTGGAAGGTGCAGATGAAAATGTATTAAATGCAGTAGGCACCTACGCACCGGCCTGTACCATAACTTTTGAACCGGAAAAAGATCAAGATATAGAAACAGGTGAGGTGCAGGATATAAATGGACAAAAAGTAACAGAATTAATCGTTCCGAGCGGAACGGCATACAATGTCGATGGTAGCACAATTACGATTGGAGGAAATGGATACCATGCTGTAGCAAATAATGGCTGGACATTTCATAGCTTTGTGCTGAATCCAGACTCGCAGACAATAACAGCTGATACTACCATTATAGTATGTTTTTCTCAAAATCAACCCGGATAAGCTATAGCAAATACAGGTGATGATAGAGAATTATATCTCAAGGTAAAGAAATAATTAATTTATGAGTGCCACAGATTATTTGATTAACCTCAAAATCTTGGCACTCTATTATTATGCCCGCATTTTGTATCATTATTACGATGAAATAAAGACATACGGACACCCACAACAAGAAACAGCTCTAAAAATGTGAAATGAAAAACAGCTCGGGACAATGTCCTGAGCTGTTTTGAATTGACATGAAATGTCGTGAGTTGATTTGAGAAATTATCTCTTTGAGAACTGAAATTAACGCTTTGAGAACTTGGAGCATTGGAAATACTGGGTTTTAGGTTGCTTTGTTGCAAACGTGTTGCAAATTCACGACGTGTCGGGACAACTGAAGACCTGTGATGTTATAATAGTTGCATCATGGGATGAAATTTTAATTTTCCATCATGATGGCAATGGCAAATGATACCGAAATCGTGTAGTATTTAGACATATAAATTTGAATTTGTAAATCCGACCGTAAGGTCTGATTATATATTAATCGCAGAGATAAAAACGCAACGTGTGCTTTTGCATGCCAGAGCCGGTAGGTAGCCCGGCCGTCACGAATTATCGTGGTAAGTAACCTGCCCCTCCGGGTTGTCCATTCTTTGCTCATAACAATTAAGAAGGAGGGATTGTCATGGGTGAAGTAAAGACCAGACTGACAGTGTTTTTTGAGGAGCCGTTTTGGGTAGGGGTTTTTGAACGATACGAAAACGGAAAACTATCTGCAACTAAAGTTACTTTTGGTTCTGAACCAAAGGACTATGACGTGTATGAGTTCATCCTGGAGCACTATTACAGCCTGCAGTTCAGCCCTGCTGTGGCAGCTGTTGTAGAGGAAACAAAAAAGAATCCAAAGAAAATGCAGCGGGAAATAAAGCGGTCTCTCGGTAAAACCGGAGCAGGTACAAAATCCCAGCAGGCATTGAAATTACAACAGGAGCAGAACAAACTGGAACGTAAAGTAAAAAGTCGCGAACAGAAAGCCGCTGAAGAGAAACGAAAGTTTGAACTGAAACAGCAAAAGAAAAAAGAGAAGCACAGGGGAAGATAATGCCCTGTGCTTTTCGCACAGAATTAGAATTTGTTTCTTGACTCATCCCGTAGGGGATAGATTAGAGTGTCAGATGTGGAAAGGAGATTGACGATTATGCTTAAGATAAGTGAATTTTCGAAGTTATCACATTTGACAATCAAAGCTCTGAGGTTTTACGAAAAGGAAGGCCTTCTGAAGCCTGCATCCGTTGACGAATGGAATAATTACAGGTTTTATGAAACTTCTCAGCTTGAAACTGCTGCAAAGATAAAATCATACAGACAGCTTGACCTGTCCATTGAAGAAATTAAAGCGGTTTTTAACGGAGCTGATGTGAAAGAAATCCTGCAGGAGAAAATAGAATCACTTACAAAAGAAAAACAGATAATTGAATCTCATCTTTCCATAATCAAATCCATTTTGGAGGATAAAGATATGAAATACCAAGTAACAGAAAAAGTGATTCCCGAAAAGATTGTTTATACTGCAGAAACAGTATTAGAAACTTATTCGGATAGCATGCAGTGGATCCCGCATGTTGGGCAGGAGTGCCTTAAACTGAATCCAGGACTAAAGTGCGCAGAGCCGCCCTATGAGTTCTGTGAATACCTTGATGGCGAGTATAAAGAGACAGATATTCGTATCAGACACAATGAGGCCGTAACGACGTTCGGGAAAGAAAACGAACTTATCAAGTTCAAAACACTTCCGGAAACAAAAGTGCTGAGCATATACCACAAGGGAGCCTATGAGAAAATCGGTGAGGCATATGCATTTCTTATGAAATATGCAGATCAGAACGGGTATACGACAGCAGGGCTTGCTCGAGAATGTTATATTGATGGCATTTGGAATAAAGAATCTGTAGAGGATTGGCTGACAGAAATTCAGCTTCCGATAGAATAGTAAATCCCAGTTTGTCGAGATGATACAAAATCAGGATTTTTTTACACACTACAAACGATAGGTTTGGCGGTAGAACAATAATCTGCCGCCACTTTTATTGCTTATTTTGTATCGCTTTACGATGGAATATAGTCATCCGCAACAAGAAACAGCATCGAAGATGTCTTCGATGCTGCTGTATGTTTAACGAACGCGGTCTTCGTTCTTGCGATTAATTTCCTGTAGTATTTCCGGCGGAATCTTCCTCAGAAGATTGTTTTGTTTGTTGAGTTGATGCTCAAGTGTACGGATGCGGGCACGATCTTCATATATTTCCTGCTTAACTTCGTACAGTTCATTACGGTTATTTCTGTAGGCATTTTCTCTTCCGCGCAGTTCATCCTTGTAATAGTTCATGCTTTCGGTAAGCTGATTTACTTCAACTCTGAAACGATTCATTTCAGGAATTACTTCCCTTAGAAGTTCGACAACATCATCTCTTTTCTTGCCGGCATTCAGCATATTGATATCACCGAGCTCAGCAAATATTTGCTCACATTCTCGATCCAGCCGATCGCCAAGCTTATATAACCATGTCGGAATATGCTTGCGATGAGTTTCTGCTGCAGATTTTCCACGTTCAATTTCCGGCCAGCGTTCAGACATACAATCATAATATTCTGTTTGCCACTCACACAATTTGGTTTTGTTTCCGAGTATTTCTTTGGCAGATAATCTGTTGTCTTTCGTTAAGGGAACAAATGTCAGATGCATGTGCGGTGTCCGTTCATCCATGTGAACGATTGCGGAAATGATGTTATCTTTTCCAATCTTTGACTCCATGAAGGATAGGGCTCTTTCAAAATATTCTCGCTGTTCTTCAGGTGGAAGCGAATCTAGAAATTCCGGTGAAGCAGTGATAACTGTTTCAACCATGCGTATAGAATCACTTCTAACTTTGCACCCGGCAGCATCAATTTTCTTATTAACTTCTTTAAGATATGTGTATCTGGGCGGAGCAATCAGATGATAATTCAGATCCGCTTTCTCAATATCTATGTCAGGATTGCTCTTATAAATTGATTTCTTCCTCTCGTTGTGTCGCTCGCAAGCGGCGATACTTCCTTTCTTCTTTTTCTGAAATCTTAGTATTGCATAAGGCAATATAATCACCTTCTTTCTATTATTATATGTCGCTGATAAAAGCCTCGATGGAAATAATTTCATGACAGCTATGACACCAATGACAGCTACAGTGATAGCGGTTCCGATGCAAAGATGTGTCATGATCCATCGAGGAGAATACCCGTTAAAGCTGCGGAGTGTCGCAATAAATAGCTGAGGCGACAACTCCGATTCGGTGCTATATATTTGAAAATGCACCGAAACTTTAATAACGGGTATAACACACTAGACTTTGCTTGCAAAGTCGTGTGCCGAGGGTACTCCCCTCTGGACTCCCATCTTATCCTCGATATCTCTCGGATAAGGGTATGAACATCCGATTTCTAATATTTTTGCTCATACCTCGGGCAGTGAACTATAACTGCCCGAAAGCTCTGCTTGCATTCCTTGGCACAACGGACACATTTATCATTATGTTTGATGCGACCGTCTGCTGTCAGGAAGAATGCATTCAGAGCCTTGTCGCGTTGACTCATTCTAGGCATACACATCACGCTCCTCTATGCTAGGGTAGTATCCACATTTTTCAGGGGACTCTCGGAGCGATTTTTGAATATTTTCTTTTGTTAGCGCGACTTTTTCTTCGCTGTTGACCATCTGACTACTCATGATACCTTCATCGGCTTGTGAAGCGAAAACTTTGAAGCAGTCGCTGTCCCACATACCGTCATCAGTGTCATTGCTGTCATCATCGACTTCATTCTGTCTGATGCGAGTGAGTGTGATTACTCTCTTATAGCTTGTCCTACGAGTGTTCATCTCGATATGATGTTCATTGAGTAGCCTTTTGGCTGAATGTCTTAATTCTTTAGAGTAGACCGCCGCATCCATACCAATCATTCCGGTAAGCTCTACGAGGTCGGTGGCTGTACCTTCCCAGTAATCAATGCCGTTCATCACGATGTTATCTATTGCTTTGATTAGTGGATTTGGTGGTAGCTCAAATTGATTGCGTTCAATCCTGTCTAACTTCCACTTAGTTCTGCTACTGTCAAAACTCAGATGAAGTTTGGTTGCTTCGAGATCTCTACAAATGATTTCCATTGTTGCATCAGACTCGGTGCGAGATTCCTTGTTCATCACATAGATTCCATCAGCAGAACCGGCTAGACCGTTAGTGCCGGATACAAGATCAAGAACATCATCCGCATCCTGCTTTCTGGTGTGATGAACGAGCAAGATACAAATGTCTCGCAGGTCAGTCAACTTCTTCAGCGATGAAATGACATCATAGTCTGCCGCATAATCGTGACGATCCATTTGTCTGACCTTAGCAAGCGTGTCTATAATGATTAGAACAGTATCGGGATGAATAGAGATAAAATCCCTGAGCTGTTCTTCGAGTCCGTTGCCGATGCATTCTGACATGTTTGCAAAGTGAAGATTCTTTGAGCTGGATACTCCGAACATATTGTTCATGCGTTCCTGTATTCGTTGCTCATTATCTTCAAGAGCCAGATATAGTACTGTGCCCTGGCGGACAGGGAACTCCCCGAGGGGAATTCCCTTGCTGACATGATATGCCAGCTGTAGCACTAAGAATGATTTTCCAACCTTAGGCTTGCCAACCAGGAAGTTTGTACCGGGGCAGAGAATACCTTCTACAATATCTCGTCTTGGACGATAGAAGGTGTTCATAATCTGCGCGGCGGTTTTGGTTTCTAACGGCTCAACACTTGACTCATGTGTTATACTGTAGATACTTTTACATATTGACTGTCCCGAGTCTGTTCCTGCAGACTGTAAGAGGGCAGTCTTTTCTTTTGAAAACTCTTGCATTGATTATTCACCTCCTTATCTGCAATATTCTCTTTCCATAGGTTTGAAGTAACCGGTTTCTTCCCAGACCTTCTTGTCAGGGCAGAAATAGTTGTACTCTTTCGAGTCACCGATCTTTGCAGCGACGCCGAATTTTAACCATCCCTGCTGAAGACCGATTCTTACATAAGACTGATCCTTTCCGATTGCTCGGGCAATTTCAGAGATTGGCACATTCCTTCCGGTAAAAGCCGGTAAGTCTACATAGACCTTTTCATATACATTTCTTTCTGGCATATACAACACCTCCTTTCCTCATAATTTGTTTGCATCTCAGCTCACCTCAGAGCTTTTCTTGCTCTCTTATTATATAGAGCATAAAATGCTCTGTCAACATATTTATTAATAACTATTGACATATATTTTTTGTACTATATAATTGTCGTGAAAGGAAGGTGGACGATATGACACTTGGAGAGAAAATAAAGTACTATCGTAATTTCAGACAGCTAACACAGAAACAGCTCGGAGATATGACCGAGATACATGAAGTTGCAATCAGGAAGTATGAACTGGACAAAACTGTTCCAAGAAAGGAACAGCTTGTAAAAATAGCTGACGCATTAAAGGTTCCATATAATGCATTCCTTGATCTGAAGATAGAGAACCCATCTGATGTTCTTGCGTTGCTATTTGCTATTGATGATTATATTCCTGTAAAAATCAATCCACCGGAAAACGATGGAGATGTATATCACATTGACTTCGAGTCAGATTTCATTAATTCGACTCTTAGAGAGATGTGTGTATATAAAGAATCCAACTATCAGAATGATGAATACTATGATAATTGGAAGAAGGTTAAGCTGGCATATGCATTTCCGCCATTCAATAGTGGTAGAGAAGTTGCGCAGCTTAATCTTAATAAAAAGAAGTCCAGATATGAGAAGTAAAGAAGGAGGTCGATCTATGAATGAAATTACCTAATGGATACGGAAGCGTATCGAAGCTCTCAGGTAAGCGACGGTACCCGTATGTTGTCAGAAAAACAGTGGGATATCATTATGACGAGGAGAAAGACAAAATAATATTAGATTATGTAATCATAGGATATGCCAAATCAAAAGCCGAAGGCTTGAATATGTTGGCAGAGTATAATAACAACCCATACGATGCCGAAGCAAACAAGCTAACCTTTTCAGATATATACAAACGATGGTCTGAAGAAAAATTCCCCCTTGTATCTGAAGCAAGCATCAAATCTTATGAGGCCTCATATAAAGATATGAGCGCTCTGCATAATAAGAAGTTCGCAGATTTGAAGCTGAAGGATCTTCAGGATGTGATTGATTCCAGCGACAAGAACTATCCGATGATTAAGAAGATGAAGATACTGCTGAATCAGATGTACAAATACGCAATGAAGTATGATCTGGTCGGAAAAGACTATGCAAAGTATGTCGAGATTGCTAAGCATAAGAAAGAATGGCAACCTAAATATGATGAGGAAAAGCATCTGGAGATGGAGTTGGTAAATAAACTATGGTCTTTCAAAGATGACTTTATGACTCAGACAATATTGATGCTTATCTATTCCGGTCCGAGAATAGGGGAGATGCTGGAAGTCAGACTTGAGGATGTCAATCTGGAAGAAAGGTGGTTCTATATCAGAAAAGCTAAAACAAATAATGGTATAAGACCAGTGCCAATTGCCGATGCGGTTTATCCGTTCTTCAAGAAATTCTATGAGTCATCAAAATGCGGTTATTTGTTTCATAGAGAGGATGGAAGTAAATGGAACTACGATAATTACAGAGATCGTTTTGTGGCATACTTTAAGCCACTTGGACTGTATCGGACACCACATTGCACCAGACACACCTGTATAAGCATGCTGACTGCAGCATATGTAGATGAGAGATTTATAAAAAAGATTGTCGGACATTCCGGGAATGGTAATGTAACTGAAGAGGTGTATACTCATCTTGAGATCAAGGAGTTAAGAAATGAAATCAATAAACTTGAAGCTCTGCTTCCTGCAACTTCTAACATGAAAAAAGATGCTACTCAGTGCGAATAGCATCTTTTCTTCTAAGTAATTTTGTTGCAAACCTGTTGCAAACGTGTTGCAAACCGTGCAAATTTGAGCCCTATCCCAAATCTTTCCAAATCCTAAAACCCAGTAAAAACAAGGCTCTGAGGCTTTCTGAAAAGTTGTGAGATTATCTCTTTGAGAACTGGGATGCTCTTCTTGCCTTCTTCAGACCTGGCTTCTTTCTTTCCTTCATTCTAGGGTCTCTAGTGAGGAATCCAGCAGCCTTAAGAGTTGCTCTATAAGCCTCTGCGTCAACTTCGCAAAGTGCTCTAGCGATACCGTGTCTCAGTGCTCCAGCCTGACCAGTGAATCCACCGCCGTTAACTGTAGCGATTACGTCGTACTTACCAGCTGTGCCAGTAACCTCGAGAGGTCTCTTAACCTCGTTCTTAACGATTTCCTTAGCACCAAAGTAAGTGTCCATGTCTCTCTTGTTGATGATGATGTTGCCAGTGCCAGGAACGAGTCTAACTCTAGCTACTGAAGACTTTCTTCTGCCTGTTGCCTGATACATTGTCTTAGCCATTGTCTACTCCTCCCTTCCTAGAAATTCCATACTTCTGGCTTCTGAGCTGCATGTGGATGCTCAGCTCCAGCGTATACCTTTAACTTCTTGAACATCTGACGTCCGAGCTTGCCCTTAGGCATCATGCCCTTAACAGCGTGAAGAATAACTTCTTCAGGCTTCTTAGCTCTCATCTCGCCGAGAGTTGTCTCTCTGAGTCCACCTGGATAACCAGTGTGTCTCTTGTAGATCTTGTCAGTTTCCTTCTTACCAGTTACAGCAACCTTCTCAGCATTGATAACGATTACATAGTCACCAGTGTCGATGTGTGGAGTGTAAGTTGGCTTCTTCTTTCCTCTCAGGATCATAGCAGCCTCTACAGCCAGCTTTCCGAGAGTCTTTCCTTCTGCGTCGATAACGTACCACTTACGGTCGATATCTGCAGGCTTAGCGATGTAAGACTTCATCTTAATTCCTTTCTACCTACTTAGTTCGAAAACTTTTTCGGTCTGCCTACTTAGAACGGAGTTCGTTTTCGGCATAACTAGTAATAAATTATTAGTGTCGGAGCTACCGGCCAGAGGCCTGCTCCAATTCGTGTGCATACACACACGCTTAACAAGTATATTCCCTGTAACCCTTGAAGTCAAGCGTTTTTGCGATTATAATTATATCGTTTAGGAGAGTTTTTTATGTGGATTTTTCTCATTATGCTGGGATATCTCGTTGGCTGCCTATATGCAACTTGGCAGCTGATGTGGTGGCTCAAGAGAACTAGATGGGGACACAAGCACAAATTGCATGGAATAGCTATTACGCTTGGCGTGATTGATCTGATTCCGATATTTGGCGCGTTCCTGCCTCAGAGCACCTTCGATGCATATCTTCAGAAGATAGGAAATATATGGTTAGGATGGGTGGCTGTGTTCGGCCTCTGCCTTGTTGTGGGCCATATAATTAAACATATTATCCACATGGTATCGACTCGTCAGGCTGCTGTAATACTGGCTACAATGTTTGCAATTACAGCGAGCTACAATGTTTATGGATATATTCACGCACAGCATCTTTACACTCATTACTATGCCCTCAAGATGGGTACGAATAGTACGGAATTAATAGATGAACAACTCATAGGACATGACTATGAGCGCATTGACCAGGATCTTGCATACAAGCCACAGGACGGCGAGAAGGTAACTCGTATAGCCCTGCTCGCCGATATGCATATGGGCGTTAATACTATGTATTCAACGATTGAAGATCTAGTAGATATAGTTAAATCTTCCGATGTCGATTATGTCATCGGCGCCGGAGACTATTTCACTAGTTCATATGTGGGTCTCTTCGGTGCGGACCAATACGCTGATCTACTTGCTCAGATGACGGCTGATGGAACACCGGCGTATATGGCGTATGGTAATCACGATGTAACCGAGCCGCTCTTCTGCGGTTTTGCCATTGAGGACCCTTGCAATGTGTATAGACACGAGGATATGGATAAGTTCTTCGAGCGTTGCGACTGGCAGATGTTGCCTGACAAGGGCCTGGATGTTGATGGCATACAGTTCTTCTTCCGCAAGGACAAGAACAAAACAGGCGATGGCAAGAATGTCAGAATGGACATCGGCGAAATCGCCGACTCCGTGAATCATAGCGCTCCGCTCGTCGTAGTCCAGCACGAACCAGAAGACTACGACCAGCTCGCAACAATCGGCGCTGACCTCGTCCTCTCCGGACATACACACGACGGACAGATATGGCCGGGAACATGGTTCACAAGAGCGGTTAGCGACAATGCGCACGGATACAAGATCAATAGTGGAATTTCGACGATAGTTAGCTCGGGATGTGGATACTTTGGACCGCCGCTGAGATTCGGATCTCATGGCGAGGTGGTTATTATAGATATTGTTCGGTAGGTTGTAGATGTCAGATAAATTTAAAGGAAATACCGCGCTCCTTCTCACGGCAATTGTGTGGGGAACCGGGTTTATAGCACAGAAATTAGGCAATGAAGTAATGCCGCCTATGACGTTCAATGCAGTGCGTCAGATAATGGCGGCACTTGTGCTGTGTCCAATTATGATGGTGGGCCTCCGTAAGAGTAATTACCTGAGCCGCGCGAAGAATTCTGAGGACACGCTGGCATTTCGTAAGAGCAAACTTATCAAGGCGTGCGTTCTGTGCGGAGCTTTCTTGATGCTGGGAACAATGACTCAGCAGATAGGACTGTTGACCGTTAGTGCTGGTAAGTCCGGATTTATTTCCGGTATGTACATAGTCTTCACACCAATATTAAGTGTAGCAATTGGTAGGAAAGTAAACGGCAAAACCTTCCTCTGCGTTGCTATTGCAATGGTGGGATTTGCGCTGCTGAGCCTTCGTGGCGGCCTCGGCAATACTACGCCTGGCGATTGGTGGACTTTGGTTAGTGCAGTTGCATTTGGAGCACAGATTACGGCGGTAAATGCATTCGTAGATAGAGAGAACGATCTTATTATTTCCGTGCTTCAGATGGCATTTGCCGGAGTTGTTGGATTGATTATTGCAATAATTGTTGAACATCCGAGCTTGTCACAACTCGGTGCAGGAATACCGGTTCTTCTATATGCAACATTCCTACCTACCGCAACTGGATATACACTTCAGATTGTGGGACAGAAATATACAGATGCGACAACGGCGGCTCTTCTGATGAGCCTGGAATCTGTATTCGCAGCTATTTTCGGTGCAATATTCCTGAGCGAGTTCATGACTCCAATGGAGATCCTCGGTAGTGCGGTTATTTTCGTGGCGGTTGTAGTTGATCAGATAGATGTTGGTGATTTGTTAAAACGCAGAAAACAATAGATCAAGATGTTTCACTCCTATAGAAAAGCCGTGCCTAGCGCGGCTCATATATGCGCCCGTAGCTCAGGGGATAGAGTAGTTCACTCCGAATGAAAAGGCCGCGAGTTCGAATCTCGCCGGGCGCACCAATGAATGCTATCCTGATTCCGGAAAATGGCGGATTGTCGCAATAGAGACTCTCATGCCAAAACTACATCATTTTTCAAGTCGAGTTTCTTGCGATTTGTCGCAATACGGTCTTATACACCAAAAGTACATCATCAATTAGGGCCAAATTGGCTTGGTTGATGATGTACTTTTTGCATCACTGCCCATATAGCGACAATTCACCGTTTTTTCCTCGTCGAAAGTGATGTACTTTTCATATCTCCCTTCGTATAGCGACAAAACAAACGCGGCTCGCATTATGAACTGCTTCCCGTCAAGAGGACAGTGAAATATTAAAAGGTTTTTGCAACCAGTATCAGTAATGGTACTGGTTGTTTTTTTGTACTTTCCCCTCGCCG